>DASVLP010000073.1:0-24114 GCA_036384795.1 Sphingomonadaceae bacterium | reverse complement strand
CGCTGATCGGCGGCGGCGCGGGTTCCGGCGCGGGCGGTGCGGGCTGGATCGTGCCGCTCGGCCGCTCGGCCGGCCGGATCGCCAGCGACGGATAGCTGTCCTTGCCCGCCGCGGCGCCGGCGGTTACGGCCGCGGCGGCGGAAATCAGCGCGGCGAGGGCGGTCAGGCGCGGGTTCATCCGGGCGGCAATAGCACGGCGGCCGATCGTTGCCAGCGTCTTCCCAAATGCCGGTTGCGGCGTTGACAGCGGGGCGCCGTTGGACTAACGGCGGCGCTCTTTCCGGCGCCCGCTGGGCGCCTTTTTGCCGTTTGGGCCGGAACCCGGCGAAGGCGGCATTCGAAACGAACGGATTGAAGACGATGTTCGCAGTAGTGCGCACGGGCGGCAAGCAGTATCGGGTTGCCGCGGGAGACCGGATCGCGGTCGAGAAGCTCGCGGGCGAAGCCGGCGACACGATCGAGCTGGGCGACGTGCTCCTCGCCGGCGACGGCGACGATCTGAAGGACGCGGCCAAAATCAAGGTCGCGGCTGAGATCATCGCCCAGGCGAAGAGCGAGAAGGTGCTGGTGTTCAAGAAACGCCGCCGGCACAACTATCGCCGCAAGAACGGCCACCGCCAGCAATTGACCCTGCTGCGGATCGTCCAGGTTGGCGACAGCAAGGTCGAAACGACCAACAAGGCCGCCGCACCGAAGCAGGCGGAGGCTCCGGCTCAGGTGGAAGCCGCGCCCCAGGCCGAAGCCAAGGCTCCGGCGAAGAAGGCCGCCGCTCCGAAGGCCGAAGCCGCAGCGGAGAAACCGACTGCCAAGAAGGCTGCCGCCGAGAAGAAACCCGCCGCTCCCAAAGCGGCGCCGAAGTCCAAGAAGTAAGCCGAGCACGGAGTAAGACGAGATGGCACACAAGAAAGCAGGCGGTTCGTCCAGGAACGGTCGCGATTCGGCCGGCCGTCGCCTCGGCGTGAAGAAGTTCGGCGGCCAGGAAGTGGTCGGCGGCAACATCATCGTGCGCCAGCGCGGGACCAAGGTCTATCCGGGCGCCAACGTCGGCATCGGCAAGGACCACACGCTGTTCGCGCTGACCGCGGGCCGCGTGCGATTCCACGACGGCAAGCTCGGCCGCAAATACGTGTCGGTCGATATGGCAGTCGCAGCCGAATAATCGGATGGCTTGAGCACCAAGGGCCATCCACCGGGATGGCCCCGCCGGGCGCATAGTCCGGCCGCAGAGGGAGAGGGGCCCGCCCGTCTCCCTCTTTTCACGTCTCCCTCGAATCGGCTCGGCGGAAACTTCGTTCCGCGTCGGGCAAACTGTCACAAACCCCGGCCAACGGGGCGTGGCGCAGGCGAGGAGACGAATAATGTTCCATCGTAGCGAAAGATTGCTGCTGCGGCCCGGCTGGGCCGAGGACGCGCGCGAGCTGGCGGCCCGGATCGGCGATCTCGCGATCGTCCGGAACCTTTCGCAGGTGCCCTGGCCTTATGGCGAGGAGCACGCCGCGGAATGGCTGGCGCGCGCCCAGGCCCCGAAGTTGCCCGAGTTCCTGCTCACGCTGCCCGGCAGCCGCGGCGCCGCGATCATCGGCGCATGCGGCTTGCACGCCGGGGAAAGTGGGCCCGAGATGGGCTATTGGATCGCCAGGGATCGCTGGGGGCAAGGCTTCGCCACCGAGGCCGCGCGCGCGGTGGTGCGGATCGCCGGCCTCCTCGGCCATCGGCGCCTCATCGCATGCCACGCGATCGACAACCCGGCCTCGGGACGCGTGCTGCGCAAGGCGGGCTTCGTCCCGACCGGCCGCACCCGCACGATCCACAGCAGGGGCCGCGGATGTGACGTCGCAGCGCAGGAGTTCGCCGCGGAGCTCGGCGAATGCATCGGCGACAACGATCCGTCGGTGATGCCCAAGGCAGCCTAGCCCCTCTCGCTTCGCGGGAGGGGCGCCGCGGCTCCCGCGTTTATTGGCGCAGGTTGGCGTCGGGGAACTCGCTGTCGAACTTGCCGATCAGCGCGCGGTCGTCGTGGTTCCACGGGTGGAAGCCGGGCAGGAAGTAAGCCAGCCAGCCGGGGAAAATACGCCGCAGCACGCCAGGCCGTCCGAGCAAGTGCTTGGCCAGGCGCCATTTCCACTTCCACCCGGTGAGCCCGTCCTGGCGCATCAGCTCGAGCGCCTCGCTGACCCGGCCGGCGATGAAGTTGCGCGTGGCGACGAGTGCGATCCGGCGCTTGAGGTTCCAGCGCTTCCATCGGCCCCAGTCGCGGGTCGCGTGGAGCCAGGTGTCGTAGGCGACCGCCTTGTGCTCGATTTCCTCGGCCGCGTGCCACCGCCACAGGTCCGCCGGCTCGCTGGCGGCGCCGGCCATGTTTTGCGGATTGGCCAGCGTCTCGCGCGCCATCAGGGCGGTGATGTGCTCGAGCGCCATTGTCGCGGCGAGATTGACGATCGACGGGCGCTGGCGGGCGAAATTGAGCCGCGCCTCGACCCCCGCTTCGATCGCGGAGATGTCGTAGCCCGCGCCGGCCGCCGCCCGGTTGAAAGCAACGTGCTCGCGCGTGTGGTTCGCTTCCTGCCGCACGAATGCGCGGATCTCGGCCTCGAGCTTGGGCGGCGCGCCTTCGCGGTGCGCCTTGACCGATTCGATGAACAGCGCTTCCCCGCGGGGGAAGGCGATCGACAGCGCATTGTGCCACGCGGTCGCCACCGGATCGCCTTTCAGCCACCAGCGCGCCGGCTTCTCGTCGCGGCAGAACCGGAGATCGCGCACCGTCAGCGCGAGATCGGCCGGGGTCGCCGTCGCCTTGTCGAGCGGTACGGCGCCGTCTAGGTCGAATTTCATCGGAGCGGACATGAACGAGCCTGATCCTCAGCAATGACCACGAAGAAGCGCCTGGCTCCTGCCGAAAGCCGCCTGGCTGCACTCGAGGCGGCGCGCGCGCTGCTGATCGAGGCAGGTCCGCAAAGCATCACGCTCAAGGCGGTGGCCGGACGAATCGGCCGTACTCATGCGAATCTGCTGCACCATTTCGGTTCCGCTGCCGGTCTCCAGAAGGCCCTGGCCGCATATCTTGCAGAAAGTGTTTGCCAAAATATTGCCGAAGCCGTGATTGCGAGCCGTGCAGGTGTTGGAAGTCCTCGCCAAGTAGTCGACCTGACTTTCGACGCGTTCGACAAACAGGGCGGCGGAGCGCTGGCGAGCTGGATGCTGGCTTCGGGAAACGAGGATGCGCTCGATCCCGTTATCGAGGCGATCCACGCGCTGGTGGACGAGATTCACTGCGACGACCCCGACGAGGCTGCTGGCCGCGCGATGCGCGAAACCACGCTCACCCTGGTGCTGCTGGCGCTCGGCGATGCTTTGATGGGCGAGCCAATGGCCGCTTCGCTCGATTTGCCGCGCGGCGCCGCGCGCGACCGGGCCGAGCGGCTCCTGGCGGCGGCGCTGGCGCAGAACGCGTTGGACGGGGCGGGCTAGGAGGCCAGCGTCTCGCGCTGCCACTCGGGCAGCCGCGTGGGGTCGATATCCTCGATCCGCAAGTGATCGACCGCGAGGCCCAATTCGGGATAGGCCGCCTTGCGGCGCTGCTCATTCGACGACTCGAGCGGCACGACCACCAGCCGCCGGTTGACCTTCTGCCGCCAGTTCATCCGCGCGGTGTTCTCCTGTCCGACGTAGCAGCCTTTGGTGAAGCTCACGCCGTTCAGCTCGGCGGCGTTCGCCTCGAGCCACAGCACGTCGCCCAGCTCGGCGCGGCCTTCGGGCACGCCGAGCGACAGCCGATGCGCGAGCCAGGCGCTGTCGGCGCCTTCGTCATCGGGGGAGGCCGGGGCGAGCCAACGCTGGCCGAGCGCGTCCATCCGCGGATCGTCGGCGCCGCCGTCGCCGGGGAACGGCTGCCAGTGAACCGCGTGCGCGTCGTCGCGCGCGATCGCGATCTTGCGCCGCAGGCGATACAGCGAAAGGCGCTGGACCAGCTCGTCGGCGGCCTCGGCTTCGCAATCGAGGATCAGGCCGTCGGCGGCGGGCCAGACCAGGAAGTCGAACAGGGCCTTGCCCTGTGCATTGAGCAGCCCCGCCCAGACCGGCAGCGCGGCGGTGACGTCGTTGGTGACGAGCCCCTGGAGAAAGCCGGCGACGTCCTCGCCGGGCTCCTGCGGGGTGAGACGGACGAGGGCGCGGGAGAACAGGCGGGTCGCGGGCATGTCTGCCTTACTTGGCCCCCGGCGCATGCAAATCAATAGGCTTTGCAAGGGCATGGCCTTAAACCGGCGCGCATGAGCCTGCGCAGCTTTCTTCTGTTGACATTCGTGTGCCTGCTGTGGGCGGCGAACACGATCGTCGGGCGGCTGGCGGTAGGCACGCTGAGCGTGCTGGTGATCGTGCTGCGGCCGAGCGCGCGGATCTTCAAGCCGCTGCTGGTGCGCTCGCGGGTCTAGTCGGCGAGCGCGGTCCAGCTCGAGAACGTCGCCGCCTGGCCGCGCAAAGCGCCGCTACCGTCGATCAGGTTCCACACCGTCGCGTCTTCGATCCGAAAGCGCGCGCCCTTCGCCGAGATGCGCACACCCGCATAGCCGGTGACGAAATTGTCCCGCTCGACGCGCGCCATCAGCTTCGCGCGTGCTTCCCGCCCGGCGGCTTCGGCCGAGAGCCGCGAAGGCAGCCGGACGAACCGCGCGGCCGGAAACCCGAACAGCGTGAGCGCCGCGCGGTTGCCGTAGAAGAACAGCGGATCCGTTTCCGTGCCGTGCGCGACGACCACAGCGCGCAAGTCCCACAACGCAGCGCCGACATCGCATGCCGCTGGGACCAACCCGGTGCCGACGATCCGGGCGAAGCTTTGCGCGATCAGCGCCTCGCGCCCCGCGGCGCTGGCCGCGATGCTCGCCCGTTCGGCTTCCCAGTCGCGTTCGGCGTCCACGCGTTCGCGCTAGCCGAGCACGGTGCGAGGCGATAGGGGGGGGCATGCCCGCCCCCGACACGCTCACGATCCGCCGCCCCGACGATTGGCACGTGCACTTGCGCGACGGCGGCATGCTGCGCGGCGTAGTGGCTCATACCGCGCGGCAGTTCGCCCGCGCGATCGTGATGCCCAACCTCTCGCCGCCGGTGGTCAGCGTCGCGGACGCGGTCGCCTACCGCGAGCGGATCGTGGCGGCGCTGCCCGAAGGGGCGGACTTCACCCCGCTGATGACCTGCTATCTCACCGATCACATCGATCCCGATGAGATCGCCCGCGGCCACCGCGAAGGCGTGTTCACCGCCGCCAAGCTCTATCCCGCGCACGCCACGACCGGCTCCGCCCACGGGGTCACCGACATCGCGAACGTCATGCCTGCGCTCGCGCGCATGGCCGAAATCGGCATGGTGCTGTGCGTCCACGGCGAGGTGATCGACCCTGAGGTCGACATCTTCGACCGCGAGGCGGTGTTCATCGAGCGCGTGCTCGCGCCAGTGCTGCGCGAATTGCCGGAGCTCAAGGTGGTGTTCGAGCATGCGACCACCCGCGAGGCGGTCGAATTCGTCGAGGCGGCCGGTGCGAACGTCGCGGCAACGATCACCCCGCAGCATCTTCACCTCAACCGCAACGCGATGCTGGTGGGCGGCATCCGTCCGCATGCCTATTGCCTGCCGGTCGCGAAGCGCGAGGCGCACCGGCTGGCGCTGCGCCAGGCGGCGACCTCGGGCTCGGCCAAGTACTTCCTCGGCACCGACAGCGCGCCGCATCCCCGGCACCTCAAGGAAAGCGCGTGCGGCTGCGCGGGCATCTTCAACGCGCCGTTCGCGCTGGAAAGCTACGCAACGGTGTTCGACGAGGAAGGCGCGCTCGACCGGTTCGAGGCGTTCGCCAGCGAGAACGGGCCGCGGTTCTACGGCCTACCGCTCAACCAGGGCACGGTGACGCTGGAGCGTGCGCCGATCGAAGTGCCCGACGCGATCGACGCAGGCGGCACGCCGATCGTGCCGTTCCATGCCGGGGAAACGATCGGCTGGCGCCTGCGAAGCTAGGCCCGGCTTGCCGCGGCTCGGCGCCCGCGCAGCAGATCCCATACGAACAGCGCCATCGCGCACCAGATCAGCACGAAACAGCCGAGCTGCGCGGGATGCAGTGGCTCGTGGAACCACAGCAGCCCGAGCACGAACACGATCGTCGGCGAAAGGAACTGGAGGAAGCCGATGGTGGTATAGTCCATCCGTCGCGCCGCGGTGGCGAACAGCGCGAGCGGCACCGCGGTCATCGGCCCGCCGAGCGCGACGGCCGCGGCCAGGCCGAGCCCTTGCGCCATCGACGAGCCGGCCGGGGAAAGGCCGAACCAGGTCGCGACCGCGATCGACGGAAGGTAGAGCAGCAAAGTCTCGATCGTCAGGCCCGCGACCGGCCCCACTGCCACCTGCTTGCGAATCAGGCCGTAGAACCCGAAAGTCACCGCGATGGTCGCGCTCAGCCACAAAGTGGTGCGCGCGCCGGCCGCCAGCAGCGCGACCCCGAACGCGGCGAGCGCCACCGCCCCCCATTGCGCACCGCTCAGCCGCTCGCCGAGCACGAGCATGCCAAGCAGCATCATCACCAACGGCAGGATGTAATAGCCAAGGCTCGCGGCGAACACGTGACCGGTCTGGATCGCGACCACGTAAGTAACCCAGTTGATCGCCACGAGCATGGCGCTGCACGCCAGGAGGAGCAGCGAGCGCCGGTCCCTGAAGGCTGCGCGCACCTCGCCCCACTGCCGCCGCCAGGCGAGCGCCGCGAGGCACAGCGGCAAAGTCCAGACGATTCGCCAGGCGACGAACTCGAACGGCGGCACGCGATGCACCAGCACCAGATAGAGCGGCATCAGCCCCCAGATCGCATGCGTCGCAAGCGCGTGGGGCAAGCCGTCGAGCCGGTTCGGAAGGGCGTCGCCGATGGACATCGGCAGGCTCTAAGATGCTCGGTCGTGGGCAGCAAGGCTCGCGCGAGGGGGCGACTTGCGGGGAAGCCTGACGCAATCCTGATTGCATCGTTTGTCCACCGTTCAGGATCGGCGCGGTAGAAGGACCATGTCGTTCGCGCGATTCCCCCTCTTCGCGGCGACGGCACGACAAGGGGCTGGCCTGATTTCCCCTCTCCAGGCCGGTTCCGCACCCGCGGGGCAGTTCCCCCCCACCCCCGCGGGGGTTTGGCGAACGGCGCCCGCTTGGCCGAGCATGAAGGCCGGGCGGGCGCCTCCTTCCAGAACGAGCGAAGAACCCTGGCGAGTTTCCCGTCTTGGGACAGCCGGCGGAATTAACCGCGTTCGGCAACCCATGCCGGGATCGGACAGGCTAAATGCGGCATTAACCCATTTTCGCGGAGAATGCCCCGATGGTTATCCTGTCCCGCCCCGCCGGATTCCGCTTTGCCGCGGCGGCCCTTGCGCCCGCCTTGCTGCTCGCCGCGTGCGGCCACAAAGACGAGCCCCAGGGCAGTCCGGTGGACACCGACGCCGCCGCGTCCGCCGCGCTCGGCGACCAGATCATGGTCGATCCCGATCTCGCCTCGCAGAACCAGGCGAACAGCGCGGTTTCGGCCAATTACACCACCGGCGAGCTGCCGCCCGCGGCGAAGTCGCCCGAAGCGATCGCCAAGGCCCGTTCGGACGCGCTCAACCTGCTGGGGGGCCCGGGCAAACTGCGCACTGCCCCGGTCGCGACGGCGGTCAGCGGCGCTTTGCCGGCCGATTCCGCCTACACCACCGCCGCGCGAATCGCGGCCCGGCCGGGCAACGGCGATTGCACCGCGAAAGTCGGCTACACGGCCCAATGGGCGGCCAAGCTGCCGGCGAGCTTTCCGGTCTATCCGCAAGGTGCGGTGCAGGAAGCGGCCGGCACCGACGAAGGCGGCTGCTCGCTGCGGGTGGTGACGTTCCTCACCCCGGTGCCGCTCGGCGACGTGATCGACTTCTACTATACCCGCGCGTCCGACGCGGGGTACAAGCTGCAGCACCTGAAAAACGGCGACGACGACGTGCTCGCCGGCGTGAAGAACGGCGCTTCGCTCACGGTTTACGCACGCAAGGATGCATCCGGCGCGAGCGAGGTCGATCTCGTCACCAGCGGCGGCTGAGCGCTGCTCTAGGCGTCGCGAAAGCCGGTGCCGATCGTCGCGCGCGGCTGCTCCATCTCGACGCTGGCGACCGGGTAGGCGCAATAGTCGGCGGCGTAGAACGCGGCGGGCCGGTGATTTCCCGAAAGGCCGATCCCACCGAACGGGGCTTCCGACGAAGCGCCGTTGGTCGGCCGGTTCCAGTTGACGATCCCCGCGCGCACGTTCGCCCAGAAGCGATTGTATTCCTGCGGGTTCCCGCCGATCAGCGAAGCGGAAAGCCCGAACCGGGTCGCGTTCGCCTCGGCGATCGCCTCGTCGAAATCGTCGACCCGCACGATCTGCAGCAGCGGCCCGAACATCTCGATGTCGGGCCGCTCCGCCATCGCGGTCACGTCGATGATCGCGGGGGAGAGGAACGGCAGGTCCTCGTTCAGCCGCCGCATGTGGCGGACCACCTTGCCGCCGTGCGACATCAGGTAGATGAACGCTTCGGTCAGCTGGTCGGCGGTGGCGTTGTCGATCACCGGGCCCATGAACGGGGCGGGTTCGTCGAACGGTCCGCCCACGATCAGGCGGTCGGTGAGCTTGACGATCTCGGCGATCGCCTCTTCGTACATGCTCGATTTGACGATCAGCCGGCGGGCGGCGGTGCAGCGCTGGCCGGCGGTGGTGAACGCCGACTGGACGATCAGCACCGCCGCGTCGTGCAGCTTGGGAGTGCTCCACAGCACCAGCGGATTGTTGCCGCCCATCTCGAGCGCGACGATCTTGCCCGGATTTGCCGCGAGCTTGCGGTTGATCGCGATCCCGACTTGCGCCGAACCGGTGAACAGCACGCCATCGATCCCCGGATGGGCGACCAGCGCCTTGCCTTCTTCCGGCCCGCCGATCAGCAGCTGCACCACCGCGGCGGAAATGCCCGCGCGGTGGAAGCAGTCGACCAGGAACTCGCCGGTCGCGGGGGTCTTCTCGCTCGGCTTCAGGATCACCGCATTGCCGGCGATAAGCGCCGGGATGATATGGCCGTTGGGCAGATGCGCCGGAAAGTTGTACGGGCCGAGCACCGCCATCACCCCGTGCGGCTTGTGCCGGACCGCCGAAGTGCCCTTCAGCGCGCTGTCCAATCTCCGCTGCCCGGTGCGCTCGGCGTAGGCGCGTACCGAGATCTCGACTTTCGCGACGACCGACTCCACCTCGGTCCGCGTTTCCCACAGCGGCTTTCCGGTCTCGCGCGCGATCAGCTCGGCGAACCGGTCGGCTTCCTTGCGCACGACGTTCGCGAACTGGCGAACGAGTTCGATCCGCTTGGCCAGCGGCTGCGCGGCCCACGACGGCCAGGCCCGGCGGGCACGGTCGACGGTTTCGTCGACATTGCCGGGTGCGCCGCGCCACAGCTCCTGGCCCGTCGCGGGCTCTAAGGAGACAATCGGTTCGGAGCTCACCAGATCACATCCCGTTCAAACATGTTGTAAGGCGTCGCTTTTTCGATCCTTGCGGCAGGTCCGCACAGGAAACAAGCGTCGCCATTTGCGGCGGCGCGGCCGTCATGCGTGGCCGGCGGGGACGGGCTGCTCGCCCAGCGCGTCGCCCATGCTGCGGACGGCGGCGACTTTGTCGTAAAGCGGTTGCCAATCGTCGTCCGCATCGATCGCGGCCCAGATCGCTTCGACCTCCTCGATCAGCATGCTCTGCGGTGCGTCTGCTGCCCAATAGGGATCGCTCGAATCGAGCGGCTGGTAACCGGCGAGCGCCTCGGCCAGCCCGCCGCTCGCCGCGCGTCCGCCGCGGTGCGCGAAGAAGAACGCGTCCGGCCCCCCGCCGGTTTCGCGCATCTGCCGTTCGGCGGCCGCCACCACCGCCATGTCCGCTTCCGCGCCCCGGTTCGCGACGCCAAGCCGCCAGCAGAACCGCCGCGCCATCGCGGCGTGATAGAGCGCCGGAAATCGCTCGAGCGCGGCGACCAGCGGCGGCGCATCGGCGAGCTGGCGCAGCGCGATCGCGAACTGCGCGCAGTTCCAGTGGATCGCCTCGGGCTGGCGACCGAACGCGTAGAGCCCGGTCTCGTCGAAATAGGCGGCGGTGAAGCCCGGCTCCCAGCGCGGCAGCCAACGCCACGGGCCATAATCGAAGCTCTCGCCGGTGACGTTCATGTTGTCCGAATTGAGCACCCCGTGAACGAATCCCGCGACCATGTAGGACGCGGCGAGATCGGCCAGCCGCTCGACCACCTGGTGCATCAGCCGGACTGCGGGCTCGTCATGGCCGGGAGCGTCGTCGGGGGGCGGCGGCCCGGGGAACTGCTTCAGGCAATAGGCGACGAGCTGCTCCATCTCGGACTTGAGCTCGTACGCCGCGAGCCGCTGGAAGCTGCCGATGCGGATGTGGCCGTGGCTGAGCCGCACCAGCACCGCCGAGCGGGTGGGGGAAGGCTCGTCGCCGCGCACCAGTTGCTCGCCGGTCTCGACCACCGAGAACGTCTTGCTGGTATAGGCGCCGAGCGCCTCGAGCATCTCGGTCGCGAGGATCTCGCGCACCGCGCCCTTCAAGGTCAGCCGGCCGTCCGCGGTGCGGCTCCATGGGGTGAGGCCCGACCCTTTGGTGCCCAGGTCGAGCAATCGGCCGGCGCCGTCGCGCAACTGCGCGAAAGTGAACCCGCGCCCATCGCCCAGCTCCGGGTTGTACACCCGGAACTGATGGCCGTGATAGCGCAGCGCCAGCGGGTGCGGGAGATTGTCGGGCAGCGGCTCGAAGCGGGCGAAATGGCGAACCCAGTCGGCATCGCTCAGTTCGGCGAGGCCGACCGCCTTGTCCCACCTCCGGTTGCGGAAGCGCAGCACCGCCTGCGGGAAATCGGCCGGCGCGACTTCGTCGCCAAGCCATTCGGCCAATTGCAGGATTTGCGGATCGGGGGCATAGGCTGCGGCGTGCGGTTCGGAGCGCATCCCGCGATAGTGGGGGCCGCGCCCCGCGCGCGCAAGGCACCATTCGGAACGACAGGGTTGCACCACGGATGAGCGAGCGCACCGCCGAACCCGCCTGGACCGATCGCCAGTGGGCAAGTGCGGACGGGCTGACGCTGCATTATCGCGACTATGCCGGTCGCGAAGACCGTCCGCCGCTGCTGTGCATCCCCGGCCTCACCCGCAACGCGCGCGATTTCGAGCCGGTGGCGGAGGCGTTCGCAGGCGAATGGCGGGTGATCGCGGTCGATTTGCGCGGCCGCGGCCAGAGCGATGACGCCAAAGACGCCGCAAGCTACAATCCGGCGCAATACGTCGCGGACATCGAAGCGCTGCTGGAGCAGGCGGGCATCGCGCGATTCGTCGCGGTCGGCACCTCGCTCGGCGGGATCGTCACCATGCTGCTCGCCGCGCGTGACCCCGCGCGGATCGCCGGCGCGGTGATCAACGACATCGGGCCGGTGGTGGAGGACAAGGGGCTCGACCGGATCCGCGAATACCTCGGGCAGGCGCGCACTTTCCCCAGCTGGATGCACGCCGCCCGCTCGCTGCGCGACACCCACGGCGCGGCGCACCCGGGCTATGAGATCGGCGATTGGCTGGTCGCGGCCAAGCGGATGATGAGCGTCGGCGGCAACGGCCGGATCGCGTTCGATTACGACATGAAGATCGCCGAGCCGTTCAACGCGCCGCCGCCGGCGACCCCGGCGGACTTGTGGCCGGCCTGGCGGGCGCTCGGCGGGCGTCCGGTGCTGGTCTTGCGCGGCGCGCTGTCGGACCTGCTCTCGCGCAAGACGTTCGCGCGAATGGCCAAGGAGCTTCCCGACGCCGACCTCGTCACGGTCGCGCGCACCGGCCATGCACCCTCGCTCGGCGAGCCCGAAGCGCGCGAGGCGATCGCCCGTCTGCTGGCGAAATGCGCATGAGCGAGGGCGCGCCGGGCTTGCGCTTCCTGCATCTCCATTCGAGCTTCGATGCGGGCGGCAAGGAACTGCGCTGCGTGCAGCTGATCAACGCGTTCGGGCCGTCGATCGAACATGCGATCGTCTCCAGCCAGCCGGCCGCGTTGGGCGCGGGAGCGCTGATTTCGCACGAAATCCCAACCGATTACCCGCCGGACTTCCCGTCGCTTACCGGCATGCCGTGGTTCGACCGGCTGGCGCGGATCGCGCTGCGGATGAAGGACTTCGACCTGGTGCTGACCTACAACTGGGGGGCGATGGACGCGGTGCTGGCGCACACGTTCTACGCCAAGGCGATGTCCCTGCCGCCGCTGGTCCACCACGAGGACGGGTTCAACGAGGACGAGGCGCGGCGGCTCAGCCGGCGGCGCAACTGGTACCGGCGGGTCGCGCTCGACCGGGCGGACTTGCTGGTGGTGCCCTCGCGCGGCCTCGAGCAGATCGCGCTCACCGCCTGGCATCAGCCGCGCGGGCGGGTGCAGCGCGTTCCCAACGGCATCGACACCGCCGCTTATGCCGCCAAGCCGAAGCCCGACGTGCTGCCCGGGCTGATCAAGCGCAAGGGCGAACGCTGGGTCGGCACGCTCGCGGGCCTGCGGGCGGTGAAGAACCTGCCGCACCTGGTGCGCGCGTTCGCCGGGTTGCCGGAGGAATGGCAGCTGGTGATCCTCGGCGAAGGGCCGGAGCGGGCCGCGATCGAGCGCGAGGCACACGCCGCCGGGATCGAGCACCGCGTGCATTTGCCCGGCTTCGTCTCGCGGCCGGAAACGGTCGTCGGCCTGTTCGACGTGTTCGCGCTGTCTTCGCACAGCGAGCAGTTTCCGGTCTCGGTGCTGCAGGCGATGGCCGCAGGCCTGCCGGTCGCAGCCCCGGCGGTGGGCGATATCGCCGACATGGTCGCGGCCGAGAACGCGCCCTTCATTGTCCCCCCGGGCGACGGGCCGGCGCTGGCCGGCGCGCTCGAGCGGCTGGCCGCCGGGCCGGAGTTGCGCAAGACGATCGGCGCCGCCAACCGGCGCCGCGCGCGCGAGGAATTCGACGAGCGGCGAATGATCGACCGTTACCGCGCGCTCTACGCCGCTGCGATGGGGCGTCACTCGCTCCCCTAAGCCGGAGCCGCCAAGGTTGCTTAATCGGCCATTCACCCCGACGGGAACAAGCCGGGACGGGCGGCCCGATTAGCGTTGAATTGGCCGCGCCATCGGCTAAACAGCGCGCGAACCGACAGATTACCGACAAGGCGCTTGAGTGGCTCTGATACCCAGCAATAATCTCACCGCGCAGGAAAAGCGGGCCGAACGCGACGCGCGCCAGCAGGAAGCCTTGCTGCGCGAAGTCGACGACGCCGTGCGCGAAGACCAGTTCGCCTATGCGGTGCAGCGTTACGGCAAGCAGGCCGGCGCGCTGGTCGCGCTCGCGCTGCTGCTGTTCGCGGCCTGGCTGTGGTGGTCGAACCATCGCGAGACCCGGCTCGAGCGCAATTCGGAAGAACTCGTGAAGTCGCTCGACCAGCTCGATGCCGGCTATTTCGACACCGCCGACAAGGCCCTCGCGCCGCTTGCCGACGGCGGCGCGAAGGGAACCTCGACGGTCGCCAAGTTGACCCGCGCGGGCATCGCCGCGCAGCAGGGCAAGACCGACGCGGCGGCCAAGCTCTATGCCGAGATCGCGGACGACGGCAGCACCCCGGGCCCCTACCGCGATCTCGCGACCTTGCGCGGGGTCGCGCTCAGCTACGACAAGCTGAAGCCGGAAGAGGTCGTCAAGCGGCTGAAACCGCTGGCGCAGCCCGGCAAGCCCTATTTCGGCAGCGCGGGCGAGCTGCTCGGCGCGGCCTATCTCGACCAAGGGCGCAAAGATCTTGCCGGGCCGCTGTTCGCCTCGATTTCGCGGGACAAGAACGTGCCCCAATCGTTGCGCTCGCGGGCGCGGCAGATGGCCGGCATGCTGGGGGTCGACGCGGTCGACGACGTCGACAAGACCCTGGCCGAGATCAGGACCCAGGACGCGGCCCAGCCCGCAGCTCAGCCCCAACCGCAATCGGCGCCGAAATAAGGATTGCCCGAGGAATGAACCGCACCCCCATTTCGCGTTTGCCGGCCCTGTCCACGGTGCTGCTGATGTCGCTCGCGCTGTCCGCCTGCGGCATTTTCGGCGGCAAGGACAAGCCCAAGACGCCGACTTTCGGCAATCGCCAGCCGATCCTTTCGCACATCGAGGCTGGGACCAAGGTGGATCCGGCGCTGGCCAACGTGGCGGTCGTCCTGCCGACCCCGCAGGTCAACAGCGACTGGAGCCAGGCGGGCGGAAGCGCTTCGAAAGCCTACGGCCATCTCGCGCTGGGCGACGCGCCGAAGGAATTGTGGACCGCGCAGATCGCCGGGTCGGGCACTCGCCGCCGGCTCGCCGCCGCGCCGGTGATCGGCGGCGGCAAGCTGTTCGTGGTCGACACCGACGGTATCGTCCACGCGTTCGACGCCAATTCGGGTGCGCGCTTGTGGACCCACAAGATGCCGGTGCCCGACAAGCTCGAATCGTCGGCGTTCGGGGGCGGCGCAAGCTACTCGGACGGCCGGCTCTACGCGGACAACGGGGTCGGACAAGTCGTCGCGCTCAAGGCGGACACCGGAGAGCAGATCTGGTCGGTGAAGCCCGGCGGCCCGTTGCGCGGCGCGCCGACGCTGGCGTTCAACTCGGTGTTCGTGATGTCGCAGGACAACCAGATTTACGCGCTCAACGCGGCCGACGGCAGCGTGCTGTGGAACGAAGCCGCCTCGCAAGGGCAGACCGGGATCTTCGGCGTCGCGGCGCCGGCCGCCGGGCAAGGCACGGTCATCGCGGGTTACAGCTCGGGCGAGCTTGCCGCCTATCGCTACGAGAACGGCCGCGAGCTGTGGCTCGACGCGCTCGCACGGACTTCGATCTCGACCGAAGTCGGTGCGCTGACCGACGTCGATGCCGATCCGATCATCGACAACGGCCGGGTCTATGCGCTGGGGCAGGGCGGCCGCATGGCGGCTTACGAGCTGGTCACCGGGCAGCGGGTGTGGGAGCTGAACCTCGCCGGCATCTCCACCCCGGCCGTCGCGGGCGAATGGATCTTCACCCTGACCGACGACGCCAAACTGCTCGCGATCGCGCGCAACACCGGCAAAGTGCGCTGGCTGACCCAGCTCCAGCAGTGGAAGAACCCGAAGAACAAGAACGACCGGATCTTCTGGACCGGTCCGGTGCTCGCGGGCAACCGGCTGTGGGTCGCCAACTCGCGTGGGCACATCATGTCGGTCGACGTGACGAGCGGGACGCCGAGCGAATTCCGCGACATCAAGCACGGCGTTTCGCTGGAACCGGTGGTCGCCAACCAGACGCTGTACCTGCTCGACGATGACGGCGTGATCCACGCCTGGCGCTGAGCCACCGCGTCATCCACGGCGCGTTACCCGCACTTTAACCCTTTCGCGCTAGGCCGCGGGGCCATGAGCGCAGGTTCCCCGATCATACGGCTGCCCCGCAGCGACGTTTCGCCGTGGGTCGGCTTGGTCGGCTTGGCCGGCCTGTTCATCTGGCTGGTGATCTGCCGCAACTGGCCGCTGCTGGTCGACGTGTTCGGGCTGTCGACGCCGCACATGCCGCTCGACGGGCCTTACGCCTCGCTCACCGCACTGCTGTTCTCGGGCGGTGCGATGGCGCTCTGGTCGGTGCTGGTCGAGAAAGTCCATCGCCGCCCCTCCACCGGAATCGACTGGGACCATCCGCGCCCGTTGTCCGAGGTGGTTCACGTGTCGATGACCAAGCTCGCGGGGCTGTGGGCCACCTGGGTCGTCATCGGCTTCCTTTACTGCATCGGCCGCTGGTACTGGCGCGACCAGTACTTGTTCTCGATGGAGGTGATCGGCACCGCGGCGATCCCGCTGTTCGTGCTCTCGGTGCCTTACGTGCTGTGGCTCGACCGGGTGCTGGTGCAACCGCGCGATTATGCCTGGCACTTCGGCGCGATGCTGATCGGGCGCGAAGCGTGGGACATCGGCGAGATCAAAAAGCACTGGCGCGCGTGGGGCATCAAAGGGTTCTTCACCGCGTTCATGGTTTCGATCCTGCCGGGCGGGTTCCAGGAAATCGTCGATGCGAACTTCTCGGCCCTCGCGCACGATCCAGTGGCGATCGGGGGCACGCTGATCGACCTGCTGTTCCTGATCGACGTGCAGATCGGCACCGTCGGCTATCTGCTGACTTTCCGCCCGCTCGATGCGCAGATCCGCAGCGGCAATCCGTTCCTCGCCGGCTGGCTCGCCGCGCTGATGTGCTATCCCCCGTTCGTGTTCGGGATCATGTCGAACGACGGGGTGATCGGCTACACCTTCCACACCGCCGACTGGGCCTACTGGCTGAAAGACCACACCGTGCTGTTGTGGGTCTGGGCGGGCTTCCTGGTGGTGCTCACCGGCATCTACGCCTGGGCCACCGTGGCGTTCGGCATCCGCTTCTCGAACCTCACCTATCGCGGCGTGCTGACCAGCGGCCCTTATCGGTTCAGCCGTCACCCGGCGTATCTTGCAAAGAACAGCTTCTGGTGGCTGTCGACCCTGCCCTTCCTGGTGACCAACGGCTCGTGGGTCGATGCGATCCGCAACACGTTCTGCCTCGGCTGCGTCAGCGCGGTCTATTACTGGCGCGCGCGGACCGAGGAAGCGCACCTGCTGGGCGAGGACGCGAAATACCGCGAATACTACGCCTGGATGGACCAGCACGGGCTCGTCACCAGCCGGCTGCGCAAATTGTTCGGGCGGCTGCCGCGGCGCTCGCCGGCCGTGCTGCAGCCGGCGGAATAACGGCTCAGAGCGTCTCCGGCGCGCCCAGTTCGTAGGCCGCGATCTGGCGGTCGTACAAATCCAGCGCGGCGCGCTCCTCGACCCAACGCTTCATGTGCGGCGCCTCGAAATGGGCGGCCAGATGCGCGCGGCTTTCCCACAGTTCGGCCACGCGGATCAGCCCGGGTTCGACGGTGTCTTCGGCGTAGGAATAGCCCAGGCAGCCTGCCTCGGCGCGCGTCGCGGCGATCACTCGTTCCATCGGCTCCCTCGCTTCGGCGACCCGCGCTGGCGGAAGCCGGAAATGGCCGATGACCGCGATCATCAGAACATCTCTTCGTAGACGCGGCCGATGTCGCCGCCCCATTCGCCGTGGAACTTGTCGAGCAGGCGCTGCGCGGGGACTTTGCCGCTTTCGACGATCTCGTCGAGCGGGGCGAGGAAGCCGGTCTCGTTGTCGACCCCGCCGTCGAGCTGGCCGCGCGAGGCAAGCCCGGCGCGGGCGATGTCGAGCACCTCGCGCGCGAGCTGCTGGAACGTCCGCCCGCGCGGTCCGCGCGTGTCGAGCGCGAGCTTGGGCACTTGTGCGCGGATGCGGTCGTGGTCCTCGATCGTCCAGTGCCTGACCAGGTCCCACGCCGCGTCGAGCGCGCCCGGGTCGTAAAGCAGGCCGACCCAGAATGCGGGCAGCGCACAGATCTTGTTCCACGGGCCCCCGTCCGCGCCGCGCATCTCGAGGAAGCTTTTCAGGCGCACTTCGGGAAAAGCGGTCGAGAGGTGGTCGATCCAGTCGCTCGCGCGCGGCAGTTCGCCGGGAAGCGCGGGGAGCTTGCCCGCCATGAAGTCGCGGAAGCTCTGCCCCGCCGCGTCGATGTACCTGCCGTCGCGGAACACGAAATACATCGGCACGTCGAGCATGTAGTCGACGTAGCGTTCGTAGCCGAATCCGTCCTCGTACACGAACGGCAGCATGCCGGTGCGGTGGGGATCGGTGTCGGTCCAGATGTGGCTGCGGTAGGACAGAAAGCCGTTGGGCTTGCCTTCGGTGAACGGCGAATTGGCGAACAGCGCCGTCGCGAGCGGCTGCAGGGCCAGGCTGACGCGGAACTTCTTCACCATGTCGGCTTCGGAACCGTAGTCGAGGTTGGTCTGGATGGTGCACGTGCGCAGCATCATGTCGAGGCCCATGGTGCCGACCCGCGGCATGTGCCGCAGCATGATCGCGTAGCGGCCCTTGGGCATGATCGGCAGCTCGTCGCGGCGCTTGTCGGGCCACATGCCGAGGCCGAGGAAGCCGACCCCGAAGCGCTCGCCGATCGCCTTCACCTGCTCGAGGTGGCGGCCGGTTTCGGCGCACGTCTGGTGCAGGTTCTCGAGCGGGGCGCCCGACAGCTCGAGCTGGCCGGCGGGCTCGAGGCTGACGGTACCGTCGGCGCCCGCCATCGCGATGACCCGCTTGATCCCGTCCGCGCCTTCTTCCTCGACCGGCTCCCATCCGAAATCCTTGAGCGCCAGCAGCATGTCGCGGATGCCGCCGGGCTCGTCGTAGGAGGGCGCGTGATGATCGGCACGGCTGAACACCAGCTTCTCGTGCTCGGTGCCGATCCGCCAGCTACCCTTCGGCTTCTCGCCCGCCTGCATCGGCTGGGCGAGTTGCTCGCGGGATTCGATGATGCCGTCCTCTCCGTCGGACGCCTTGCGCGTGCTCATGGCGCGGCAATTAGGTGGCTAATCGAAACCGCGCCAGCTTAATTATCGCTCGTCATTGCGAGCGAAGCGAAGCAATCCAGAGTCGCACAAGCCGCCCTGGATTGCCGCGGGGCTTCGATCCCTCGCAATGACGAAAACAGGGAAGTCACCAATCCCCGGCCGTGGCCATCCACAGCGCGGTGGCGGCGATCGCGGCGGTCTCGGCGCGCAGGATGCGCGGGCCGAGCGATACCGGACGTGCCGCCGGAAGCGCGCGGATCGCGGCGCGTTCGGCATCGTCGAACCCGCCTTCGGGGCCGATCAGGAGGGCGGCATGCCGTGAGTCCCGGCGCTGGCCGAGGCCTCCTTCGGTCTCGCGGCCCACTGGAGGAGGCCCCTGCCTGCGCAGGGGCTCGCGATATCCGGCAAACGCTCGGGCGGCAGGCTCCCCGCCCAGCTCGTCCGCGAAGAACAGCGCGCGGTTCGCGTCCCAGCCGGACAGCAGCGCGTCGAGCTTCACCGGCTCGGCAAGCTCGGGCAGCGCGGTGCGCGCGCATTGCTCGGCCGCCTCGGTAACGATCGCGCGGGCGCGTTCGAGGTTGAGCTTGTCGGCCACGCCGCGGCGGGTGATCACCGGCTGGATGCGCCGCACGCCGAGCTCGATCGCCTTTTCCAGGATCAGGTCGAAGCGCGGCTTCTTGATCAGCGCCGCGCAGAGGGTGAAGTCCGGCACCGTCTCGCGCTCGCGCAGCTTGTCCGCGACTGTGAGAGTGACGTCGCGCTTGCCGGCGTGCGCGACGCGCGCGGCCCACTCGCCGGTCATATCGTCGCACAGCACCACCGCGTCGCCTTCGCCCACGCGCATCACCCGCGCAAGGTAATGCGCCTGCCCGCCTGCGAGCACGAGCGCTTGCCCTGCGGCCAAAGGACCCGCGACGAACAGCCGGGGCGCGCTGCGCGGGGGCCAGGCGGGGGTGGCGATCATCACGGCTCCTTACAAAGACCGTGATCCCGGCGAAAGCCGGGATCGCTGGCCACAGGTGGCGCCGTTGTTTCCAGCGATCCCGGCTTTCGCCGGGATCACGAGTTGGGTAGTCACGATCCGTGACCGAAACCGCCACCCAGATCGTTCCCGACAGCGAGCATCGCGGCCTCGTCGCGCGGCTGCCGCAGCGCCCGCGCGATTTCGCGCTGCTCGCGCGGTTTGACCGGCCGATCGGCATATGGCTGCTGTTCTGGCCGTGCGTCTGGGGCGCGTGGCTGACCGGCGCGGGCCTGCAATGGCGGCTGGTGCTGTGGCTGCTGCTCGGCGCGACCGCGATGCGCAGCGCGGGCTGCGTCTACAACGACATCGTCGATGCCGATCTCGACCGCCGGGTCGAGCGTACCGCGCGCCGTCCGGTGGCGAGCCGCCGGGTGAGCGCGCGCGCCGCGTGGCTGTGGCTCGGCGCGCTGTGCCTCGTGGGCCTCGTGGTGCTGCTGCAATTGCGCCCGCTGGCGCAAGGCGTCGCGCTGGCGAGCCTGCTGCTGGTCGCGGCCTATCCGTTCATGAAGCGGATCACCTGGTGGCCGCAGGCCTGGCTCGGCCTGGTGTTCACCTGGGGCGCGCCTGTCGGCTGGACCGCGCTGCGTTCCGACCGGCTGGACGTGATGGCCGCGCTCTACGCCGGCGCGATCTGCTGGTGCATCGGTTACGACACGATCTACGCCTTGCAGGACCGCGAGGACGACGCGCTGGTCGGCATCCGCTCGAGCGCGCTCCGCCTGGGCGGGCGGGTGCGGCAGGGCGTCGGCGCGTTCTATGCCGGTGCGATCGTCTTCTGGGCGCTCGCGTTCTGGCTGCTGCGGCCCGACTGGCTGGCGCTCCTCGCGCTGCTGCCCGCCGCGCTGCACTTCGCCTGGCAGGTCGGCACGCTCGCTCCCGACGACGGCGACAACGCGCTCCACCGCTTCCGCTCGAACCGCTGGCTCGGCGCGCTGGTCGCGGCGGCTTGCTTCGTGGTGGGCAACGCCTGAGGCCGCGCTCCACCTGCGGCGTGTTCCAACTTCTTCATTCAACCCTCTCATCCCAAAGCCAATTTTCTTCCAGGCAAAATCGAGCGGCTTGCCGGCCCGCTGACCTCAAGTTAAGTTGAGGTGAAGGTTTTAAGGCTATGCCCTGGGGCCGCAGGGGAGGAGACGCGATGACGCGGGACGAAACCATACCGATCGGCACGCTCGCGCGGCGCACCGGCGTCGCGGTGTCCGCGCTGCGGTTCTACGAGGACAAAGGGCTGATCAGCGCGCATCGCACCGGCGGCAATCAGCGCCGCTTCCGGCGTTCCGACATTCGCCGGGTAAGCTTCATCGTGATCGCCCAGAAGCTCGGGCTGGGGCTTGCGGAGATCGAGGCCGAGCTAGCCGAGCTGCCCGCGGGACGCACGCCGACGTTGCACGACTGGCAGAAGATCAGCCGCTCGATGCGCGTCGCGATCGACGAGAAGATCAAGCTCCTCACCCGCACCCGCAACAATCTCGACCAGTGCATCGGCTGCGGCTGCCTCAGCCTGCAGAAGTGCCAGCTCTACAACAAGGATGACCGGATGGCCTCCAAGGGAGCGGGGCCCCGACTGGTGCTGGACTAACGGAGCTATTTCGGCTTGTTCGCGGGCCCCGCCGCCAGCATCTTCACCCGATAGATCGTCATCGCGACGTTGCGGACGTCCTTCGGCGTCTGCCAGTCCTTGCCGTCGGGCCCGACCGCGCCCATCGCGCCGATGTAGAGCGTGTGTTTGTCCGGCCCGGCGAATGCCAGGGTGATCGCGCGGCGCGGGGTGGGGATGATGCCGAGCTCCTTGCCCGAGGGATCGATCACATAGACCCCCGCATCGGCAGCGGCGTAGAGCCGCCCGGCGCTGTCGGCCGCGAGCCCGTCGGCGCCGAAGCCTTTGCCTTCGTGGCTGAGGATCACGAACACCCGGCGGTTCGAAGTCGATCCGTCCGCCGCCACGTCGAACGCGAGGATCTTGTCCTTGTCCGTCACGTAAAGCGTCTTGCCGTCGGGGCTCAGTTGCAGGCCGTTGGTGAAGCTGTCGACTTTGTCGACCACCACGCTGACGGTGCCGTCGGCGGCGACGTGGTAAAGCCCGGTCTGGGTGAAGAACGCGCCGCCGTGCCCGTCGGCCTGAAGGTCGTTCAAGCGGCCGAGCGGCTTGCCGTCGGCGAACGCGCTCGCCAGCACTTTGTGCTCGGGCACGAGCTCGGTCACCCGCGTCGGTTCGGCGCATTGCTTGCGGTGCAGCCCGGGATCGGTGCAGGTGCGCTCGACCGCGAACATCCGGCCTGCCGCGTCGACGGACACCGCGCCCGCGCCTTCGACGTACGGCACCGCGACCCACCATTTGCCGTCCGGCTGCAGCCGGATCACCGAATCGCTCTGCTCCTGCGCAAACAGCAGCGTGCCGTCGGGCGCGGCGGTCATCCCGTCGGCGGTCATGTAGCTCGACCACACCCGGTCCCACTTCGCGCCCCGCGCGACCACCCCGGCGATCGGCGCGATGGTCGCCTGTTGCTCCCCATCGAGCAATTGCGCGGAGGCGGGAACGGCAAAGGTTAGCGCCAGCGCGGCAATCATCGTGCGGCTGCGGAACTTCATGGCATTCTCCCCCTTCTGCGCGGGCTATTGGCCTTGCTGCTCATCCTTCGGCGGTTCGATCGTTCCGTTTTCGGAATCGGTACGGTCATTGTCATAGACGTCGTAGACCATCCGGCCGAAGTCCTTGTCGGCGGGCACGAAACTCAAGTGTACGGTCCACGGCTGGGTCAGCGTGGTCGGATCGGTGATCGTCATGTCGTCCACCAGGTGGCCCGGCTTGTCGAGCCGGATGCGCTGGACGTAATGCGCGTCGTCCGACAGCGGCGGTGCGCCGTGGAAATAGACATTGGGGTTCTTCACCGCGATCGTGTCGATCACCAGCGTATCGCCTTCCCAATGGCCGACCGAATCCCCCCACACCGTGGGCCACAGGTCGTCCGCCGAGGGGTGCTGCTCGCCGATCCGCACGTCGGTCACGTCGCGGTAGCCGTTGATGATCAGCACTTTCTCGGGGGTGATGAAGAACTGGATCGGCGGGGCCGCGTTCATCATCATCGGAAAGCCCCAGCCGTCGGCCTTGCGGTTGCCGTTGCCCTTGCGGCTCGCCTGGCGGCGCTTGCCTTCCTCGTTCCACGGCGCGCCGAAGCCGTAGAGCTGGGTCCCGGTGTTCTTGGCCGCCGGCTTGCCGGTCTCCTTGGCGTCGAGCGAACCTTGCGGCAGGCCGCCGATGCTCGTCTCGTCCCCTTCGGTCAGCCACAGGCCCGACCAGTCGGGCAGCTTGGCGAATGCCTGGGTGCGGGATCCGGCCGACTGCGCGTGGCCAAGCGCGGGGCAGGCGGCCGCCAAAATCGCCGCGGCAACGGGCGCGGCGATCGACGCGGCGCGCCTCATCCCTTCTTGTTCCCCAAAGTCTTGCCGTCGGCCATCGTCGCGGTGAGGATCACGCCGCCGGGCTTGCCGTCGCGCAGCGGATTGATCTTCACGCTGAGCTTGTCGCCCGGCTTCAGCGTCTTCGGACGCCAGCCGTTGGCGTAGAGATACATCGGCGCGCCCATTTCGAGGCTCCACTCGACGTCCTTGCCGGCGGCGTCCTTCACCATCAGCTGGATGTAGCAATGCGGGTTGGTCCACTGGAACTCGCGAACCGTGCCGGCCAAGATCACTTCCTTGGTCTGGTCGAACATCGCCATGCTGTGATGGGCTTGCGCCGGCGCCGCGCCGAACGAGAGGGCGAGCGCGCCCGCGCCTGCAATGAGAAATCTACGCATCCTGCTCCCGGCCTTGGTTGACTCGGTCCGTTGAAGGCCAGTGTGGCACCTTGAAACGCGTTCGTCATCTATGGAATTGGCGCGCCGCTTCGTGCGGCTGAATCAATCGAGATAGCGCCGCACCATTCGGGCCTCGGCCTCCAGCGCCGCCGCACGGTCCGCCCGGCCGACGCGCTCCATCTCCGCGGCGCCTTGCAGGCGGGCGTCGGCCTCGTCCCGCAGCAGGCGCTGCAATTGCTCAGGTAAAAGATCGAGCCGCTCGATCTCGCTGGCGGCGTCCGGATCGTAGCGCAGCTCCGCGTCGGTCCGCGGCGGGGCCTCGGCGTTGTCGATCGCCGCGAGCAATGCGCGCAGCAGCGACACTTCGTCCCTGCGGCCGGCCTTGAACGCGTCCTTCAGGTCGGTACGCAGACGGTCTTTCAGCTGTTTGGCGGAATTGCCCGGCATTTCCGCGTCACTCCGCCGCCAGCAGTTCCTCCGCGCCGCCGAGGTCGACGCTGACTAGGCGCGAAACGCCTTTCTCGATCATCGTCACGCCGAACAGGCGGTGCATGCGGCTCATCGTCACCGCGTTGTGAGTGACGATCAGGTAGCGGGTGTCGGTTTCCTGGGTCATCGCGTCGAGCAGGTCGCAGAAGCGTTCGATGTTGGCATCGTCCAATGGCGCGTCGACTTCGTCGAGCACGCAGATCGGCGCGGGGTTGGTGAGGAACAGGCCGAAAATCAGCGCGACCGCGGTCAGCGCCTGCTCGCCGCCCGAGAGCAGGCTGAGCGATTGCAGGCGCTTGCCGGGG
>DASVLP010000072.1:0-10050 GCA_036384795.1 Sphingomonadaceae bacterium | reverse complement strand
GCCGCCGCCGACGCCCGAGCTCTGCGGCTCGACCACGTTCAGCGCCAGCATCACCGCGATCGCGGCGTCGGTCGCGCTGCCGCCTTTGCGCAGGATCTCGACGCCCGCCTGGGTCGCGGCCGGCTCGGCGGCGCTGACCATGCCGGGGAAGTCGCTGGCGGCCGGAGCCTTGGCGAGGATCGGTGCGGGGGCGGCGGCGAGGGCGAACGGCGCGAGGCCGAGGGCGAGAAAACGCTTGAGCATGCGCGTCTTGCTATTCGCTCCCGACCGCCTCGGCAATGGAGCGGAAACCATCGCGCCGCATCAGCGCCTCGAGCCCATCCACGATGCGCCGCGCGATCCCGGGCCCTTCGTAGACCATCGCGCTGTAGAGCTGCACCAGGCTGGCTCCGGCCCTGATCCGGGCCCAGGCATCTTCCGCATTGCCGATCCCACCGACGCCGATCAGCGGGATCGCGCCGCCGGTCGCTGCGCGGAAATCGCGCAGCCGCTGGAGCGCGAGCGTGCGCAGCGGCGCGCCCGAGAGGCCTCCGGCCTCGCCCGCTCGAGGCGATTTGAGCGGCGGGCGCGCAATCGTGGTGTTGGAGACGATCAGCGCGCCGAGCCTTCTGTCGAGCGCGATGCGCGCGATCGCATCGATGTCGGCGCGTTCGAGATCGGGCGCGACTTTCAGGAACACCGGCGGACCCGCGCCGCCTTTCGCTCCCAGCACCGCGTCGAGCAAGGCGGCGAGCGCGGCTTCATCCTGCAGCGCGCGCAGGCCCGGCGTGTTCGGGCTCGAAACATTGACCGCAAGGTACGACGCGAACGGCGCCATCAGCCGCGCCATCTGGGCGTAATCGGCGATCCGGTCGGCCGAATCCTTGTTCGCGCCGATGTTGATCCCGACCACGCCTGCCTCGCACGAAGTCGAACGGCCCTGCCGCTCGCGCGCGGCGAATCGGCGTGCGGCCGCCTCGCCCCCCGCGTTGTTGAAGCCCATCCGGTTGATCACCGCGCGGTCTTCGGTCAGGCGGAACAACCGCGGCCTGGCGTTGCCGGCTTGCGGCAGCGGGGTGATCGAGCCCACTTCGGCAAACCCGAACCCCAGCCCGAGCAAGGCGTAGGGAACTTCGCCGTCCTTGTCGAACCCCGCGGCGATGCCGAGCGGGTTGGGGAACGCCAAGCCCGCGACATGGCATGCGAGCGGGCCGCCCGCAGCCGCGGGCGCGCCCGCCGGGACGTATTTCAACGCCCGAATCGCCAGCCTGTGCGCCGCTTCGGGCTCGAGCGCGAACAGCAGGGGCCGGATCAGTCGGAACGACATTGCGGCAGCGCTATGGCAAAGCGACGAACAACTGTCGACCGGGCAAGTAGTTTCAGCACCTAACTGTTTTTCCTCGATTTTGGAGACAGTTGTAGCGGAAAAGCCACTTCAGCTGTCGCTTTCCTACAATTCGAAAAGACTTTCGCGGTTTAGGGCGGCGGTGCGACCCGAAGGGCTCGAAGCAGCGATGCTTTCGAGTTCTCACCTATAAGGGCGGCTCTCTTTGCGAGAGCCGCCCTTTTTTCGCATTGCCCTTGTTCACCGGCGCGAATTTTCCGCCCGGCAAGCTTTCCTTGGTTGCATCGCGCGGCGCGGCTCCTAGATGAAACCGGAACGAATCACTCCGATTAGGAATCGAACGGGCAGATGCGTCTTTCAAGCATGGCCGATTACGCCGTCGTCACGATGAGCGCCGCCGCGCGCCATTGCGGCTCGGCATCGCTCGTCGATGCCGCGGGCCGTAAGCGCGCGCGAATTTCGTCGGCGCAGCTTGCGGCCGAGACCGGGCTGCCGCTGCCGACGGTGCAGAAGCTGGTCAGCACCCTCACCGCCGCCGGGCTGCTGCGTTCGACCCGCGGGCAGCATGGCGGGCTGCAGCTCGCGCGCCCCGCCGCCGCGATCACCCTGGCCGACATCGTCGAGGCGGTCGAAGGGCCGATCGCGCTGACCTCGTGCGTCGAAACCGGCAAGCACGATTGCGCGCTCGAAGCGAGCTGCCATGTCCGCCCGCACTGGGGGCTGGTGAACCAGACCTTGCGCGGGGCGCTCGCGGGGGTGCCGCTGACCCAGCTCGCGCGGATGGAGGCGCGGGCATGACCGAACAGCTCCAGGACCAGGAAGCGCGCGAGGCGGCGAAGAAGCTCGAGACGTACGAGTGGGGCTTTTCGAGCGACATCGAGCAGGAATTCGCGCCCAAGGGGCTCGACGAGAGCACGGTACGCTTCATCTCGGCCAAGAAGGGCGAGCCGGAATGGATGCTCGACTGGCGGCTCAAGGCGTTCCGCGCGTGGCGCGAAATGCCCGAGCCGCATTGGGCCAAGCTCAACATCCCGCCGATCGACTACCAGGACGCCTATTATTACGCCGCGCCCAAGGCGAAGGAGAAGCTCGGTAGCCTCGACGAGGTCGATCCGGAAATCCTGCGGGTCTATGAAAAGCTCGGCATCCCGATCGAAGAGCAGAAAGTGCTCGCCGGGGTCGAAGGTGCGCGCAAGGTCGCGGTCGACGCGGTGTTCGATTCGGTCAGTGTCGCGACCACCTTCCGCGAGGAGTTGAAGCGCGCAGGCGTCGTGTTCCTGTCGATCAGCGAAGCGATCCGCGAATATCCCGAGCTGGTGAAGAAGTGGCTCGGCAAAGTCGTGCCGCAGCGCGACAACTATTTCGCCGCGCTCAACAGCGCGGTGTTCTCCGACGGCACGTTCGTGTGGATTCCGGAGGGCGTGCGCTGCCCGATGGAGCTCAGCACCTATTTCCGGATCAACGCCGAGAACACCGGCCAGTTCGAGCGCACATTGATCGTCGCCGAAAAGGGCAGTTACGTCAGCTACCTCGAAGGCTGCACCGCGCCGCAGCGCGACGAGAACCAGCTCCACGCCGCGGTGGTTGAGCTGGTTGCGCTCGACGATGCCGAGATCAAGTATTCGACCGTGCAGAACTGGTACCCGGGCGACGCGCAAGGGAAGGGCGGGATCTACAATTTCGTCACCAAGCGCGCGCTGTGCCAGGGCAAGCGCAGCAAAGTCAGCTGGACCCAGGTCGAGACCGGCAGCGCGATCACCTGGAAGTACCCGAGCTGCGTGCTGAACGGCGAGGATTCGGTCGGCGAGTTCTACTCAGTGGCCGTGACCAACAACTTCCAGCAGGCCGACACCGGCACCAAGATGGTGCACAACGGTGCGCGGACCCGCTCGACGATCGTCTCGAAGGGGATCAGCGCGGGCAAATCGAACAACACCTACCGCGGCCTGGTGCGCGTCGGCGCCAATGCCGAAGGCGCGCGCAACTTCACCCAATGCGATTCGCTGCTGCTCGGCAGCGACTGCGGCGCGCACACCGTGCCGTACATCGAGGTGAAGAACCCGAGCGCGCAGATCGAGCACGAGGCGACCACCAGCAAGATCAGCGACGACCAGTTGTTCTACGCGATGCAGCGCGGGTTGGGCCAAGAGGAAGCGGTTGCGCTGATCGTCAACGGCTTCGCGAAGGAAGTGCTGCAGCAGCTGCCGATGGAGTTCGCGGTCGAAGCGCAGAAGCTGCTGGGGATCAGTTTGGAGGGGTCTGTTGGTTAAGGACTACTCTGGGATGACGGTCAATGAGCGCCTGTTCAACGCAGGATTGCTCGATGAATACGATCGTATTCGTGCTTCGCGTGACCTCACGGAACTCAACAAGTTGCTGGCAAAAGTCGGCCTCAAATTCGAAAACGGCTCCCACTGGGATTTGGACCCGCCTCCGGACGCGCCGCAATGACCGACAAGAAAACCCTCAAGCTGCGCGATCCGTCCGAGCAGGCCGATGCGCCCGCGCTCAAGCGGCGGGGGCGCGGGTGGGAGATTTCGGAGAAGCGGCTCGACGTGTTGCACGAGCGCGCGCGCGAGATGCGGCGGCATTCGAGCGAGGCGCACAAGGCGCTCGCCGAACGGTTCGCGAAGGCCGACCTCGGGCGCTACACGTTCACCCGCCACGCGGTGATCGGCTCGGCGATCGTCGATTTCGGCTGCCACAATCTCGGCATGGCGATCGCCATAGACGAGGCCGAACCGACCCCGCTCGATACCCGCCGCGACAAGAGCCTCGAAGCGGTCGGCATTCGGGTGATGCGGATCAAGGCGAGCGACGTGCTCGAAAACATCGACGCGGTGCTCGACCGGATCGGCGCGATGATGCGCGAGCGCCGCGCCGCCAAGCAGGAAGCCGCCCGCGCGCACCGCGCGGCCAACCCGAACCAGCACTATTCGCGGCCCAACCGCAGGAAATTCGACAATGCTAAAGATTGACGACCTCCACGCCACGGTCGACGGCAAGCCGATCCTCAACGGGCTGACGCTTAGCGTCGGCGCGGGCGAGGTCCATGCGATCATGGGCCCGAACGGCGCGGGCAAGTCGACCCTCGCCTACGTGCTCGGCGGGCGGCCGGGATACGAGGTGACCGACGGTTCGGTGAGCTTGAACGGTCAGGACTTGCTCGCGCTCGAACCGCACGAACGCGCCGCGGCGGGCCTGTTCCTCGGCTTCCAGTACCCGGTCGAGATTCCGGGCGTTTCGTTCGTCCAGTTCCTGCGCGAGGCACTGAACGCGCAGCGCAAGGGCCGCGGCGAAGCGCCGTTGTCGGGCGGCGAGTTCCTCAAGCTCGCGCGCGAGAAGGCCGCGCTGCTCAAGCTCGACATGGAGATGCTGAAGCGCCCGGTGAACGTCGGCTTCTCGGGCGGCGAGAAGAAGCGCGCCGAGATGGTCCAGATGGGCATTCTCGACCCTGCGTTCGCGGTGCTCGACGAGACCGACTCCGGCCTCGACATCGACGCATTGCGGGTGGTCGGCGAAGGGATCAATGCGATCATGCGCCGCCCGGACAAGGGCGTGCTGCTGATCACGCACTACCAGCGGCTGCTTGACTACGTGCAGCCCGACGTGGTGCACGTGATGGTCGCCGGGCGGATCGTGAAGTCGGGCGGGCCGGAGCTGGCGGCCCAGCTCGAAGCCGAAGGCTACGAGGCGGTGGCGGCATGACCGAGCTCGCCGCTCTCCCCACCACGCACGACGAGGACTGGCGCTATGCCGATCCGGCGGCGCTCGACGCGCTCGTGCCGGCAGACCTCGACGTGTGGCACGAAGTCACGCTCGCGCCGGGCGAGACGCGCGCGAAGGCGCTGGCGCTCGACGACCAGTATGCGGGCATCCATCGGGTGCGGATGACGCTCGGCGATGGCGCTCGGGCGGAGATTTTCGCGATCGCTTCGGCGAGCGCCTACACCCGGCTCGAGGTCGAGGTCCGGCTCGGGCGCGGCGCGCATTTCGAGTTCGGCGGGGTGACGATCGGCGGCGGTGATGCAACGCGTGAGTTCGTTACCCGGGTCGATCACGCGGAGCCCGAGGCGAGCAGCCACCAGGTGGTGCGCGCGGTCCACTGGGGCCGCGCGACCGGCAACTTCCTCGGCCGGATCGAAGTCGCGCGCGATGCGCAGAAAACCGACGCGGCTCAGAACTTCAAGGCGATCCTGCTCGAAAAGGGCGCCGCGGCGAACGCCAAGCCCGAACTCGAGATCTTCGCCGACGATGTGAAGTGCGCCCACGGCGCGGCGATCGGCGCGCTCGACGCGACCGAAGCGTTCTACATGGCCGCGCGCGGAATCCCGCCCGAGGTGGCGAAAAAGCTGCTGGTACGCGCGTTCATCGCCGATGCGTTTGCGGGCGTGGTCGACGAGATATTGCGCGACGAGCTGCTGGAGAAGGCGGTCGGCGCGCTGGACGGAGAAGTGCTGTGAGCGGGACGCTCGACAATGATGTGAGCCCTCGCGCAGGCGGGGGCCTCGGGCCGCAAGGTACCAGCGGGCGGGAAGAGGTCCCTGCCTTCGCAGGGACTCTCACGAGCCTGAGGCGCGACTTCCCCGGCCTGATCACGCCCGACGGCAAGCCGTGGCACTACCTCGATTCCGCCGCTTCGGCGCTCAAGCCGCGGGCGGTGATCGATGCGGTCGCGCGGGCGATGGGGCCGGACTACGCCACCGTCCACCGCGGGGTCTATTCGCGCTCGGCCGAGATGACGCTCGCCTACGAGGCGGCGCGGCGCAAGGTCGCCGAGTTCATCGGCGGCAAGGAAGAGGAGCTGGTGTTCACCCGCAACGCGACCGAGGCGATCAACCTCGTGGCGCAGACCTGGGGCGTTGCCAATCTGAAGGCCGGCGACCGCATCCTGCTGTCGGTGCTCGAGCACCATTCGAACATCGTGCCCTGGCAGATGGTTGCCGAAAAGACCGGTGCCGAAATCGACATCTGCCCGCTGACCGAGGACGACAGGATCGATCTCGACGCGGCCGAGCGGATGCTGACGGACAAGCACAAGCTGGTCGCCTTCGCGCACGTGTCGAACGTGCTCGGCTCCGAACTCGACGCGCGCCGCGCGGCGGACCTGGCGCATGGCGTGGGCGCGAAGCTGCTGCTCGACGGCTGCCAGGCGATCCCGCGCCATGCGGTCGACGTGGGCGCGCTCGATTGCGATTTCTACGCGTTCTCGAGCCACAAGCTCTACGGGCCCACCGGCGTCGGCGCGTTGTGGGTGCGCGGCGCGATCCTGAGCGAGATGCCGCCGTACCAGGGCGGCGGGTCGATGATCGACCGGGTGACGTTCGCGCGCACCACTTACGCGCCCGCCCCGCAGCGGTTCGAGGCCGGCACCCCGGCGATCGTCGAGGCGATCGGCTTCGGTGCGGCGGTCGATTACGTATCGGCGATCGGCATGGAGCGGATCGCCGCGCACGAGCGCGCGCTGACCCGCCAGCTGCGTGACGAATTGCGCGCCCTGAACGACGTCACCCTGTTCGGGCCCGACAATGCGAGCGGGATCGTCAGCTTCGCGGTGCGCGACATCCACCCGCACGATCTTGGCACGATCCTCGACGAGGAAAACGTCGCGATCCGCGCCGGGCACCATTGCGCGCAGCCGCTGATGGACCATCTCGGGGTCCAAGCCACCGCGCGCGCGAGCTTCGGGCTCTACAGCGACGAGGCCGACATTGCCGCGCTGCTCAAGGGCATCGAGCGCACCAAGAGGATTTTCGGATGAACGAGGAAAGCAAGAGCTTTTCGGTCGAGGAAGTGGAAGGCGTGGCGCCGCCGCCCCGCGCGCGCGTCGACGATGTCGAGAGCGCGCCCGACAAGCTCGAGCGCAAGCGCGACTATCTCGAAGGCTTCCTCGCGCAGCAGCCGCAGGCCGTCGGCGCCGGATCGCCCGGCGGCGCGCTCTACGAAGGCGTGGTCGATGCGCTGCGCGAAATCTACGATCCGGAGATCCCGGTGAACATTTACGACCTGGGGCTTATCTACGGGGTCGACGTGACCGACGACGGCGACGCGCGGGTAACGATGACGCTCACCACCCCGCATTGCCCGGTGGCCGAATCGATGCCCGGCGAAGTCGAGCTGCGCGTCTCTTCGGTGCCCGGCATCCGTGACGCCGAGGTCAACCTGGTGTGGGACCCGCCATGGGGCCCGGAAAAGATGAGCGAGGAGGCCCGGCTCGAGCTGGGGATGCTGTGATGGCCGAAGCCAAAGCCCGCGCGAGACCCGCCGCCGTCACCCTCACGCCGGCCGCCGAGGCACGGGTGGCCGAGCTGATGGCGAAGGCCCCTGAGGGCGCCGTCGGCGTGAAGCTGTCGACCCCGCGCCGCGGCTGCTCGGGCCTGGCTTATTCGGTCGACTACGTCGGCGAGGCGCAGCCGTTCGACGAGCGCATCGAGACCCCGGGCGGCACCTTCTTCATCGACGGCGCCTCGGTGCTCTACCTCGTCGGCTCGACAATGGACTGGCGCGAGGACGATTTCGCCGCCGGATTCGTGTTCGAAAACCCGAACGCCAAAGGCTCGTGCGGCTGCGGCGAGAGCTTCACCGTCTAGTCGGACCCGCGTTCATGGTCCGAGCGCCGGGTATGGCTCGGACTGGGGCTGGGGCTGGGGCTGGGGCTGGGCGTGGAGCCGGCTGACGGCGGCGCCCCATGCGTCGGTCCGGTCGGCCCGCGGCCGTCGTTATCGTTGCGAGTGTCATGGTCGTTGCGGCCATGCTGGTCGTCGCGCGACGAGTGCTCCGAGCCTCCATGCCCGGACTCGCGGGTTGCGGTCGGCGAGGGGCTCGGCGTCGGGGCCGGGCGATGGTTCTCGGCCACATGGCGGGCGCTATCGCGGTCGTCGCGTGCCTTCCCAGCGAGCTTGCTTGCGGTATCGCGCTCTTTCGGATCGACCCGTTCCGGACGGCCGCGATCGTAAGCATGGGTCACGCTGCTGCCCGAATAGGCGTAAGCGCGGTCGCCGTTCTGGACCAGGAACGGGTCGTTCGAGCCGTTCCGGAAATAGGCGACCTGCTTGCCGTCGGCCGAGGCGGTGCGGATGATCTTGCCGTCGCGCATCCACGCCCAGCCGTCGCCGTGGCGGATGCGCTCGATGCCGCGGCCGGCGCTGATCGCGCCGGCGATCGCCGCGGCATCGTCGAGCGGAGCCGCCTCGGCCGAATCGGTCGTCGCGGTCGCGGTGGGCACCGCTTCCACCTGGGCGACGTCGGGTGCGCTGGTCTCGGCGACGACGGTATCGGTTCCGCTCGTGTCGGCGACGGTGGCCGGGCTCTCGCTCGGGGTCCCGCTCGCTGCCGGGTTGTTCGCGCCTTGCCCGCAACCCGCCAGCAACAACAGCGGCGCGAACGCCAGCACGGTGCCGCCGAGGTGCAACCGGGAATTTCGCATGGTGTGGTCCTTGTTCCGTTCGCCCCGCCCTATCAATGCGGCGGGGTCGGTTCGGTTTCGAAGGAACCGGGGCGCGACGCAGGAACTCAGCCGGCGAGGAATTCGAGCAGCGCGCGTTCGAGCGGATCGAGATCGGGCGCGCTGCGCAAGTAGCCGCGCGCGTCGCCGGAAGCCTGCGCGGCGAACATCTTCTGCAGAAACTCGGCAAGCCCGGCCGCCCCGGCGGTCATGAAGCTCGCGAGCTCCATTTCCTGCTGCGCGGTCAGCGGTTCGCTGCCGCCGAACTGGTGGAGATACGTGCCGACCCCCTGGACGAACACGTAAGGCCAGTCCCTGGCGTTGTCGCCGCCTTGCGTGGCCTGCTTCACTCGGAACAGCGCCTCGGCTTCGATCCGGCCGACCAGGCGCGGATGATCGCGATCGGTGCGGAACACCATGCGCCGCAAGTAGCGCGTCTCTTCGTCCGAAATGCAGCCGAGCGGAATTTCGCGGCCGATCACTTTGCCCGCCCGGGTCGGCCCGGTGCCTTCGACGATTGCCTTTTCGATCACCCCGAGCGCGTTCTCGCGCAGCACGTCGGCGACGGGGTCGGCTTTCTGGAGGATGCGGGTCAGCAGCTCGAGCTCCTCGCGGCCGGGCACGGTGCCTTTGTCGCTGATCCGCGACCACAGCCAGCGCGCGGTGCCGGTATCGACCCCGCCCCTCGGCTCGGTGCCGTTCACCACGTGCTCGTAGAGCGCCTCGACGAAGAACTCGCTCCATTCGGGCGACGAGCCGCGCAAGTCGTCGTTGGCGAGCAGCAGGGTGTCGGCCTCGACGCGGCCGACTTGCCCGCCGTGCCAGGTCTCGCGGCGCAGCTCGCCGATGTCGGCTGCGGTGAGGCCGCTGCCGGAAGAAGTCATGCTCAAATCGGCAGCGTGAACGTTCATTGCGGTCGTGTGCCCCCAGGTCCCGCTACGGGATAGCGCGTAGCCGTTAAAGCCGCGTTACCCACCACCTCGCCCGGCGGATGGGGAAAGCCGGCTACCGGTTCCGCAAAGCGGCGACGCACGCCGCACGGTCGACATCCTGTCCGTCGCTCGCCCGCCGGGCGTCGACATAAGTCGCGCGCGGCTCGCCGCCTTTGTCCGGCGGATAGAGATAGACGTCGAGCACGCAGGGCTCGCCGCTGAACTGCAATTTGCGGGCGTCGCCCTCGCGCACGTCGAGCCGCGGAGTGCCGAACTCGGCCGTCAGCGTGCGCGCGTCGGCGCCGATCACGCTTTCGAGGCCCGGCAGGTGCAGCACTTGCGCCTCGGGC
>DASVLP010000071.1:0-2673 GCA_036384795.1 Sphingomonadaceae bacterium | reverse complement strand
GCCGAAGGCCGAAGTGCTCGCCGCGCAATGCGCGCAGCGACTCGACGATCTGGGCGAAATGCTGCGCCGCGCGCTCGGCGAGCGGGCGACGCGCGCCGGCAGCGCGATGCAGCTCGCGACCGCGCGGTTCGCGCCGGCGCTGGTTTCGCGCCCGCTCGGCGAACGGCGGCAGCGGATCGAGGCGCTCGAACGCCTGCGGCTCTCGCTCGATCCGAAGGCGCCGCTGAAGCGCGGCTATGTGATGGTCACCGATGGCCAGAACCGGGTGCTCAAGTCCGTCGACCAGGCCCGGACGCAGCCTTCGCTCACCCTCGCGTTCGCCGACGGGAAGCTCGAAGTGTCGCCTGCGGGCGCCCGCACCGCCCCGCGCAAGCCGCGAACCGACGGAACGCCGGGGCAGGCGGAATTGTTTTAACCGATGCCAATGCTAAGGTCGCAATCATGTTGATGTCTGCCGGCGGCAATCCCGCCACCCTGATCTACGGCCACAACGGCTTCCGCGTGGTCAAACCGGGCAAGTTCGTGCTCTGCGCGGTGACCGAGGAGCAAATCCCGCTCGAGGCGCTGCGCTACTGGAGCGTCGAGCGGCAGGAAGCCTACGCCAGCCCGGAGATCGCGACGCGGCGCCTGCTGGGCCAGGCGTGAAGGCTTCGCTCGGCGCGCTGCTTGCGTTGAGCGCGGGTCTGGCCGGCCTGCTCGCGGCGCCGGCCGCCGTCGGCCAGCCCGCGCCGAAAGCGGGCCAGGCAGCCCGCAGCGCACTCGCGGTTTCCGGCGAACTCACGCAGGGCGGCTGGATTCGCGGCACGGCGCCGAAGGGCACCGTGTCGCTCACGCTTGACGGAAAGCCGTTCGATTTCGCCGCCGACGGCAGCTTCTTCGCAGCGTTCGACCGCGATGCCGGGCCGAGCGCCAGGCTCGTCGCGACGCTATCCGACGGATCGACCCTCGCGCGCGAGGTGGCAGTGTCTCCGCGGGCGTGGCGGATCGAGACCGTCAACGTTCCGCTCAAGGTGAACCTGCCGAGCGACGAGTTCGCCGCGCGGCGCAAGCCCGAGCTCGAACAGATCGCCGCGGCGCGCGCGCTGAAGACCGACGCCCAAGGCTGGCGGCAGCACTTCATCTGGCCGGTGAAAGGCCGGATCTCAGGGCAATTCGGCTCGCAACGGATCTATCGCGGCGGCGAGAAGGGCAGCTACCATTCGGGGATCGATATCGCTACCGGCGCCAGCGGCACCTCGTTCGTGGCGCCTGCCGACGGGGTGGTGATCCTGGTCGCGAGCCCGCCGTTCACGCTCGAGGGCAACCTCCTGATAATCGACCACGGCATGGGCCTCAACAGCGCGTTCCTGCATTGCTCGCAAGTCGACGTGAAGCTCGGCGACCACGTGAAGCAGGGCCAGGTGATCGGCCATATCGGCATGACCGGCCGCGCGACCGGGCCGCACTTGCACTGGAGCCTGATGTGGCAGGGCGCGCGGCTCGATCCGCTGCTGTTTACCGGGCCGATGAATTGACGCGCGGCGCCCCCGCGCGCACGGCGGTGCGCCGGCTTGCTTTCCTGCTGATCGTGGTCCTGGGCCTGGCGCCGGGACTCTATTGGCGCGAGGCTCCGCCGCCGCCGAACGACGCGCAGGTGGTGTATGCGAAGCGGATCGCCGCAGGCGGCAGGATCGGCGGGCCTGCCGGGCCGGTGGTGGAGGGCGTGTGGCACCTCACCAGTCCGAACGACAAGTTCGATTCCTGGTCGGCGCTGCTGGCGCTCGAAGACGGCTCGTTGCTCGCGCTCAGTGATCGGGGAAACTATCTGCGCCTGCCGCATCCGCCGGGCGGCGCGGCGGCGATCGGCGAGCTGTTTCCGCATCTCGGCAACGACAAGCCGGCGCAGGACGTCGAATCGGCCACCCGCGATCCCGGGAGCGGGACGATCTGGCTCGGCCTCGAAGGGCGCAACGCGATCTTCCGGATGGATGCCGGCCTGCATCTGCGGGCGAGCGTCAGTCCGCCGCAGATGCGCAACTGGCCGGTCAACGGCGGCCCCGAATCGCTGTTGCGCCTGCATGACGGGCGGTTCTTGGTGTTGTCGGAAGACCCGGTGCCTACCAATGGCCGCGCGAGCATGGGGCTGCTGTTCCCCTCCGATCCGGTCGGCGGCTCACGGCCCCAGACTTTCGGGTTCACCCCGCCAGCAGGGCTTTACCCCAGCGACATGACCCAGCTGCCCGATGGGCGCGTGCTGGTGCTCGCGCGCGGAGTCCACCTGCTGCCGCCGCATTTCAGCGTCAGCATCCTGCTCGCCGATCCGGCCGCGATTCGGCCGGGCCGGGAATGGCCGTGGCAGCTCGTCGCACGGATCGACGGGCGCGCGGTGCCGTACGAGAACTACGAAGGAATTGCGGTCACCGGCGGCGCGGACGGCGGCCCGGTGACGATCTGGCTGATCTGCGACGACAATCAGTCGCTGCTGTTGCAGCGCACCTTGCTGGCGAAACTGCGCTGGCAGCCCCCGCCCAGGCCCAAGGCTTAGGCGGCGTTCGCCTTGACCAGCTCGCGCTTCACCTTGAGCGCGCGGGGCGAGAGCTTGTCGTCCGCCGTCTTGAGCAGCCAGTTGTCGAGCCCGCCGTTGTGCTCGACCGAGCGCAGCCCGTGGGTCGAGACGCGGAACTTGAAGCTGCG
>DASVLP010000070.1:0-94465 GCA_036384795.1 Sphingomonadaceae bacterium | reverse complement strand
ATGGTCAGCGCCGCCGAGCCGGCCGCGACCCAGGCGGGCGTCGAGATCCTGCGCAAAGGCGGCAGCGCGACCGACGCCGCGATCGCGGTGATGCTGGCGCTGAACGTGGTCGAGCCGCAGAGCTCGGGCGTCGGCGGCGGCGGGTTCCTGCTGCGCAGCGATGCGCAGGGCCATGTCGAGACGCTCGACGGGCGCGAGGCGGCGCCGCTCGCCGCCACGCCCGACTGGTTCCTTGGCCCGGACGGCAAGCCGCGCGGGTTTCTCGAGGCGGTCAAGTCCGGGCTCAGCATCGGCGTGCCGGGCAACGTGCGGCTGGCCGCGCTGGCGCACAAGCGGCACGGCAAGCTCAAGTGGGCCGCGCTGTTCCAGCCGGCGATCCGCCTTGCGCGCGGCGGGTTTCCGGTAAGCGACCGGCTGCACGAGTTCCTGATGCTGGCGAAAGACCGCGCGGCCGCGACGCCCGAGGGCCGCGCGCTCTATTTCGATGCGGCAGGCAACCCGCTGCCGGTCGGCACGATCGTGAAAAACCCGGCGCTCGCCGACACCCTGCAGCAGATTGCCGACAAGGGCCCGGACTGGTTCTACACCGGCGCCAATGCGCTGGCGATCGCCCAGACCGCCGCGCACGCGACTCCGCATCCCGCGGGCATGGTCGTCGGCGACCTCGCCCATTACGCTGCGCGCGAGCGCACGCCGGTGTGCGGCATCTACCGCGCCTATCGCATCTGCGGGATGGGCCCGCCGTCGTCGGGCGGAACCACCGTGTTCGCGATCCTCAAGCAGCTCGAGCGGTTCGACCTCAAGGCGCTCGGCAAGGATTCCGCGGTCGCCTGGCACTTGTTCGCCGAATCGCAGCGCCTCGCGTTCGCCGACCGCGAACGATACCTGGGCGACGACGATTTCGTGGCTGTGCCGGTGAAGGGCCTGGTGAACGCCGATTACCTCGCCGCGCGAGGCAAGCTGATCTCGCCGGACACCACGATGGCGAGCGTCGCGGCGGGAACCCCGCCCGGCGCGAACGCGGTGGCCGAAGCCGACGGCGACGAGCCGCCCGAGCACGGCACCACGCACTTCGTCGCGGTCGACCGCTGGGGCGACGGGGTCAGCTATACCTCGACCGTCGAAGGCCCGTTCGGCTCCGGAATGATGGTCGGCGGCTATTTCCTCAACAACGAGCTGACCGATTTCAGCTTCTCGCCCGCGATCGACGGCAAGCCGGTCGCCAACCGGGTCGAGCCCGGCAAGCGGCCGAGGAGCTCGATGGCGCCGACGCTGGTCTACGGGCCCGACGGCAAGCTCGACCTGGTGATCGGCGCCGCGGGCGGGGCGACGATCCCGGTGCAGGTGGCCAAGGCGCTGATCGGCTGGATCGACTGGGGCCTGTCGGCGCAGCAGGCGATCGCGCTGCCGGTGCTCTATTCGCCGGGCGACACGGTGATCGTCGAGCAGGGCACCCCGCTCGAGGCGATGATCCCGCAGCTGAAGGCCCTCGGCCACGCGAACGTGGTCGCCCGGTCGCTGCCGATCAAGGGCAACGCGATCGAGCGCGGACCCAACGGCTGGATCGGCGCGGCCGACCCGCGCAGCGATGGCGTGGCGCTATCCCAGTGATGCTTGCCGCTGCGATCGGTCCGGCATAGGCTTCGCGCGGGGAAGGAACGGGCGAAGCATGGACCTGACCGATTTCGCGAGCGCCAAAAATCTCGTCAGCCTGTTCCTCGACCGGGCCGACGAGCTTCGGGACAAGCCGTTCCTGTGGGCGCGGCGCGAGGGCGGCTGGCAATCGCTGAGCTGGGCCGAAGTCGCGCGCGAGGTGTGCCTGCTGGCCGAGAACCTGCTGCGGCTGGGCCTCCACCCCGGCGACCGGGTGGCGCTGGTGTCGGAAAACCGCCCCGAATGGTGCATCGCGGACCTCGCGATCATGGCCGCGGGCTGCGTGACGGTGCCGGCTTACACCACCAACACCGAACGCGATCACCAGCACGTGCTCGACAATTGCGGGGCGCGGGCGGTGATCGTTTCCAACGCCAAGCTCGCCCAGCCGCTGCTGCCGGCGGTGCTGAGCACCGGCCTTGCCGAACACGTGATCGGGATCGAGGAGCTCGACCGTCATCAGTCCGGCTCGTTCGACGTCCATAGCTGGGCGAGCATGCGCGAAGGCGACGCGGCCGCGGCGCGACAGGCGGTCGAGGCGCGGATGGCGGGGGTCGAGCGGAGCGATCTTGCCTGCATCATCTATACCAGCGGCACCGGCGGGGCGCCGCGCGGGGTGATGCTGCACCACGGCGCGATCCTGGCGAACATCGACGGCGCGGCGGACCTCCTGGTCGAGGACTTCGGCTGGGGCGACGAGATTTTCCTCTCGTTCCTGCCGCTGTCCCACGCCTATGAGCATACCGGCGGGCAGTTCCTGCCGATCGCATTGGGCGCGCAGATCTATTACGCCGAAGGGCTCGACAAGCTCGCCAGCAATATCGAGGAAGTGCGCCCGACGATCATGATCGTGGTGCCGCGCCTGTTCGAGGTGCTGCGCACGCGGATCATGAAGCAGGTTTCCAAGCAGGGCCGTTTCGCCAACTATCTGATGGACCGCGCGCTCTCGATCGGCGAGGCGGCGGCGGAAGGGCGGGAGCGGCTGCGCGACCTGCCGATGAAACTGCTGCTCGAGCGGACCTTGCGGCCGAAGATCCGCCAGCGCTTCGGCGGCCGGATCAAGGCGCTGGTTTCGGGCGGCGCGCCGCTCAACCCCGACGTCGGCACGTTCTTCGAGGCGATGGGGCTGACGATGCTGCAGGGCTACGGCCAGACCGAGGCCGCCCCGGTGGTGAGCTGCAACCGCCCGAAGGCGGGCCTCAAGATGGACACCGTCGGCCCACCGATGAAAGGGATCGAGGTGTGCATCGCCGGCGACGGCGAGATCCTGCTGCGCGGCGAATGCGTGATGCAGGGCTACTGGCACAACGCCGCCGAAACCGCGCGCGCGCTCGCGGGCGGGTGGCTGCACACCGGCGATATCGGCCATCTCGACGAGGCTGGCCGGATCGTGATCACCGACCGCAAGAAGGACATGATCGTCAACGACAAGGGCGACAACGTCTCGCCGCAGAAAGTCGAAGGCATGCTGACCCTCCAGCCGGAGATCGCGCAGGCGATGGTCGCGGGCGACAAGCGCCCGCACCTCGTCGCGCTGATCGTGCCCGACGCCGAGTGGGCGGTCGAATGGGCGCGGGCCAACGACGAGAGGTTCGATCTCGGCGCGCTCCAGCAGCTGCCCGCGTTCCGCAGCGCGGTGCGCGCCGCGATCGACCGGGTGAACGGCGATCTGTCGGTGGTCGAGAAAGTGCGCCAGTTCGCCTTCGCCGACGAAGGCTTCACGATCGAGAACGGCGAAATGACGCCGAGCATGAAGATCCGCCGGCACATGATCCGCGCGCGCTACGGCGAGCGGCTCGACGCGCTTTACCGCTGAGCCGCGGGCGCGGGCTGGCAGTCAGCTGCCCAGCCGCAGGCGTACCCGGCCGAGTTCGGCCTTCAGCCGCCCGAACGAGGCGACGATCTGCTGGCGGAATTCGTCGGTTTCGAGCTGCCCCACCGCCCACCGCCCGCGGTTGAGCTTGCCGGCCCGATAGGTCACCGTATCGATCAGCGCATGCCAGTTGCCTTCGCGGTCGAGCACTTCGGTGATCGTGCCGTGGGCGAGCAGCTCGCCGCGGGATTCGATCGCCTGCCAATCGTCGAGCGCCTTGCCGGCGTCCTCCACTTCGGCATCGGTGCCGCCGACCAGCGCGACCAGCCGGATCGCCTCCATCGTCCGCTGCCCGGAAAGCTGCGGCAAATGGATGTCATGGCCTTTGTCGAGCGCGAGCGCGAGCAACGTGCCGATCAGCGCATCGCCCTTGGCGAACAAATCGAGGCATTCGCCGCGCCAGGCTTCGATTTCGGCGCGGGCGATATCGTGCTGATTGGGTTGCAGGAGATTTTCAACGCTCATCGGACTCAGGCTGCCTCGGCTTCGACGAATTCGGGATAGAAGCTCGGCGCGCGCTCGGACCAGCCGGGCGCGGTGGCTGCGCTTTCGCTCAGGCTCTGCAGCAGCAGCTTGCGCCGGTCGGGGCGGATCTGCGGCAGCGCGGCAGCGGCGCAGAACGCGCTCGGCAGCCACGGCCGCACCTCGGCGCCGAGCAGCCGCTCGTAAAGGAAGCGATAGGGTGAAAAGCCGTGCAGCCGCTCTTGCGCGAGATCGAATGCGCTCACCCGGATGAGCTTGCCCATGAAGTCTTCGATCCCGTCGAGCGAGCCTTCGTCGGGTTCGGTGCCGCGCAGCCCCTTCAGCTCTTGATAGACGACGTACTGGCTGCGGATCGATCCGCGCTCGTCCGCGCTGCGGGCCCATAGCTTGAACGCGTCCTGCCGCCCGAGCCCGACGTCGAGGCTGCGCTTGATGTAACGCTGCTCGCTCGGCGCGAAGCTTGCGAACTCCCGCAACTCAGCGATCGTGAGCGCTGCCTTTTCCTGCGTTGCCATGCCGGATGCCCCAAATGAACGGCTTCGAGGCGCGCAGATCACCACACCGTGGTTAACATCCGGTAAGCATCTTCGTTATGATTGGGCGGTTTTCGACGAATTGCGACGAACGGTTCAAATCAGCCCGGCAAGCGGGCTCGAAGGGTCGGCGTACTTGCGGGTCGTCATCCGCCCGGCCAGATAGGCTTCGCGTCCGGCCTCGATCGCGAGCTTCATCGCCCGCGCCATCCGCACCGGATCTTTCGCCTCGGCAATCGCGGTGTTCATCAGCACGCCGGTGCAGCCGAGTTCCATCGCGACCGCGGCATCGCTTGCGGTGCCGACGCCGGCGTCGACCAGCACCGGCACGTTCGCGCCCTCGACGATCAGCCGGATCGTCACGCGGTTCTGGATGCCGAGCCCCGAGCCGATCGGCGCGCCCAGCGGCATCACCGCAACCGCGCCCGCGCTCTCGAGCTGCTTGGCCGCGATCGGATCGTCGGTGCAATAGACCATCGGCAGGAAGCCCTCGTTCGCCAGCGTCTCGGTCGCGCGCAAGGTCTCGCGCATGTCGGGATAGAGCGTGCGCGCCTCGCCCAGCACCTCGAGCTTGACGAGGTCCCACCCGCCCGCCTCGCGCGCCAGCCGCAGGGTGCGGACCGCATCTTCGGCGGTGAAGCAGCCGGCGGTGTTGGGCAGGTAAGTGACTTTCTTCGGATCGATGAAGTCGGTCAGCATCGGCGCGCTGGGATCGGATACGTTGACCCGGCGCACCGCGACGGTGACGATCTGGGCGCCCGAGGCCTCGAGCGCGGCGGCGTTCTGGGCGAAGTCCTTGTATTTGCCGGTGCCGACGATCAACCGGGAACGGAACGTGCGCCCGGCGACAGTCCAGGTATCGTCATGATCTCCGCCGCCGACGAAGTGCACGATCTCGAGCACGTCGCCATCGGCAAGGGGCACCTCGGCCAGCGTCGAGCGAGGAACGATCGCGCCGTTGCACTCCACTGCGACCTTTTCCGGCTTGAGCGAGAGCTCGCCGACCAGCTCGGCGATGGTGGCGGCGCCGGTCCGACGCGCCTCGCCATTGACGATGAGAGAGATTTCCGCGGCCATGGAGCCGCAATTAGCGCTCAATGGCTGTGGCGCAAGTTCAGGATGTGCGCGCCGATCACCAGCGACACCCCGACGATCGTCAGCAGCGACTCCGCGACCCCGTGCGGCACGGCCAGCGCGCCGCCCATGAAGGCCAGTCCGATCAGCGCCAGCACCAGCGCGTCCGCCTTGCGGTGCCGCACCGCGCCGCCGCCGATCGCGATCGCCGCGATCACCATCGCCATGGCCAGCCCGACGTGATGGATTTCCGGATTGAGCAGGAAGCCGCCGCCGATGCCGAGCACCGCGACCAGCACCAGCACCGCCACGCAATGCACCGCGCACAGCGCCGAGAGCAACACGCCCAGCCGGTCCAGGCGGAAACGAATCGGGCGCGGGTTGGTGCTCATCGACGGCTATTTATGTAACGTTGTATCATCGCGCAAGGCCTTCTTGCGCTTGCGCTTTCGGCCCAGCCATCGCAGATCACGCGCGATGGCCGCCACAGCAATCGATCCCGCGCACGTTTCCGCCGTACGAGGACGCCATGCGCGGCCGCGCGCGCTGGCCCACTGGCTGTTCGCGGTGGCGGCGCTGGTGGTGCTGATGGTGGTCGTCGGCGGCATCACCCGGCTGACCGAATCGGGCCTTTCGATCACCCGCTGGCAGCCCGTCACCGGCGCGATCCCGCCGCTGAACCACGCGCAGTGGCAGGCCGAATTCGACCATTACCGGCAGATCGACCAGTATGCCGCGGTCCATGCCGGAATGACCCTGGCCCAGTTCAAGGGCATCTTCTTCTGGGAATACTCGCACCGCCTGCTCGGGCGGCTGATCGGGATCGTGTTCTTCGTGCCGCTGGTATGGTTCTGGCTGCGCCGGGCGATCCCGTCGGGCTATCATTGGCGGCTGGTCGCGCTGCTCGCGCTCGGCGGGCTGCAAGGCGTGTTCGGCTGGCTGATGGTGCGCTCGGGCCTGCAGCCGGGCATGGTCGAGGTCGCGCCGGGGTGGCTCGCGACCCATCTTCTGACCGCGCTGTTCACGATGGCTGCGATCTTGTGGACCGCGCTCGACCTGCTGGCGCTCGAACGAAACCCGGCCGCGCGGCCTGCCCGGCTTACCGGAGCCGGCGCGCTCACCGGTGCGGTGCTGGCGATCCAATTGCTGTACGGCGCGCTGATGGCGGGTTTGCGCGCCGGACTGGTCACCGACCAGTGGCCGCTGATGAACGGCGCGTTCTTCCCCGGCCCCTCGACCCACGGCGAATCGCTCGGCCAGGCGCTGTTCGCCGACCCGGCGATCGTCCATTTCATCCATCGATGGTGGGCGTGGGTCGCGGTCGCGGCGCTGGTGTGGCTCGCCCGCAAGGTGAAGCGCGCCGGCGCGAGGCGCGCTTCGATCGCAATCCACAGCGCGTTCGGCACGCAGATCCTGCTGGGCATCGCCGTGGTCATGGCCGGAGTGCCGATCTGGCTCGCCGCGCTGCACCAGCTGACCGGCGCGCTGCTCGCCGCCGCGACCGCGTGGGGCGTGCACGAATTGGGGCAGCAACGCGGATGAGCGGCGCGGCGCTGATCTGGTGCCCGTTCGCGGGCGAGGAAAGCGCCCGCGCCGCCGCCGACACGCTGCTCGACGAGGGCCTGATCGCCTGCGCCAACATCCTGCCGGAAGTCCGCTCGCTCTATTGCTGGAACGGCGAACGCGGAGAGGCCGCCGAGTGCGCGGTGCTGTTCAAGACCGATTCCGCGCTGCTCGCCGCGGCGACAGAGCGGCTCGAGGCGATCCACCCTTACGAAACGCCGGCAATCGTCGGGTGGAACGCCGACGCCTGCGGCAAAGCCGCGGCGGCCTGGCTCGGCGGGCTGGCAGGGGGCGGCAATGGCTAGCGTACGGTCGCGCCGTGACGCGCTTCGCACGATCTGGACCGCGGCGCTGGTGCCGGCGCTCGGGTGGAGCATCGCATCACGCGCGGCCGTGGGCGCGGCGAGAATCGCCCCGCCGGCAGAGCCGATGCTGTTCGTGCGCCGGCTGACCCGCGAGCTTCCGGGCGGCTATGCGATCGTGGTCGAGCGCGGCTTCCGGATTCGGTTTGCCGCTCAGGCCGACGGCTTCAGGATCGAGGGCGAACAGGTATCGAGCTCGGTCGACGCGCCACCGAACCTTGCGGCTTACGCCGATATCGAGCGGCAGCGCGTCGAGACCGGGGTGTTTCCGATCGAGCTCGACGCCCAGGGGCTGATCCGCTCGACCCCGGCCGCCGCTGCGCCCGCCGCGCTGGCGCGCGGGGTCGAGCTGGCGCTCGAGCAAGTGCGGACGATGCAATTGCCCAAAGGCGGCGAGGACCAGGCGCGGACTTTCCTGCTCGGCCTCGAGCAGGCGGCGGGGCGGATCAGCAGCGCGCCGCCGCCCGACCTTTTCATCCCGCCGGCGAACCCCGAACAGGCGACCCGCGAGGTGACCCTTCCCGGGGGCCTTGCCGGAAGCATTTCCAGCCGCTTTTCCGGCACGCTTTCGCCGCTCACCGGCTTGCTGCAGCAAGCGGAGCGGATCGTCGTTACCGAGACCGCCGGATCGACCAGGCGGACGCTCGAACATTGGACCCTGGGCGCGGCCACCGCGACCTGAGGTACTATTTTACCTCTCCGCAATCCGGCCGGCTTGCTTGACTTCAGCGGAATTCGCGCACAAAGTGCCGCACTTCACGGGGTGGGGCCAGGGCTCCGTCCGAAGCGTTTGCAACAAGGATTTACGACAGCCATGAAGGCGCTCAGCAAGTCCACCCGGTCGATCAAGCCGGCCGAGGTGGAGAAGAAATGGCATCTGATCGATGCCGATGGCCTGGTGGTCGGCCGCCTGGCGGTGGTGATCGCCAATCACCTGCGCGGCAAGCACAAGCCGAGCTTCACCCCGCACGTCGATTGCGGTGACCATGTCGTGGTGATCAACGCCGACAAAGTGCGCTTCACCGGTAACAAATTGCAGGACAAGCGCTATTACAAGCACACCGGCCACCCGGGCGGGATCAAGGAGATCAGCCCGGCGAAGGTGCTGGAAGGCCGCTTCCCCGAGCGCGTGCTCGAAAAGGCGGTCGAGCGGATGATCCCGCGCGGGCCGCTCGGCCGTGCGCAGATGCGCGCGCTGCACCTCTACGCCGGCCCCGAGCATCCGCATGCGGGCACCCAGCCCCAGCCGCTCGACGTCGCTTCGATGAACCGCAAGAACAAGGCTGCCGTGTAATGGCCGACAACGACACCCAGACCGTCACCGATCTCGCCGACCTGAAGAACCTCGCCGCGCCCGCGGCTCCGGCCGCCGAAGCCGAGGCGCCCGCCGCCGAGGCATTCACCCCGGCGGTGAGCAACGCCCCGCTGCGCGAGCAGGAGCTCGACGCCCAGGGCCGGGCTTATGCCACCGGCCGCCGCAAGGACGCTGTCGCGCGCGTGTGGCTGAAGCCCGGAAGCGGCAAGATCGTGGTCAACGGCCGCGAGCAGGAAGTCTATTTCGCGCGGCCGACGCTGCGCCTGGTGATCAACCAGCCGTTCCAGATCGCCGAGCGCGAAGGCCAGTACGACGTCGTTGCGACCGTCAAGGGCGGGGGCCTCTCGGGCCAGGCCGGCGCGGTCAAGCACGGCATCAGCCAAGCGCTCGCCAAGTTCGAGCCCGCGCTGCGCGGTGCGGTCAAGGCCGCCGGCTTCCTCACCCGCGACAGCCGCGTGGTCGAGCGCAAGAAGTACGGCCGCGCGAAGGCCCGCCGCAGCTTCCAGTTCTCGAAGCGCTGATCGGGCTCGATATCTCAAACCACGAAGGGCGGTCCCGCGGGGCCGCCCTTTTTGCATCGCGCTGCGATACAACTCGATACACATCGTGTGCTTTCCCCTGGGGGCGCCGCGCGATAGCCTGCGCTCAACGGAGGGGGTCATGCGCGCAAAAGCTATCGCGACGGTATTGGCGACATTGCTGACGACGGGGCCGCTTGCCGCCCAGCAAGCCGCGCCGGCGGTCGACAGATCGCTGATCCCTTACGCCAGCACGCGAGACACGGCGCGCCTGCCGGATGGCCGCGCGATTCATTTCGTGTGCATGGGCGAGGGCAGCCCGACGGTGATCTTCACCGCCGGCGCCGGCGACTGGAGCGGAACCTGGAGCGGAATTCAGCCGGCGGTCGCCCGAACGACTCGCACCTGCGCCTGGGACCGTGCCGGCTTCGGGCTGAGCGATCCCCCACCCAAGCCGCAGACGATCGCCGAAAGCGCGGACGATCTTGCCGCGGCGCTCAAGGCCGGCGGCATCGCGGGCCCTTACGTGCTCGTCGGCCATTCGGCGGGCGGTTTCGAAAGCCTGCTGCTGGCCGATCGCCAGCCGAAAGCCGTCGCGGGAATGGTGCTGGTCGACCCTTCGTTTCCCGACGAGCAGGAACGGCTCGCCCGAGTCTCGCCTGGGCAGGTGGCGTATATGGCTTCGATGCCCGACATGCTCGGACCGATTCTGCGCAAGTGCGAGGCCGCCCTGCGCGCGGGGACCTTGCGCCAGGGTGGGCCCGATCCGGACCGCTGCCTGCATCCGCAATGGCCGGCGAGCGACCCGCCGGAGCTGATTGCCGTGCGCGAACGGATGATCGCGCAGGCCAAGCCCGAGGCGCTCGTCGCAGCATGGGACACGATCCTCTCCGGCAATTCGCTCGAGATGCTCGCGCGCAATTCGAAGCTCGCGATCAACCCCGTGCGCAACTACGGCAACATGCCGCTGATCGTGCTGACCCGTACCGTATTCGGCGCTCCGCCGGATTATCCTGCCGCCGCCCGCGCCGAAATCCCGGCCGAGGAGGCCGAATGGAACCGCGGCCACGACGAGCTTGCGGCGCTGTCGTCCCGAGGCGTCAACGAACGGGTGCCGGGTTCGGGTCACGACATGCAGCACATGAAGCCGCAAGCAGTGATCGACGCAATACAACAGGTCGTGCGCGAGGCGCGCGAAGCGAGATGAGGCAGGCCAGCGGCCGCGGTTAGCAGCTCGCCTCGACCATCGCCCGCACCCCGGCGTTCGATACGTAGCTCACTTGCGCATTGAGGCTCGCCGCCATCGCGTTGATCAGCTTGGTGCCGAGCCCCGTTCCCTTGATCGTCCCGTCCGCCGGGAATCCGGCGCCGTCGTCCTCGACGCACAGGCGCATGCCGTCATCGCCGCTGCGCGCCAGCGTGATCCGCACTTCGCCCGCGGATCCGGCGGGATAGGCGTATTTACAGGCATTGCTGACCAGCTCGTTGACGATCACGCCGAGCGACATCGCCCGCTCGGTCTTGAGCTTGATCGGCTCGGCCTGCAGCACGAGCGCGCGGGGCGAGGCGGGCGTCGACCAGGTCTGCTCCAGCTCGATCACCAGCGCGTTCAGATAATCGTCCATCGACACGACATCGACGTCGCCCGAGAAATACAGCCGCCGGTGAACCTGGGCGATCGCCTGGATGCGCTGCTGGGTTTCGCGCAGCGCGGTCTGCGCCGCTTCGTCCTTCAGCAGGTTGCCCTGCATCTGTACGAACGCCGAGACCAGCTGCAGGCTGTTGGCGACCCGGTGATTCACTTCGCGCAGCAAAGCTTCGAGCCGCGCATTGCTGGCGCGCAGCTTCTCCTCCACGTGCTCCTTGGCGGATTTCAGGCGGACTTTGTCGAGCACCTGATGGAAGGTGTTGGCGAGCAAGTCGAAGAAATCGGGTCCCATCGCCTTGACGATGTAATCCGCTGCGCCGGCCTTCAACGCGGCGACCGCGATGCGGGTCTCGTCCGATCCGGTGACGTAGACGATCGGCGGACAATCCTCGATCGCGCGCAACGCCTCGAGCGTTGCGAGGCCGTCCTGCCCGGGCATGTAGTGATCGATCGCGATCAGGTCGTAACTGCCCGCGCGCGCCATCGCGACGCCCTCGCTGCCGTTCGCCGCCAGGCTGACATGGAAGCCGCGACGCGTCAGCGACCGCTCGAACAGCCGCCGCAGGCCTTCGTCGTCATCGATATAGAGGATGCTCGGGGAGTCGCTCAATCGGACTCGCTCGGATCGGGAATCTGGATCACCGACAGGAACAGCCCGAGCTGCCGGATCGCCGCGGCAAAGTTCTCGTAATTCACGGGCTTGGTGATGTAGACATTGCAGCCCAAGTCGTAACAGCGCTGAATCTCGACTTTGTCGTCGGTGGTCGTGAGGACGACCACCGGGGTGCGCTTGAGCAGCGCGTCGGACTTGATGCGGGCAAGAATGTCGACCCCGCTCATGTCGGGAAGGTTCAGGTCGAGCAGGACCATCGCCGGACCGTTCTGGGCCGGGCCTTCGGGCGCGTTGAACAGGAAATCCAGGGCCGAGGTGCCGTCGGCATAATGGTGGATGGTGTTGGAGATACCGGCGCGGCGGATGTTCTTCTCGATCAGGCGCGCGTGTCCTTCGTCGTCTTCGATCATGACGATGTTCACCGGCTGCTGGTCAGTCATCGATCGGCTCCCCGTCGCGTAAATTCGGCGGCAGGGAAAGCCGAAAGACCGCGCCTTGGTCAAGCTCCGATTTCACGTCGATTACGCCGCCCAGGCGATAGGCGAGGGTGCGCACGTGCGCGAGGCCGATGCCTTCGCCCGGCCGGTCCTGCGCGCCGGAGCGGCGGAACAGGTCGAAAATCCGCTCGTGGTCCTTGGGATCGATGCCCCGGCCGTTGTCCGAAACCTCGTAGATCACGCGGTCGCGCTCTCGTCTGCCGGATACCCGCACGAATCCGGGGCGGCCCGGGCTGAGATACTTGACCGCGTTCTCCACCAGGTTGGAGAGGATCTGCTCCAACGCCAGGCGATCGCTGACGATATCCGGCAGCGGCTCGACGGTGATTTCCGCCCCGACTTCGGTCGCGCGGTGATGCAGGCTGTCCGCGATTCCCTGAACCAGCGCGGTCATGCCGATGCGTTCGGGGGTGAGAGTTCGGCGGCCCTCGCGGGAAAGCCGCAGGATCGCGTTGATCAACCGGTCCATCTTCTGGGTCGACGTGCGGATGAAGCCGATCGCCTCGGGCAGATCTTCGTCCACCGCCGTCCGCACCTCTGGATCGACCAGCGTCGGATGATCGGCCGCAAGGCCGGCAAGAAACGTGCTGGTCGTCGCGCGGGCGGCGTCGAGCTCGGCGGTGAAGCCCATCACATTGACCAGCGGCGAGCGCAAATCGTGGCTGACGATGTAGGCGAAGCGCTGGATTTCCTGGTTCGCGCGCTGAAGATCGGCCGTGCGTTCCTGGACCACGTCCTCGAGTCCTTCGTTCAGCCGGTGAAGCTCGGCGCGCGATGCGGTGAGCTCGCGCGTGTAGCGCAGCATCACGAAGATCGTGGTCCCGGCGACAAGAATCAGGATCGCGCCCGTCAGGCCGAGCACGACATAGAACACCCGCAGCGTCGCCCGCTGGCTTTCCGCCCGTTCCACCAGCAGGCGCTGCTCCTCGGCGCGCATCTCGTGCGCCAGCCCGCGGATTTGGCGGGTGATCGCAACTCCGCGGTCGTTCTCGAACGCGACCGGAGAAACCGTGCCGCCCGCTCGCATGGCCGCGACGGTTTCCTGCTGCAGCAGCTGCTTTTCGGCGATCAGCTGCCGCAGTTGGGCCAGGCGCCGCTGCTCCGCCGGGTTATCGTGGGTGAGACGGTCGAGCTCGTCCAACATGCGAGGCAAAGTGGCGGCGGCCTGCTGGAACACCCGCCGGAAACTGTCCTGGCGCGAGAAGATATAACCGCGCCGGCCGGTTTCGACGCGTTCGTTCATCATCGCGAATTCGTTGATCCGCGCTTCGACATCGAGCGTGTGCTCGACCCAGCGCGAATTGTCCTGATTGCGCACCTGCAGCCACGCCGCCGCCCCGCCCGCCGCCACGAGGGCGAGGAAGCCCAGCGAGGTGAGCGCGATGAGCGCGCGCGCGACCCCGCGATCGAGCTGCACACGTCCCGGCGAAACGTTCATTCTCACTCCTTGAAAAGGGTTGGCTCGCGGCGCTCAATGGACCGGGGGATCGAGGCGCGGCACGGCCTTGACCGGCGCGATCGGCTCGCCTGGCGCGCGGGGCGGAAGCGCGTCCTCCGGCACTTGGCGGACCTGCATCGCTGCGGTCGGAATATCGGCGATGTTGCGCACGCAGACTTCCAGGCTGCTGCCGTCCCAGGTGAGCTCGTTGAAGCTTTGCGGGGTCGAGCGCACGCGCTGCGACAAAGTCCCGGCGCCGATCATCCGCATCGGGCCTTCGGGCGTCTGCGCGGTGATGTCGAAGGCGTCATGGACGTGCCCACTGAGCGTCGCGAGCACGTTGCGCCGGGCGAGCTCGGCGAGCGCGCGGTCGCCGCCGCGGGTCCACGCCTTGCCGCGGGTGCCGGCCTCGACCAGCGGATGATGGCAGGCGACCAGCGCCCGAGTGCCCGAGGGCAGCCGGTCGATCGCGGTCAGCGTGTTCTCCAGCGCCTGCTCGGTCACCCAGCCGTGCGACCAGGGCCAGCGCGGCTGCCAGCGGCGCACCGTCTTCAACGGCACGATCGCAAGGCCCGCAAGGTCGATCTTTCGCTCGACCAGCCGCTGGATGTCCCGGAAGCGCTTGTATGGGTTCACGAACCGCTCGATCAGATTGAAATAGGGCAGGTCATGATTGCCGATCTCGACCGTCACCGGCACGTCGAGCGAGCGAATCCAGTGGCACGCCGCGGCGAATTCGCGATGCCGCGCGCGCATCGTCAGGTCGCCGGTGATCACCACCGCGGCCGGTCGCTTCTCGGCGATCTCCTGAATCGCCCAGTCGAGCGCGCGATCGTCTTCGAGCCCGAAGTGGATGTCCGATATGTGGAACAGCAACGTGCGTTGGGTCATCGCCGTTTGTGGTTAGCAGGTCCGGCGGGCAGGGCAACGCCGCAGGCGCGCCGCTACGGGCGCAGCGACAGCAACAGCCAGGCCGCCGCGGCGTTCAGCACGGTGTAGGCGAAATAGGCCCAACCCCATCCGGTATGGCCGTTCGCGACGAACAGCATCGCGGCGAGCAGGACCGCGAATTCGGCGATCAGGCTCGCACGGCCGCCGAGCAGCCGGAAGAACCCCGGCAGGGCGGACAGCAGCCGGTGCCGGCCGTCGAGGATGGCGCCGTGGAACGCGAAGTTGCCGATCCCGAGCAGGAATGTGACGAGAATCGCCATCGAGCCAATGTGCGCCCGTTCACCCGGTTCGCCAAATGCCGTTCGTCGCCTGCAGCGGGACATTCGTCCGGCCTCCGTTCGGCTCGTCGAGCAGCTTCGACTCGCCGTCGACCCGCTGCTGCGGACGGCCGCCGCAGCGTTATCGTGATCTTCAAGGGCAGGAAGATCGGTGAGGAGGATCGAACAAATGCGACTCATGCCACTCATTTTCGCGGCGGCCGCCGGTGCGCTGCTGGCCGCCCAGCCGGCGATCGCCGAATCGCTCGCGGTGCCGTACGACGACCTCGACCTGTCGACCCCGCAAGGGCAGAAGAAGCTCGAGCAGCGGATCGACAAGGCTGCCAAGCAGGTGTGCGGCGTGAATTCCGCCGTCACCGGCACCCGGCTCCCCTCCCCGGAAGCCCACGAGTGCGTCAAGCAGGCCAAGCAAGAGATCGGGCGCAAGCTTGCCGCGCTGTTCGATCGGCAAAAAGCCGGCGGCCAGCCGGCGCATTCTCCGGCCGGGGCAAACACAGTCCCGTGACTTCGGCCGGGCGAAGGGGCCATGGTCGGCAGTTCCCACAGATCGGCCCGGTCGCGGGACCGGGCGAGGATCAGCGGCCGGCCATGGCCTTCACTTTCGCCAGATAAGTCCGCCCGATGCGCAAGGCCTCGCCGTCGGCCAGCTCGACCGACCAGACCCCGAGCCCCTCGTGCCGCAAGCCCCTGATCCGGTCGCGCCGCACGATGCACGAGCGATGGATGCGGATGAACCGCTCGGGATCGAGCCGCGCCTCGAGCCCGGCGATCGTCTGCAGCAGCAGGTAGTTCGATCCGCCGACGTGCAACCTCACGTAATCGCGTTCGGCGTCGATCCGCTCGACTTGCGCCGCCTCGATCCGGATCAGTTCCGAGCGATGCGGAACCCATAGTTCACCCAGCCATTCGCCTTCCTTCGCCCGCGGCTCCCCGTGCCGCGCCACCGCGCGGGCGATCGCGCGCCCCAACCGCTCGGGGGCGACCGGCTTCAGCACATAGTCGACCGCTTCGAGGTCGAACGCCTCGACCGCGAAGTTGTCGTGCGCGGTCACGAAGATCACCGCGGGCGGATGTTCGCTCCGGCCGAGCGCCCGCGCGACCGCCAGCCCGTCGAGCTCGGGCATCGTCATGTCGAGCAGCAGCAGATCGGGGCGCAGCGCCTCGGCGAGCCGCAGCGCCGCGCCGCCGTCGCTCGCGGTGCCGACCACCGCGAGCTCCGGGAGCTTCGCGCAGATCACCTGCATCCGCTCCACCGCGAGCGGCTCGTCGTCGACGATCAGGGTCCTGAGCGGAGGGCGGGGGGCCTCAATCATCGTGCTGCAGCGGGATCCGGATGTGGGTGGCGTAACCGGCGCCGGTCGGGCCGGAGACGATGCTGGCCTGTTCGCCGAAGCGCGCGGCCAGCCGATCGCGGACGTTGGCGAGGCCGATGCCGTGGCCGGCCGACGCGGCGCCATCGCGCGGCGCGCGGCGGCCGTCGTCGGAGACGGTGATTACCAGGCGGCCGTATTCCTCGCGCGCGGCCAGCGTGATCGTCACTTTGCCGGCGGACGGGGCGAGCGCGTGCTTGACCGAGTTCTCGACCAGCGGCTGGAGGATCATCCCCGGCACCCGCGCGTCCGCGAGCGCCTCCGGCAGCTCGAACGCCGCCACCAGCCGTTCGGGAAAGCGCACCGCCTCGATGTCGAGGTAGAGCCGCTGCAGCGCGAATTCCTCGCTCAGCGGCACGTCGGCGGTCGGATCGTCGGACAGGCTGTGGCGGTAGAACGTCGAGATCGTCTGGATCATCGCCTCGGCCTGCTCCGCGCGGCCGGTGAGCACCAGCGCGGAAAGCGAGTTGAGGGTGTTGAACAGGAAGTGCGGATTGACCTGGTAGCGCAGCGAGCGCAGCTCGGCCGCCTTGGCCGCGCGGCGGAAGGCGCCTTCGCGGCGTTCGGCCCCGCGCGCCTGCTCGCCCGCGAGCAGCGCGAGGTACAGCGAGCACCACGCGAGCATCAGGAAATAGCGCCCCAGCGCGATCTCGGTGATCTGCTGCACGCCGCCGTCTTCGCTCGCCCCCGTCGATACGCTCACCGCGTCGGGCATGTCGGTCACCGACGACGTGCTCGCGTCGTCCTTGGCCGGGGCTAGCGTCGGCAGCCCCTGGAAGCGCGACAGCGGCACGTCGACCATGATGTTGCCGCTGTCGTCGCGGCGCACCCGCACCCCCTGCTTTTCGCCGAGCCGCTCGAGCACCTTGGGCTCGACGTCGTTGAACATCAGCCGATTGACCTGCGCGAGAACCACCGAGACCGGCGCCGCGACGATCAGCGCGGCGGCGATCTGCATCCACAGCGGCCGGTGGTCGAACAGCCGCAGGATCAGCCACATCGCGAACGTGACCACGACCCCGATCAGCGACACCAGCAGGCGGCGCCACAGCAGTTCGATCTCGAAGCCGAGATCGAGAATCTGCGCGCGGACCGTGGTCAGCACGAAATAGCACAGCCACAGCCCCACGATCGAGGCGAGCACCGTGCTCAGCGCAACCCGCGGCTGAGCCAGCTCCGGTTCGGCAACGTCCATCGGCCGCGGCAATACCCTCGTTGAGGCGAAAAGCGCCAGAACCCTTGTCGGGCCCGGTTCGTGTTTGGTCGATTAGCGCATGCAAAGGCGCTTGGCCTCCAGCGGCGTTCCGCCTACAGACCGCCGAAACCTGCGGGATGTGGAAAGCACGTGACTATCGTGGAAGAACGTTCGGTGGCCCGGGAACAGGCGGCCGCCCGAAAAGCGATGATCGACAGCCAGTTGCGCACAAGCGGCGTGACCGCCGGCTTCGTGCTCGAGCGCATGGCTGCGGTGCCGCGCGAGGATTTCGTGCCCGAAACCGCGCGCAAGTACGCCTATGTCGACCGCGCCATTCCGCTCGGCAACGGGCGCTACCTCGCCGCTCCGCTGGTTCAGGGGCGGATGCTCGAGGAAGCCGCGCCGACCCTGGCCGACAAGGCGCTGCTGGTCGACGGCGGCAGCGGCTATCTGGCCGAGCTGCTGCGCCCGCTGGTCGGCACGCTCGAGGTTGTCCTGCCCGATGCGGCGCAAGCCAAGGCCCGCAAGCACGGAGAGTTCACCTTGCTGATCGTGGACGGGGCGATCGAGCAGCTGCCGGCAGCGCTCGCGGCGCGGCTGGCGGAAAACGCCCGGGTGGTGACCGGGCTGATCTCCCGCGGCGTGACGCGGCTTGCCGCCGGACGCAAGACCGGCGGCGACGTCCCGCTGGTGCCGCTTGCCGAGATGGGGATTCCGGCATTGCCTGAGTTCGCCGCGCCGAAGGGCTGGAGCTTCTGACCGTGGCGAAAGTCGGCTTCCGGCTGGCGCTGCTCGCCGGCGGCGCCGCGGCGGTGGCCGCGGGGCCGGCGCGCGCGGACACGCTGCAGCAGGCGCTGACCGACGCCTACCGGACCAATCCGACCTTGCTCGCCGCCCGCGCGAACCAGCGCGCGACCGACGAGGACGTGCCGCTCAACAGGTCGAGCGGCCTGCCGACGGCCAGCATTTCGCCGTCCTACACCGAATTCCTCAAGCAATCCGGCGACGCCGGTTTCGCGTCGCCGCCACGCTCGCTAGGGGCGACGCTGGACCTCAGCGTGCCGCTCTATTCGGGTGGGTCGGTGCGCAACAGCGTGAATGCCGCCGAAACCCGGGTGAAGGCAGGCCAGGCCGATTTGCGCGGGACCGAAAGCTCGGTGTTCACCCAGGTGGTCGCCGCCTACATGGACGTGATCCTCGACGAGGCGGTCGTCGGGCTGTCGCTGCAGAACGTCGACATGCTGCAGGTGAATCTCCAGGCGACCCAGGATCGTTTCCAGATCGGTGACCTCACCCGCACCGACGTCGCGCAGTCCGAATCGCGGCTGGCGCTGGCGCGCGGCGATTTGCGCACCGCGCAAGCCAACCTCGCCGCTGCTCGCGAGCGCTACATCGAGCAGGTGGGGAAGGCCCCGCAAGACTTGCAGGCGCCTCCGCCGCTCCCGGGGTTGCCGGCCGACGTCGAAGATGCGGTGGCGGTGGCGCTGGAAAACAACCCCGACCTGATCGGCGCGCGCGAGCGGTCCAAGGCCGCCGGCTACGATGTCGAAGCGGCGGGCGCCGGGCGGCTGCCGCAGATCTCGCTGTTCGCGAGCGGGGGCTACACGAACTATCTCGGCTCCCTCACCTTCGTTCCGGGGACCGGGATCGACGGGCAGGGCGCGACCACCGCCCAGGCCGGCGTGCGCGCGACGATCCCTCTGTTCCAGGGCGGACGGCCGGCGGCGCAGGAGCGTCAGGCGCAAGACCGCGAATCGGCCGCGCTGGAGCAGGAAGTCGGCACCGAGCGCGGGATCATTTCGCAAGTCCGCGCCGCGTGGTCGAGCCTGGAGGCGGCCAATGCCATCGTTGCCTCGACGCAAACCGCGGTGTCCGCCGCCGAGCTCAGCCTCGAAGGCGTGCGGGCCGAAAACACGGTCGGCAACCGCACGATCCTCGACATCCTCAACGCCCAGCAGGAACTGCTGAGCGCGCAAGTCCAGCTGGTGACCGCGCGGCGCAATGCCTATGTCGCGGGCTTCTCGCTGTTGGCCGCGATGGGCCACGCCGAAGCGCGCGATCTGGGGCTGGGCGACCAGACCCTGCTCTACGATCCCGATGTCAATTACCGGCGGGTGAAGAACAAGATCTGGGATTGGGCGAGCGACCCCGATCCCGTCACCCAGGCCACGCGCACCGTTGACACCCCCGCGCAGACCGGCGACATTCCGCCGCAGCAGAACGCGACGGGGCAATCTACGGGGCAATGACGTCATGCGGCAAGACGGCGAACCTTCGGTGGAGGAAATCCTCCAGTCGATCAAGAAAGTGATCGCGCGCGACAACCGCGAAAGCGCCGAAGAAGAGCGCCGCCGGCGCGAACGGGACAGCGGCCCGCCATCCGCCGAGCGCGACGAAGTGCTCGAGCTCGACGCCGATGCGGAACTGGTCGACGAGGCCGAGGCGAGCGGGGAAGACGAAACGGCGCCGCTGATCGATCGGGTCGCGAGCGAGGCGATGCGCGAATCGCTGGCGGCGCTGGCGGTGCTGGCCGAACCCGGCGCGCAGCCGCAGATCGTGCGCTCGGGCGAAACCTCGCTCGAGGGCCTGGTGCGCGATATGCTGCGGCCGATGCTCGCGCAGTGGCTCGAAAAGAACCTCCCGGCGATGGTCGAACGGATGGTCGCGGCCGAAATCGCGCGGATCGCCGGCAAGAAGGGCTGAGCCGCCGAAGGAAGCCGCCCGGGCGATGACCGCCGACGCCGAATCCCTCGCTCGCGCGCGTCAGGCGCTCCGGCTGATCGGCGGAACGACGGTCGAGCGGCACATTTTCCTGTGCTGCATGTCGGAAAAGGGCAAGTGCTGCGCGCGCGACGAACGCGAGGCGGCGTGGACTTATCTCAAGCGCCGGCTGGCGGAATTGCGCCTTGCCGGAAGGGACGGGGTGCAGCGCACCAAGGCCGATTGCCTGCAGATCTGCGAAGCGGGCCCGGTTGCGGTCGTGTGGCCGGACCAGGTCTGGTATCATTCCTGCACCGCGCCGGTGCTCGAGCGGATCATTCAGGAACACCTGATCGGCGGCCAGCCGGTCGAGGAATTTCGCCTCTACCCGGCCGATTGACCGGCCGGCTTCACTTCAGGACGTCTTCGTCCTCCAGCGGATTGACGATCGCCTGGTCGTGCCCGGTTCCGCTCGACAGGAACATCAGCCCCATCAGCGCCGCCGTCAGCAGAACCAGGAATATTATGCCGAGCGCGGTGGCGATGTAGATGTGGATCGAGACCCGCCCGAGCCAGAAGTAGATTCCGACCAGCACGAGCGTCGCCACCACCACCGCCGCGACCGCCGACCAGCCCATCAGGCGGCGGAACCGCCTCCAGGCGTGGGCGGCGTTCTGCGGATCGTCGAGCGGAGAACGGGGGACCATCGCGCGCCTGATGCGCCTCGCCCCGGCGCTTGGCAAACCCGATTTGGCCCGGAGCGCCGCACTGTGGCATAATTCGGCCAACGACAGCAGTTGGGAGAATGCCATGACGATTGCCAAGGTGATCGGGGCCCGCGAGCGCGAGATATTCACCTGCCAGGCGAGCGAGACCGTCGAGGAAGCGGCGCGCGTCCTCGCCGATCGGCGGATCGGCGCGATGCCGGTGCTCCAGGAAGGCAGCCTCGCCGGAATCTTTTCCGAACGCGACCTGCTCTATTGCGTGGCGCGCGACGGTGCGAGCGGCCTTGACCGGCGGGTGGGCGAAGTGATGACCGCGCCGGCGATAACGGTCGGTCCCGAAACCGGCGTGTTCGAGGCGCTGTCGCTGATGACCCGGCGGCGCATCCGCCACTTGCCGGTCGAGCACGAGGGCGAGCTGGTCGGGTTCGTCTCGATCGGCGACCTCGTCAAATACCGGATCGACATGATCGAGGCCGAAGCCGAGCAGATGCGCGAATATATCCAGACGGCGTGAGCCCGCCGTCTTGAGCAGCGGGGCCGGCCCGCCTACATCGGCACGATGACCGCCACGCTCACTCTCACGCCTGCGGCCGCGAAGCGGATCGCATGGATCGCCGAACGGCAGAAGAAGCCCGCGATCCTGCGGCTTTCGGTCGAAGGCGGCGGCTGCTCTGGGTTCCAGTATCGCTTCGATCTCGCCGATACGCCCGAACTCGACGACAACGTCTCGGAAACCGACGGGGTCAAGCTGCTGGTCGATCCGGTGAGCCTCGGCCTGGTCGGCGGCAGCACCGTCGATTTCGTCGAATCGCTCGGCGGGGCGGCGTTCAAGGTCGAAAATCCGAACGCGGCATCGGGCTGCGGCTGCGGTTCGAGCTTCGGGATCTGACCCGCGCGTGCGGATCGCGAGCTTCAACATCAACGGGGTGAAGGCGCGGCTGCCGCGGTTGCTCGAGTGGCTCGAGGAACGGCGCCCGGCGGTTGCGTGCCTGCAGGAGATCAAGTCGTCCGACGAGACGTTCCCGGCCGAGGAGTTCGAGAAGCTCGGCTACAAGGCGGTCTGGCACGGCCAGAAGGGCTTCAACGGCGTCGCCATCCTCGCCGACGGCGTCCAGCCGGTCGAGCGCCAGCGCGGCCTGCCCGGCGACCCGCAGGACGATCATTCGCGCTATCTCGAAGCGGACGTCGGCGGCGTGCGGGTGTGCAACCTCTACCTGCCGAACGGCAACCCGCAGCCGGGGCCCAAGTTCGACTACAAGCTCGCCTGGATGAAGCGGCTGCGCGATCGGCTCGCGCGGTTGAAGGCGCTGGAGATCCCCGCCGTCGCGCTGGGCGACTTCAACGTCATTCCCGAGGACAAGGACGTGTGGTCGGTGAGGGCGATGCAGCACGACGCGCTGATGCAGCCCGAATCGCGCGATGCCTATTTCCGCATTCTCAACGACGGCTGGACCGACGCGCTCGACACGCTCAACCCGCGCGGCGGAGTGTGGACTTTCTGGGACTATCAGGCCGGCGCGTGGCAGCGCGGCCACGGCTTCCGCATCGATCACCTGCTGCTCTCGCCCCAGGCCGCCGATCGCCTGATCGCGGCCGGCGTCGACAAGGACTACCGCGGCCGGGAAAAGGCCAGCGACCACGCCCCCGTGTGGGTCGAGCTGCGCGACTGAGCGCCGCGCGGGCCGCCGCCGCTCAGCGGTAGAACACGTGATGGCTGACTTGCGCCACGCGGGTTCGGCCCCAGCCCGGGCTGACCGAGGCGGCGTGGAAGAACAGCGCGCCTTTGACCGGATTGTCCCACAAGCGCTCGTGCGCGATCCTGGCGATCGCCTTGGCCCTGCGCCAGGCGGGCGAGGAATCGTCGATCTCGGGGATATGCCCGTCGTGGACGAACGAGAATTGCCCCGGCTGGTACACGACGCCGCAATAGCTCGAGGGGAAGCGTCCGCTCTCGGCGCGATTGATGATCACGCCGCCGACCGCGAGCTGGCCCTTGAGCGGCTCGCCGCGCGCCTCGAAATAGATCGCATCGGCAAGGCAGCTCATGTCTTTCGACATTTCGCCATCGGTCGGCATGTCGTCGACCAGGTCCGCGAGCGTGTCGGCGCTGTCGGCCGATATCGCGGTGCCGTCGTTCCGCAGCTCTCCAGGCAGGGGCTGGACCACCGCGTGCGACACGAACTGCACGCCGCCGGCGAGAGCTTCGGATGTGGTCGGATCAGCCCTGGCGCCCGTCGAGAACTCCTCGGCGCGCGCGCCGGAACCATTGGCTCCGGCAATCGTAAACAGCAGCATAGCCGCCAGCGCGACTGCGCCGGCTTGCCGGGTCTTGCGACTCATCAACTAGGTCTTCTGGGCGGTGAGCGAACCCGAACGCAGGCCATGACCGGAACGGCAGACTGACGTCGACCTCGGTCAAAAGACAAACAGGCCTGCCGGCCGCTCCCCGTCTGCGCGCTTGCCAGCCGGCCGGTTTGCCGGACTGCCCGCCCTCGCATTGGAAGTGGGCGGCGAACTAAATCCGCCTCAGGGGATGTCAACCGTTGGTCGCGCCCAATCCGATGAACCGTTCACCATCGGCGACGTCCAGTTCGATGACCCAGAGATCGCTGTCCTGGCGTTTGCGGCGCTCGTAATATTCGATGAATTCTCGCGCCTTTTCAAGGTCTTGGGTGCGAACAAGGCTCCATTTGCGGCTCCCGTCGAGCTGCGGCATGCGCTCGTAAAGCCGCGCGTTTGTGCCGTTTTGGCAACAGATCACGAGGATCGTCCCTGCGTCACGTTCACCTTTTTCGATAACCGTCGCGAACCCGCCCGCGGCTTCTACCGCGCGGATCAGCCCCGCGACCTCGAGATGGGCGGGAAGCCGCTCCTCCATCGCTCAGCCGGCATAGCCGGGCAGCCCCGCGAGCGGGATGTGCGAGCGCATGAACGTGCCGGTCCCGCGGCCGATGATCTCGCCCGCGGCGTCCGCCAGTTGCGCCTCGGCGACGAACACCCGGCGCTTGCCGCTGAGCCAGCGCCCGGTCGCAACCACCTGCCCGGCGCGAATCGGCGCGGTGAAGTTGAGGTTGAATCCGGTGGTCAGCAGGAAACGATCGGTAACCAGGCTGTTTGCGGCATAGAACGCCGCATCGTCGAGCATCTTGAAATAGATCGTGCCGTGTGCCGCGCCGGCCGCGTGATGAACCGGCTCGCCGACCTCGAACTCGATCCGCGCGGTGCCGCTGCCGGTGATCGCCAGGCGCGAGGGGAACAGCGCATTGATCGGCGCCGCGGCATAGAGCCGTTCGAGCGCGCGATAATGCAAGGAGGCGGCATCGTCCGGGTCAGCCGCGGCCTCCGCGCGCGAATCAGGCAGCGTCGCGGTCCGTGGCATTGGTCAACAGCGCATAGAGCGCATCCGCGTCCTTCGCGCTGTTGAACGCTTCGTGCATCCGTTCGTCGCGGACCAGCCGCGATATCGCCGCCAGCGCATGGAGATGGGCGACCCCGGCGTTTTCCGGCGACAGCAGGCCGAACACCAGGTCGACGGGCATCGCGTCGGCCGCATCGTACTCGACCGGCACCGCCAGCCGCAGCAACGCGGCGACCGGTCGCTTGATCCCGGTGACCCGCGCATGGGGGATCGCCACGCCCCGGCCGAAGCCGGTGCTGCCAAGCCGCTCACGCTCTTCGAGCCGCTCCAGCACCTCGGCGGCGTCGAGCTGGTAGGTCTCGGCGAAGCGCTGCGCCAGAAGCTCGAGAATCTGGTGCTTGGTTTCGGCCTTGATGGTTCCGACCGCATCGGGGCGCAGGGAAAACAGCGATGTCATCACTCTTCAACTAGCAAAGGGTTGATTCGGTCCAGGGATGCTGGCGCGACGGCGAGACGTCGGCGGTACAGGCGAAAAATCCCGCCAAATTCATCATACCGCACATTCAGGCAACCATTGCTGATCGCCCCGCGTCAGGTTCAGGACGGTTCGACCCAGCCGATCGACCCATCGTCGCGGCGGTAGACCATATTATGCCTCCCGGTTCCAGCATTTTTGAAGAACAGCGCATTGGTGTGCCGCAAATCGAGCATCATCACCGCATCGGAAACGGTGGTGACGGGAATGTCGACGCGGGTCTCGGCGATCACCAGCGGCGCTTCGCTTTCGACTTCGGCTTCGGGTTCCTCGGCGGCGAACACCGTGTAGGCGGCGTCTTCTTCGCGGACGGCATAGGCGGTTTGCTCGTGGCGGCCCTTGAGCCGCCGCTTGTAGCGCCGCAATTGCTTGTCGATCTTGTCCGCCGCGCCGTCGAGCGCCTGGTGCGCATCGTGGGCCTCGGCGTGCGATTTCAGGATCAGCCCCTGCATCACGTGGAGCACGATGTCGCAAGTGAAGGCATGGGTCGGTGCCTTGCCGAAAGTTACCTGCGACGAGAGCGCCTGGCTGAAATATTTCTCCACGATCGCAGCGACCCGCTCGGAAGCGTGTTCCTGCAGAGCAGAGCCGGTTTCGACCTGATGGCCTGATACGCGGGTTTCCATCTATCGCGTTCTCCTGCTGAGTTCCGCCGCCGGGCCGAGCGCGTCAGCCGAGCCAAAGCGGGGATTGGATCGTCTTGAGGAATTCGGCGTGCCGCGCGAGCTCGGCTTCGCTGGCGCGGTGCGGCCGGGCGACGCGGAACGCGCGTTCCCGGCGGGTAACCCGCGCCATTTCGACGATTTCGGTGCGGTCGCTGCCGGCGAGCTCGAGCCCGATCTGCCGGCCGCCGGTGAGCTCGACGTAGACTTGCGCAAGCAGTTCGGCGTCGAGGAGGGCACCGTGCTTGGTGCGGTGACTGCGATCGATCCCATAACGGGTACATAACGCATCGAGCGAATGTTTGGCTCCCGGATGGCGGCGCTTGGCGATCGCCAGCGTATCGACCATTCGCGCCTCGCTGACCGGCCCGAGCCCGCAGATCGCAAGCTCGGCGTTGAGGAAGCCGAAATCGAATGAGGCGTTGTGCGCGACCAGCGGCGAATCCTCCAGGAACTCCAGCAGTTGTTCCACGCTCTCGTGGAACCGCGGCTTGTCGGCAAGAAACGCATCGCTGAGGCCGTGGACCGCCTCGGCCCCCGGGGGCATCGTGCGATCGGGATTGAAATAGGCGTGAAACGTGCGGCCGGTGGGCACCCGGTTGACCATCTCGATGCAGCCGAACTCCACGATCCTGTCGCCCGAGACGGGGTCAAGGCCAGTGGTTTCGGTATCGAAAACGATCTCTCTCATCGTCGGCAATATCGAATCAGCGCAAGGTGCTGGCAAGTGGGTGGGGCGTCATCTCGTCAGATTTTCGACGAGCGCGGTGACAGCGCGGCGGGTTTCTTCGAGCGCGACGCCCGTGTCGATCACGTAATCCGCGCGCACGCGCTTTTCGGCATCGGGCAATTGGCGCGCGAGGACGGCGGCAAACCGTTCGGGGGACATCCCCGGCCGCGCCAGCACCCGCTCGCGCTGGATCTCCGGTGCCGCCGAAACCACGGCCACCGCGTCGACCTCGTCGGCGCCGCCCTTCTCGAACAACAGCGGAATATCGAACACGACCAGCGCCCGGCCGGCGTGCTCGATCAGGAACGCCCGGCGCCCCGCCGCAACGGCCGGGTGGACGATTCCTTCGAGCCGCGCCATCGCCGAAGAATCGTGGAACGCGATCCTGCCGAGCTCGTCGCGGTCGACGCCGTGCGGACCGGTCGTGCCCGGGAACGCGGCTTCGATCGCGGGCAGCAGCGCGCCGCCCGGCCCCTGGAGGCGGCGCACCTCGGCATCGGCATCGAACACCGGCACGCCGAGCTCGCGAAACATCTGCGCCACCGTCGACTTGCCCATTCCGATCGACCCGGTGAGGCCGAGGATGAACGGACGGCTCATGCCGTCAGCCGCTCGCGCAGTTCCGCGTCGCCCGGCTCGCGCGGCGGCGCTCGGCCGAAGAATTTCTCGAATGCCGCCGCGGCTTGCCCGATCAGCATCGAAAGTCCGTCGATGGTGCGAAATCCCGCGGCACGCGCGGCCTTGAGCAATTCGGTATCCGCCGGGTGGGTGACGATATCGTAAACCACGCTGCCGGGCGGGACATGGCTGAAATCCAGCGCCAGCGGCGGCTGCCCGGCCATCCCGAGCGGGCTCGCGTTGACCACGAGGTCGAGGCAGCCGGCGCGGTCGTCGAACGCAAAGTCGGTGGACCCGGCGAAATGGTCGAGCGAGGCGGCGTGATGCTCGCCGCCCGGATCGAGTTCGTCGAGCAGCGCGCGCGCCTTTGCCGGGTCGCGGCCGGCGAGCACGATCACGAAATGCTCTTGCGCAAGCGCGGCAACGATCGCCCGGGCGGCCCCCCCGGTACCGAGCACGCGCGCCATGCGGAACAAATGCCGGCGCTCGAGCAAGCCCCGAAGCGGCTCGAGGAAGCCTCCGACATCGGTGTTGTAACCCGTAACAGCACCGTCGGCCTCGCGCACGATCGTGTTGACCGCACCGATCCGGGCGGCGAGCGGGTCGAGCCGGTCGAGGAAAGCGATCACCGCCTGTTTATGCGGCATCGTCACATTGCAACCGCGCCATTCGGCATCGTTACGGCGCGATTCAACATAACTCTCAAGCTGACTCGAGGTTACATGTTCGGCGCGATATTCGACATCGGTTCCGAGCTTTTCGAGCCAGTAATGGTGGATCGCCGGAGATTTCGATTGCGTGATCGGGTCGCCGATCACTTCGGCGTAAGTCTGGGTCACACCGGCAGTTCCTCGAGCTCGCGCAACGCGCCGAGCACCGGCAATAGCGGCATGCCGAGGACCGTGAACATGTCGCCGTCGATGCTCTCGAACAGCTGGACCCCGAGCGCCTCGATGCGAAACACGCCGACGCATTGGCTCACTTCGGGCCATTCGGCGAGAAGATAGCGTTCGATGAAATCTTCCGACAGATCGCGCACTTCAAGCCGCGCAACCGCAACGTGCATCCAGCGCAGATGCCCGCCGAGCGCGATCGCCGCGGCCGAGTGCAATTCCATCGTCTTGCCCGAGAAGAACCGCAGGTGCTCGGCCGCCTGCGCCCGGCTGGCCGGCTTGTTGAACCGTACCCCCTCGACCGAGACCACCGAATCGCTTCCGAGCACCGGCCGCCCGCGGCCTTCGACCGAGAGGGCCTTCGCCTCGGCGAGAGCGAGCGCGACGTCGGCCGGATGGGCATCGCCCAAGCTCGCCTCGAGCGCGCGCTCATCGATCGAGGCCGGGCGCGCTTCGAATTCGACCCCCGCGGCACCGAGCATCGTCCTTCGCGACGCGCTTTTCGAGGCCAGCACGATCACGCCGCTTCTCCTGTCGCCGGCTCATGCTCGGTGATCAACCGGATGATCGCCGCGGCGGTCTCCTCGATCGAGCGCCGGGTCACGTCGATCACCGGCCAGCCGTTGTCCGAGAAAATCCGCCGCGCGAACTGGACTTCTTTCTCCACCCGCTCCTCGTCGACGTACGACGTCTCGGTGGTCTGGTTGAGCGACAGCAGCCGGTTGCGGCGGATTTCGATCAACCGCTTGGGCGCGGTCGTCAGCCCGACCACCAGCGGATGGCGCAAGCCGAACAGCGAGGAATGCGGCGGGCTTTCCATCACCAGGGGGATGTTGGCGACCCGGTAGCCGCGATTGGCGAGGTAGATGCTGGTCGGGGTCTTCGACGTGCGCGACACGCCCGCGAGCACGATATCGGCTTCTTCCCAATCTTCCCACAGCACCCCGTCGTCGTGCGCGATGGTGAAATGGATCGCGTCGACGCGTGCAAAATAAGCCTCGTCCATCGTATGCTGCCGGCCGGGGCGGCCGTGCGCCTGCTGGCCGAGCTGGCTTTCGAGCGCGAGCGTGACCTGGTCGAGCGCGTCGACCGCCGGAAGCCCGAGCGCGCGGCAATGATCCGCCAGCCGCCGGCGGATCTCCGGATTGACCAGGGTGTAGAGCACCAGGCCCGGATTGGTGGAAAGCTCGGCGAAAATCCGGTCAAGGTGCTGCTGCGAGCGGACCATCGGCCAGAAATGCCGGATCACCTCGGCCCCGTCGAACTGCGCGAGCGCGGCCTTGGCGATCATCTCGAGCGTTTCGCCGGTCGAGTCCGAGAGCAGATGAAGGTGAAGTCGGGTCATCGCGGGAGGTGACGAGCGTTCCGTCGCTTGTGGACAATTGCCGGCATAAACCACGGGAGCTTTTGCCGGACAAGTTCGATGGGACATTCGCTCCCCGTTACCCGCGCGTCGGCCGGCACGCTGTGGACAGGCCGGGCGGGTTTTCGACAGGTGGGGGACAACGGGGAAAGCTTCCGCTTGACCGGCCGCGAGCACGAGTCGGATCGCGGCGAGACCTGTTCACGGCGGGAGAATTCGGGCAAGGGCGCGCTGTCCCCGCTTTCCACAGGGCCAACAGAACACATAATCCTTATCTTAGAATCATTTATTTTATTGGATTGAACCCTTCGCGCGATGCCCGGACCCCTGCTCGACACGCTGCACGGCGCCAATGTGAAGCCCCGCCCGCTCTGGCTGATGCGCCAGGCGGGCCGCTATCTGCCCGAATATCGCGAGCTGCGCGCGAGCAAGGGCGGGTTCCTGGAGCTGGTGTACGACAGCCCGGCGGCGGCCGAGATCACTCTCCAGCCGTTGCGGCGGTTCGGGTTCGACGGGGCGATCCTGTTTTCCGACATCCTGATCGTGCCTCATGCGATGGGGCAGGGCCTCGCGTTTCTCGAAGGCGAAGGTCCTCGGCTGTCGCCGCGGCTGGTCGATCGTTCGCTGGCCGAGCTGAACGCGGTGCCCGCACGGTTGGCGCCGATCTACGAGACCGTGCGGCTGGTCAAAGCCGAGCTCGGTAGGGCCCAGACGTTGCTCGGGTTTGCCGGCGCGCCGTGGACCGTGGCGACTTACATGGTCGCGGGCGAAGGCAGCCGCGACCAGCACGTCACGCGCGAGATCGCCTATCGCGATCCGGCCGCGTTCGCCGCCATCGTCGCGGCAATCGTGGAAGTCACCGTCGACTACCTTTCGGGCCAGATCGCGGCCGGAGCCGAGGCGGTGCAGGTGTTCGACAGCTGGGCGGGCAGCCTGGCGCCCACCGAGTTCGAACGCTGGGTGATCGCCCCGACGGCCGAGATCGTGCGGCGGATCCGCGAGCGCCATCCAGGCGTGCCGGTGATCGGCTTTCCGAAGGGCGCGGGCGAGAAGCTGGTTGCCTATGCGCGGGAAACCGGAGCGGACGCAATCGGGCTCGACGAGACGATCGACCCTGTGTGGGCCGCCCGCACGCTGCCGGCGGGCCTGCCCGTGCAAGGCAATCTCGATCCGTTGCTGCTGCTTGCTGGCGGGGCCGGGCTCGAGCGGCAGGCGGGCCGGATTCTCGATGCTTTCGCCGATCGCCCGCATGTGTTCAACCTCGGTCACGGGATCGGCCAGCATACTCCGATCGAGCACGTCGCGCGGCTGGTCGAGCGGATTCGAAGCTGGCAGGGGTGAATTTCGCGCGCGCTTGCGATAGAGCCGCGTCATGCAGGAAGCGCTGGGCATGATCTATTATTGGCTGAAGGCCGGACACATCATCTTCGTGATCTTCTGGATGGCCGGGCTGTTCATGCTGCCGCGGCTGTTCGTCTATCACCAGGAAGCACCCGCCGATTCCGCTGAAAACGCGCGCTGGATTGAGCGCGAACGCAAGCTGGTCAAGATCATCCTCAACCCCTCGATCGTCGTCGTCTGGGTGCTGGGCGCGTTGCTTGCGTGGCAGAGCGGTGCGTTCGCCGCGGGATGGCTCCAGCTCAAGCTGCTCTTCGTGCTGCTGCTCAGCGGCTATCACGGCTGGCTGGTGGGCTATGCGAAAAAGCTTGCGCGGGGCGAACGCACGCTGACGGGTAAGACCCTGCGACTGTTGAACGAAGTCCCGGGCATCGCCGTGGCGGTGATCGTGATTCTGGCGGTGGTGAAGCCCTTCTGATCGCAACCGCGCCGATTCCCGAATTGACGCGCGCGCACCTCGCGCCTACATCAACTGCATCCGGCTGAGGCCGCCATCCGTGGCGGCAAGGTCCGCTTTCCCCAAGCCCCTCGACCTGCCGGCATCCACCTGATTTCCCATTGGAATACCAATCATGCACCTGAAAGAACTGAAAAAGCGGACGCCGGCCGAACTGGTCGAGATGGCCGAGGAATTCGAAGTCGAAGGCGCGTCGACGATGCGCCGGCAGGACCTGATGTTCGCGATTTTGCGCGAAGTTGCCGAAGATGGCGAGGAAATCGTCGGCCTCGGCACGATCGAGGTTCTGCAGGACGGCTTCGGCTTCCTCCGCAGCCCCGAAGCGAACTACCTTGCCGGCCCCGACGACATCTACGTTTCGCCCAACCAGGTCCGCAAATGGGGCCTGCGCACCGGCGACACGGTCGAAGGCGAGATCCGCGCACCCAAGGACGGCGAGCGCTACTTCGCGCTGACCAAGCTCACCAGCGTCAATTACGACGATCCCGACGCGGTGCGTCACCGGACCAATTTTGACAACCTCACCCCGCTCTATCCGGACGAGAAGCTGAACCTCGACACCTTCGATCCGACGGTGAAGGACAAGTCCGCGCGGGTGATCGACATCATCTCGCCGCAGGGCAAAGGTCAGCGCGCGCTGATCGTCGCGCCGCCGCGCACCGGCAAGACGGTGCTGATGCAGAACATCGCCAAGGCGATCACCGACAACCACCCCGAGGTGTTCCTGATCGTCCTGCTGGTTGACGAGCGGCCTGAGGAAGTCACCGACATGCAGCGCTCGGTCAACGGCGAGGTGATTTCCTCGACGTTCGACGAGCCCGCTTCGCGTCACGTGCAAGTGGCTGAAATGGTTATCGAAAAGGCCAAGCGCCTGGTCGAGCACAAGAAGGACGTGGTGATCCTGCTCGATTCGATCACCCGCCTGGGCCGCGCTTACAACACGGTGGTGCCGAGCAGCGGCAAGGTCCTCACCGGCGGCGTCGACGCGAACGCCCTGCAGCGCCCGAAGCGCTTCTTCGGCGCCGCGCGCAACATCGAGGAAGGCGGTTCGCTCTCGATCATCGCCACCGCGCTGATCGACACCGGCAGCCGGATGGACGAAGTGATCTTCGAAGAGTTCAAGGGCACCGGCAACTCCGAGATCGTGCTCGACCGCAAGGTCGCCGACAAGCGCATCTTCCCGGCGCTCGACGTCGGCAAGAGCGGCACCCGCAAGGAAGAGCTGCTGGTCGAGAAGGACAAGCTCTCGAAAATGTGGGTCCTGCGCCGCATCCTGATGCAGATGGGCACCGTCGACGCGATGGAATTCCTGCTCGACAAGATGAAGGATTCGAAAACCAACGAGGACTTTTTCGCGACGATGAACCAGTAAGGCAAGGGCGGCTCCGCGCCGCCCTTACCCCAGGTTTTCCGCGAAGAACTCCTCGGTGCGCCGGTCGGCCAGCCGCGCGCCTTCCTCGTTCCTGCGGCTGCCCGAGCTGGCGGCAAAGCCGTGGTCGAGCCCCGGATAGTCGTAGAGCGTGACCCGTGGATGCGGATCGAGCGCCTCGTGCATCGCCTTCTGCGCGTCCGGGCCAACGAAATGATCCGCCGTGGGCACGTGCAGCAGCAGCGGCCGCGCGATGGCATGCGCTTCGCCCAGCATCTGGTCGATCATGACTCCGTAGTAGCCGACGCTCGCATCCGCGTCGGTGCGCGCGGCGGCCATGTAGGCGAGGCGCCCGCCGAGGCAGAAGCCGACCACGCCGACTTTCGCGACGTGTTGCTCGCCGCGGATGAACTTGATGCAGGCTTCGATGTCCTTCACGCCGTCGTCGGCGGAGAATTGCTGCATGTTGGCAATGGCTTGGTTGAACTCAGCCTCGACATCCGGGTCGAGCTCGACCCCCGGAGCGAAGCGCCAGAAGATGTCCGGCGCGAGCGCGAGATAGCCGAGATCGGCCCAGGCGTCGCATTTCGCCTTGATGCCCTCGTTCACGCCGAAGATTTCCGGAATGACGACGATCGCGGCGCGTGGGCCCGCCTGGGCGCGGGCGCAGTAGGCCGGGACCGCGCCTTCGCCGTCGAGCGCGGGGATCGTGATGTTGGTGGGCATGGTGGGGAATCCTCTCGAGCGGAATCGGCTTCTTGTCAGCGTATGGCGTTGCAGCGTGATTTGCCAAGGATTTGAAACGGGCTTGTAACCTCGGCTCGTTGCGTCCAACTCATCTGGGGAACGACGAAACAGGGAGTTTCGCCCGATGAAGGTCCAGATCGAGATCGATTGCACGCCCGAGGAGGCGCGCCGGTTCATGGGACTGCCTGACGTGGAGAAGGCCAATGCCGCTTATGTCGACGGCATCGCCAGGGCGATGAAAGGGGTTTCCAACGTCGACCAGCTGCAAGAGTTTGCCAAGCAGATCGCTCCGATGGGCCAGATGGGGCTCAAGATGTTCCAGAATTTCATGGAAAACAGTGGCGGCTTCAGCGGGGGCGGCAAAGCGAAGCCGCGCCATCCCGAGGACGAGGATTGATCGGCGGCGCTGACGCGGTGCGCGCTCTGCGCTAACAGCATTCGATGGACACGATCTTTGCGCTTTCGAGCGGCCCGCCGCCCGCGGGCGTCGCGGTGTTGCGGGTCAGTGGCCCCGGCGCCGGGGCAGCGCTGGAGGCGCTCGGCGGAGCACGCCCCGAACCGCGCCGGGCGAGCTTGCGCACGCTGCGCGATGCCGAGGGGGCATTGCTCGACCGTGCGCTGGTGCTGTGGTTTCCGGCCCCCGATACCACGACCGGCGAAGACATCGCGGAATTCCACCTCCATGGCGGGCGCGCGGTGATTGGTGCGGTCGAAGCGGCGTTGGGAGCCCTCCGGGATTTGCGCCGGGCCGAGGCCGGCGAATTCACCCGCCGCGCGTTTGCCAACGGCCGGCTCGATCTCGCCGAGGCGGAAGGTCTCGCCGATTTGCTGGCGGCGGAAACCGAACTCCAGCGTCGCGCTGCGCTGGAAATGGCAGGCGGGGCGTTCTCGCGCCGCGTCGACAAATGGCGCGAGAGGCTGCTTGCGTTGTCGGCGGCGGTGGAAGCGGTGCTCGACTTCGACGATGAAGGGGATGTGGCGGGCCTGTCGCGCGAGTTCCCGAGCCGGATCGGCGCCTTGCAACAGGAAATCGCCCTCCAGTTGGCCGCGCCACATGCCGAGACTTTGCGCGAGGGTTTCCGAGTCGCCCTCGGCGGGCCGCCGAACGCTGGAAAATCTACTCTATTCAATACGTTGATCGATCATGAAGCTGCCATCGTCACGCCGGCGGCGGGGACGACGCGCGATGTCCTGGTGCGGCCGGTGGCGATCGGCGGCGTACCGTTCAGCTTCGTCGACACCGCCGGCTTGCGCGAAGCCGGCGCGGGCCCGGTCGAAGCGATCGGCATCGATCGAGCGAAGAACGAGCTCGAACGAGCCGACGTCGTGCTTTGGCTCGGCAGCGAGGGCGAAGGGCCTGCCGGCGCCTGGGAGATCGAGCCGCAGATCGATCGGACGGATCATGCGCGCAAGGCCAACCCAAAGTTCAGGGTCTCGGCGGTTACGGGCGAAGGGGTTACCGAACTCAAGCTGGCGCTGGTGGCAAGGGCGCGCGACGCGATGCCCAAGCCGGGCGAGACGGCGCTCAACGCCCGGCAACGCGCGTTGCTTGGCGACGCGGCGGATGCCTTGAACGGAGTGGAAGGACAGCAGGACCCGCTGCTGATCGCCGAGCAACTGCGTGTGGCTCGGCTGGCATTCGATCGGCTCACCGGGCGCGCCGCGACCGAGGACATGCTCGACGCGTTGTTCGGCCGCTTTTGCATCGGGAAGTGATGTTTCACGTGGAACATCTCTAAGCTTTGACCGGAATCGCGCGCTTCTGTATCGCGGGCGCATGCCAAGCTTCGATATTCTTGTTGTCGGCGGCGGCCACGCGGGCTGCGAAGCGGCGGCGGTCGCTGCGCGGATGGGCGCGCGCGTCGGTCTGGTGTCTTTCGATCTCACCGCAATCGGCGCGATGAGCTGCAATCCGGCAATCGGCGGGCTCGGAAAGGGCCATCTGGTGCGCGAGGTCGATGCATTCGACGGACTCATCGCTCGTGCGGCCGACGCTGCGGCGATCCATTACCGGATGCTCAACCGTTCGAAAGGCAGCGCGGTCTGGGGGCCGCGCGTGCAGGCCGATCGCACGCTGTTCAAGACCGCGATCCAGCAAATGCTGCGCCGGCACGCCAATCTCGCGCTGATCGAGGGCGAAGCGGCTGGGTTGCTGATCGATCGGGGAAGGGCGCTCGGCCTGATGCTGGCTGACGGCACCCGCCTGCCGGCGCGCGCGGTAGTGCTCGCTACCGGCACTTTCCTTGGGGGCTCTCTGTTTCGCGGCGAGGAGCGGATCGCCGGCGGGCGGATCGGCGAGGCTCCGGCTCAGCGGCTGGCGGCGCAACTGCGCGAGGCGAAGTTGCCGTTGGCCCGGCTGAAGACCGGTACTCCGCCCCGGCTGGACGGGCGCACGATCGACTGGGCGCGACTGGCCGAGCAGCCATCGGACACGGAGCCGTGGACGATGTCGCCGATGACCGGTGTCCGCACGAACCGCCAGGTGTTCTGCGCCGTCACCCGGACAAACCCCCGGAGCCACGATGTCATCCGGGCCAATCTCCACCGCTCGCCGCTGTTTTCGGGCGCGATCGGCGGCCGCGGACCGCGCTATTGCCCGTCGATCGAGGACAAGATCCATCGCTTCGCCGACCGCAACGGGCATCAGGTGTTCCTCGAGCCGGAGGGGCTTCGCACCCATCTCGTCTATCCCAACGGGATCAGCACTTCGCTGCCGGCCGAGGCCCAGCTCGAGATGCTGCGTACAATGGAGGGGCTCGAGCGGGTGGAAATGGCGGTGCCTGGCTACGCGGTCGAGTACGATCATATCGATCCGCGCGCGCTCGCCCCCAGCCTGGAAGTACGCGCCATCCCCGGCCTGTTCTGCGCCGGACAGATCAACGGCACCACTGGCTACGAGGAGGCCGCGGCGCAAGGACTTGTCGCCGGCGCTAACGCCGCGGCGGCAGTGCTGGGCAAATCGGCTCCCGCGCTCAACCGCGCGAACAGCTACATCGCCGTGATGATCGACGACCTGACGCTCCATGGAGTGTCGGAGCCGTATCGGATGCTCACCGCGCGCGCCGAATATCGCCTGCGGCTGCGCGCCAACAATGCGTCGACCCGCCTGACGCCGCTGGCCATCGCGTCGGCCTGCGTCGGAGAAGAGCGGCGGGAATGGTTCGATCGCCGCGAGGAAATTCGCCTCCGTTGGGCAGAGGCGCTCGAAACCGAGATTGCGGCCTCAGCGTTGGTGAGCGCCGGCCTCGGGGTCCGGGGCGACGGCGCACGGCGCACGATTCGCGAATGGTTGCGGTTTGGCGGTGTCGAACTCGACAATCTCACTCCATGGCTACCCGAGACGGTCGACCCTGCCAGCGACGTTGCGCAGGAAGTGGCCGAAGATGCGGCTTACGCGCCCTATTTGGCGCGGCAGGATGCGGAATTGCGGGAGTTGCGCGCGAGTGACGGCATTCCATTGGGTGCGGCCTTTCCCTTCGCGTCGGTGCCCGGGCTCTCGCGCGAGATGATCGAGCGGCTGGAAGGCGCGCGGCCTGTCAGTCTGGCGGCCGCCGGCCGCGTACCTGGAATAACTCCTGCCGCGCTCGCTGCGGTGCTGGTGTTTGCCCGGCGCCACCTCGCGGAAGCTGCATGATTGCCAGCGAGGAGCAAGCCCGAGCGTATGTGGCCGGCTTGGCCGATCCGCCAGCGATCGCGCGGCTCGATCGCTTGGTGGCGATGCTTCGCGCCGAAAACCAGCGCCAAAACCTGGTTTCTGCCGCGACGCTGCCCGATATTTGGCGCCGACACGTTGCCGATAGTGCGCAATTGCTGACTTTTGTTCCACGTGGAACGAGCGGCCCGTGGCTCGATCTGGGAACCGGTGCTGGATTTCCCGGGCTGGTGATCGCGGCGTTGGCGCCCGCGTTCGATGTTTGCCTCATTGAATCGCGCCGCAAACGGGCCGATTGGCTCGAATATGCGTGCCGCGAACTGAAGCTCGAGCATTGCCGGGTGATCGGCAAACGCCTCGAGTTGGTGGAAAGCTTCGCTGCCCGTATCATTTCGGCACGGGCTTTTGCGCCGCTGCCCGAGCTGCTTGAGTTATCCGGCCGATTTTCCACAGCAGGCACCTTGTGGCTGTTGCCGAAGGGGCAGTCGGCGGCGCAGGAATTGGCCGAATTACCCGAATCGAAACGCCGGCTGTTCCACGTGGAACAATCGCGTACCCAATCCGAAGCCGGGATCATCGTGGGCCGCCTTGCGCCGTCCAGATCGGAAAAAGTGAGGCGAAGCGCGTGATCCGCATAGCTATCGCAAACCAGAAGGGCGGAGTGGGCAAAACCACCACCGCGATCAATATCGCGACCGCGATGGCGGCAACCGGCTGGAAAACGCTGCTGATCGACCTCGATCCGCAAGGAAACGCCTCGACCGGCATCGGGATCGACGCGCCGCAACGCCGGGTGTCGAGTTACGACGTGTTGATGGGGGATGCAGCGCTTCCCGAAGCGATCGTTCCGACCGCCATCCCCGGGCTCGACGTGATCCCTGCCACGGTCGATCTCAGCGGAGCCGAAGTCGAGCTGGTCGGGATCGACGACCGCACCGGCCGCCTGCGGGCGGCGCTGGACGGCCACCGTGCCCACGAAATCTGCTTCATCGATTGCCCCCCGTCGCTCGGATTGCTCACGCTGAACGCGCTGACCGCTGCCGATACTCTGCTGGTTCCGTTGCAATGCGAATTCTTCGCGCTCGAAGGGCTCAGCCAGCTGTTGCAGACAGTCGAACGGGTGCAGCAGCTGTTCAACGCCGAACTGGGCATCGTCGGCGTTGCACTGACGATGTTCGATCGGCGCAATCGCTTGACCGACCAGGTTGCCGACGACGTGCGCGAATGCCTTGGCAATCTGGTGTTCGAATCGGTGATTCCGCGCAATGTGCGGCTGTCCGAAGCGCCGAGCCACGGTTTGCCGGCGCTGGTCTACGATCACGGCTGCGCCGGTAGCCGCGCCTACATGGCCTTGGCGCGCGAGCTGATCGGACGGCTGCCCGAAAGGAGGAAAGCCGCATGAACGAGCAGGACGGCCCCACCAAATCGGGCGCGCAAGCGAAGCTTCCGCCGCGACGCCTGGGCCGCGGCTTGGGCGCCCTGATGGGCGAGGCGCGGCGCGAAGAGCCGCTGGTGACGCAAGGCCGGCCAATCGACGCCGGGGGCGCTGCGGCGCGAAGCTCCGAAGCCGGCGCGCCCCGCAGCGGCCTGGCAAACCTCGCCGTCTCGGCAATCAAGCCGCACCCCAACCAGCCGCGCCGCCATTTCGACGAAGCCGCGCTCGACGAGCTCGCCGGATCGATCGCGACCCGCGGGGTGATCCAGCCGGTGATCGTCCGGCCGTACGAAGGCGGTTATCAACTGGTCGCCGGCGAACGCCGCTGGAGGGCCGCGCAGAAGGCACAACTACATGAAATTCCAGCACTAATTCGCGATCTGGGCGAGCGCGACGTGATGGCGATCGCGCTGATCGAGAACATCCAGCGCGAAGATCTCAATCCTGTAGAGGAAGCTCGTGCCTATCATCGGCTGGCCGAGGACGAAGGGCTGACCCAGGCCGAGATCGCGCGGCTGGTCGAAAAATCGCGCAGCCATGTCGCCAATCTCCAGCGGCTTTTGTCGCTGCCCGAGCAAGTGATCGCGCATCTCGAAGCGGGGCGGCTCTCGATGGGGCACGCCCGCGCGCTGATCGGCCACGAACGGGCCGCAGAACTGGCAGCGGAGGCGGTTGCCAAAGGGCTGTCGGTACGGGAAGTCGAGCGTTTGGCGCGCAAACCTGCGAACCGCTCGGTGACGGGAGCCGAGCGCAGAGCGCCGGGCCCCCCGGGGGACAACGCGGACATCGCCGCAGTCCAGAACCACCTGGAGGAATTCCTCGGCTTGCCGGTACGCATAAATACCGACGCCGATCCGCGATCAGGTGCGGTGACGATCCGCTATCGCACGCTCGATCAGCTCGACCTGATTTGCCAGCGGCTCACAGGCGGCGGAATTTAAAGGGAATTACTTTCGCGCAGGGCCGAACTGCAGAGATTGGGTTAATGCGAAATTCTTACGTTGTTAACCACGTTCGCAAGTAAAGGTTGAACGGCCCACCACGTAAAAGCCCTTATCGGACGGGCCAAGCTCGGTCCGTGCGGCGGGGTCACAGGGGTGCCTCGCGGGCAATATAAATGCTTGGAAGGGACCAGATAATGTTCAACAAGTTCCGTATCGGCGCCGCGGGCGTCGCTCTTGTCGCCGCGATGGGCATGGCCGGTACGGCCAATGCGGCCACTGCTTCGGCCGCCGCTACCGCGACGATCCTTGATTCGCTCCAGCTTCATGCGGATAGCCCGCTGAACTTCGGCACGATCTCCGCGTCGAGCGCCGGCACCGTGGCGATCACTGCCGCCGGCGCGGTCACTTGCTCGGCCTCGCTGACCTGCACCGGCACCCAGGCCGCGGCGGCTCTGCATGCCAATGGCAACACCGGCGCGAACATCAACATCTCGCTGCCGAGCACGTCTACCTCACTGTCGGACGGCTCGGGCCACACGATGAACGTGACCGGCCTGGCGCTCAGCTCGGCCACCGGCACGCTCACCGGCGGCGCGTACAACTTCACCGTCGGCGGTACGCTGGCGGTTGCCAATGGCCAGCAGGCCGGCACTTACAACGGCACGTTCGACGTGAACGTCGCCTACCAGTAAGCGATCCATTCTCGCGGGCAGTCGCTCGCGGTGAGGTGTTTCGAAGGCCGCATCCGGGCAACCGGGTGCGGCCTTTGCCTTTGGATCGGCAAAACATCGTTAGCACGATCTTAACCCTGAAACCCTAGGACCTACGGGAAATTACCGATGCGCCCGCCCTCTGGCGGGAATGGTTCAGGAGAGAGACACCGCGATGTATCGCCTTCCGCTTAAAGCCAAATTCGCCGCTCGCGCACTCGTGGGGGTCTTTGCCGTCGCCGGATTGCTCGCGGCCGCGCCGTCCTGCGCCCAAGGTGATCTGCTGGTCGCCCCGACCAGGGTGATCATCGACAACCGCGGCACCGCCGAAGTCGTGCTGAGCAATGTTGGCGACAAGGAGGCGACTTATCGCATCAGCGTCCAGCTCAAGCGGATGACCGAGGACGGCAGCCTCGAGGAAGTTGACGACAAGGACGCCAACGCCACCGAAAAGGCGGCCGAGGACATGATCCGCTATTTCCCGCGCCAGGTCGTCCTGCCGCCGGGCCAGCCCCAAGTGCTGCGCGTCACCGCACGGCCGCTCGCCGACCTGCCGGATGGCGAATACCGCATCCACCTGTCGTTCAACGGCCTGCCGCCGGTCGCTCCCGTGGGAGAGCAGGCCCAGGCGGGTGCGGATCAACAGCTCAAGATCCAGTTGATCCCGGTCTACAGCATCGCGATCCCGATCATCATCCGCAAGGGCAACCTCGAAGCGACCGCGGCGATCAGCAATCCGCAAATCGAGCAGCGCCCCGACGGGCCGGCCTTGGAGCTCGACATGGCGCGCAGCGGGACCGCGTCGGTGTTCGGCGAGATCCGCGTGGTGAAGCCGGGGCAGTCCGACCCGGTGTTCCTCGCGCGGGGAATCGCGATCTACCCCGAAATCACGCATCGCAAGCTCGCGCTGCCGCTGACGGCCGACCAGGCCGCCGCGATGAAGGGGCCGGTCAAGGTCGAATACCGCGAGCTTCCCGAAAACGGCGGGGGCCTGCTGGCGTCGGTCGAAGGAACTCTCGGCTAAGCCCCTCGATCGGCGAGCCGCGGCCTGAGCCATGCACCTATTTCGTCCCTGGAAACGGTTTGCCGCCGCGCTCGTCGCGGCGGCATTCGCCGTTCTGGGCGCCTCGCCGGCCGCAGCCGCGGGGTGGAAGGCGAACGACGATGACGCGCTGCTGTTCCAATTGCACGTGAAGCAATATCAGCTCGACGGCGACATTCGCGGCTATCGCACCGATCGCGGCATCTGCGTCGACCTCGGCGACATCATTCAGGCGCTCGACCTGCCGGTGCGGCTCGACACAAAGTCGCGCCGCGCAACCGGCTGGCTGTTCGCGGAGAGCCAGACCTTCACAATCGATCGCGATTCCAATACGGTACAAATCGTGAACATGCGCAACGCGCTGGCGCCGGGTGAAATCTACGACACGCCCGAAGGCTGGTGCGTCGATGCGAAATCGCTGTCCGCCTGGTTCGGCGCGCAGTTCACGCCCGATCCCTACAATCTGATCCTCAAGCTCGACAGCCAGCAGCCGCTACCGTTCATGGAAGCGCTCGAGCGCAGAAGTCGTGCGGCGCGACTTCATAAGAAGGTCGAATTCGATCTGTCGCAACTGCCGCAGGCAGACCTGCCCTATAAGGCGCTGCGCGCGCCGTCAGCCGACGTGGTGGTCAACTTCCGCCTCGACCAATACGCCGGCGGGCGCGCGCAGCGCACCTCGAGTTACGAGATCTACGCCAGCGGCGAAGTCGCCGGTGCGAGCGTGGACGCCCGCTTCGCCTCCGATCCCTCCGGCGCGCCGCAATCGCTGCAGCTCGAAGCCTATCGCTACGATCCCAAGGGCGGGCTGCTCGGCCCGCTGCACGCGACAAAGGTGGCGATCGGCGATGTCGAGACCGAGACCGGCACCCTGGCGGGGCTCAGCGGGATCGGCCGCGGCGCGACGATCTCGAACAAGCCCGCTCAGCAGCCGGCGTCGTTCTCGACCACCACCATTCGCGGGGCGATGCCCACGGGCTGGGATGCCGAACTCTATCGCAACGGCCAGCTGATCGCGTTCCAGGGGGACAGCGCCGACGGTCGATATGAATTCGACGATGTCGAGCTCTACTTCGGCAACAACGACTTCGAAGTCGTGCTGTATGGGCCGCAGGGGCAGATTCGCCGCGAAACGAGTTCGGTCCCGGTCGGGACTCAAAGCATCAAGCCGGGTCAGACGTATTATTGGGCCGGCGTGATCGAGGAAGGCCGCGACTTGCTCGAATTCGGGCGTGAGATCGTGGATCCGAACACCGGCTGGCGCTGGGGTGTCGGCGTCGAGCACGGCATCGACGACCGCATGATGCTCGCGGCCAATGCCCAGAGCCTGGTGGTTCGCGGCACCCGCCACACCTATCTGGAAACCAACCTGCGGCGCGCGGTGGGGCCGGCTCTGGTCGAGCTTTCGGCTTCGCAGTCGCTCGGCCGCGGAAGGGCCTACCAGGCCCAGGCCTTGGGCAAGATCGGCAAAGTCAATTTCACCGCGGAGACGTTCTGGATCGACGGCGCCTACGAAAGCGACGTGATCGAGCCGCAGATGCGTGGCGAGACCAGGCTGGGCATGGATACGACCCTCAAGCTCGGGCGTACCGTGGTGCCGGTCCAGCTCCAGGCCCGGCGCGAACTCGATCGCGACGGCTCCAAAGTAAACGAATGGTTAATTCGCGGATCGCTGAACATTCCGAAGGTTTCGTTCACCGCCGAGTTGGGCGAGCTCTGGACAGAAAAGCCCTATGGCCCGCCCGCGACGAACGATGGGATGCGGGTGAACCTGCTCGCCAACACGCGGATCGGAAAGGCCAACGTGCGCGGCGAGCTGGAATACCGCCTGACCGGGCCCGACAAGGGCCTGCAGACCGCCAGCGTGGTCGGCGAGATCCCGCTCGGAGAGCGGTCGGACTTGCGCGCCGAGCTAGCCTATCAGTTGAGCTATCATCGCACCGATTTCGACGTCGGTTACGTGCGGACGTTCGACCGCTTCGCGCTCCAGGCCGATGGCCGGATCAGCAGCGACGGGACGATCGGGGCGGGCGTTTCGCTCGCCTTCAGCATCGGCCCGAACCCGGCGAACGGCGGCGTGCGCTTCAGCAGCGAGAAGCTCGCGCGCACCGGCGAAACGGCGGTGACGGTGTTCCGCGACGACAATGGCGACGGCGTGCTGTCGCCTGGCGAGCAACCGCTGTCCGGCGTCCAGGTCGAGGCGGGGTACGTCGAAAGCAAGCAGCCGACCGACAAGAACGGGCACACGATCATCGAAGGGATGAAGCCGTTCGTGCCGGTGCTGGTTTCGATCGACACCGGCAGCCTGCCGGACCCATATCTCCAGCCGCAAGGCAAGGGAATCGTGGTCACTCCGCGCCCGGGCATCGCTGCGTCGATCGCGCTTCCGCTTTCGCCCACCGGTGAAATCGAAGGCACGGTCCACGATCTTTCCGGCGCGCCGCGCGGCGGCGTGCAGCTCGAGCTGGTCGATGCGAAAGGCGATGTCGCGGCGACGGCGGCCACCGAATACGATGGCTACTTCCTGTTCGAGGCGGTGCCCTACGGCCGCTATGCGCTGCGCCTCGCCGCCAGCAGCGCCAAGGCGCTGGCGGCCGCACGGGGGCTCGCGAACGACCTGGTCCTGTCGCACGACAAGGACGTCCAGCGGCTGGGAATCGTGCGGCTCAAGCCCGACGGCATTGCTCGCAGCGATCGGCCCGTCGCAGAAGGGAAATCGTAGTCGCTATTTGGTCGACTTGGGCGAACGCTGCTTGATATTCTTCACCGGCACCGTCTTGGTGTACTTGGTGTATTTCGTGCGGACGACCTTTGTGGGCACTCTTTCGTAAGTGACCACCTCTTGCGGCACCTCTTCCTCGGTGACGATCGTGCGCACCTTCGGCTTGTCGCGGCAACAGCAGTTCTGTGCCGGCATCACGATCGGCACCCACATCATCCCCGCCGGCGCGGGCTGCGCGTAGCCGCCGCCATAATACCAGTTCTGCCCGTAACCGCCGCCGCGATAGCTCGCCTCATACCGCTCGAGGTAGGCTTCGCATTCGCCGCGCGCCCGGTTCGCGTCACGATCGCGCTCGGCGCGCTCGCCGCCCATCCGGCGCGTGCATTCGTCGAGCCAGCCAGCGCGCTCCTCGCGGTTGTACCCCATCCGCGGCTCGCCCGGCTGCGGCGGAAAGCCCGGCCGCATCCCCGGATGCATCGGGGGCGGGGGGCCATCGTGCCAGCCAGGCCCCGGGCCCGGTTCGGCGGGCGGGGGCGGAGGCCCGTCGCCCCACGCCGGCGCATGATGCCATCCGCTCTCGCCCGCATCGTGGTCGCGCCAGCCTGCGTCCTGCGCTCCGCCCTCATCGGACTGCGAGGCATAATCCGCGCCGGCGACTGGCGGCAGAGCGGGCGCTTGCTGTGCCATGGCCGGAGCGGCGACGACCGCGAGACCGGCGATGGCGATAAGGAACGACGGGCGGACGTGATGCATCGCAGATCCCCTGTGCTGGCCGCCTCCCACGGTACGGGAAGAATCGGGCGCGTTAGTTAACCCGAAATTTAGCATCGCGAGCCGCACAAAGCCAAAGCGCGCTCTTGGGCATGTCCCGTTTCGGGGCGTCAGATGCGATCCGCGAGCACTGCCGCGAGCGCTTCGATCCCGGCGGCGTCGGCGGCACCGAACCTGGCGAGCTCCGGACTGTCGAGATCGATCACCGCGACCGCGCGGCCCTTGCGCATCACCGGGACGACGAGTTCCGATCGGCTCGCGGCGTCGCAGGCGATATGGCCGGGAAACGCGTGCACATCGTCGACCAGCTGCGTCTCGCCGGTCCGCGCCGCCGCCCCGCACACTCCCTGGCCCAGGGCGATCCGGATGCAGGCCGGCTTGCCGATGAACGGCCCGAGCACCAGTTCGTCGCCGAGCAGGCGGTAGAAGCCCGCCCAATTGAGCCGCGGGACGAACTGCCAGATCAGCGCCGCCGCATTGGCCATGTTGGCCACCGCATCCGGCTCGCCCGCAGTCACGGCGTCGGCTGCCGCGCGCAGGTCTGCATAAAGCGCGTCGACCGACGCGGCGGGATCGGGGGCGAACTCGTACATGCCGGCGCCCTATCAGCGAAGCGCTGTTGCCGCCAAGATGCGTCCCGCCTATTCCCGCGCCGACGGCAACGGAGACGAGAGCGATGCGCATCCTCAAGAAGATCCTGATCGTGGTCGCGGTCCTCGTGGTGATCCTGATCGCGCTTGGCTGGTGGTTCACCCGCGGCGTTCCGGCGGACTATTCGGTTGCGGACGTCACCGGGGCCGATCCCAAGCTCCATGCGCCCGATTCGCAGGTGATCCCGACGGTGGCGATCGCCAAGCCGGTCGGCTGGAAGGCCGATCAGGCGCCCACGCCCGCGGCCGGGCTGAAGGTCAATCGCTTCGCCGCCGGGCTTGATCATCCGCGGGTGATCTACACGCTTCCCAATGGCGACGTTCTGGTGGCCGAGAGCAACGCCCCCGCGCGGGTCGTCGCCGGCGGCAGCTGGCTTACCAACCTCGTCGCCAAGTACCTGTTCAGCGCGGCCGGCGCCGCCGAGCCTTCACCGGACAAGATCGTCTTGCTGCGCGATGCCGACGGCGACGGGGTGGCCGAAACCAGCCACGTGCTGCGCGCGCATCTCTCCTCCCCCTCGGGAATGGCCTGGCGCGACGGCAAGCTCTACGTCGCCGATCACGACGCGCTGCTGCAGTTCGACTATCAGCTCGGCGCACTGGCGATCACCGGAGAGCCCAGGAAGCTGATGGACCTGCCGCCTGCGGGCAACCACTGGATGCGCAACATCCTCCTCAGCCCCGACGGGACCAAGCTCTACATCGCGGTCGGCTCGTCCTCGAACATCGCCGACGCGGGGATGGATGCGGAGAAGAACCGCGCGGCGATCCACGAATACGACATCGCCAGCGGCTCGCACCGCGAATACGCCGGCGGCTTGCGCAATCCGAACGGCCTCGCGTGGAATCCGTGGTCGGGCGAACTGTGGGTGACCGTCAACGAACGCGACCAGCTCGGCTCTGACCTGGTGCCCGATTATCTCACCAACGTGCCCGTAGGCGCGCAGTACGGCTGGCCGTGGGTCTATTGGGGCAACAAGATCGACGAGCGGGTGAACTGGCCGATGCCGAACTTCCTGATCGACTACACCCGCCGGCCCGAATTCGCGCTCGGCCCGCACGTGGCGGCACTCGGTCTCGCCTTCACCCAAGGTGGCAGCCGGATGAGCGCAGCATTCGCGCAAGGCGCGTTCATCGCCCGCCACGGCTCGTGGAACCGCAAGCCGCCGTCGGGCTACGACGTGGTGTTCGTGAAGTTCGACACGCGCGGCAACCCGCTGGGCAAGCCGGTGCCGGTGCTGACCGGGTTCCTCAACCCGGACGGCACCACCAAGGGCCGCCCGACCTGGGTTGCGTGGGACAAGACCGGCGCGTTGCTGGTCAGCGACGATACCGGCAACATCGTCTGGCGCGTGCTCGATCCGAACGCCGCGCCGGCGCCGGCGCCAAAGCTAAACGAGGCGGGAGGGTCGCTGCCGCCGCTCAAGCGGCTGCAAGGCAATCCGTTGCTGCCGCCGGTGAGCAATCCGCTCGGCGCGCCCTAGAGTGTCTTGCCGGCCCGTCCGGCGAGCTCGGCGATGAACTGCCACGCGGTCCGGCCCGAGCGGGCGCCCCGCCGCCGCGCCCACTCGAGGGCCTCGGCTTCGTCCCATTCGAGCCCGTATTCGGCGGCGTAGCCGGCAACGATCGCGAGGTATTCGTCCTGCGTGCAGTTGTGAAAGCCGAGCGCGAGCCCGAACCGGTCGGCGAGCGCAAGCTGGTCGTCGACCGCGTCGCGCGGGTTGAGCGGATCGCTTTGCTCGCGCGCCTCGCGCGGCACGATCGCGCGGCGGTTTGAAGTCACTGCCAGGCGGACGTTCGCCGGCCGCGCCTCGACCCCGCCCTGCAGCCAGCTGCGCAAGTGGCGCGGGCCGGCGCTGTCGCTCTCGGCAAAGCCCAGGTCGTCGACGAACACGAGAAAGTTGCGCTGCGCAACCGCAGCCAGGCGGGCGAACAGCTCGGCCAGGCTGTCGAGCGCTTCGCTGGCGGCCTGGACCAGCGCGATTTGCCCAGGATGCGCGGCTTGCGCGGCGACGATCGCGGCGCGCAGCAGCGCCGACTTGCCCATTCCGCGCGCGCCCCACAGCAGCATGTCGTGCGCCGAGTGGCCTTGGGCGAGCCGCGCGACGTTTTCGGTCACGCGCTCCTTCTGCGCGTCGATCCCGCGCAGCAGCTCGAGCCGCGGAGCGTCGAGCGCGGCGATTCCGCGGGCCTCGCGGCCGGTCCAGACATAGGCCGGATAGGCCAGCCAATCGGTGGGCACGGCGGCCGGGGGCGCCAGCCGCTCGAGCGCGCCGGCGATCCGGGCAAGAACGTCCTTGGTATCGGCGTCGTCGGGCATCGATTTATCCTGCGAGCTGGTCGGCGGTCAGCGCGTAGAGCAGCCCGGCGCCCGCCATTGCCGGGCCGCGCCATCCGGCAGCCTCGCTGACGACATGGTTGAGGAAGAAGCGCGTGGTGACCGGCTTGCTCGCGGCGAGCGCCGGGCTTTCGCCGGCCTCGACCGCCTTTGCCTGGCGCAGCAGCTGCCAGCCCGCGATCGTCACCGCGCACATCGTGCCGAACGGCACGCTGCCGGCGAGCCGGTCGTCGAGGCTCGCTTCCTTGAGCATCCAATGGCCGATCGCGACGCAATCGCCGGCCAGCGCGGCGAGCGCCGGGGCATCGTCGTGCACTTCCGCGGCGATCCTGCCCATCAGCCGGTAGAGCACTTCGCCGCCTGCCATCGGCAGCTTGCGGGTGACCAGGTCGGCCGCCTGGATCCCGTTGGTGCCTTCGTAGATCGGCGGGATGCGCGCGTCGCGATAGTGCTGCGCGGCGCCCGTTTCTTCGATGAAACCCATTCCGCCGTGGACCTGGATGCCGAGCGAGGTCACTTCCATGCCGACATCGGTGCCCCAAGCCTTGATCAGCGGCACCAGCAGATCGGTCAGCGCCTTGGCATCGGCATCGCCGAGCGCGGCCCGGTCGGCCTGGCCGGCGGTATAATAGAACAGGGCACGCACGCCTTCGGTCAGCGCCTTCATCCTCAACAGCATCCGGCGGACATCGGGATGCTCGATGATCGCTACCGGTGCGCGGCTGGCCGAGCCGGCGCGGGGCGACTGCACGCGATCCCTCGCGTAAGCCAGCGCCTGCTGGGTCGCCGCTTCGGCGAGTTGCAGGCCCTGGCCGCCGACGTTGATCCGCGCCGAGTTCATCATCGTGAACATCGCCTTGAGGCCTTCGTTCTCGCGCCCGACCAGTTCGCCGATGCATTCGTCGTTGTCGCCATAGCTCATCACACACGTCGGCGAGGCATGGATGCCGAGCTTGTGCTCGAGGCTGACCGCGCGCAGGTCGTTGCGCGGGCCGAGCGAGCCGTCGACTTTCACCGGGTATTTCGGCACCAGGAACAGCGAGATGCCCTTGCTGCCCTCTGGCGCGCCGGGAATCCGTGCGAGCACCATGTGGACGATGTTCGCGGCGAGCTCATGCTCGCCCCAGGTGATGAAGATCTTCTGGCCCTTGATGCGGTATTTGCCGGCGTATTCTCCGTCCGCGATCGGCGTGGCGGACGTGCGCAGGGCGCCGACGTCGCTGCCGGCCTGCGGCTCGGTCAGGTTCATCGTGCCCGACCATTCGCCGCTCACCAGCTTGGGCAGCCACGTGCGCTTCTGCTCGTCGGTGCCGTATTCGCCGAGCGCTTCGATCGCCGCGACGGTGAGCATCGGCAGCAACGCGAACGCAAGGTTCGCGGCGCCCAAATTCTCCAGCACGTTGCAGGCGAGGGTGAACGGCAGGCCCTGGCCGCCGTACTCCGGCGGCGCCGCGATCGCGTTCCAGCCCTGCTCGACGTAATGCCTGTATGCCTCGGCAAAACCGTCAGGCAGGTGGACCACGCCGTTTTCCAGTTTGGCGCCTTCGATGTCGCCGATCCGGCTGAGCGGGGCCCATTCGCCCGCCGCGAACGCGCCGTTGCCTTCGACCAGCGCCTCGACCAGGTCGGGCTCGGCCGCGGCGAAGCGCTCGTGCTCCGCCAGCTCGGCGATTCCTGCGTTGACCTTGATCGCGAGCAGTTGGTCGGCGGTCGGCGGGGTGAAAGCCATGCTCGTTCCTCTCGGCTGGAGCGGAACCCCTATAGTCCGCGGCGAGAGGCGGCAAGGACGCTCAGCCGCGGGGAATGGACAGGCGCCGCCAGCGCTTCTAGCGGGGGCGCCATGAGTGACGCGCACATCGTTCCGGCCGATGCCGCGGGGATCGCCCGCGCGGCCGAGCTGCTCGTCGAAGGCCGCCTCGTCGCGGTGCCGACCGAGACGGTCTACGGCCTCGCCGCGCGCGCCGATAGCGAAGCGGCGGTCGCGGCGATCTACCGCGCCAAGGGGCGGCCCGATTTCAACCCGCTGATCGTCCATGTCGCCGACCTCGCAATGGCCGAGCGGCTTGCGGTAATCGACGAGCGGGCGCGCTCGCTTGCGGCCCATCTTTGGCCGGGGCCGCTGACCTTGGTGCTGCCGCTCCGCGAGGCTGCCCCGATCGCACCCGCGGTATGCGCCGGTTTGAGCACGCTTGCGGTGCGGATGCCGGCGCATTCCGCCATGCAAGCGCTGCTCCGCGAAACCGGCCTGCCGCTTGCCGCCCCGTCGGCCAATCGCAGCGGGGCGGTCAGCCCGACCGAGGCGGCCCACGTGACATCTTCGCTCGGCGATCGGGTTGATCTGGTGCTCGACGCCGGCCCTTGCGAACGCGGCCTGGAATCGACCATCGTGGCGCTGCGCGAACGGGGCCACTGGCAGCTGTTGCGCCCCGGACCGATCACTCGCGAGCAGCTGTCCGCCATTCTGGGGAAGCCGCATGACGCCGCGCCCGGCACGATCGAGGCACCTGGCCAGCTCGCAAGCCACTATTCGCCGGGCAAGCCGGTGCGGCTCGACGCGAGCGAAGCGGCGGCGGACGAGTTCCTGATCGGCTTCGGCAAGGTCGCGGGGGATTGCACCCTCTCGGCCAGCGGCGATCTCGCCGAAGCCGCCGCGCGCCTCTATGTGTGCCTGCATCTCGCAGCGGCCGCGCCGCAATCGAGGATCGCGGTCGCGCCGGTTGCGGGGGAAGGGATCGGCGCGGCGATCCGCGACCGGCTCAAACGCGCGGCAGCGCCTACTGCGGCGCGGCCGGCACGGTAGAAGACAGTTCCTGGATTTCGGCGCGGGTAGTCGGCGCGTCGTCGCACGCGTAGCGGTTGCCGCGTTCGCACTCGCCCATCTCCCGCTCGTAGCGTCGCTGGAGCTCGCCGAGCTGCTCGTCGCGCTTGCGCAGGTCGCGGCCGCGCTTCTCGTCGGCCTCGGACTGGCTGGTGGTGGCGAGGTCCACCGCTTTCGAGCCGACTTTCACCGGCGCGGTCGCGACGTTCCATGCGGTCTTGGCGACGCAGCCCGGCAGCGCGAGCGCAATCGCCATGCCTGCAGTGATTCGTCCCGGAATGCCCATCGGCCACGCTCCTTTCCTGCACCCATACGGCGGAAGAATGAGCGGAGGGTGAACTGGACCTAGCCGAATGCGTCCCGATCGGTCGCTGTGGTGCCCCGCTCGCAATTCACGGCGCCCGAGCCGAAGCTCTTGAGCGTGCATCGGGCACTGCCGCGCACGGTGACGTTGCCGGAGCCCATGATCCGCACGTCGACTGCGCCGTCGGACGCGAGCACCGCATCGCCCGCGCCGGCGAGCTTGATCTTGGCCCGCTCGACATTGAGGTCTTCCATGTTCGCGTCTCCCGAGCCCGCGATGCTGAGCTCGAGCCGCTCGGCATTTCCGCTGGCCCTGTAACTGCCGGAGCCGGCGAGATTGACGTCGAGCGAAGCGACCTTGACGGCAGGCGTGAAGACTTTGCCGGACCCCGCGACGACGATTTCCGCATCGCTTGCGAGCGTGTCGCTGTGGATCTCGCCGGAGCCGGCGAGCACCAGCTTGCGCGGTGGCGGCATGGTGATGCTGACGGTGGCGACTTTGCCGTCACCGGCGCCCCAGTTCGCGTGATCGCGCAGGATCGACAACGTGCCGTCCTCGAGCAGGAACCGCATCCGCTCCTTGGCGTCGCTGTCGCCCTCCAGCGCGATCGCGAAATCGGCGCCCTCGGCGATCCTTACCACGTCGGGACCGGCGAGGTTGATCTTGGTCGGTGTCGCCGCGGACAGATCGAGCTCCGACAGCGGCACGCCTTCCTTTCCGGCGAACGTGAACTTGCTTCCGTCGCAGCCGGAAACACCGCTCGCCATGGCCATCGCGATCACCGGGCCAAGCGTGCTGAACAACTTATCCAGACGCATATCTTACCTCCTATTGTGTATTAATACAGCAATACACTAGATAGGAAGCACGTTCAAGCTGCGGAAGGCCGTGGCACGAAAAAGGGGCTGCCTCGCGGCCGGCCCCTTCATTCGTCCACTGAACGCCCGCTCAGGCGGTTTCGGCGTTCTCGTAGTACTTCGGCGCATGCTCGTTGAGGATCGCGAGGATCTTCTTGAGCGCGGCGGGCTCGTCGGTTTTCTCCATTGCCGCGAGCTCGCGCGCGAGCCGGCTCGAGGCCGCTTCGAAGATTTGCCGTTCCGAATAGCTCTGCTCGGGCTGGTCGTCGGCGCGGAACAAGTCGCGGGTCACTTCGGCAATCGACACGAGGTCGCCCGAATTGATCTTGGCTTCGTATTCCTGGGCCCGGCGCGACCACATCGTGCGCTTCACCTTGGGCTTGCCCTTCAGCGTGTCGAGCGCCTCGCGCAGCGTCTTGTCGCTCGACAGCTTGCGCATGCCGATCGCTTCTACCTTGTTGACCGGAACGCGCAGCGTCATGCGCTCTTTCTCGAACCGCAGAACGTACAGCTCGAGCTGCATGCCGGCGATCTCCTCGTTCTGGAGCTCGATCACGCGGCCGACGCCGTGCTTGGGGTAAACGACATAATCTCCGACGGAAAAGGCGGGGGCCTTGGCTGCCATGTAGCGTCCTTTCTGAGGGGGCCCGATCGCGCGCCGGCAGCGAAACGCGTCAAGGAACTCAGCGAGCCGCCGGCTGTGCCGAGGCCCGAAACCTTCCTTCGACCGAATGCGCGGTGGGGCCTACCTTTCGTGAATCCAGCGGCCGCGCCATGGGCAAGTGCGACCGTTCGCTAACTTGTGTAGCAGATTCGCAACAAAATTGCCAGCCCCGCAAATTATGTGCGGGATTCGAGGGTTAACTCCGGGCCTGTTCCGGCCGTCAGTCCCCTTCGCCAGGTTCGGCGGAGAAGTACTTGTCGAACTTGCCTTCCTCGCCCTTGTGTTCGTCGGCCTCGGCCGGCGGGTCTTTCTTGGTGGTGATGTTGGGCCACTCGGCGGAGAACTTGGCATTCAGTTCGAGCCACTGCTCAAGCCCGCCTTCGGTGTCCGGCAGGATCGCCTCGGCCGGACATTCGGGCTCGCACACGCCGCAATCGATGCATTCGCTGGGATTGATCACCAGCATGTTCTCGCCTTCGTAGAAGCAGTCGACCGGGCACACCTCTACGCAATCGGTGTACTTGCAGCGGATGCAGGCGTCGGTGACGACGTAAGTCATGGGCGCGGATGTCCTTCGGGTGGCTCGCTTTTGCCGCCTGCTATGGCGAACGGAGCGCCAGCGTCAAGCTCGCGATAGCAGCCGCGCGCCTCTTCCGCAGGGCCCCGGCGCATCGGCAAGGCGAGGATTTCGATCACCAGCACCTTGCGGGCGAGCGGCAGAGTCAGCACGTCGCCCGGCTCGACCGGCTGGTGCATGCGCTCGACCCGCGCGCCGTTGCGGCGGATATGACCTTCGGCGACCCACTTCTGCGCGACGCTGCGGCTCCGGGCAAAGCGCAGGAACCACAGCAGCTTGTCGATCCGCATCGGCCGGACGTCTACCGGACCAGGTCCGCGAGCTGGGCGAAGACGTTGCCGGGGCGAGGCTTTTCGCCGGCCTGCCGCGTCGGGCGAGGGCCCGGCCTGCGACCGTCCTTGCCCCGGCGATCGCGCCGCTCGCCCGGCTGGTCGGCACGCGGCGCGCGCCAATCCCACAGCAGCGGCGCGGGCGGACCGTGCGCGCCTTCGGCCAGCGTCTTCGCGCGGCTGAACCGGAACCCCGCGCCGCGCATCAGCGGTCCGAAGCTCTCTTCGGACAGCCCCATCGAGGTGCCGAGCGCGGAATCGACCCGGAAGCGTCTGCGCGATCCGCCGACGCGCGCCTCATGGGCCGCCCGGAACAGCTTTTCGGCCATGTCGACCCGGATCGCCTGCTTTCCGGCCGAGCGATAGCCGGCCGGCGGCGCCTTTCCGCCCGCGATCACCGGGGCCATGTCGGGCTGGAGCCGGCGGCGGTCGGCGCCGATCGCGCCGAGCAGGCGGCGGGCACCGGGCTTGAGCAGCGCCGGCACGAAGATGTCGAGCGTTCCGATCACCACCCCGAGCCGGCGCAGCAGCGGCCGCTTGTCCTTCGGCACATGGGCGAGCCCGGCCCGTTCGCGCGCAATCGTTCCAGCCCCCGCGATCAGCTGCAGCAACAGCGCGCGCACCTCGCTGCCGGCGTCCGGATCGCGGCTCGCTTCCTCCAGCTTGCGCAACGGCGCCAGCGGCACAAGCTCGGCCTCCAGCCAATGGGACAGCGTTTCGGCGAGATGCTGGCGCTGCGTGGGCGCAAGGGCGGCGAGGTCTTTCGTAAGTTCGAGCCGCGGCCGCGAAACGTCCTTGCCCGGGCGTAGGACGGCGATCGCCTGGCCGCCGCGGACCACCGCGCCGTCCTCGATCGCCAGCTCGCCGAGCTCGCTCGCGACAAGCTGGCGCGCCCGGCGCGCCAACAGCTCGGGCAAGTGGCGCTCCGCGGCCGCGAGCAGCAGCTTGCGGTCGGCATGGCCGGCGCGCGCGTCGACCACGAACCGGAAGCCGTCGAGATGGCCGATCTCCTCGCCTTCGACTTTGACTTTGCCGTCGTCCGCCAGCTCGACCTTGAGCAGCCCGGCGTCCTTGCCCATCGTCTTCATCAGCACCGAGGTGCGGCGGTTGACGAAACGCTCGGTCAGCCGCGCGTGGAGCGCGTCCGACAGCCGCGCCTCGACCGCGCGGGTGCGCGCCGCCATTTCGTGCCGGGCCTCGAGCCAATCCGGGCGCTGCGCGATATAGGCCCAGCTGCGGATCGACGCGATCCTGGCCTGCAGGGTGTCGATGTCGCCGGTGAGGTTGTCGAGCTCGGCAATGTGCGCGGTGACGTAATCGGCGTCGATCGCCCCCTCGCGCAAGTCCTGCCACAGCCGGACGACGAACCGGCCGTGCATCTCGGAGCCCTGCTGGCGGAAATCGGGCAGCGAGCAGGCGTCCCAGAACCGCCGCACGAGCGCGGGCGAACTCACGCTGCCGGCGATCGCGGCATCGTCCGACAAGCGGCGCAGCACCGCGAGATCGATCGCCTCGGGTGCGGGCGCCAGCTCCGGCTCGTCGGGCTTGGCCTCGAGATCGCCGATCAGGGTATCGAGATCGTCGAAGCGGGGCACGGCCTCGCGCCAGAACAGGCGCGAAAGCGGGGCGAAGCGATGCTCCTCGATCGCGTGGACTTCCTCGTCGGTGAATGCGACCGGCGCGCCGCCGCCGCGCCCGCCGGAGAGCGTGCCGAAGGTGCCGTCCCGGTGGTGCCGCCCGGCGCGGCCGGCGATCTGTGCCATCTCCGCGGGGGTCAGGCGTCGCTGGCGCTTGCCGTCGTATTTGCTGAGCCCGGCGAACGCGACATGGGTGACGTCAAGGTTCAGCCCCATGCCGATCGCGTCGGTCGCGACGATGTAGTCGACTTCGCCCGACTGGAACAGCTCGACCTGGCGATTGCGGGTCTCGGGGCTCAGCGCGCCCATCACCACCGCAGCGCCGCCGCGGAAGCGGCGCAGCATCTCGGCGACGGTGTAGACCTGCTCGGCGGAAAACGCGACCACCGCGCTGCGCGGCGGAATCCGCGAGAGCTTGGCCGAGCCGACGTGGCTGAGGGTCGAGAAGCGCGGCCGGCCGATGATTTCCGCTTCCGGCACCAGCGCCTTCACCAGCGGTTCGAGGGTCGCGGCGCCGAGCAGCATCGTCTCCTCGCGTCCGCGCGCGTGCAGCAGCCGATCGGTGAAGATATGCCCGCGTTCCGGATCCGCCGCGAGCTGTGCTTCGTCGAGCGCGACGAACGCGCGATCGCCCCCGCCCGCCCGGTTCATGGGCATCGCTTCGGCGGTGCACAGCAGCCAGCGCGCGCCAGGCGGATCGATGCGCTCCTCGCCAGTGATCAGCGCGACGTTGGCGTCGCCCTTCAGCGCGCGCACCCGGTCGTAGACCTCGCGCGCCAGCAGCCGCAGCGGAAACCCGATCGCGCCCGACGAATGGGCGCACAACCGCTCGATCGCGAGATGGGTCTTGCCGGTGTTGGTCGGGCCGAGAACGGCCTTCACCCGGCTGTCGGCAGAAGCTGTGCTCACAACCCGGCAATGTGGCGATTGCTGCGCCATGCCGCAACCGGGCATCGGGATAGCTCAACAGTTAACCGTAAGTCCGACTCACCCTGCCGAAATTAGCGCCACGTTAACTTTGAGCAGGCAGGGTTTTGCGTCAGGACCGTGAGCGGGGGCCGCCTTCCCGCGATTCTTGTTGTGAACGGGCTGGCGGCTGGATGGAGGACCGGATTGTTCAACCCGCGTGACGAGGACGCAGACCTGTTCGGCCATGCAGGTGCGGGCGTAGCCGCCGCGCAACTGTCGCAGGCCCAGGTGCTCGCCGACGCGCGCCCGGTCGTCAGCCGCTTCACCTCGCTGGGCGAGCATTTCCACCAGTGGCGCGAGCGCGTCTCGCTCGCGATCGGCGGGCTCGACCTGGTGCCCGACCTGGCGCAGGACATCGGCAGCGTGCGCTGGTTCCGCGGCGCGTTCACGCTGTTCGCGCTCGCCGCGCTGGCACTGTTGTTCTGGCCCGACTTTTCCGCGCTCGAGGCCGCGCCGATCCGGATCGATCAGGCCCAGCGCGACGAATTCCGCAGCCAGATGATCATGCCGCTGGCGCTCGGCGGGGACACCGGCCGGCACATGGCCGCGACCGCGGCGGTGATCCCGCTGCGCTCGGCGCCGGAACGCCCGCAGATCGAATTGATCGCCACCCTTTCGCAGGGCGACAGCTTCGCCCGCATGCTCCAGCGGGCGGGCGTCGGCGCGGGCGAGGTCGGCAACGTGGCCTCGCTGGTTTCTTCAGCGATGCCGCTCGGCGACATCGAGCCGGGCACGCGGGTCGACATCACGTTGGGCCGCCGCGCCTCGCCCGATCAGCCGCGCCCGCTCGACAAGCTGTCGTTCCGCGCACGGTTCGACCTCGAGCTGGGGCTCGAGCGCAAGAACGGCACGCTCACGCTCGAACCGCATCCGATCCGCGTCGATGCCACGCCGCTGCGCATCCGCGGCACGATCGGCGACAGCCTCTATCGCTCGGCGCGCGCCGCCGGCGCCCCGGCCAAGGCGGTGCAGGACTATTTGCGCACGCTGAACAACCAGATGGATCTCGACCGGCTCGCCGCCGGCGACCAGTTCGACATGATCGTGTCGTACAAGCGCGCCGCCACCGGCGAGACGCAGACCGGCGACTTGCTGTTCGCCGGGGTCAGCCACAACGGCAAGCCCGAGGCGCAATTGATGCGCTGGGGCAAGGACGGCCAGTTCTTCGAGGCTTCCGGCGTCGGCGAACAGAAGAGCGGCCTGGTGATGCCGGTGGTGTTCCGCGGGGTGAACTCGTCCTACGGCGAGCGCTTCCACCCGATCCTGGGCTATTCGCGAATGCATGCGGGCGTCGACCTGAAGGCGAGCTACGGCGAGCCGATCCATGCGGTCGCCGCCGGCCGGGTGGTGTTTGCCGGGCGCCACGGCGGGCACGGCAATTTCGTCAAGCTCGACCATGGCGGCGGCTTCGGCACTGGCTATGCGCACATGAGCCGGATCGCGGTCGAGGTCGGCCAGCGGGTCGGCGCGGGGCAGATCATCGGCTTCGTCGGCTCGACCGGGCTCTCGACCGGCCCGCACCTGCACTACGAAATGTACCGCAACGGGCGCACGATCGATCCGATGACCGCCAAGTTCGCCACTCGCTCGCAACTATCCGGCAGGGACCTGGCGGATTTCAGGGCGCAGCTCGCGCGCCTGCTCGCGGTCCAGCCCGGCGCGGCGCTCGGCAGCATCATGCCGGCGCGCGCGGAAGCCAAGGCGCCCGAGCGCGAGATCGACCGCGCCGATCACCCACAGCAAGTGCGCTGACGCCCGCGCGAATTGCGCGGCGCGCCGATTTCCGGCACATCGCGCGCGATGACCGCTTCCTATCCCGCCCTGCGCCTGCGCCGCACCCGCGCGACCGGCTGGAGCCGCGCGCTCCACCGCGAAACCGTGCTGACCCCCGCCGATCTCATCTGGCCGCTGTTCGTGACCGACGGGCACGGGGTCGAGCAGCCGGTCGGCTCGCTGCCCGGCGTGTCGCGCTGGTCGGTCGACGGGATCGCCGCGCGCGCGAAACAGGCGGTGGCGCTGGGCATCCCGTGCCTCGCGCTGTTCCCCAACACGCCTGCCGAAAAGCGCAGCGAGGACGGGCGCGAGGCGCTCGCCCCGGACAATCTTATGTGCCGCGCGATCCAAGCGGTGCGCGACGCCTGCGGCGATGACATCGGCGTGCTCACCGACGTTGCGCTCGATCCCTACACCAGCCACGGGCAGGACGGCCTGCTCGACGAGCGCGGATATGTGGTGAACGACGCGACGGTGGAGGTGCTGGTCGGCCAGGCGCTCAACCAGGCGGCGGCGGGCGCCGACATCATCGCCCCGTCCGACATGATGGATGGCCGCGTCGGCGCGATCCGCCAGGCGCTCGAAGAGGCAGGCCACGCCAACGTCCAGATCATGAGCTATGCCGCCAAGTATGCGTCGGCGTTCTACGGCCCGTTCCGCGACGCGGTCGGCTCGGGCGGGCTGCTGAAAGGCGGCAAGACGTCCTACCAGATGGATCCGGGCAATTCGCAAGAGGCGTTGCGCGAAGTCGCACTCGATCTCGCCGAGGGGGCGGACAGCGTGATGGTGAAGCCCGGCCTGCCGTACCTCGATATCGTCCGGCGGGTGAAGGAACGCTTCGAAGTGCCGGTGTTCGCGTACCAGGTGAGCGGCGAATACGCGATGCTCGAGGCCGCGGCGGCGGTCGGCGCGGGCGAGCGCGAGGCACTGGTGCTGGAAACGCTGACGGCGTTCAAGCGCGCGGGCTGTTCGGGGGTGCTCACCTATCACGCGCCGCTGGCCGCGCGGCTGCTGAATGGCTGAGTTCCGGCTCGAGACCGAGCGCCTGACCCTGCGTGACTGGCGCGACGACGATCTGCCGGCACTCAGCGCGCTGTGCACCGATCCGCAAGTGATGAAAACGATCGGCCCGCTCCATGACCTGGACAAGACCCGGGGGCTGCTCGGCCGCTTGCAGGAACGCAGCCGGCGCGACGGCTCGACGTTCTGGGCGATGGAGCGGCGCGCGGATGGGCGGGTGCTGGGCTTTTGCGGCGTCGGCCTAGGCACCGTGCCGTTTCTCGCCGACGAGCTCGAGATCGGCTGGCGGCTGGCGTCCGATTGCTGGGGTCAGTCCTACGCGCGCGAAGCAGCCGAAGCGACGCTTGGCTGGATCGCCGCCAACCGCCCCGGCCGGCCGGTCTGGGCGATCACCTGGGCCGGCAACACCCGCAGCCGGGGCCTGATGGAGCGCCTCGGCATGCGCCATCTCGAAGAGATGGATTTCGAGCATCCCAACGTCGAGGAGCACCGGCTCCGGCCGCACGTAACCTATCGCCTGGAGGCAATCCGATGAGCCCTGCCGAGCGTTTTCCATGGGCGACGATCCTGCCGCTCCACGGCAAGGCCCCACGCATCGACCCCAGCGCGTTCATCGCGCCCGGGGCGAGGATCGTCGGCGACGTCGAGATCGGACCCGAGGCCAGCGTGTGGTACAACTGCGTCGTCCGCGCGGACGTGAACCGGATCGTGATCGGTGCGCGCACCAACGTGCAGGACGGCAGCGTGATCCATTGCGAAAGCCCGAGCGAGGCGCATCCGGAGGGCTTCCCGACCCTGATCGGCGACGAGGTGCTGATCGGCCACATGGCGATGGTCCATGGCTGCGTGCTGGAGGATCGCGCGTTCGTCGGCCTCGGCGCGATCGTGATGGACGGCTGCCGGATCGGCTCGGACGCAATGCTCGGCGCCGGGGCGATGCTGACTTCGGGCAAGACGGTCGCCGCGCGTGAGCTGTGGGTGGGGCGTCCGGCGAAACTGGTGCGCGAACTGCCCGACAAGGCGATCGCCGAGATGCGCAAGGGTGTCGCGCACTACGTCGAGAACGGCAGGGCGCATACGGCTGCGCTGGCCGGAAGCTAGTCCTTTATCAGCGCCTTCAGCGTGTCGAGCCGGTCGGCTTCGTGCGCCGGCTTGTCGGTGCGGATCCGGCTGATCCGCGGGAAGCGCATCGCGACGCCGGACTTGTGGCGCTTGCTCGCATGGACCGAATCGAACGCGACTTCGAACACCAGGGTGCGATCGGTCTCGCGCACCGGGCCGAAGCGATTGACGGTGTGGTTGCGGACATAGCGGTCGAGCCATTTGAGCTCTTCGTCCGAGAACCCGAAATAGGCCTTGCCGACCGGCAGCAGCTCGGCGCCCGCGTCGGGATCTCCGTCCCAGCACCCGAAGGTATAGTCCGAATAGAAGCTCGAGCGCTTGCCGCTGCCGCGCTGCGCGTACATCAGCACCGCGTCGATCAGCAGCGGATCGCGCTTCCACTTGTACCACAACCCGGTCTTGCGCCCCGCGACGTAAGGCGCGTCGCGGCGCTTGAGCATCAGCCCCTCGATCGCCTCGTCACGCGCGGACTCGCGAATCCTGCCGAGCTCGGCGAAGTCGGCCGCCTCGACGACCTGGCTGAGATCGAAGCGCTCGGCCGGCAGGCGCGGCACCAGCGCTTCGAGCCGCTTGCGCCGCTGCTCCCACGGCAGCGCGCGCAAGTCCTCGCCTTCGATGAACAGCGCATCGTAAAGCCGGACGAACGCGGGGTATTCGGCGAGCATTTTCTTTGACACCGTCTTGCGTCCGAGCCGCTGCTGCAACGCGTTGAAGCTCGCCGCGCCGCCGGCCTCTCCGCCTTGATGGCTGCCGCGCACCAGCAGTTCGCCATCGAGCGCGGCAGGGATCGTCAGCGCTTCGGCGATCTCGGGAAAGCTGCCCGAGATGTCGTCGCCCGAGCGCGAGAACACCCGGGTTTCGTTGCCGGCATGGACGAGCTGCACCCGGATGCCGTCCCATTTCCATTCGGCGACGAACTCCGAAAGATCCACTTCGCCGTTCTCGAGCGGGTGCGCGAGCATGAACGGGCGGAACAGCGGGAGGTTTTCCATGTCGGGCGGCGGCGCGCCGTGGGCGGCCCAGGCGAACAGCGGCGCGTAAGGCGGCGCGAGCCCGTGCCAGTATTCCTCGACATCCTCGACCGTGACCGCGAAAGCCTGCGCGAACGCGACTTTGGCGAGCCGCGCGGAAACTCCGATTCGCATCGCTCCTGTCGCCAGCTTGATCAGCGCATAGCGGCCCGAAGCGTCGAGGCGGTCGAACAGGCGCGGCAATTCGCTCATCACGCTGACGCGGGTCATGCCGCGCAGCAGCTCGATCGTTTCGCTCAGCGAAGGCGGCGCGGGCGGCGCCTCGGGCTCGGGCCACAGCAGGCTTACCGTTTCGGCGGTGTCGCCCACGAAGTCGCGGCTCAGTGCCCACAGCACGTCGTCGACCCGCTCGTGCATCAGATTGCGGATCGCGCTTGCCTTGACCGCCGGGAAATCCAGGCATTCGGTCAGCGCCGCGAGCGCCCAGCCACGGTCGGGATCGGGCGTGCGGCGCAGGTAATCCGCGATCAGCGCCAACTTCTCGTTGCGGCTGCGGGTATAGACCAGCGCGTCGACCAGGGCGGCGAAGTGTTCCATCAGCCGTCGTCCCGGACCTGATCCGGGACCGCTGGCCGCCAGGCGCAATGTCCCGCTTGGCTGCCAGCGATCCCGGTTTCCGCCGGGATGACGAGTCTGGCCCTACTCATCCTCGTCCTCATAGCCCACCAGCGCCAGCGCGCGGGCGCGGCGCTGGTTGAGCTGGCACCAGCGCAGCAGCCCGTCCTCGCGGCCGTGGGTGATCCAGCTTTCGGCGGCATTCACGTCTGCGATTGTGCGGGTAAGCTCGTGCCAATCGGCATGGTCGGAGATCACCAGCGGCAGCTCGACGTTGCGTTGCCGCGCGCGCTGGCGCACCCGCATCCAGCCGCTCGCCATCGCGGTGATCGGCTCGGGCAGGCGCCGGCTCCAGCGGTCGTTCAGCGCGGACGGCGGGCACAGCACGACGGCGCCGCGCAATTCCTCCTTCTTCGCATCGGAGACCAGCCGCAGCTCCCCGAGGTCAATGCCGAATTCTTCATAAAGCCGACACATCCGCTCGAGCGCCCCGTGGATCCAGATCGGCGCCGCATGTCCGGCGCGGCGGAGCTCGGCGATCACCCGCTGCGCCTTGCCCAGCGCGTAGGCGCCGACCAGCACGCAGCGGTCGGGATTGTCGGCCAGGCGCTGGAGCAACTTGCCGATCTCCTCCTCGATCGGCGGATGGCAGAACACCGGCAGGCCGAAGGTCGCTTCGGTGACGAATACGTCGCACGGCGTCACTTCGAATGGAGGACAGGTGGGATCGGGCCGCCGCTTGTAGTCGCCGGTCACCACCACCCGTTCGCCGGCGTGCTCGAGCAGGATCTGCGCCGAGCCGAGCACGTGGCCGGCGGGCACGAAAGTCGCGGCCACGCCGCCGGGCAGGGCCAGCGTCTCGCGATAGGCGACCGGCCGCGCGCCGTCCGCGGTGCCATAGCGCAGGCGCATGATCGCCAGCGTCGCGGGCGTGGCGATCGTCTCGCCATGCCCGCCGCGCGCGTGGTCGGAGTGGCCGTGGGTCACCAGCGCGCGGGCGACCGGCTTGGCGGGATCGATCCAGCAATCCGCGGGGGCGATGTAGATCCCGCACGGGTCGGGCCGGATCCATGCGAAATCGGCGATCATGGAAGGGAAATAAGCGGAATGGAGCGCCGGTTCCACGATTTCATCGTCGTCCCGGGCTCGACCCGGGACCGCTGGCCCCCTTGTGCCGATGTGGCTGTCGGAGCAGGCAGCCAGCGATCCCGGCTTGCGCCGGAATGACGCTTATTTATTCGCCCGTTTCGCCGGCATTTTCGACCGGCTTTTTCTTCGGCGGAGCTTTCTTGACCGCGGCCTTCTTCGCCTTGGCTTCCTTCGGCGGTGCCGGGGAAAGCTCGAAGGCAAGCTTTTCGTCCTTCACGCTCACGTGCACTTCGCCGCCGTTGGCGAGCTTGCCGAACAGCAGTTCCTCGGCGAGCTGCTGCTTGACCTTCTCCTGGATCAGCCGCGCCATGGGCCTCGCGCCGTAGAGTTTGTCGTAGCCGCGATCGGCCAGCCACTGGCGGGCATCCGAATCGAACTGGATGTGGACGTTCTGCTCGGCCAGCTGGAGCTCCAACTGGAGGATGAACTTGTCCACCACCCGGCTGACGGTTTCCTTGCCGAGGTAGGCGAACGGCACGATCGCATCGAGGCGGTTGCGGAACTCGGGGGTGAACATGCGCTTCACCGCCTCTTCGCTCGCGTCTTCCTTGCTCACGTTGCCGAAACCGATCCCCTGGCTCGCCATGTCGGACGCGCCGGCGTTGGTGGTCATGATCAGCACGACGTTGCGGAAATCGACCGTCTTGCCGTGGTGGTCGGTCAGCTTCCCGTGGTCCATCACCTGCAGCAGGATGTTGAACAGGTCCGGATGCGCCTTCTCGATCTCGTCGAGCAGCAGCACGCAATGCGGCTGCTGGTCGACCGCGTCGGTCAAGAGGCCGCCCTGGTCGTAGCCGACATAGCCCGGAGGCGCGCCGATCAGGCGGCTGACCGAGTGCCGCTCCATGTACTCCGACATGTCGAAGCGCTGCAGCGGGATGCCCATGATGCTGGCGAGCTGGCGCGCGACTTCGGTCTTGCCGACGCCGGTGGGGCCGCTGAACAGGAAGCTGCCGATCGGCTTGTCCGGATCGCGCAGGCCGGCGCGGCTCAATTTCATCGCGCTCGACAGCACCTCGATCGCCTTGTCCTGGCCGTAGACGACGCGCTTCAAATCCTTCTCGAGGCTCTCAAGCGCCTTCTTGTCGTCGCTGCTGACCGACTTGGGCGGGATGCGCGCCATCGTCGCGATCACCGCCTCGATCTCGCGCGCGGTGATCTTCTTCTTCCGCTTGGACGGCGGCACCAGCATCTGCATCGCGCCGACCTCGTCGATCACATCGATCGCCTTGTCGGGCAATTTGCGGTCGTTGATGTAGCGCGCCGACAGCTCGACCGCGGTCTTGATCGCGTCGGGCGTGTACTTGACCTTGTGATGCTCCTCGAACGCGCTGCGCAGGCCCTTGAGGATCTTCACGGTGTCCTCGACGGTCGGCTCGTTCACGTCGATCTTTTGGAACCGGCGCAGCAGCGCGCGGTCCTTCTCGAAGTGGTTGCGGAATTCCTTGTAGGTGGTCGAGCCGATGCAGCGGATCGTCCCGCCGGAGAGCGCGGGCTTGAGCAGGTTCGAGGCGTCCATCGCCCCGCCGCTGGTCGCGCCCGCGCCGATCACCGTATGGATTTCGTCAATGAACAATACCGCGTGCGGCAGCTTCTCGAGCTCGGAGACGACCTGCTTCAGCCGCTCTTCGAAATCGCCGCGATAGCGCGTGCCGGCGAGCAACGCGCCCATGTCGAGCGAATAGATCACCGCTTCTGCCAGCACTTCGGGCACGTCGCCTTCGACGATCTTGCGCGCGAGGCCTTCGGCGATCGCCGTCTTGCCGACGCCCGGATCGCCCACGTAGAGCGGGTTGTTCTTGCTGCGGCGGCAGAGGATCTGGATCGTCCGGTCGACTTCCGGTCCGCGGCCGATCAGCGGATCGACCTTCCCGTCGAGCGCCTTCTGGTTGAGGTTCACCGTGAACTGATCGAGCGCGGAATCCTTCTTGCCCTTCTCGCTCTTTTCCTCGGCCGGCTGCTGGGGCTCGTCGCTGCCTTGCGGGCTGCGGTTTTCGAGCTGGCGCCCGCCCTTGCCGATGCCGTGGCTGATGTAGCTCACCGCGTCCAGCCGGCTCATGTCCTGCTGCTGGAGAAAATAGACTGCGTAGGAATCGCGCTCGGAGAACAGCGCGACCAGCACGTTCGCGCCGGTCACGGTGTCCTTGCCCGAGCTCTGCACGTGCAGGATCGCGCGCTGGATCACCCGCTGGAACCCGGCGGTCGGTTGGGGATCGGTTTCGTCCTCGGTCTTCAGCGACTGGTATTCCTGGTCGAGGTAAGTGCGCACCACATCAGCGAGCTCGCCGAGGTCGACGCCGCATGCGCCCATCACCTCGGCGGCGTCGGGATCCTCGATCAACGCGAGCAGCAAGTGCTCCAGCGTCGCGTATTCATGCGCGCGATCGGACGCGTTGGTCAGCGCATTGTGGAGGGTCTTTTCGAGGCTTTGGGCGAAACTGGGCATTCAACTGTCTTTCGTCGAGAGAAACGACTCCCCGCTTGCGAGGGAGCATGACCGTTCATGGTTTACCAAATGTATCTGAACAGCAGGAATATGGGGCGCCGCCGCGAATTTGCGAGAGGCGCCCGATATTCCGCGCAGCGTCACTGCGCGTCCCGGGGCTTGAAGAAGGCATCGGCGGCTTGCCGATGCGACGCCGCCTTGTCCCGGTGGGCTCTGACCCGCGCGATTTCCGCTTCGAGCAACGCGATGCGTTCGCCCAGCTCGTCCTGGGAATAGCTGTCCAGGCTCTCTTTCGAAAGCTGCTCGGCCGCGTCGCCGCGCCGTCTGGGGAGATCGCCATCCTCCATTGCGCGGCAGCATCGCAATTGCGCGCGCTTTCTGTCAATGGAGTGCGGGGTTTCGCTGTGGAGTGCGCCCCGGTTGCCGAACGAAGGGTCGCGAAGTGACGGAAAAATCGCGAGAAACATTGCCCGCGACGATGGTCGCGATGGGCTTCGATCGCCCTGGCGGGCCCGAGGTGCTGCGCTCCGAAGTGCTTCCGGTGCCACACCCGGGGCCTGGCGAATTGCTGATCCGCACCGCGTTCGCGGGGGTCAACCGGCCCGACGTGCTGCAGCGCCAGGGCGGCTATCCGCCGCCCGCGGGCGCGTCGCCGATCCCCGGGCTCGAGCTGTCCGGCGAAGTGGTCGCATTCGGCGAAGGAGTCGATCCGGTGCTGCTCGGGCAGCAGGTCTGCGCGCTCGTGTCGGGCGGCGCCTATGCCGAATACTGCCTCGCGAAGCCCGGCCACTGCCTGCCGGTGCCCGAGGGGCTCGGGCTCGCCGAGGCGGCCGCCTTTCCCGAAACGCTGTTCACGGTATGGCACAACGTGTTCGAGCGCGGCTGGGCGACCGACGGCGAGACCCTGCTGGTCCATGGCGGCACCAGCGGAATCGGCTCGATGGCGATCATGCTGGGCAAGCTGTTCGGCCTCACCGTGCTGACGACGTGCGGCACCGACGAGAAGTGCGAGGCTGCGCGCAGGATCGGCGCGGACCTTGCAATCAACTACCGGACGCAGGATTTCGTCGAGGAAGTGAAGCGGTTCACCGGCGGCGACGGCGTCGAGGTGGTGCTCGACATGGTCGCGGGCGACTATGTGCCGCGCAACCTCAAATGCCTCGCCGAAGACGGCCGCTACGTGGTGATCGCCGTGCTCGGCGGGGCGAGCGCGACGATCAACATCGCGCAGCTGATGATGCGCCGGGTGACCCTGACCGGCTCGACGCTGCGCATCCGTTCCGACGAGTTCAAGGCGCTCCTCGCGCAGGAGATCGGGCAGACGGTCTGGCCGCTGGTCGGCGAGGGCAAGTTGCGCCCGCTGATCGACCGGACCTTTCCGCTTGCCCAAGCGGCATCCGCGCATAGAACGATGGAAGCGGGCGAGCACGTCGGAAAAATCGTGCTCGAAGTGGCGGGAACGGCCGCCTGAGCCCTGCCAAGGGAGAGGCGATGAAGTTCGGAGTTTTCGACCATATCGACGCCAACGGGATGAGCGTCGCCGAGCAATACCAGCAACGCCTGCGCCTGGCGGAGCTTTACGACCGCCTCGGCTATTACTGCTACCACCTGACCGAGCATCACGCGACCGAGCTGGGGCGGGCGAGCTCGCCGTCCGTGTTCCTGGCGGCGGTCGCGCAGCGCACGAAGGCGATCAAGCTCGGCACCCTTGTCTACCTGCTGCCGTTGCATCACCCGGTGCGGCTGCTCGAGGAAATCGGCATGCTCGACCAGCTGTCGGGCGGCCGCTTCCAATTGGGGATCGGGCGCGGCGGGCAGCCGGCCGAGCACACCCGCTTCGGGCTCGCCGAAGAAGACCTCGGGCCGATGTTCGAGGAAGCGCTGGAGATTCTCCAGCGGGGGCTCACCGGCACCCTGGAGGCGCACAAAGGCGCTTACTACGACCTGCCGGACGTGCCGCTGCGCATCCGCCCGGTGCAACAACCGCACCCGCCGCTGTGGTACGGCACCGCCTCGAGCCACCGCAACAAGTGGGCGGCCGCGCATGACGTGAACCTGTTGTGCCTGGTGCCCAACGCGCGTGCGGGCGAAGTGTTCGCCGATTACCGCGAACAACTTGATAAGCTCGGCAAGCTTGGCCCCGGCGCGCCGTTCTGGGGGCTCGCGCGCCAGGTGATCGTCGCGCCGACGGACGCCGAGGCGGAGGCGATCGGCGAGCGGGCATGGAAGCGGTTCGCGGTCTCATTCAACTGGCTGGTCGACCACTTGGGGCGCGAGCCGTTCCCGATCGCGCAGACGTTCTCGGGCGGGGTCGACATGGGCCTCGCCTTCGCCGGCTCGCCGGCCTCGGTGCGCGATTGGGTCGCGAAGGCGCGCGACGAGGCGGGGATCACCTACATGGCGCTCGAGATCGCGTTCGGCGACATCTCCGAGGCCGAGGCGGGCCAGAGCGCGGAATTGTTCATGCAGGAAGTCGCGCCTCGTTTCGCGGCGAAAACCTGACGATGGACAAGCTGACGCTCCACGAAGATCCGCTGAGCGGCAACTGCTACAAAATCCGCCTCACCGCGGCGTTGCTCGGCCTGCCGCTTGAGCGCAAGCTCTACGACATCCGCAAGGGCGAGACCCGGACCGCCGAATTCCTCGCCAAGGTCAATTCGAACGGCCGCATCCCGGTGCTGCAGATCGGTGACCGTTTCCTTCCCGAAAGCAACGCCGCCTGTTTCTACCTGGCCGAAGGCACGAGGCTGGTGCCGGAAGACCGTTTCGAGCGCGCCGACATGCTGCGGTGGATGTTCTTCGAGCAGTACAACCACGAGCCCAACATCGCGACCTTGCGCTTCTGGCTGGCTTACGTCGGCGAAGCCAACCTTACCGAGGTGCAGCGGGTGCAGATGCCGGCGAAGCATCTCGCCGGACAGGCCGCGCTCGAGCTGATGGACCGGCACCTCGCGAGCCGCGAGTGGTTCGCCGGCAGCGCCGCGTCGCTCGCCGACGTCGCGCTCTACGCCTACACCCACGTCGCGGAGGAAGGCGGGTTCCGCATCGCCGACCATGCGCATGTCTGCGCCTGGCTCGACCGGGTCGGCGATCTGCCCGGTTACATTCCGATGGACTGACGCCGAACTGTCACGGAATTGCGCATCGCCTGCAACAATCGGCCGCCATAGGGCGCCGCATGTTCGGCGCAGGAAACGACCGGGCCGGCGCTGCCGCCCATCCGCTGTTCTCCCGGTTCAAGGCGGGCGGCTCGGCTATTCCGGAGCCCGCCGAAGGCGGCCGGCGCGCATTCCGTACCATCTGGATTTCGGACGTCCACCTGGGCACGCGCGGCTGCAACGCGCAACTGCTGATCGACTTCCTCGACAGCACCGATTCCGAGACGATGTACCTCGTCGGCGACATCATCGACGGCTGGCGGCTGAAGAAGAAGTTCTACTGGCCTCCCGCGCACAACGACATCGTCTGGCGCATCCTCAAGCGCGCCAAGCGCGGCACGCGGATCGTCTACATCCCGGGCAACCACGACGAGATGTTCCGCCAGTTCACCGGGCTGAGCTTCGGCGGCGTCGAAATCCGCCGCGCGGCGTTCCACGACACCGCCGACGGGCGGCGGCTGATGGTGCTGCACGGCGACGAGTTCGACGCGGTGATGCTCGCGCACCGCTGGCTCGCCTTCCTGGGGGACGCCGCCTACACGGCGCTGATGGCGCTGAACCGCTGGGTGAACGCGGCGCGCCGGCGGTTCGGGCTGCCTTACTGGTCGCTTTCGAAAACGGCCAAGCACAAGGTCAAGAACGCGGTCGAATTCATCTCGCGCTACGAGGAAGTGGTCGCGCGCGCCGCTGCGCAGCGGGGAGTCGACGGGGTCGTCTGCGGGCACATCCATACCGCCGAATTCCGCCAGTTCGACGGCATCGAATACTGGAACGACGGCGACTGGGTCGAAGGCTGCAACGCGCTCGTCGAGCATTTCGACGGGCGGATGGAGATCCTCCACTGGCCCGACGAGATCGCCAGGCGCGAGGCGGCGCAGATACCCGCGGCACCGATCGCGGCGGCGGCATAATGCGGCTCGCGCTGATCACCGACGCGTGGGCGCCCCAAGTCAACGGCGTCGTGCGCACCCTCCAGGCGACCACCGGGTTGCTGCGCCGCTGGGGCCACGAGGTGCTCGTGATCTCTCCCGATCAGTATCGCTCGCTGCCGTGCCCGTCGTATCCCGAAATCCGCCTGGCGCTCGCCAGCGGCCGCTCGCTCGGCGCCAGGATCGAGGCGTTCGCGCCCGAAGCGGTGCATATCGCGACCGAAGGCCCGCTCGGGCTCGCCGCGCGCCGCCATTGCCTCGCGCAGGGCCGGCCGTTCACCACGGCTTATCACACCCAGTTTCCGGACTACGTCGCGCGCCGCACCCGGCTGCCGGCGGCGATGTTCTGGCAATACATCCGCTGGTTCCACCGCCCATCGGCCGGGATCATGGTCGCGACCGAGAGCGTCCGGCGGGATTTGCGCGCGCATGGCCTTACCCGGCTGCGCGAATGGAGCCGCGGGGTCGATCTCGCATGCTTCGCGCCCGAGATCGCGCCGCCGGCGCGGTTCGCGCACTTGCCGCGCCCGATCCAGCTCTACGTCGGCCGCGTGGCGGTCGAGAAGAACATCGAGGCGTTTCTCGAAACCCGCCATCCGGGCTCGAAGGTCGTGGTCGGCGACGGCCCGGCGCTCGCGCGGCTGCAGGCGAAATTCCCCGAAGTGCATTTCCTCGGCCGGCGCACCGGCGCCGCGCTCGCTGCGTGCTATGCCGGCGCGGACGTGTTCGTGTTCCCGAGCCGCACCGACACTTTCGGGCTGGTGATGATAGAGGCGCTCGCCTGCGGCACCCCGGTGGCCGCCTATCCAGTCGCGGGGCCGGTCGACGTGCTCGCGGAAGGTTGCGGCGCGCTCGATGAGCGCCTGGACAGAGCGATCGCGAAGGCTTTGACGCTCGATCGGGATGCGTGCCTCGCCCAGGCGCGCAGATTCACCTGGGAGGCCAGCGCGCGCCAGTTCCTCGAAGCGCTGGCGGTGCCGGGGGATGCGGCGCATCGGCGGTTGCGCCGCGCCGCGTGAGGCTTTGCGGCCCACGGCGCTTGCCCCGGCCGGGGCGATGCCCTAGATAGCTGTGGCACACGGCCGCTCCGAGAGGGGCGGCCCTTCTATTTTGGGCCCGCGTCCGGCGGCTTTTCCGGAGCGGGCGGAGAGACAGCATGGCCCAGAGCAAACCCCTGATGCCGCATGCCACCGCTTCGTGGCTGGTCGACAACACCTCGCTGAGCTTCGAACAGATCGCCGAGTTCTGCGGGCTGCACATCCTCGAAGTGCAGGCGATGGCCGACGATCTTGCGAGCAGCAAGTACACCGGGCGCGACCCGATCCATTCGGGCGAACTGACCCACGACGAGATCGAGCGCGGCCAGGCCGATCCCAACTACGTGCTCAAGATGCACAAGGCGCCGGTGCAGGTCAGCCGCACCAAGGGCCCGCGCTACACCCCGGTGTCGAAACGGCAGGACAAGCCCGACGGGATCGCCTGGCTGCTGCGCAACCACCCCGAGATTTCCGACGCGCAAATCTCGCGCCTGATCGGCACCACCCGCAACACGATCACCGCGATCCGCGAGCGCAGCCACTGGAACATCGCCAACATCCAGCCGAAGGACCCGGTGACGCTGGGCCTGTGCTCGCAACGCGAACTCGACGCGGTGGTCGCGCGCGCGGCGAAGAAGGCCGGGCTCGAGGCATCCGCCCCGGCCGGGTTCGGCTCGTCCGACGACCGCCAGGCGCTGATCGACGAATTGCGGGCCGAGCGCGACGCGGCGAGCAAGGCCGCCGCCGAGGCCGCGCAGGAAGCCGAAGCGCAGGCCTGGCTCGAGGCGCGCCGGGCAGGCAACGAGGCCTCGACTGAAGAGTAAGCGCTTGCCCTCGGGCCGCGCTTAGGCGATCCCGGGCGCATGACTGGCGGCGAGGACGTGCCGGCTGCCCATCATCCGGCACCCGACCATTACAAGCACCCGTGCCCGTGGGAGCTCGATCTCCCGCCGCTGACGATGCCCGGGATGCTCGCGCGCAGCGTCGCCGCGCATCCTGCGGCGTCGCTGGTCGAATTCATGGGCCGACGCTTCTCCTACGCCGAGATCGAGACCGAGGCGCGGGCGTTCGCCGCCGGGCTGCAACGCTGGGGGATCGCCAAGGGCGATCGGGTCGGGCTGTTCCTGCCCAACCTGCCGGTCTACGTCGCGGCTTACTACGGGGCGATGATGGCCGGGGCGACCGCGGTCAATTTCTCGCCGCTCTATACCGAGGACGAGCTCAACCATCAGGTCGCCGATTCGGGCACCCGCCTGCTGGTGACGGTCGCGGTGCCCGGGCTGCTGCCGATCGCCGCCAAAGTGCTCGCCGATTCAGCGCTCGAGCAGCTGGTGGTGGCCGATCTCGGCGACATGCTGCCGTGGGGTAAGCGGCTTGCGTTGCGCCTGTTCGGACGCGGCAAGACCGCCGCGATCCCGCGGCGCAAGGACGTCACCGCGTGGCGCAAGTTCCTCGACGGCGCGGCATTCAAGCCGGTCGCGCTCGACCCGGAGCGCGACCTGGCGCTGATCCAGTACACCGGCGGCACCACCGGCACGCCCAAAGGCGCGATGCTCACCCATCAGAACCTCACCGCCAATGCCCGGCAAACCGACGCGGTCGATCCGTTCCGCGAGCAGCCGGACGTGATCATGGCGGTGCTGCCGCTGTTCCACGTGTTCGCCAATACCTGCACCCTGAATCGCACGGTGGCGAAAGGCGGGTGCCTGGCGATGCTGCCGCAGTTCCATGCCGACGAGGCGCTCAAGACGCTCGAGCGGGTGAAAGCCACCGCTTTCCCGGGAGTGCCGACGATGTACCAGGCGCTGCTTGACGATCCGCGGATTGCCCGCACCGATTTTTCCTCGCTGCTGGTCTGCGTCTCCGGCGGCGCGCCGCTGCCGGCGCCGCTGCGCGAGAAGTTCGAGGCGGCGACCGGCGCGCACCTGGTCGAAGGCTATGGCCTGACCGAGAGCTCGGGCGTGGTTTCGACCAATCCCTACGCCGGCGAAAGCCGCGCGGGAACGATCGGCCAGCCGTTGCCCGAAACCGAGGTCCGGTTGCTCGACAAGGACGATCCGGCAAACGACGCCCCTGCGGGAGAGCCGGGCGAGCTTGCCGTGCGCGGGCCCCAGGTGATGCAGGGTTACTGGAAGCGGCCGGATGCCGAAGCAACCGCGTTCGCCATGCGCGAAGGCAACCGCTGGCTGCGCACCGGGGACATCGCGACGTTCGACGCGGATGGCTACATCCGCATCGTCGACCGCAGCAAGGACATGATCAACGTCGGCGGGTTCAAGGTCTTCCCGAGCCAGGTCGAGGAAGTCCTGCTGCGCCACCCGGCGATTCGCGAAGCCGCGGTGATCGCGGTGCCGGACAGCTACCTCGGCGAACGCCCGGTAGCGTTCGTGTCGCTGAACCCGGCCGCTTCACCGGCGCCGGGCGAGGACGAATTGCTCGGATGGGCGAACGAACACCTCGGCAAGCACGAGCGGCTCAAGGCCGTGATGATCCGCACCGACCTGCCCAAGACGCTCGTCGGCAAGCTCGACAAGAAAGCGCTGCGCGCGCAGCTCCCCCAAAGCGGCTAGCAGGCCTCAGCTCGCGAGCGTCAGCCGCGGCTCGTCGCCCGCAGGCTTGGGCTCGCCGGGCGTGGCGGCCGGCTTGGCGACCGGAGCGGCGGGCTGCGCAGGCTTCGCGGCCATCTTTTCCGGCGAGCGGTGCGACAGGCGGCCTTCGACTTCGGCACCCTGCTCGATCGTCAGCGCGTCGTAGAACACGTCGCCTTCGACTTGCGCGCTCTTCAAGATCACCAGATCGCGCGCGTGGATCGAACCGACGATTCGGCCCGAAAGCCGCGCGGTCTGCGCGTCGATCTTGCCCTGAACCACGCTGGTCTGCCCCTGGACCAGGCTGGCGCAGGCGATGTCGCCCTCGACCCGGCCGTCGACGTGGAGGTCGGCCGAAGCGGTGATGTCGCCCTTGATCGTGACATCGGCGCCGATCACCGAGAAGGTCGAGTTGTTTCCGTTCATGACACTGCTTTCGGGGCTATTTGCCGGGCGCGGTTCCTGCGCGGGCTTCTTCGAGAACATGGGGGGCAGACTCCAGGAATGGTCGCGGATCGATCGCGGTGCCGTTGAGCCGCACCTCGAAGTGGAGGTGCGGGCCGGTCGAGCGGCCGGTGCTGCCGATCGCCCCGATCACCGTCCCCGCGGTGACGTGCGCACCGACTTTGGCGTGGGTTGCCGACATATGGCCATAGCGGGTGACCAGACCGTTACCATGGGTGATCTCGACCGCGTTGCCGTAACCGGACATCGGGCCGGCATAGGAAATGGTGCCCGCGGCCGCCGCATAGATCGGCGCGCCGTACGCGCCGCGAATGTCGAGCCCGGGATGCATCGCTGCCCGCCCGGTGAACGGGTCGCGGCGCACGCCGAAGAACGACGAGATCGAATAGCGGTCGGCCGGCAGGTACTGCGGGATCGTGTCGAGCGTGTTCTCGAGCGCTTCCATTCGCGCCACGCTGAGGCCGAGGCGTTCGAAGCGCGGATCGATCGAACCGTCCCGCCCGGTGGTGAGCAGCTCGAGCGGGCCGCCCTGCGCGTCTTCCGACGAAGCGAGCATCCGGTCGGGATTGAGGCCGAGCTTCTCCAGCGCCTTGGCCGCGCCGGCGGCGCGATGGTCGGCCCAGCGGGTCAGCCGCTCGGCGTAAGCGAGCTGGCGGGCTTCCATCCGGGCGAGGCCGGTAGCCTCGGGGATCGCCTCGCTCACTTCGCGTACCGTCTTGGCCGCTTCGGTGCTCGAATCGGAAACGGTATCCTTGACGTCGTTGGCGGCGGGCTGCGGGATCGTCTTGGGCAACCCCTCGATTCCGCTGGTGACTTTGTCGAGGAAGTCCTGCCGCCGGGCGAGGTCGTCGGCCACCTGGCCAAGATTCTTGCGGTAGGCGTTCACCCGGTTTTCCGCCTTTTCGACTTTGGCTTCGCGCATCAGCAGCGAATTGCGGTCGTGCCGGGCCACGAACTGGCTGATCGCGACCGCCGACATGCTCACAGCCCACAAGATCAGCGCTGCGGCAACCGCGCCGGCACCGGCGATCTGGACGCGCGACGACACCTTGATGAAGCGCACGTGGCCCTGCGAGCGCATGAAAAACTCGCGGTCCGGAAACCAATGCTGAAGGCGGGCGCGGAAGTTGGCGCCGACGGAAATGTTCAACCGATGTCCCCCGCGATCCCGAGTCCTGTCGCGGAACATTTGTTACAACGAGTCGGCGGCAGGTCTATCGAGGGGGGGGCGACTCAGGGCCGAGCCGGGGGAGTCGCGCGATGAGTCGTTGTATCATCGGGAACCTCCTGCCGTTTGGATGAAACCGCCTGCATTTGCTCGCCTTGGATGGGCGAATCGATTCGCCAGGCGCGGGTGACAAGTGGCCGATGCAGTGATAGGGCGCGGGGCCATGGCAACCCGGCTCGAATCCGACAGCGACTGCACGCAGCTCATCGAACGCCTCGCCCGCGCGGGGCGTGCCGCGCAGCGCGTGCTTGCGCGGCTGAGCGATGCCGAAAAAGCGGCGGCGCTGCGGCTCGCGGCGCGGTCCTTGCGCGCGGCGGAAGGCGAGATCCTCGCCGCCAACGCGCGCGATCGTGCGGCGGGCGAAGCAAATGGGCTGTCACCGGCGATGCTCGACCGGCTGAAGCTCGACGGCGCGAGGATCGAAGGGATCGCCCAGGCGATCGAGAACGTCGCTTCGCTGCCCGATCCGGTCGGCGAGACGATCGACGAGCGAACCGTGCCGAGCGGATTGAAGCTCAGCCGCGTGCGGATTCCGATCGGGCTGATCGGGATCATTTACGAAAGCCGCCCCAACGTCACCGCCGACGCTGCGGTGCTGTGCGTGCGTGCGGGCAACGCCGCCCTGTTGCGCGGCGGCAGCGAAGCGGCGCATTCGAACCGTGCGATCCATGCCGCGCTTGCGAAGGGCCTTGCGGAAGGCGGTGTGCCGGCCGAAGCCATCCAGCTGGTGCCGACGCAGGACCGCGCCGCGGTCGGCGCGATGCTGCGCGCGGCAGGCCTCATCGACATGATCGTGCCGCGCGGGGGCAAGAGCCTGGTCGCGCGGGTGCAGGACGAGGCGCGGGTGCCGGTGCTCGCGCACCTCGACGGCATTTGCCACACTTACGTCCATTCCTCCGCCGATCCCGAAATGGCGCGCACCATCGCGCTCAATGCCAAGATGCGCCGCACCGGCATCTGCGGGGCGATGGAGACGTTGCTGATCGATGCGAATTTCCCCGCCGCGCGCGAGGTCGTCGGCGCGCTGCTCGATGCCGGCTGCGAATTGCGCGGCGACGAGCGCGCCCGCTCGCTCGATCCGCGGATCGGCATCGCCAGCGCGAACGATTGGGATACCGAATATCTCGATGCGGTGCTGTCGGTCGCGGTGGTCGACGGACTCGACGCGGCGCTGGCGCATATCGCGCAGCACAGCTCCGGCCACACCGACGCGATCATCACCGCCGATCAGGCCGTGGCCGAGCGGTTCCTGGCCGAAGTCGACAGCGCGATCGTGATGGTCAACGCTTCGACCCAGTTCGCCGACGGCGGCGAATTCGGGCTTGGCGCGGAAATCGGCATCGCCACCGGGCGGCTCCACGCGCGCGGGCCGGTCGCGCTCGAGGGCCTCACTACCTACAAGTGGCTGGCGCGCGGTACGGGCCAGACCCGGCCCTAGGGGGGCCGCAGCGCTCAGGCGGCCGGCTGGGTTTCCCACAGCGGCGCGGCAAGATCGAGCAGCGCCGTCCGCGCGGCGTCGAACTCGCGCCATAATGCAAGCGCCGGAGTGCGCGCGTCCGCTCCGCGCGCATTGACCGCGAGCAGCGCGGCGATGCCGGGCTCCATGATCGCGGCGAGATCGTCGACCCCTTGTTGGGCGATCCGTCGCCGCCACGGGGCGGCATCGCGAAGCGCGGCCGGAAAGTTCCTGATTTCCGGAGTTTGTGGTTGCTCGCCAAGGCCTGCGAGGTAGGCGACCACGCCGGCGGCGTCGTGCAGCGCCGACCACTTCGCGCCGGTAAGATCGGCGTCGGGGAGGTCGCCAGGATTTGCGAACGATGACGAGGAGGAGCTCATAGCCCCTCCTCTAGTCTCGCAGTGCTTGAAATCCGGTTACTCGCGAGGGCAGCGAGACCCGCCTCGGACTATTTCTTGTCGCCTTCCGGCTTTGCCGCGTTCTCGACCGGCGGGCCGAATGGATCGTCCGGATTGTCGGGGTTCCCGTTGAGGTCGAGATCGATGTTCGCGCCTTTCTGGTCGTCTGAGGTCAGGCGGTTGTTCTCCGCGCACACGTATTCGCGCAGCGGCACGGTATCGGGCTTGAACGGCTGGCGGATCACGTAGGGCTCGGCCAGCACCTCGGGATCGGTCAGGGTCATCTCGTCGATCAGCAGGCCGGGCTTCACCAGATAGATCCGCTCATGGATCTTGAGCTTGTCGCTGTGGTTGACCCCGGGTGCGATCGTGGTTTCCGGACTGAAGCCGACCGTGTCGACCACCAGCGTGTCGCCCTCCCAGTGGCCGACCGAGGTGCCGTTGAAGAACGGATCCGGATCGTCGGGCAGCTTCGTGCCGTCGGTGTAGATCCACCGCGCCTGCTCATAGGCCTCGGTGTAGATCGTCACCCGGCCCGGCTGATAGCTGATGTCGATCGGATAAGGCTGCTGCATCACCCCCGGCATGCCCGGCGGCAGGCAGTGAGCCTGGGCGTAGAGCGGCGGGCCGGTGTCCTTGTACTTGGCGTTGTAGGCGTCGAGCTTGGCTTGCGCCGCCGGGGTCAATTGCATGCCCTTGCCTCGTCCGCCGAACAGCGCGCCCCAGTCCGGATACCAGATTCCGGTAAGATCCGGCAGCTTGGCGAGTTCGGCATATTTGGTCGCGCGCGGGACGTTGGTCATCGCTTTGGTCAGATCGGGCGCGTTCGCGGGGGCGCGCGGCGGACCGGCCTGCGCCAGCGCCGGCGCGGCAAGCGCCAGGGCGGCGGCGCCGGCAAGCGCGCGCAAAAATGGCCCGCGCAAATATGGGTGGTGACCCTTCACTTTTCTCTCTCCCGACAGGCGGCGTGTTTTCCCGCAAGCTGCGGCGAGATCGTCCCGCAAGTCAAGTGGTGGGTTGATTATGTCCAATTTGCTTGTCAGATGTGCCGAATGGATCAAGCGCCGTTCAGGTAGCTTGGCCTATGGAGAGTCGCATGTCTGACATGATTTCACGCCGCAAGGCCCTCGTCGGCGCCGCTTTCGCGGCCGGTGCCTTGTTCGCAATGGCGGCCCCGGCTGTTGCCCATCATTCGACCGCGATGTTCGAATGGGGCAAGGAAATGCCGATGAAGAACTTGACGGTCGAGAAGTGGGACTGGACCAATCCGCACACTTATCTCTACGTCCACGACGCTTCCGGCCAGCGCTGGGCGTTCGAAGGGATGAGCCCGAACCACCTGGTGCGATTCGGTTGGTCGAAGCGCTCGGTCGAGCCTGGCGACAAGATCGATATCACGTATTACCCGCTGCGCGACGGGCGGCATGGCGGTTTCAACGTGACGATTACCAAGGCGAGCGGCCAGGTGCTCAAGCAGTTCGGCGACGCTGGCTCGCGCACTGCCCAGGCGCAGGCGCAGGGCAAGGAATAAGCCCGGCTTCGTCGCAGCGGTCGGGCGCACTGGGGCCGCCGTCTTCGCTTTTACCTTGGCGAGGCTTCGCTAGGTTGCTAGCGCTCGCTCCGCCCGCACCCGTAGCTCAGCTGGATAGAGCGCTGCCCTCCGAAGGCAGAGGTCACAGGTTCGAATCCTGTCGGGTGCGCCACAAAAAGGGCCTCAAATCGAGGCTCTTTTTGTTTGGCGGATCATGACGGTTCGAACCCTGTTCGGAATCGGAGCGCCGCAGGCGCGGAGATCACGAGGCGCGCAGCGCCGGGTAATCCTGTCGGGTGCGCCAGCCGCTCAAGACCATCCGTTGGCCAAAAACCGCGTCGCGCAGCCGGCGAGGAAAGCCACGCCGCGCGGCAGCACGGCCTCGTCGACGTGCATGTGGCTCGAATGGAGCCCGCAGCACTGGCTCCAGTCGTCCCCCTCGCGCGCCACGCCGAGGAAGAACATCGCCCCGGGCAGCTTCTGCAGCACGTAGGAAAAGTCCTCCGCGCCCATCAGCGGATGCTCGAGCCGCTGGAACGCCTCCGCGCCGCCCAGCTCTTGCGCCACCGCCTCGCCCAGCGCGACCGCGCGCGCGTCGTTGATCGTCGGCGGAAAGCCGGGGGTGAACCGGGCCGTCGCCGTCATGTCGTGCGCTCCGCCGACCCCTTCGACGAGCTTCGCGATCGCCGCCTGCACGCCTTGCCGGTTCTCCGGCGAAAGCGTGCGGATCGTGCCTTTCAGCACCGCGGTGTTGGGAATGATGTTGTGCGCGCTGCCCGCGTCGAGCTGGGTTATCGTCACCACCACCGCCTCGGCCGCATTGAAGCGGCGGGTCACCAAGGTCTGCAGCGCGCCGACGATCTCGCAGGCGATCGGCACCGGATCGCGCGTGTTGTGGGGCATCGAGGCGTGCCCGCCGCGGCCGGTGACCGTGATCTCGACCATGTCGGCAGCGGCGAGCAGGGCGCCGGTGCGGCTGCCGATCACGCCATGGCGCGCGTTGGGCATGATGTGCAGCGCGAACGCCGCTTCGGGCAGCGGGTCCAGCAGCCCTTCCTCGAGCATGAAGCGCGCGCCGTGGAAGCCTTCCTCGCCCGGCTGGAACATGAACCGCACTTCGCCGGCCAGCTCCTCGCGGCGCCCGGCGAGGACCCGCGCGGCGCCCGCGAGCATCGCGGTGTGGGTGTCGTGCCCGCAGGCATGCATCCGCCCGGGGATATTGGAGGCGAATTCGAGCCCGGTTTCCTCCTGCATCGGCAGCGCGTCCATGTCGCCGCGCAGCAATACGCTCGGCCCGGGCCTGCCGCCTTTGAGGGTCGCCACCGCGCCGGTGCACGAAGTCCCCTCGCGCCATTCGAGCGGCAGGTCGGCCAGCTCGGCGCGCACTTTGGCGCGGGTCTTGGGGGTTTCGAGCCCGAGCTCGGGCTCGGCATGGATCGCGCGGCGCAGGTTAACGACGCGGTCCGCGATCGCGCGGGCATCCTCGAGCAGAGATTGGGTCAGCATGGCGCCAAGTGTAGCGCCGCGCGCGTCACCCCGCCAGCCTTGCGGCGACCCGCCGCCACGCGGCATTGTGCGCCCGCACGGAAACCGCCAGCAAGGTGTCGAGCACCAGCGTCTGGTAGACGAAATACCACAGCGGGCTGCCCGCGAACATCGACAGCCCCAGCACGATCGCCCGGGGATTGGGGCCGAGAAACCGCCAGATGGTTGCCAGCCGCGGGATTTCGGCGCGCACGGCGGCCTTGAACCGCGCGGTCGCCCGCGGATCGCGCTCGGCGCGCTCCTTCAGCCGGTCGAGCTCGGCGGTGGCCGGGGTCACCCCGCTGCCCAATGCGAGGTAGGTGCTGACCAGCCCGGCGACGCCCTTGGCGCGAGTCTGCGCGCCCGCCGCTTCGTGCGTGATCCCGAGCCACGGCTTGTCGTAAAACCACCATTGATAGCAGCGGCGCTGCACTTCGATGTGGTTCGACTGCAGGATGTGGCTCGCACCAGCCGCAACGGCGATCGGCCAGGCAACCCAGCCGATCTGGTGCTGCAACACCATCGCAAGGATCACGTAGAGCACGACGTGGCTGCTGTAGTCGCAGAACCCGTCGACCAGCTCGCCGATCGGGCTCGCCCGTCCGGTCATCCGCGCAAGGTCTCCGTCGGCGCCGTCGACCACGTGCCAGCCCATGTGCAGCGCCATCCCGAGCGCGGCGGACAGCGGCCAGGCAAGCCCGGCGTAAGCCGCCCCCGCCCCGACCACCATCAGCGCGCCGAACACCGAGACCATGTTGGGGGTCGCCGGCGTTTTCGCGAGCAGTCGCGCCAGCCGCCACGACAGCGGATGATACAAGTAGGTGTTGAGCGGGTCCTGCAGCTCGGGCGGCCGCATCGGACGCTCGGCGGTCGAAGTCATGCTGGCGGAAGACCTTGGTCGCGGTTCATCTGGCGTTCGGGCGCAAGCCTATAGCGGCTTTGACCTGCGCGAACAGGAAAAAGGAAGCGCTCGGCGCGGTCCTTGCGGCTCGGCGCCGGCATCGCCGCGCTTGTGCGCGTATGCCACACTGTGTTGCAGATTTGAGACAGTGCATTTCGTTCGCTTGACGCGTAGCCAAGTTCTTGCTTTTTCGCGCGGCACGCGCGTGACGCGAGATCGTAATATTTCGCGCCGTCTTCTGAAGGGATTTGAATCAATGAAGCCAATCAAGGTCGCCATGATCGGCGTGGGCAATTGCGCCAGTTCGCTGGTCCAAGGCGCCGCCTATTACCGCAAGAACAATTCGGCCGGTGGCCTGATCCACCAGCAGATGGGCGGTTACGGCGCGGGCGACGTCGAGTTCGTGATGGCGGTCGATGTCGACGCCCGCAAGGTCGGCAAGGACATTTCCGAAGCGATCTTCGCGCCGCCGAACTGCACCGCGGTGTTCGAGCGCGATGTGCCGAAGACCGGCGCGAAGGTGATGATGGGGCGGATCCTCGATGGCGTCGCCGAACATATGCTCGGCAAGGGCGATTACGGCTTCGAACTCGCCGGCGCGCCCGAAGCGACCAAGGAAGCGATCGTTGCCGAGCTCAAGCGCTCGGGCACCGAAGTGCTTCTGAACTACCTGCCGGTCGGCTCGCAGCAGGCGACCGAGTTCTACATGGAATGCGCGCTCGAGGCCGGCGTCGGGGTGGTCAACTGCATGCCGGTGTTCATCGCCAGCCGTCCGGAGTGGGAGCGGCGCTTCGCCGAGCGCCGGCTGCCGATCGTGGGCGACGACGTGAAGGCCCAGGTCGGGGCGACGATCGTCCACCGCGTGCTCTCCAGCCTGTTCGGCGCTCGCGGCGTGAACGTCGAGCGGACCTACCAGCTCAACACCGGCGGCAACACCGATTTCATGAACATGCTCGACCGCCAGCGGCTCGGCTCGAAGAAGGAATCGAAGACCGAGGCGGTCCAGGCGATGCTGGTCCAGCGGCTCGAGGACGAGAACATCCACGTCGGCCCGTCCGACTACGTGCCGTGGCAGAAGGACAACAAGCTGTGCTTCCTGCGCCTCGAAGGCAACCTGTGGGGCAACGTGCCGATGAACCTCGAGCTCAGGCTCTCGGTCGAGGACAGCCCGAACTCCGCCGCGGTGGTGATGGACGCGATCCGCTGCTGCAAGATCGCGCTCGAGCGCGGCGAGGGCGGGGCGCTGGTCGGCCCGTCGGCGTTCTACTGCAAGCATCCGCCGCAGCAGTTCAACGACGATCTCGCCGCGCAGATGGTCGAGGAATACATCTCCGACAACGCGGCTCTCGCGGCCGAGTAAGCTGAAGCGGAAGGAACCGGCGCCGGGGCCCGATCGGCTTTCCGGCGCCGTTCTGTTAGAGAAGCCCGCAATGGACGCGCTGATCATCGCCGCCGGATACGGCAGCAGGCTGCGCGCGCTCGCGCAGTCGAAGCCGCTGCTGGCGGTGCGCGGCGTGCCGCTGATCGAGCTCGGCGTGCGCCAGGCCGCGCGCGCGGGAGCAACGCGGGTGGTCGTGGTCACCGGGCACGAAGCCGACGCGCTCGAAGCGTTCCTGGCTGGCCTCTCCCGCCGCAGCGGGATCGAGATCGAGCCGGCGCGGGTGGCGGACTGGTCGGTGCCGAACGGCCATTCGGTGCTGGCGGGCGCCGCGCGGATCGCCGGCGATTACCTGCTGCTGATGAGCGACCACATCTTCCAGGCCCGCATCCTCGAGCGACTCGCGCGCGAGGGCGATCCTTCGCGCGGGGTAACCCTGGCGATCGACCGGCGGCTCGACAATCCGCTGGTCGATCCGGCCGACGCGACCTGGGTGCGCACGGGCCCCGACGGGAAGATTGCGGCGATCGGCAAGCACGTTGCCCCCCACGATGCGGTCGACTGCGGCGCGTTCCTCGCCACGCCGGAACTGGCGGACGCCATTGCGGCGGCAATCCGCGGCGGTGCGGCGGGCAGCCTGTCGGAAGGAATGCAGCGCCTGGCCGACGCCGGGCGCGCAGCGACGATGGAGATCGGCGATGCGTGGTGGCTCGATGTCGACGAGCCGCGCTTTCACGCGATTGCGGAAAGCGATGCTCCGCTCCACCTACCCGAGTTGTTCGAAACCAGCATTGCGCCCGACCGGGCGTGAAAGGCCCTGCCCATGTCCTCCGTGCCTGACGGCGAAATCCGCACCGTGCTGATCGTCGGCGCCTCGCGCGGCCTCGGCCAAGCGGTGGCGGCGGAATTCGTCCGGCGGGGCTGGAACGTGATCGGCACGGTAAGGGCGGAAAGCCGCACTGCGCTGCACGATCTGGCGGAAAAGCACCCGGGGCGTGTGGAAGTCGAAACGCTCGACATCAACGAACCGGATCAGATCGCCGCGTTGCGTGCGCGCTTGTCGGGCCGGGTGCTCGACATGCTGTTCGTGAACGCGGGGATCACCACCCCGGATACCGATCTTCCGGCCGGCCGGGCGGCCACCGACGAGTTCGTGCGCGTGATGACCACCAACGCGCTGAGCCCGATGCGGGTGATCGAAGCGTTGCAGGATCTCGTGCCGGCGGACGGCTTGATCGGCGCAATGACCTCCGGGCTCGGCAGCGTCGCCAACAACGAGAGCGGAGGGTGGGACGTCTATCGCGGCAGCAAAGCGGCGCTGAACACGTTCATGCGCAGTTTCGCGGCACGACAGGCCGATCCCCGGCGCGCGATGCTGGTGTTGGCGCCGGGCTGGATCCGCACCGAGATGGGCGGGCCCGGGGCGCCGTACGGCGTCGAGGAAAGCGTGCCGCTGCTGGTCGACGTGCTGCTCGCCAAGCGCGCGCGGCCCGGCCTCGAATATCTCGATCGCGAAGGCCGGACGGTTCCCTGGTAACCGCCGAGGCGTCTTTTACGGATACTTGATCGTGATGTGGGTGACGAGGTTGGTCTTGGTGACGTTCAGCCGCACCGAGCTCCACGCGGGCAATCCGGCGAGCGTCGAGGGGTTGTTCGAGAAGCCGTAGCCTTCCTCGGGCAGCAGCTTGCGGTCGAAAGTGTGGTTGCCGTTCTCGTCGTGATAGAGCGCGATACCGTAGACGCCGGTTTTGGGCAGCATCACGCAGGCGCGCGTCTCGCCCTTCTGCGCCGGGAAGAACCGCGCCATCAGCGAGCCGCCCTTGGCCAGGAACTTGCTGCGGTCGTCGGGATAAAGGGTGACAGCGAGATAGCCGTCGCTCGAGCGCATGTTCTGCGCGACGATATTGATCCAGACGCCGCTGTCCCACTTCTCGCGGCCCTGGCAGTCGGCGGGCGGCGAGGCCGGCGCGGCAGCCGGCGCGGCAGCTCCGAACGGCAGCGCGGCCACGCTTGCGAGCAGGGCAATGCCGGCCCTGCGGGCGAATGTCATCGTCATGGCGGTCGTGTCCTGGCGGATTGAAGGTAAGGAGAAGGCAGGCCGCGGGAAGCGGAATGCGGGGAGGAGTTCTTTTCGGCAGCGACGATCCCTCGGCCGCGGCCTTACTCGACCTTGGCCAGTGAATACAGAGTGAATTCCGCGGTCAGCTTGCAGATAGCTGCGCAAGCCCTTTTCCAAGCCGATTCAAACGCACTGCCGCATATCGCGCCCGATATGTCGGTTATCTACGACATCTGGTGTGGAAAATCGCCTAGGCGCCGCTTGTTTGCGCAACGCGCCGCGGGATAGGGCAACATATCGCAATGAGCGCCCCACTGATCTCGCCGTCGATCCTGTCGGCCGACTTTTCCCGGCTCGGCGAAGAAGTGCGCGCGATGGACGAAGCCGGCGCCGACTGGATCCACGTCGACGTGATGGACGGCCACTTCGTCCCCAACCTGACGATCGGCCCGGCGGTGGTGAAGGCCCTGCGTCCGCACACGCAAAAGCCGCTCGACGTCCACCTGATGATCTCGCCGGTCGATCCGTTCATCGAGGCGTTCGCCGATGCGGGCGCGGATATCATCACCGTCCATCCCGAGGCGGGGCCGCACGTCCACCGCACGGTGCAGGCGATCAAGGCTGCCGGCAAGCGGGCGGGGATTTCGCTCAATCCGGGCACACCCGCCAAGATGCTCGACTACCTGCTCGAGGAAATCGACCTGGTCCTGGTGATGAGCGTGAACCCGGGCTTCGGCGGGCAGAGCTTCATCCCCAGCCAGTTGGGCAAGATCGAAGCGGTGCGCAAGCGCATCGACCAGCAGGGCCTGGCCGTGCAGATCGAGGTCGACGGCGGGATCAATCCGGAGACCGCGCGGCAATGCGTCGCGGCCGGGGCGGACGTGCTGGTTGCCGGCTCGGCCAGCTTCAAGGGTGGGACGCAACGTTACGCCGCCAACATCGCGGCACTGCGGGGGGCGGCATGAGCGAAGGGATCACCGCCCGGGCGAGAATTGCGGCCCCCGACCTGGAAACCGCCGCGCTCGACGAGCCGGCCGCGGCGATCCCGCTCGACGAACGCGCCGAAGAACCACTGGCGAAGCGCCGTGCCAGGTCCGCAAAGCACAGGGACAGCACCGGCGAAGTGATCGAGCCCGGCCGTGCGCTGGCGCTGACCGACTTCACGCCGCCGGCGACCAGCGCGGGCGAAAAGCTGATCCGCCTCGCCTATCGTCTCGGGGTGTCGGGCACCACGCTCACCGCGCCGTTCCGCAAGCCGATCAAGCCGCGCGTGCTTGCGACGGTGGAGACGCCGCTCACCGGCGAGCGCGTGGCGGGGGTCGCGCTGCGCGCCGGGCATTTCCTGGTCTATGGCGTCAAGGCGCCGATCCTGCAGATGGATTTCTCGTCGGTCGCAAGGCTCATGCCGCCGTTCGAACGTGCCGTGCATGGTTTCGAATGGCTGCGCGACCTGGCCGCCAGCGCGCCGCGCGAGCAGTGCATCCCTACGGCGGAGCGGGTGCTCGCCGCCTGGCTCGAGGCCAATCCGCATCCGGGCAAGGGCGCGCCGTGGGCCATCGGCAACACCGGGCACCGGGTGCTCAACTGGCTGGTCCACGCGCCGCTGATCCTCTCGGGCGCCGATCGCGCGTTGCGCGCAAAAGCGTTAGCGGCGATCGCCGAGACCGCGCGCTGGCTCGATCGCCATGTGACGCGGGCGGAGGACCGCCTCGCCGAAGTCGCCGGCTGGTGCGGAGTGGTCGCGGCGGGATTGCTGCTGCCCGAAGGGAAGCCGCGCTGGCTTTACGGCGAGGCCGGGCTGATGCGCGCGCTGGGCGAGCTGGTGGGCGATGACGGCGGGGTGCTCTCGCGCAGCCCGCTGGGTCAGATCGAGGCGATCACGCTGCTGACCGACCTTGCCGCGTGCTATCGCGCGACCCGGCGCGACCCGCCGCCGCAGCTCGAGGCGATGCTGCAGATGCTGGTGCCGCCGCTGCTCGCGCTGATCCATTCGGATGGCGGGCTCGGCAACTGGCAAGGCGCCGGCGCGATACCGGCGGAGCGCATCGCCACGCTGGTCGAGGCGAGCGGGGTGCGCACGCGCCCGCTGCGCAACGTCCGGCAATGGGGCTACCAGCGGGTTGCCGCGGGCAAGGCGGTGCTGCAGCTCGACGCCGCGCCGCCGCCGCTGGCGCGCCACACACGGAGCGGCTGCGCCTCGACGCTGGCGTTCGAGTTCTCCGATCGCGGCCAGCGGATCGTGGTCAATTGCGGCGGCGCCGCGTTCGCCGGCGGGCAAGTGCCGCTCAGGATCGAGAACGGCCTGCGCGCCACCGCCGCGCATTCGACGCTGGTGCTCGACGACACCAATTCCACCGCGGTGCTGATCAACGGCAAGCTCGGCTCGGGCGTCAGCGAAGTCGAGATCGACCGCCGCCTGCTGCCGGTGAAGGAAGGCGGCAACGCGACCCGGATCGAGGCGAGCCATGACGGTTTCGCCAACCGCTTCGGCCTGCTCCACCGCCGGATCCTGCTGCTGCGCGACGACGGCAGCGAACTGCGCGGCGAGGACCTGCTGGTGCCGGTCGGCCGCAAGGGCCGGCGCGGTAAGCTGCCGTTCGCGATCCGCTTCCACCTGGGGCCCGGGGTCGAAGCCGGGCTCTCGGACAGCGGCATGGGCGCCGGGCTCGCGCTGGCCGACGGCAGCTATTGGCAGTTCGTTGCCCCGCCGGTCGAGGATTGCGAGCTGGCGGTCGAGGAAAGCATCTGGGTCGACGGCGGCGGCAAGGCGCATCCGATCCAGCAACTGGCGATCCAGGGAATGGTGTCGCGCGGCGGGGGAAGCTTCTCCTGGCTGCTCAAAAGAATGGGGTGAGCTCGGTGGCCGAGGTGACAATCAAGCGGGCGCTGCTGTCGGTGTCCGACAAAGCCGGCTTGGCGGAATTGGGGCGGACGCTGGCCGGCCTCGGCATCGAGCTGGTTTCGACCGGCGGCACTGCGAAAGCGCTGCGCGAAGCTGGGCTGGCGGTGAAGGACATTTCCGACCTCACCGGCTTTCCCGAGATGATGGACGGGCGGGTGAAAACGTTGCACCCCAATGTCCACGGCGGCCTGCTGGCGGTGCGCGACGATCCGGCGCACGTCTCGGCGATGGAAGCGCACGGAATCGGCGCGATCGACCTGGTGGTGGTCAATCTCTACCCGTTCGAGGCCACGGTGGCGCGCGGCGCCGCGCGCGACGAGATCGTCGAGAACATCGACATCGGCGGCCCTTCGATGGTGCGCTCCGCGGCGAAGAACCATGCGTTCGTCACGATCGTTACCGATCCGGCCGACTATGCCGAGCTGGCCGAAGAATTGCGGGCGAACGGCGGCGCGACCTCGGCCGCGTTCCGCATCCGCATGGCGGCCAAGGCCTACGCCCGCACGGCATCGTACGACGCGGCGATCGCGAACTGGTTCGCGTGGGGCGATGCCTACAGCAATCCGCTCGGCCCCGAGGCGCTGAAGGCGACCCCGTTCGTGCCCACGATGCCGCTGGCGTTCAAGCTCAAGGATACCTTGCGTTACGGCGAGAATCCGCACCAGCAGGCGGCGATCTACACCGGGCAGGCGGCGGCCATCAAAGGCGTTCCCCAAGCCGAGCAGGCGCAGGGCAAAGCGCTCAGTTACAACAACTACAACGATGCCGACGCCGCGCTCGAGCTTGCCGCCGAGTTCAAGGGCCAGGACCCGGCGGTGGTGATCGTCAAGCACGCCAATCCGTGCGGCGTCGCGCAACGCGCAACCCTGCTCGAGGCCTATCGCGAGGCGCTCGCCTGCGACAGCGTTTCGGCGTTCGGCGGGATCATCGCCTGCAATCGCCCGCTCGACGGGCCGACCGCCGAGGCGATCACCGCAATCTTCACCGAAGTGGTGATTGCGCCCGGCGCCGACGAAGCCGCGCGGGCAGCGTTCGCGCGCAAGAAGAACTTGCGCCTGCTGCTGATCGACGATCTGCCCGATCCCCGCCGGCCGGGGTTCCAGCTCAAGACCATCGCCGGCGGGCTGCTGATCCAATCGCGCGACAACGGGCATGTCGAACCGGCAGACCTCAAGGTGGTGACCAGGCGCGCGCCGACCGAGCAGGAATTGCAGGACTGCCTGTTCGCCTGGACCGTGGCCAAGCACGTAAAGTCGAACGCGATCGTCTATGCCAAGGACGGCGTTACCGCCGGGATCGGCGCGGGGCAGATGAACCGGCGCGATTCTTCGCGCATCGCTGCAATCCGCGCGCGCGAGGCGGCCGAGGCGGCCGGCTGGTCCGAGCCGCGGACCGTCGGCAGCGCGGTCGCGTCGGATGCGTTCTTCCCGTTTCCGGATGGCTTGTTGGCCGCGGCCGAAGCCGGCGCGACCGCGGTGATCCAGCCCGGCGGCGGAATGGGCGACGATAAAGTGATCGCTGCGGCAGACGAGGCGGGCCTCGCGATGGTGTTCACAGGCATGCGGCACTTCCGGCACTAGCCGCGCCGCCACCAGCTCCTGCCCCTGAGGATCGCGTGCGCGCAGTTGTGCCCCGGCGCGCCGGTCACGCCGCCGCCCGGATGCGTGCCCGCGCCGCATAGCCAGAGGCCCTCGATCGGCGTCTTGTAGCTGCCCGCGCCGAGCACCGGGCGCGCGGCCCACAGTTGGTCGAGGCTCATTCGGCCGTGGAAGATGTCGCCGCGCACCAGGGCAAACTTCGCTTCGAGCCCGCGCGGAGTGTGCACCTGGCTGTGCAGGATCAGATCGCGAAATCCCGGCGCGAAATGCTCGACCGTGTCGAGCACCGCGTCGACCGCTTCGGCTTCGCGATTTTCCGGCAAATCGGGATCGCAATGCTGGCAGAACAGGCTCGCGACGTGCCGTCCGGGCGGCGCGAGGCTGTCGTCGACCAGGCTCGGGATCAGCATCTCGACCACCGGCCGCTGCGAGAAGCCCTGCGCGCGCGCGTCGCGGTACGCCCGGTCCATGTAATCGAGGCTCGGCGCCATGATGATCCCTGCCCGCAGGTGCTCGCCGTCGCCGGGCAGCGAAGCGAAGCTGGGAAGTCCGGCCAGCGCGACATTCATCCGCAGCGAGCCCGATCCGAGCTTGAACCGATCCATCGCGAGCGCGAAATCCGCCGGAAGGTGCTCGCGCGCGATCAAGCGGCCGAACAGGAGCTTCGGCCCGCAGTTGGCGATCACCCGCCTGGCGCGCACCTCCTCGCCGCCGGCCAACCGCACCCCGGCCGCCTTGCCTTCCCGTACGATGACCTGCTCGACCGGCGTGCCGACGACGATCTCCGCCCCGGCCTCGCGCGCGGCCTCGGCCATCAGCCCGGTGATCCGCCCCATCCCGCCGACCACGTGCCCCCATGCGCCTTTCGTGCCGTTCACCTCGCCGAACACGTGATGCAGCAGCACGTAAGCGCTGCCCGGCATGTCGGGGGACGCGTAGTTTCCGACCACCGCGTCGAACCCGAAGGCGGCTTTCACCGGGTCGCTCTCGAACCAGTCGTCGAGCAATTCGCGCGCCGAGCGGGTGAGCATCGCCAGCACTTCGCGCTTGGCGGCGAGCGGCAATTTCGCCAGCGGCCGCGCCTGCAAGGCGGCGTCGAGCAGCCCCGGAAGGCCCCCTTGCGCATCGGGCGGGATCGTCAGCGCAAGGGCGCGCAAGACGTCGGCGACCCGCTCGAGCATCGCGTACCACGCCGGCAGCGCGGCGGCGTCTCTCGCCGAAAAGCGCGCGAGCTCCGCCTGCGTCGCGGCGAGGCCGCCGCCGACTTTCAGATAGTCGCCCTCGGCCTGCGACAGCGGCAGGAAATTGGCGAGCGGACGCTCGATCACCCGATAGCCGCGCCGCTCGAGCGCCATGTCGGCGATCACCTTGGGCTGCAGCAGGCTGACGGTATAGCTCGCCGTCGAATTGCGGAAGCCCGGCGCGAACTCCTCGGTCACCGCCGCCCCGCCGACGATTTGGCGCGCTTCATGGATTCTGACCTTGAACCCCGCGCGGGCGAGATAAAATCCGCACACAAGGCCATTGTGGCCTCCGCCAATGATCACCGCGTCGAGCATGCGTGGCTTCGTGCCGCTGCATTCACCGCTCGGCAAGGGGTTGCCCCGTACGGCCTTTGCCGCACACACTGATTCTCGTTGAAAGCGATTCGCCATGGACCTGTTCAACTCCGAGCTGTTGCGGAATTTCGCGATCGGGTTCGGATTGGGGGCGCTGGCTATCGTGGTCAGCATCGCGTCGCAAACGGGACACTTGCTATGAAGAATCTGCGTGCCGCTCTCATTGCCGGCCTGGTCTTTGCCGCTGGGTGCCAGCCTGCCAACGCCACCGAGGAAAAGGTCGTGCTCACCCCGGCGGCGGCGGTCACCGCGCATGAAACCGGCCGCCAGACGGCGATCTTCTCGGGCGGCTGCTTCTGGGGCGTCGAGGGCGTGTTCAGCCACACCAAGGGCGTGACCAGCGCGATCTCCGGCTATCAGGGCGGCAGCAAGGCGGACGCGAACTACGAGACCGTCTCGACCGGGAAGACCGGCCATGCCGAATCGGTCAAGGTCACCTATGATCCGAAAGTCGTGCGCTACGACCAGTTGTTGCGCATCTTCTTCTCGGTGATCGCGGACCCGACCCAGCTCAATTACCAGGGGCCGGACCACGGCACCCAGTATCGCAGCGCACTGGTGCCGCTGACGCCGGAGCAGAAGAAGGTCGCCGCAGCCTATCTCGCGCAATTGAAGAAATCCGGCGTGTGGGGTTCGACGATCGTCACCCGGATCGAACCCTACAAGGGCTTCTATCCGGCGGAGGCCCATCACCAGGACTTCATGGAGCGCAACCCGAACCAGGGCTACATCACCTACTGGGACGTGCCCAAGGTCCAGGCGATGCAGAAGCTGTTCCCCAGCCTCTACAGCCCCACCTTCAAGACCGGCTGATTGCGGCCTCGCCCGCACGCGCTTATATTCGGCGCATGGCGAGGCATTCTCACCACGAACATTCCGGCGCCGGCTTGGTCGCGGCGGCGCAAGGCGCGCTTGAGCAGGCGGGCGAGCAGTGGACCGAGATGCGCGCGGACGTGTTCGCCGCGCTCGCCGAGTTCGACCGTCCGGCCTCGGCGTACGACATCGCAGACAAGCTCTCGGCCAGCCGGGGCAAACGGGTCGCGCCCAACAGCGTCTACCGGATCCTCGACCTGTTCGTGCGCAACAACCTCGCCAATCGGATCGAGAGCGCCAACGCCTATCTCGCGAACACCCATCCGGGCTGTCGGCACGACTGCATTTTCCTGATTTGCGACAAGTGCGGCCAGGCGACGCATTTCGACAACGACACGCTGACCGGCGCGTTGCGCGATGCCGGGCACCGCAACGGCTTTGCCGACGTCCGCCCGGTGGTCGAACTGCGCGGGTTGTGCGACGCTTGCGTCGCCTGACGGCCCGGCCGCCCCATCCATTCATCGACTTGCCAGCTCCACACGTGTAGAGCGCCGCTCATGACGGGCAACCCAGCCACCCCGCTGCTCGACACGGTCGCGACCCCCGACGATCTGAGGAAGCTCGAACCGCGCCAGCTGCGCCAGCTCGCCGACGAATTGCGGCAGGAGATGATCGCCGCGGTCGGGCAGACCGGCGGCCATCTCGGCTCGGGGCTAGGCGTCGTCGAGCTGACGGTGGCGGTGCATTACGTGTTCGACACTCCGGAGGATCGGCTGATCTGGGACGTCGGCCACCAGGCCTATCCGCACAAGATCCTCACCGGCCGGCGCGACCGCATCCGCACGATCCGCCAGGGCGGCGGCCTTTCGGGATTCACCAGGCGCAGCGAGAGCGAATACGATCCGTTCGGCGCGGCGCACAGCTCGACCTCGATCTCCGCGGGACTCGGCTTCGCGATCGCCAACAAGCTTGCCGGCAGGCCCGGCAAGGCGATCGCGGTGATCGGCGACGGCGCGATGAGCGCAGGGATGGCCTACGAGGCGATGAACAACGCCGAAGCCGCCGGCAACCGGCTGGTGGTGATCCTCAACGACAACGACATGTCGATCGCGCCGCCGGTCGGCGGCCTCTCGGGCTATCTCGCGCGGCTGGTGTCGAGCGCGCAGTTCCTCGGCTTGCGCGAGCTCGCGCGCAAGTTCGCCCGGCGCCTGCCAGAGCCGCTGCACCGCGCGGCGAAGAAGACCGACGAGTTCGCCCGGGGCATGGCGATGGGCGGCACGTTGTTCGAGGAATTGGGCTTCTATTACGTCGGCCCGATCGACGGGCACGATCTCGACCAGCTGGTACCGGTGCTGGAGAACGTGCGCGACGCGGCCGAGGGGCCGTGCCTGGTCCATGTGGTGACCAAGAAGGGCAAAGGCTACGCGCCCGCCGAGGCGAGCGCCGACAAGTACCACGGCGTGCAGAAATTCGACGTGATCACCGGCGAGCAGACCAAGAGCGCCGGCGGTCCGCCGAGCTACACCAACGTGTTCGCCAACGCCCTCATCGCTGAAGCGCAACGGGATGAAACGGTCTGTGCGATCACCGCCGCGATGCCTTCCGGCACCGGGCTGGACAAGTTCGCGCAGGCATTCCCGGAGCGCACGTTCGACGTCGGCATCGCCGAGCAGCACGCGGTGACGTTCGCCGCGGGCCTTGCCGCGCAAGGCATGCGCCCGTTCTGCGCGATCTATTCGACTTTCCTCCAGCGCGCCTACGACCAGGTGGTGCACGACGTCGCGATCCAGAACTTGGCCGTCCGCTTCGCGATCGACCGCGCCGGGCTGGTCGGCGCCGACGGCGCGACGCACGCCGGCAGCTTCGACGTAACGTACCTCGCAACGCTGCCCAATTTCGTGGTCATGGCCGCGGCCGACGAGGCCGAGCTGGTGCACATGGTCCACACCGCCGCGCTGTACGACGAAGGCCCGATCGCGTTCCGCTATCCGCGCGGGAACGGCGTGGGGGTCGAGCTGCCGGAAGTTCCGCAGCGGCTCGAGATCGGCAAAGGGCGGATCGTAAAGCAAGGCAGCAAGATCGCGCTGCTCTCGCTGGGCACGCGGCTCGCCGAAAGCCTCAAGGCCGCCGAGCAGCTCGAGGCCAAAGGGCTGTCGACCACGGTGGCGGACTTGCGCTTCGCCAAGCCGCTGGACAGCGAGCTGATCCGCCACCTGATGGTCACCCACGAAGTGGTGGTGACGATCGAGGAAGGTGCGATCGGAGGCCTTGGCGCGCACGTGCTGACGCTGGCGAGCGACGAAGGGCTGACCGACGCCGGCCTGAAGATCCGCACCCTGCGCCTGCCCGATCTGTTCATCGACCACGATTCGCCGGAGCGGCAATACGAAGCAGCCGGCCTCAACGCCGCCGGCATCGTCGCCACGGCATTGAAGGCGCTGCGCCACAACAGCGCCGGCATCGAAGAGGCGCGGGCCTGACATCCGCGTCCCGCTCCATCCGGAGCGGGCCCGGCGTTACCGCAATCTTTACCTCGCCGCGCCTAACAGCGCTCGCGGATCAGCGAGGAATTGCGCATGCGCGAGAACGAGGTGCCGAAGGTCTGCGTGGTCGGCCTGGGCTATATCGGGCTGCCGACCGCCGCGGTGGTTGCGCGCTCCGGCGCCGAGGTGATCGGGATCGACGTGAACGCGCGGGTGGTCGAGACGATCAACCGCGGCGAGATCCATATCGAGGAAGTCGATCTGGACGGGCTGGTCCAAGGGGTGGTGCGCAGCGGCGCATTGCGCGCGTCGACCGAAATGGAGGCCGCCGACTTCTTCGTCATCGCGGTGCCGACCCCGTTCGCCAAGGATGGGCACCATACCCCCGACCTGACTTACGTGATGGCGGCCGCGCGGCAAGTCGCGCACGTGCTGAAGCCGGGCGACACGGTGATCCTCGAATCGACCTCGCCGGTGGGCACCAGCGAAGCGATGCGCGATGCGATCGCCGCCGAGCGCCCCGAACTGAAGCTGCCCGGTCTCGCCGCCGAGCCCGACATCGCGATCGCCTATTGCCCCGAGCGCGTGCTGCCCGGGCGCATTCTGGTGGAGCTGACCGCGAACGACCGCTCGATCGGCGGGATCACGCCGGCGTGCGCAGAGCGCGCGGCGCGGTTCTACAAGCGCTTCGTGCGCGGCGAATGCATACTGACCGACGCGCGCTCAGCCGAAATGACCAAGCTGGTCGAGAACGCCTATCGCGACGTGAACATCGCGTTCGCCAACGAGCTGTCGATCGTTGCCGATGCGATGGGGATGGACGTGTGGGAAGTGATCCGCCTCGCCAACCGCCACCCGCGCGTCAACATCCTGTCGCCCGGGCCGGGCGTGGGAGGGCATTGCATCGCGGTCGACCCATGGTTCCTTGTCCATGCCGACAAGGCGAACACCCCGCTCATCCGCACCGCGCGCGAAGTGAATGACGGCAAATGTGATTACGTGATCGAGCGCGCGTCCGAGCTTGTCGCGGCGCTGCCCAGCGTGCCCGTCGCGTGCCTCGGCCTCGCCTTCAAGGCGAACATCGACGATTTCCGCGAAAGTCCCGCCCTCAAGATCGCCACGGCGCTGGCGCAGCGCTTTGGCCACCGCGTTCGCGTAGTGGAACCCTATGCCGACACGCTGCCTGCCGCGTTCGACGGCACCGGCGCAGCGCTGATTGACATCGACACCGCGATTGAGACCTGCCCGATCATGATCGTCCTGGTCGATCACGACGTGTTCAAATCGGTCCCACTCGACGAGCGGGCCAGCAAACGTATCTACGACACGCGCGGGATCTGGCCCGATCAGCCGCGTCACGCGCCCGTCGGGGCGCCGCTGCGGCTGGCCGGCTGACTCTCGCCGCGCCGCCGCGACCGCGCTAAAGGCCCTTCCATGGACAACGCGATCCTCGTTACCGGCGCGGCCGGGTTCATCGGTATGCACGTCGCCAAGGCCTTGCTTGCGCGCGGCGAGCGCGTGATCGGAATCGACAATTTCAACGATTATTACGATCCGGCGCTCAAGGAAGCACGGCTCGTCGAGATCGCGCACGGTAGCGACGGCCGGTTCGAGATGCTGCGGCTCGACTTCGCCGACGATGCTGCTTTCGACAAGGCGCTGGCGCGCGAGAGTTTCGATCGCATCGTGCATCTCGGTGCGCAGGCGGGTGTACGCTATTCGCTGGAAAACCCGCGCGCCTATGTCCGCTCGAACCTCGCAGGCCACGTCAATCTGCTCGAAGCGGCGCGGCATGGCGACGTAAAACACATGGTCTACGCATCGTCGTCGTCGGTCTATGGCGGCGGCGCGAGCCTGCCGTTTCGCGTCGAAGACCGCGCCGACCATCCCTTGTCGCTTTACGCCGCTACCAAGCGCGCCGACGAATTGATGAGCGACACTTATGCGCATCTCTATCGCTTGCCGCT
>DASVLP010000069.1:0-37683 GCA_036384795.1 Sphingomonadaceae bacterium | reverse complement strand
CACCCTGCCGCTCACCGGCAGGAACGTGGTCGACATGATCGTCACCGACCTCGCGGTGTTCCAACGGCCCGACCACCACTCGCCCTTCCGCCTCGCCGAACTCGCCCCCGGCGTCACCGCCGAGGACGTCGCCGCGAGGACGAGTGCCGAATACCTGAGTTGACACGCCTTTCCCGCGGGCGCTCATCCCGCTGGAACGGAACCGCGAATCGTGACATTTTGCGGACATGCATCCCGTCGCCGCATTTCGCGCACGATTCCTCGACGTTCTCGCGTCGATCTACATCTACAACGAACACCGCGGCTACACTTCGCTCGATCGGGTGCTCGAGGCGGCGCGGCTGCATTGTCCGAACGATGCGACGTTCATCGCCGCGATCGAGAAGCACCGCGCGGACGAGCACAAGCATTACCGGATGTTTCGCCGCTGGTTCGAACTGAACAAGCGCATGCCGCTGAAGGTCGACCGCACGTGCGGACACATCGACAATTTCATCCAGGCGGTGTTCGGCTGCTCGATCGACGAGCTCGACACCGCGGCGATCGTCGCCGATCCGGGCGAGTTCGAGAAGCTCTGCCGGGTGATCATGCTCACCGAGCAGCGCGGAATGACCCAGGTCGAAGTGCTGCTGAAGAACCCGCACGTGCGGGCCGACAAAGGCATGCTGCGGATCTTCCAGGTGGTCGAGAAGGACGAGCCCGATCACTGGATGCCCTACGAGGCCTGGCTCACCGCGCACCGGCGCCAGACCGCGCGCTGGCGCGAGCGCTGGGCGGACTACTGGATCCACAAGTCGCTGATGCTGGTGAAGCTGCCCGCGCTGTTCTTGCGCCGCAACGCGCCGCGGCTACAACACTGGCCGGACGAGGACGCTTCGGAATACGCTCTCGCCAACTAGGGAGGGCTTTCTGGGCATTTCAACCCGCCGCGATTCGCCATGGCTCGCGCTGTGGCTGCTGACCGGCATCGTCACGGTCGGCTTCGTCGACCGCATCGTGATGAACGTGCTCGCGGTGCCGGTGCAGAAGGAGTTCGCCCTCAGCGACACCCAGGTCGGGCTGCTGACCGGGCTTGCGTTCGCGGTGCTCAACGTGACGCTCGGGATCGCGGTTGCGCGCTATGCCGAGCGCGGCCGGCGCCTGCCGTTGATCGTGATCGGCACGTTGCTGTGGTCGCTCGCCACCGCCGCGTGCGGGTTCGTTGCCAACTACACGCAGCTGCTGCTCGCCCGGGTCGGCGTCGGCGTCGGCGAGGCGGTCGGATTGCCGGCCAACCAGTCGGTGCTCGGCGACTACTTTCCGCCCGAGAAGCGCGCGACGGCGATGTCGATCCTGATGCTCTCGCCGCCGATCGGCGCATTCATCGGCGCGGCAGGCGGCGGCTGGGTCGGGCAAGAGCTCGGCTGGCGCGATGCGTTCCTGATCGCCACCCTGCCGGGCGCGCTGCTGGCGATCGCCGCCTGGCTGCTGATCGCCGACCCGCCGCGCGGCCGTTACGACCGCGAGGCGAGCGATGCGGTGCCTTCGTTGTGGGCGGTGCTGAAGCGCCTGGTCGTGCTGCCGAGCGCGCGGCACCTGCTGGCCGGATCGACTCTCGCCTCGCTCGTCGGGTACGGGCTCAACGGCTTCTTCACCTTCCTGCTGGTGCGCGAGTTCGCGATGTCGCTCGCGCAGGCGGCGCTGTGGTCGGCGCTGCTCGGCAGCCTGCCGGGAGCGATCTCGGTCTATGCCGGGGGCAAACTCGCCGATCGGTTCGGGCCGACGAAACCCGCACTCTATGCGCTCATTCCAGGCGCGTGCCTGCTGGTCGCCACTCCGATCTACATCCTCGGGATCACCCGCGGCGATGCCACGCTGCTGCTGGTCCTCGTGTTCGTCGCGGCGCTGTTCCAGTACACGTATCTCGGCGTCACTTACGGGGTGTTCCAGAACCTGCTGCACTCGCGCATGCGCGCGACCGGCTCGGCGCTGCTCAACGGCATCTATACGCTGATCGGGCAGGGCTTCGGCGCGCTGATCGTCGGCGGGCTGAGCGACCGGCTCGCCCCCGGCTACGGCCGCGCCGAAGGCCTTGCCTACGCCATGGCGATCACTGCGATGATCTACCTGTGGGCGGCCGCGCATTACTTCCTCGCCGCGCGCCACGTCGGGCCGGACGTCGCGGCGGTTCGGGAAGGCCGCGCCGGCTAGCGCCTCACAGCAGCGCCTCGATCTTGTCCATCGTATCCTTGAACGTCGCGACCAGCTGGCGGTACGGCTCGGGCCTGGTCATATCGAGGCCGGCTTTCTGCAGGATCGCCACCGGATAGTCCGACGCGCCCGCGCGCAGCACGTCGAGGTAGTTCTCGCGCTCCTTCGCGCCGCCGTTCAGCACCGAATGCGCGAACCAGGTGCCCGCGGTGATCGAGGTCGCGTACTGGTAGACGTAATAGAAGTCCGAGCGGAAGAAGTGCGGCACATAGGCCCACTCGTTCGCGATGTAGTCGGGCAGGATCATGTCCGGGCCCATGTAGCGGCGCAGGATGTCCATGTAGACCTGGTTGAACTTTTCGCCCGACACGCCTTCGCCGGCTTCGGCGAGCTCGTGCGCCTTCAGCTCGAACTCGGCGAACTGGGTCTGGCGGAAGAACGTGCCGCGCAGGTTCTCGAGCTGGACGCCGAGGTAGAAGATCTTCTCCTCCGGCGTCTTCGCGCGGCCGAGCATGTATTGCGCCAGCAGCACTTCGTTGCAGGTCGAGGCGATCTCGGCGATGAACGTGGCATAGCTCGCCAGCTCGAACGGCTGGGCGCGGTTCGCCAGCATCGTGTGCATCGCGTGGCCCCATTCGTGCGCGAAGGTGGTCATCCCCTCGTAGTTTTCGCCGAGGTTCAAGAGCAGGTAGGGGTGCACGTCGTAGGCGCCCCCTTCCATGTACGCGCCCGAGGCCTTTCCCGGTCGCGGCAGCGGGTCCATCCATTTGGCCGCGGTGTCCTTCGCCAGCTCCGCGACGTAGTCGGGCCCGAGCGGCGCGAGCACCTGCAGCACGGTGGCGCGCATTTCCGGAATGGTGAACTTGCGGTCCAGCGAAACCAGCGGCGGGTAGATGTCGTAATAGCCGATGTCGGGCAGCTTCAGCAGCTTGCGGCGCAACGCGAAATAGCGGTGGAGCTGCGGCAGGCCGGCATCCGTCTCGGCGACCAGCGTGCGATAGACGCTCTCCGGGATGTTCGGCCCGTCGAGCGCGAAGGCCAGCGTGGTCTTGTAGTTGCGGGCCTTGGCGCGGAAGATGTCGCCCTTGACCTTGGCCGCGTAAGCCGCCCCGAGCGAGTGATTGTACGCGCCATAGGTGGTGAAGAACTTCTCGAACACCAGCTTGCGGTCGTCGCGGCTGGGCGCGTCGCGGGTCAGGGTGTAGCCCTGGTCGTCGAGGCGCTGCATGCGCCCGTCGGACAAGGTGACCGTCGGCCAGGGAATGTCCGCCGCGACGATCTGCCCGCGGATGTCCTCCGGCCCCTCGAGCGGCGAGGAAGCCGACGCGAGGATCGCCTCGCCTTTCGCGTCGAGCGTGTGCGCGGCCATGCGCAAGGTATCGCGCAGGCCGAAGGCGAAACGCTTCTTCAGCACCGGGCTTTGGGCGACGAAGCCTTCGACTTTATCCTTGCCCAGCGCCAGCACTTCGGGCGCGACCCACGAGGTCGCCTCGCCATAGGCGGCGAACATGTCCTGCGCCTGCCCGCGCCGTTCCTGGTTGGCGGAGTTGCGCAAGTCGGCATCGCCCGCCAGCTCGGCATAGACGAACACCCGGCTCGCGGTTTTCGAGACGTCCGAATTGTCGGTGAGCGCCTTGGTCATCGCCTCCGCGCTGTCGCCGAGGTGCCCCTTGTAGGCCGCCAGCCGCGGCAACGCGGCGAGCACGCCCTTGCGCGCGGCGTCCCACGCGGCCCAGTCGGGGTAGAGATCGGTCAGGTCCCACGCGGCGCCGGAGGTCCCGGCCGCGGCCGCGGCCGCCTCGGCCGCGAGCGCCGGAATGGATTTGACGAACGGCAAGGCGGCGGAAGCGGCAAGCACTCCACGGCGATCGATTGCGAGCATGACGGGTCCTTTTGCGGCGCTGCGACCTACCGGCACAGGCTATCGCAAGGGAGGAACGGCGCAAGCCGGACGGTGTCGTCTTTTTGGAAGCTGGCGCCCCGCGCTCGCAAGCAGGACGACGGGGAAGACGGTTTTTCCGGTCGGCGGCTTTCCGGGCGGCGAAAATTTTTTCACCGATTCATTTTCGCTCTTGCGCGCCGCGCGGGCCGAGTTCGGTCCACGCGTCGCCTGTCTTGCCGGGGCAATACACCGGGTCATCGCGGCGTCATGTTCGGTAAATCGCCGATTTACCCTCTTGCGCACGATTCGCGCCTCCAGCACTATGGATAGTGGTCATATTGCGATAGGCACCTACAAGACCTAGATTCCGTATGCGCACGGCGATCGGCCTTGGCTACGGTGGCGACGGGTCGAAAGGTGCCCTCGAGACGATGGCTGGGGACAGATGGGGGATAAGTTTTTCCCTTTTGCGCCCCGCGAATTGGTAGTCTGGACGCCTTGCTGCCGATTCGAACGAAAGCGGAACATGGGTCCGCGCGTAACCGTTGGCGGAAACAGTCGGAATTCGGGGGGCAGGCATGGATTTCAGGACCGGAGATGAAGCGGCGATGGGCCTCGATGGCGCGGACGCGGTGATCGAAAGCGAAGCGGCCGAAGCCAAGGCTCCGGCCCGGAAAGGCACGAACAAGCCGGAGGCTTCGGCGGTGGATATGGAAAAGAGCGATCCCGGAAGCGAGTTGCTGGTCGAAACCGCCGCGGCGGCCGCGCTGGCGCAAGCGGTGAAGGCCGTCGCCCAAGCAGAATCGGCGTCTTCCGACAGCGGCGATTCCAAGGGCGTGCGCGCGCGCCGCTTCAACGTGGTCACCGACACCAGCCGCGACGCGCTGCTGACCGACTTCGGCAAGGACACGCTGACCGACCGCTATCTGCTGCCGGGCGAGAACTACCAGGATCTGTTCGCCCGCGTCGCCGACGCCTACGCCGATGACGAGGCGCACGCCCAGCGGCTGTACGATTACATCTCCAAGCTGTGGTTCATGCCGGCGACCCCGGTGCTGTCGAACGGCGGCACCAACCGGGGCCTGCCGATTTCGTGCTACCTCAATTCGGTGTCCGACAGTCTCGAGGGGATCGTCGGCACCTGGAACGAGAACGTCTGGCTCGCGAGCCGCGGCGGCGGGATCGGCACTTACTGGGGCAACGTGCGGGGAATCGGCGAGCCGGTGGGGCTCAACGGCAAGACCAGCGGGATCATCCCGTTCGTGCGGGTGATGGACAGCCTGACTCTGGCGATTTCGCAGGGCTCGCTGCGGCGCGGCTCGGCCGCGTGCTATCTCGACATCAGCCACCCGGAGATCGAGGAGTTCCTCGAGATCAGGAAGCCCAGCGGCGACTTTAATCGCAAGGCATTGAACCTGCACCACGGGGTGCTGGTCAGCGACGCGTTCATGGAAGCGGTGCGCGACGGCGCGGAATGGCAGCTCAAGAGCCCGAAGGACGGCAGCGTGCGCGGCTCGGTCGATGCGCGCAGCCTGTTCCAGAAGCTCGTCGAGACCCGCCTGGCGACCGGTGAGCCGTACATCGTGTTCTCCGACACGGTGAACCGGATGATGCCCAGGCATCACCGCGAGCTCGGGCTCAAGGTCTCGACCTCGAACTTGTGCTCGGAAATCACCCTGCCGACCGGCGTCGACCACTTGGGCAACGACCGCACCGCGGTGTGCTGCCTTTCCTCGCTGAACCTGGAAAAGTGGGACGAGTGGCAGGGCGACAAGGCGTTCGTCGAGGACGTGATGCGCTTCCTCGACAACGTGCTGCAGGACTACATCGACCGCGCTCCGCAAGAGATGGCTCGCGCCAAGTACTCGGCTAGCCGCGAGCGCTCGGTCGGCATGGGCGTGATGGGCTTCCACTCGTTCCTGCAGATGAAGGGCATCGCGATCGAAAGCGCGATGGCCAAGGCCTGGAACCTAAAGATGTTCAAGCACATCAACGCCAGGGCCAACGAGGCCTCGATGATGCTCGCCAAGGAGCGCGGACCGTGCCCCGACGCCGAGGACATGGGCGTGATGGAGCGCTTTTCGTGCAAGATGGCGATCGCGCCGACCGCGTCGATCAGCATCATCTGCGGCGGCACCAGCGCGTGCATCGAGCCGATCCCGGCGAACATCTACACCCACAAGACGCTGTCGGGCAGCTTCGTGGTGAAGAACCCGTACCTCGAGAAATTGCTCGCCGCGAAGAGCAAGGATTCGACCAACGTGTGGAACTCGATCCTCGAGCGCGGCGGATCGGTGCAGCATCTCGATTTCCTGTCCCCTGAGGAAAAGGCGGTCTATCGCACCAGCTTCGAGATCGACCAGCGCTGGCTGCTCGAGTTCGCCGCCGACCGCGCGCCGTTCATCGACCAGGCGCAGAGCCTCAACCTGTTCATCCCGGCCGACGTCGACAAGTGGGACCTGATGATGCTGCACTTCCAGGCATGGGAGAAAGGCATCAAGTCGCTCTATTACTTGCGGTCGAAGAGCGTGCAGCGCGCCGGGTTCGCCGGCGGGGTGGAGGCGGACAACACCGCCGACGCGCCGAAGATCGAGCTGAAGGCCGAAAGCACCGACTACGACGAGTGCCTCGCCTGCCAGTGAATGCCTCGTCGTCCCGGACCTGATCCGGGACCGCTGGAAACCTCGCGCAAGTCCGCCAGCGATCCCGGCCTGCCGGGATGACGGAGGCGCTTTAGCCCGCTTCTTCTTCCTCGAAGGTCACCGCGTTCTCGGCGGTCGCGCTGAGGCGGACTTTGTCGCCTTCCACCCCGGCGACGAGGCCGAGCGAGATGTAGTGGTGGTGGCCGGCGTGGGCGCCACCTTGCGCGCCTTCGACGTCGGCGCCCGAATCCTTCTTGGTGAGCTTGATCCGCTCGCCCTCGACGTGGTCGACGGTGCCGACGTGCACGCCGTCGGCGCCGATCACTTCCATGTGTTCCCTGATCTGGCTGGCATCGGTCATCGCTTGTCTCCTGCTGGGTGGGTTCGTCTCGTCAACGCTCCGGACGGCAAAAGGATGCCCGGCGCGTTGCAAATCAAGGCCCCGGGGAGCGAAGCGCTCCGCCGGGGCCCGTTCCACCTGCGAAAGCGGCACAAGGGCTCAAGCGCCCTGGGGGACTTGCGCGTCTTCCTCCAGGTAGAGCCCGTCAAACGGGCGGGCGGCGCAGGCCGTTCCGCGCTTCGCCGCGCCCGCGCCACGCTTCGTTGCAGCGCCGGCGCGCCTCATCGCGGGGCGTGGCGGGGCCGCTCGGGGATTGGCGCTTGCGGGCGACGCGCGCTGCTCCATAACCGGAGGCGCAACCTGCAAGGAGAAATCGCTCATGCGCCAATGGCACCGCTGGACCGCGCTGGTCTTCGCCGTGTTCATGCTGTGGATCGCCGCCACCGGCGTGATCAGCTACTTCGGCGAATTCGGCGAGCGCGAGGGCCGCCCGCGCGGCGCGGCGGTGTCGCAGCTCGAGCCTGCGTTCCGGTGCCCGGCCGACATGATGTGCCTGCCGCGCGGCGGCCCCGAGGGCGGCGGCAGCTGGGTCGGGCTGATGCACCACCTCCACTCGGGCGAGGCGTTCGGCCCGGTCGGGATGGCGATCGGCTTCCTGTCGGGGCTCGCGCTGCTGTTCTTCGCGTTCTCGGGCCTCGTGATGTACGTCCAGATGTGGCGCGCGCGCAGCACTCGCGGCGCGCGGCCGCGCTGGTTCTGGAAGTGAGCCCGCGCCGGGCGGGCTGATCCGCCCGCGGCGCTCAGTATTCGCCGCGGCCCGATCCGCCGAAGCCGGTGCCGACGCCGCTGGTGCCGAACAGCGGGGTGTCGGTCTCGACCACGACGTCGTGGTGCCCCAGCGCCTCGGTGGTGGTCGCGGTCGCCGGCTCGACCATCACCCGCCCGCCGCCGACTTCGGTCACCGCGGCGAGCGGCACGAAATGGTGCAGGTTGTCGTCGAACCCCTCGCCGCTCAGCGCCACCCGGTCGCCCTCGACCCGCTCGACCGTGCCGAGGTGCCGGCCGTTCGTGTCGGCCACTTCCATTCCCGGTTCTATCCGCATTGCATCGATCATCGCAGCGCTCCTTTTTCGTCGAAAGATGGATCGTTGCCTGGAATATCCGCGAGACGCGCCCCCGGTTCCGCGCGCTGCGCCGCGCCGCGCGCGCCGTGCGACCAGCCCGCGCCCCTTAGCTGCCCACGCCGCCCACAGCTTATCCCCGCCTAAACCTTTCCCCTTGCCTTCGAATCGCGGGCATGATTCCCTATGTTGGAGGTTCGCCAGTCGAATCCCCGGAGACACAACATGTCGTTGCTCGAAGCCCGCAAGACCTACAAGCCCTTCGAATATCCGTGGGCCTACGAATTCTGGAAGCGCCAGCAGCAGATCCACTGGATGCCCGAGGAAGTGCCGCTGGGCGAAGACTGCCGCGACTGGGCGCAGAAGATCTCCGAGCATGAGCGCAACCTGCTCACCCAGATCTTCCGTTTCTTCACCCAGGCCGACGTCGAGGTGCAGGATTGCTATCACGACAAGTACGGCCGGGTGTTCAAGCCGACCGAGATCAAGATGATGCTGACCGCGTTCTCCAACATGGAGACAGTGCACATCGCCGCCTACAGCCACCTGCTCGACACGATCGGCATGCCCGAGAGCGAGTACAGCGCCTTCCTCGAATATGACGAGATGCGCGCCAAGCACGATTACCTGCAGCAGTTCGGCGTCGATTCGGACGAGGACATCGCCCGCACCCTGGCGATGTTCGGCGGCTTCACCGAAGGCCTGCAATTGTTCGCCAGCTTCGCGATGCTGATGAACTTCCCGCGCTTCAACAAGATGAAGGGCATGGGCCAGATCGTCAGCTGGTCGGTCCGCGACGAGAGCCTGCACTGCGAAGGCATCACCAAATTGTTCCACGCGTTCTGCGCCGAGCGCAACTGCCTGACCCGCGCGGTGAAGGAAGACATCATCGACTGCTGCCAGAAGACGGTGCGGCTGGAGGATGCGTTCATCGACCTCGCGTTCGAGATGGGCCCGGTGCCCGGGATGACCGCGAAAGAGATCAAGAAGTACATCCGCTACATCGCCGACTGGCGCCTCGGCCAGCTCGGCCTGCCGGCGATCTACATGGTCGACGACCACCCGCTCCCCTGGCTCGCCCCGCTGCTCAACGGGGTGGAGCACGCCAACTTCTTCGAAACCCGCGCGACCGAATATTCGAAGGCCGCGACCCGCGGCAACTGGCAGGACGTATGGTCGAGCTTCGACCAGCGCCGCAAGGCCAAGGCCGCGAACGAGGAGGACGAGGGCGAGGCGGATGGGCCGGGGTTGTTTGGGGATGATGCTGGTGGCGCGCCGGGGGTGCAGGCGGCGGAGTGAGCGTGCTTACTCGCCAAGGTCTGGAACCACTAGTTCTCGAGGCTATACGCAATCAGGGTGGTTCGGCACCGTTGCGCGAAATAAATAAGTTTGTCTGGGCACATTATGAAGCGGACTTGCGCGCCTCAGGAGACTTCTTTTACGTATAGCAGTATGAACTTCGATGGGCCGGCGAGGCCTTAGACAAAGCTGGAAAGATTGATCGCGGTCCCCCACGCGGAATTTGGCATCTCAAAGAGTAAGACCGACCTTACCGTCTGTGGATAACTGACCTCCAATCAGTCGATCAAGTTTGACTCTTCTGAATGTTCTCATTCCATTCCTCCCATGGAGGAATCGGAGCCATGTTCCCGTACACGCAAAACACAGGCAACTTGATCGATTTAATTAAGTCAATCGGCAAGCACGGAGTGCCGGACAAGTTTACGACGAAAGAGTTGCCTATCTGGGGCTATAAGAGCAGCAACGACCGCCCCATTGTCGGTGTCCTCAAATTCATCCAATTCTTGGACTCGTCTGGCGCCCCGACAGACCTGTGGCGCCAAGCAAGGACGGCACCGGAGAAGGCCGCCGCGTCAGGGGTACGTACCGGCTACCAAGCCCTGTTCCAAACATTTCCTGACGCAGAACGGAAAGATGCAGAGGCACTAACGAATTTCTTCAAGGCGAAGACCACCGTGGGCGACTCCGCAGTGAAGCAGATGGTCGGGACCTTCAAAGCGTTAGCTCAATACGGTGATTTTTCCGATGCAACGGAGGTGCCGCCCGCTCCCGCGCACGAAGCGGCAGCGGCGCTGGCGACCCCGGGAGGTCGCCCGATTTCGACGACGGTCTCCGGCGCGAACGGTATGACCGTGAACCTCAATGTTGAACTCTCGTTGCCCGCCGACGCTACCGGGGACGTCTACGATGCGTTCTTCAAGGCTATGAAGAAACACCTGCTTACCAATGAATGACGATCATCCGATTGCGACATGGGTGGAGAAACTTGGAAGGTTTCACGCAGAAGCAATCGGCATATTGTCTCTCGTTGAGAGCTCGTCGATTCGACGTCTTTCTCTCGACAGTAGCTATCATCAACTCAAGTCGCTCAACATTCAAGAAGACGAGCTCTTTCGTCAATCCCTGCGATGCGTTGAACTTCAAGTATACAGGGCGGCGCATGTCATGGCGTGGTGCGGTTTCTTTGACTGCATCCTTCGGTTATTTGAATCGGATTCATTCTACACGCTGAAACAAATCCGAACGGGTTGGATCTTTGCGACCCGAGAGGAATTGACCGAAAACTTTTCGGAGCACCAAATTATCGAGGCCCTCAAGCCAGCAGGCATAATTGGAAAGGCAGACCAAAAGGCGCTGATTGGTTTGCTATCCAGAAGGAACGAATGCGCGCATCCGACCGCATACTTCCCAGACCTCAATCAGACGCTCGGATACATAAGCGAGCTTTTCGCGCGGCTTTCAAAGATTGAAAAGAAGTACCCTGGATTCGCGCTTTGAGCCGCGTAGCCGTCGCAACAGCCGGATTTGGATCAGGGGGAATACCCAAATTCGCTCCGCCTCCTCATCCTGCGCCCATGACGGATGCGGAGGATGACGATCCGCTCGACTGGTCGCTGGTCAGCACATATTCGAACGAGGCATCCCGCGCCGGGCGGACGGCGTACAAGCTGGGCTTCGCGGCGCTGCCCACGGTCGATCATATTCCCGGCGAGGCGGGCCGCTACGGCTTCGTGATCTGCAGTTGGCGCACCAACGATGCGAAGAGCGACCTGACGCAGGGCGAGTTCGTCGAACTGTGCCGCAAGGTGTTCGCGCGGGCCGATCGGGTCTCTAGCTCACCTTAGTCCCGCCGCTCGGCCCCCCCCCGCCGCAACCGGCCGGGCTTCAGGCAGCCGCTTTGGCGGGCGTCTTACGCGGACGGCCACCTAGCTTGCCATTTGCGCGGGATGCGGCGGCTCTGGCTTCCTTACGGGTCCAATCCAGAGGCCCTAGAAATCCCTCCAACAGACGCGAAACGGAGAAATCCGCATCGAGGCGCGCAAAATGGATCGCGCTCCCAGCACCCTGAAGTTCGATGCTTGCCAGGTCTTCATCGGTGGCTTCGGCCAATCCGTGCGCCAGGCGGGCATCGAATGCCAGCTCAACGCCGGTATTAAGTGTCAGCTTCACCTTGTGGCTGCGGCGGTCGAACCGCGCTTCGGTTGCAAACGGAGTTTGAGATTTCTCGGCACGCGCAGCGAGGCGATCGAATGCACGCTCATCGATCTTCTGAAACTTAGCCATGAATCTCACTCCACTTCTCGCAACATGCGCCGAGCTTTTCGGCGATCTCCACGCCGAGTTCATTCAAGTCCGGTGACCTCCACGGCCCCGCGAAGTCCCAAAGTTCAACCGGGCCTTCCGGACAGTTGAGCTTGAAGCGGGCATCGAGACCCTTACCGACCGCATGAACGTGCGCCGGCGGGTGGTCGTTGGAATATACCCGGACCTGATACCGGCGCTCGCTCGTGAAGACAGTCGCCATCGGCTACCCATACATTAAAACCTAAATAGTGTCTAGGTTTCTAACAATCGCCGAAAACAGATTTGGGTTTCCTGACGTTGACACGTGGTGTGATGTCCTTCTAGCCATGCCTCACTTCACACCCGGAGCGAATATGCAGGAGATTGCCGCCCGCTGAGCCGATGAGGGGCCGTGCCCCTCGTCAGCCGCGCGCCCGCCCGCCACTGAATGTGGCGCGGCCGTGCGCATCTGCACGCCAGCAGGGGCCAATCCCAGTGAACATTTCCAGATACGAGCAGCGCGTGCTTCACGCGCTGGCGCAGGGCGGCGTGGTCCGCCATCTGCGCGACGAGGCCGGGCGGATCGTCGCCGCCGACTGCTTCACCCGCGACGGGCATCGCCTCGCCGATTGCACGCTCGGCCTGTTCCGCCGGCTGAAGCGGCGCGGGCTGATCGCCAGCCACGGCGGCCAGCCCTACCGCATCACCCGCCTCGGCCTCGCCGCGGTGCGGGCGCAGTTGGACAACCGGTGAGCATGAATGCCCGGCGAGCCTCCGGGCCATCGGCCTGGAAACCCGCCGGGGCGAGCGCCGCCTCATTGCGAGCATGCGGCGCTCGGGCTTGGCGACCACCTGGAACGGGTCGCGGTAGAGGACCTGGCCCGGATCGCGGGTCCAGATCCGCTCGGTCGGCACGCCGCAGTCCTCGATCAGCGCGGCGAGGGCATAGGCGTGCGCCACCATCTCGCGCGCGTCGTCGCGGAACCAGCAGACGCCGTCTCGCCAGCGGCGGCTCTTCGACTCGACGTCGAACCGGCTCGGGACCGGCAGCCACTGGTTGAACCAGTCGATCTCGTGCCCGATCGCGTGAACGACCGGATCGCGCATGTCTCCTGAACGCCACAATTCGTATGCGGCGCGGAACGGCCCCGGGGCCACGCGCGCCCGCGTGACCACGCCGGGCGTGGTGAAACGCAAATACATTTGGGTGAGCTCCCGCTCGGGCCGCCGCGCGCGGCTGGCGGAAGCGGCTCAGGCGGGGCGGTGGTTGAAGGTCTGGACGAAGCGCAGGCGCGCATTCTTGCGCGTGCCGGGTGGCAGCATGAATCGCATCATCGAAGCCTCCCCGGCGCTTCGCCCGCGGCCGATCCGCGAGCGGGAGCGCGCCGTTAGGCGAAGCGGCGGCGAAAGGCAAGCGCCGCTGCGGGGTGCAAAAACCGTTTTCCTACACGGCCGCGAATTGCTTGAAGCTGGCGGATGTATTCCGCGCCGCGTCCGTTGACGCACTCGCCGCCACCGATCGCGCGCGGGCGGCTTTTCGCGCCGTTTCCACAAACTGTCACCCTGCCCGGAGTGGGCCTATGCGCTTGAAAAGGCGCGGGGAAAAGGGGCGGAGGCGGTGGGTGACAGGGTGTAACTTGTGTAACCCTCGCACCGGGCGCGGAGTGGGCCGCCTTTGCCGCCTTTCGCCAGGCGGCGGCGGCGGTCGCGTCAGTCGTCCTCGTCCTCGACCACCGGCGGCAGGCTGGCGAGGTGGATGCGGATCACGTCGCGCAAGGTGCGGATCGCGTCGCGCAGCTGTTCGAGGTCGCCCTCGAGCTCGTCGTGGAACAGGGTTTCGCGGCCGGTGCGGCCGAACGGGTCGATCAGCGTCATGCGCACCACGAAGCCGCCGTCGCTCAGCGTCTCGACCCGGGCGAGGCCGTGGACCAGCGCGCGGCGCAGCGGCAGGAACGCCTCGAACTCGGCCAGCGCCTCGCGCAGGCGGCCGCCCTTGTCCTTCCACACGCTGCCCTCGCCCACCAGCGCGGCGAGCGCGCCGAAGCGGTCCTCGGTGTCGGTCGGCACGTGCATTACTTCGCCGCGCGCCAGCCCGGTGGCCAGCGCCTCGGCGATGCTGAACTCGGCGCCGGCGAAATACTGCAGCGCGGTGCCGCGCCAGTGCGCGAACACGTCGGCAGGGCCGTCGAAGGAATCGCCCGGCTTGGGCGCGAGGGTCTCGGGGGCCGGAACGGCGGGCTGGGTAAAGGCGGTGGAGGCGCTCATGATGAACAGCGCTAGGCCGGAAATGGTCGCCACCGGGTTAACGCGGGCTGCGATTGTCGAGCGGCGCGGCCCGCCGGGCAATTGCAACCGCTTCGGAGCCATCTGGCCCCTGGGCATCTTCCCCAGCGCAGCCGGCGGGCGCATCGTGTCGGCGATGACGAACCAGGGCGAGCAAACCGGGCGGGTGATGGTGTGCGGCAAGTGCGGCTCGCACGAGGTGACCCGCGACGCGTGGGCGGAATGGAACGTCGCGGCGCAGGATTGGGGCCTCGCGGCGGTGTTCGAGCATGCGTTCTGCCATCGCTGCCAGGCCGTCACCCGGATCGTCGAGGCGCCCGCGGCGGCTCGGGCGGCGCAAGCGCGGAGGCGGGCCGAACCGATCCTTAACTTGGGCGGTGCTATGGCGCGGCCATGTTCAACAAGTACCAGAACATCTTCCGCAGCCGGTGGAAGGCGCTGTGGTGGGCGGCGGGCGTGCTGCTGACCGCCTATTGCACGGTGCCCTCGCAAGACCAGAAGAGCGCCGCCCCGCCGATCAAGCTGAGCACGCTGAACCACATGCTCCACCAGCAGGGCCCGGCGAAGAAGGCGCCCGATCCGTGGGGCTACGATTCGACCGCCAAGCCGGTGCGGCCGCAATAGCGCCCGCGCGCCGCTACTTGCCGACGAACATGAACGCCACCGCCGCCATGATGCAGCCGAAGGCGGCGAAGTAGCGCCAGCTCAGCGCATCGCCGAGCACCACCACCGCGAAGATCCCGAACACGGCTAGCGCGATCGCCTCCTGCGCGATCTTGAGCTGGCCGGGCGTCCACCCGTGGAGAAAGCCGATCCGGTTGGCCGGCACCGCGAGGCTGTACTCGACCCCGGCGAGCAGCCAGCTCACCCCGATCACCAGCAGCAGCGGGCGCGAATTGGCCGCCTCCGGCCCGCCTTTGAGGTGCCAGTACCACGCGGTGGTCATGAATATGTTGGAAACGCACAGCAGCGCGATCGTGGGCATGTCGGGCGTGCTGCTCCGGGTGAACGGCGCGGTCAAGAGGCGCGAGAAGGGGCGTCCGGCCGAGGCCGGGATGAGGCGGGCTGATCCGCTGCATGGAACGAGCAAGGCACCCGATCCGTTCCGGTAACAACACGACCGGGAGAATCCGATGCACGCGACTATCGACGATCGCCGGCGCGAGCTGCGCCGCCTGCTCGAAGGCATGAAGGCAGAGCCTGCGCGCCGGCAGATGGCCGAGGCCTATCGCTACATTGCGCTCCAGCGCAGCCTCGCGGTCGACAAAGTGGCCGAGATGCCGGTCATGCGGGTACGCTGAGGCAGGAGAGACCGACGATGCGCGAAACCACTATGGAAGACCGCCGCAGCGAACTCGCCGCGCTGCTCGACGCGATCGCCAGGCACCCCGAACGCGACTGGAGCGAGGAACGCCGCCGCGTCGCGGTGCTGCGCGAGCTGCTCGCCGGGCACGACGGCACGCGCCACGCGGCCTGACACTTTTGGCGACATTTAGGTGGGTGACTGGCCGTTCGCGCTCCGCTATGCGCCCCGCCGGGTGAGCAGGCCGATGGAGTGAGAAGTGAACGAACAGGTTTCCGACAAGCCCAGGAACCGCTGGTGGTGGATCGTCGCGATCGTCGCGATCCTCGTGGTCGTGCTCCTGTGGGGCTTCCAGACCGCGATCCAGATGGAAGAAGGCGGCGGCGATGCCGGCGCCGCTTCGGCGCCCGCGAGCTGACCCTGCGGCCGGCCTCAGCCGGCGCACCAGTTGCGGCGAAACCCGCGCCAGCGTTCGGCAAGGCCTTCGGCGACCAGGGCGTCGCCCAGGCTCCTGCCGCCGCGTGTCACCACCAGCAGACGACGCCCGTACTTGTCGTACGCGCGCTCGACCGGCGCGAGCGTGAAAGGGCCCGCGTTGAGCAGGGCGGTCAGGCGCCGGGTCGCCTGCGCGCCCAGCCGCGCTTCGTACGCGCAATGCGGATCGGAGACTTCGGGCGCGTTGATGTCGGCGATGCGGATCTTGGTGCCGCGGTACCAGATCGTATCGCCATCCACGACGCAAGTGACCCGCTGCCGGCCCGCGCACTCCGAGAACCGCGCGCGTTCGGGCTCGGCCCGAGGGGAAAGCGGAATGGCCTGGGCGTGGCGGCCGCTCCACAAGAACACGGCCGTGAACGTCGCGAGCGACAGCGCCGCCAGCCATGCGACGAACGCGCCGTTCCCGCTTCCCTTGCGGCGTCGACCGCCTTGGATCACGGACAATCGCGGACGGGCGGCGTCACGCCGCGGCCGCTTCGCGCGAGAGGGCTCGAACCCCGTAGCCATGGCCGCGAGGCTACCCGCGCAGCGATCGCCAAAGAATTAAGGGCCGACGCGCACAGGACTGCTGCGTAAGCCGTGCGCCCCAACCCTTTCCTACAGCGCCGCGAGCCGCTAAGCCCCGGCGCAACTCCGGCCCCCGCGAATGAAGGACGCGCGCGATGAGCGCCACGCAGGACAAGACCCACGACAAGTCGATGCTCGCCAAGGCGGAAGTGCTGATCGAGGCGCTGCCCTATTTCCAGCGCTATGCCGGCCGCACGTTCGTGGTGAAGTACGGCGGTCACGCGATGGGCGATCCGGAGCTGGCGCGCGATTTCGCCGAGGACATCGTGCTGTTGAAGGCGGTCGGCATCAATCCGGTGGTGGTCCACGGCGGCGGCCCGCAGATCGGCGCGATGCTGAAGAAGCTCGGGGTCGAGAGCACTTTCGTCGACGGCCTCAGGGTGACCGACAAAGCCACTGCCGAAGTGGCCGAGATGGTCCTGTCGGGCGCGATCAACAAGGAACTGGTCGGCTGGATCGCGGGCGCGGGCGGCAAGGCGCTGGGCATCTCGGGCAAGGACGGCGGCCTCGTCACCGCGACCAAGGTCACCCGCACCGCGCGCGATCCCGACAGCAACATCGAGCAGGCGATCGACCTCGGCTTCGTCGGGGAGCCCAGCAAAGTCGACATCACGATCCTCGAGACCGCGAGCAGGGCGGGGATGATCCCGGTGGTCGCCCCGATCGGCGCGGGCGAAGACGGCGAGACCTACAACATCAATGCCGACACGATGGCCGGGGCGATCGCCGCCGCGCTGGGCGCAGCGCGGCTGTTCCTGCTGACCGATGTCGCCGGGGTGCTCGGCAAGGATGGCACTTTGCTGACGGACCTCACCCCGTCGGCGATCGAGGGGCTCAAGGCCGACGGGACGATCTCGGGCGGGATGATCCCGAAGCTCGAGACGTGCGTCCACGCGGTCGAGGCAGGCTGCGAGGCGGCGGTGGTGCTCGACGGGCGGGTGCCGCACGCGATGCTGCTCGAATTCTTCACCTCGCGCGGGGCCGGCACCCTGGTGCGGGCAGGGTGATGCGGCGGCTCCTGCTGCTCGCCGCTTTCGCGCTCGCTGCGTGCCACCGCTCCGCGCCGCCGCCGGAGCCAGGGCAAAGCGAGACCACCGCAGCCGCCAGCGAGGCCGCGCCGGCCGTCGCTCCAACCGAAACCCCGGCGACGGCCGTTCCATCGCCGACCGCGGCGACCACTGGGACCATCGCGACGACCCCGCCGCTCGATGCGGCCGCGCTGCGCGAGCATAAGGATCCCGACCGATTGCTGGCCTATCTTTCCGACGCGATCGACGCGGGCAAGTGGGGCGCTGCCGCCAAGGCGTGGCAGGACGGGACCGACGGCGCGGGGGTGAAGAAGCTGTTCGGCGATCCGGCCGGCGCGCTGGTCACGTTCGGCAAAGGCGAGGAGGAAGGCGCGGCCGGCTCGCTCTATTACGCGGCGCCGATCCTGTTGCTGACCCACGGCGGCCAGACCCACCGCGAAGGCACGATCACCCTGCGCCGGGTGAACGACGTTCCCGGTGCGAGCGCGGCGTCGCTTGCATGGCATGTCGAACGGGTCGAGTGGAAGGACTGAAGGCCGGGGGCCTTCGCGTCTTGCACGGTTGATACACCGGGCCGGGGTCGGCTAGGCTGACAGGATCATCCCGGGAAAGGGGCCAACTTTGCTGTTCTACACCCTCGCGGAAATCGTCGACTACCTGATCTCGATCATCATCATGCTGGTGATCGTGCAGTTCATCATGAGCCTGCTGATCAGCTTCAACGTGGTCAACATGCACAACCGCTTCGTCGAGGGGCTGTGGCGCGCGGTGAACGCGATTCTCGATCCGATCCTCAATCCGATCCGCCGGCTGATGCCGCACACGGGGATGATCGACCTGTCGCCGCTTGTGCTGATCGTGCTGTTGAAGATCCTCGACATCATCTTCACCAACCTCGCGATCGGCAGCTTGTCGTGACGGGCATGCGCCGCGCGTTCGCCTGCGCGGCGCTCACGTTGGCGCTCGCGAGCTGCGCCGGCGGCCGGCAGGGGCCGGACCAGCTGCACGGCGGGATCCTCAGGCCGGTCGCGCAGCCTGGCGAAGTCGTCGCCACTGAGCTCGCCTTCGCCCGCGCCGCGCAGGACAAGGGCCAGTGGACCGCCTTCGCACAGTACGCGGCCGACGATGCGGTGATGTATGCGCCGCAGCCGGTGCTGGCGAAAGCCTGGCTCAAGGGCCGCGCGAACCCGCCGCAGGCGGTGAAGTGGCAGCCCTATCAGGTATGGTCGAGCTGCGACGGCTCGCTGGCGGCCAGCAGGGGCGCGTGGCAGCGGCCCGACGGCAGCGTCGGCTACTTCACCACGATCTGGCAGCGCCAGCCGGACGGTGGGTATAAATGGGTGCTCGACAGCGGGGACAAGCTGTCGCGGCCGCTCGCCGAGCCCGACCTGGTCCAGGCCGACATCGCCGATTGCCCGGCACGGGGGCAAGGCAGGGGCTCGCTCGTGGTCCACGGCAAGCTCCCGGTCGCGCCGGTCAGCGGCACGCCGGAAGACCGCGGCGGGCAATCGCTCGACGGCACGTTGAGCTGGAGCGCGCGCTCCGCCGCGGACGGATCGCGCACGATCTCGGTGCTGCTGAGCAAAGGCGGCGCGATGAAGGAGATCGTCCACAGCCAGGTCTCCCCCTAGGGCGAGGCGCCGGTGCTCGACTTGTTCGCCTCGGCTTTCGTGACCTTGTTCGTGGTGATCGATCCGCCGGGGTGCGCGCCGATCTATGCCGGGCTGACCAGCGGCGCCGGCGCGCAGCAGCGGCGCGCGATGGCGATCCGGGCGACGGCGATCGCCGCGCTGATCCTGCTGGGCTTCGCGCTGTTCGGCGAGCCGCTGCTCTCCGCGCTGCACATCGATCTCGATTCCTTCCGCATCGCCGGCGGGATCATGCTGTTCATCATCGCGCTCGAGATGGTGCTCGAACGGCGCACCCAGCGGCGCGAGGAACGCGCCGAGCGCGTGCTCGCGCAGAACGCCGGGACGCCCGAGGTGGAGGACGTCTCGGTGTTCCCGATGGCGATGCCGATGATCGCCGGCCCGGGCGCGATCGCCACGGTGATGCTGCTCGCGAGCAAGGCGCAAGGCCCGGCGGCGACCCTGACGGTGCTTGCCGCGCTGGCGGTGGTGATGGCGCTGACCCTCGCCGGCCTGCTGGCCGCGGCATCGATCGTGCGGCTGGTCGGCTCGAGCGTCGAGAGCGCGGTCACCCGCCTGCTCGGCGTGCTGCTCGCCGCGCTCGCCGCGCAATACGTGATCGACGGGGTGCGGGGGAGCTTCGGGGTTTAGCCGCTACTGCAGCGTCACCGGCTCGTCGCCTTCGTCGCGACGGCCGAAGAACTGCATCAGCTGGCTCAGCATCTCGCAGCGTGCGCGCAAGTCCGGCGCTTCGAGCAGCGCCTGCTTGGCGGCCGCATCGAACGGGGCGATCTGGCTCATCCCGTTGACCAGCGATTGATCGTCGAGCCGGGCGACCGCGCGCCAGTCGACCGCGTAGCCTTGGCGATCGGCGAAATCGCGCGCCTCCTGCTCAAGGCCGGCGCGCTCGCCGAGGCTCAGCACTTCGTCGGCATCGGCGATCAGCTCGGCCTCGATCTGCCGGAACGGAGTTGCGACGGGCAGCTCGCGCAGCAGCCGGAAACGGCTCTCGCCGGCGAGCACGATGTTGAAGCGCCCGTCCTCGAGCGCCTCGACTTCGCCGATCTTGCCGACGCAGCCGACCTCGAACAGCGGCGCATTCTCGGCGGGCGCCTGCGGCTGGATCATCGCGATCCGGCGATCGCGCGCGAGCGCGTCGCTCACCAGTGCGCGATAGCGCGGCTCGAAGATATGCAGCGGCAGTTGCAGGCCCGGAAACAGCACCGCGCCCGACAGCGGGAAGATCGAGAGGCGGGTGGCGCTCACGCCGGGCGTGTCAACCGAACAGCAGCAGGGAAAGCTTGCGCCGGGTCGCCGCGACCCACGGATCCTCGAGCCCGATCGCCTCGAAGATCTGCAAGAGCTTCGCCTTGGCCGCGCCTTCGTTCCACTCGGGCTCGGCCGCGATCATCGCCAGCAGGGCGTTCGCCGCAACGTCGCGCTGGCCGGCGGCGAACGCGGCCTGGGCGAACGCGAACTGCGCGTCCATGTCGGTCGGATTGTTCTCCGCGGCCTGGCGCAAGGCGTCGAGCTCGCCTTCGTCGTGCGGCGCCTGCGCGGCGAGATCGAGCGCGGCCTTGGCCTGCGCGATCGCCGGATCGGCCTGGAGGTCGGCGGACAACGCGTCGAACGCGGCCTGGGCCTCGTCGGCGTGGCCCGCGGCGATCAGCGCGCGCACCAGCCCCGCATGCGCGGCGGCATTGTCGGGCGCCAGCTCGGCGATCTGCATGAAGATCGCGGCCGCGCGCTCGCCATCGCCGCCGGCGAGCACGTCCTCGCCCATCTGGAGCAACGGCGCGATGTCCTGCTGTGCGCCGGCATCGGCGCCGACCGGCAGCTTCGAGAGCAGCTCGTCGAGCACCGCCTTCAACTGGCTTTCGCTACGCGCGTTGGTGAGGTCGGCCACCGGCTGGCCCTGGAACATCGCATAGACGGTGGGGATCGTGCGCACCTGGAACTGCGCGGCGATGAAGCGCTCCTCGTCGACGTTCAATTTGGCGAGCACCACGCCTTTGTCGGCGTATTCGGCGGCGACTTTCTCCAGCACCGGGCTCAGCGCCTTGCACGGCCCGCACCATTCGGCCCAGAAATCGAGGATCACGAGCTTGCTCATCGACGGCTCGACCACGTCCTTGCGGAACCGGTCGACCGCTTTCTGTTCGTCGAGATTGAGGCCGAGGCTCGCCAAGGCAGCTCCCCTTCTGTGCTGGATGTCAGCCTCTAATGTGGCCTTTTCTGCCCGTTTGTGAAGGGGGCGCGGATTGCACGCCGCGCGCGAGCATTTCCCCTTGCCCGGGGCGGGAGGCGATGCTAACCGCGCGCCTCCCCTCCCGAGGCCAAGCGTCCCGGGGAACGGTCAGAGCGGGCGTAGCTCAGGGGTAGAGCACAACCTTGCCAAGGTTGGGGTCGAGGGTTCGAATCCCTTCGCCCGCTCCAGTTTTCAAGATCGCAAGTCGTCCAACCCCCCCTCGGAGGCCGAGGCTTCGAAAACGCCGGCTGCTCGGGTCGGCGCTGCCGCTCAACAGCCGCTGCGTCCTCCGCCGCCGCCCAGCACGCCGCCTAGGGCGCCGCCCAGGCCACCGAAGCCGCCGTGCTTCTTCGGCTTGCACTGCTGCTGTTGCTGTTGGCCCTGCTGGCCGCGGTCGTCCTCGTCGTCACCACCGCGCGAGTAGCCGCCGCCGAAGCCCTGGCTGTTGGCGGTGCCCATCGTCATCCCTTGCGTTTCCATCCAGCTGGTGGTCGAGCGGTGGCGGATGCGGGCCGTCCATTCGAGGTTCCACGGCTGTTTGGGATTGGCCGGGCGCGGCGGGTAGGAGAAATCCTCTTCCGGGCCGAACGCGGTCAAGGTGCCCATCCGGAAATCGGGCGCGGCCTGGCCGACTTCGACCGGCACCGTGCAGCGGGTCGTCGCGGGCGCGAGCACAGTGCGGTTGGCCACCAGCGGCGCGACCTGGCCGGGCGACAGCCAATCGCCGAGCCCGCCGCCGAACTGCTGGCTCGCGGCGCTGGACCACATCACCAGGTCCCCCATCTGGCCGCCGGGGCCCTGCTTGCCGCCGAACAGGTTGATGTAATAACCGGTCGCGTCGGGCAGCGCGCCCCAGCTCAGCAGGGTCGAGCCGCTGGGGTTCCTGTTCGAGCTGAGGCTCAGCGCGGCCATGAAATCGTGGCTGAGGGTGAAGTCCATCTCGGGCGAATAGTTGCCGGCCACGCGGTGCGCGCCGATCAGCGAGCTGTCGGGCCTGGCGTACTTGCCGTCTTCGGCCGGCCAGCGGCCGAAAGTCTTGCTGTTCTCAAGCGTCGGGCCCCAGTCGCGCGGGATCGCGCCGCTGAACAGCCCGGGCGGCACCTGTCCGGCGGAGAGCTTGGACAAGTCGATCACCACCGGCTGCCCCGGGGGGGCATGCTCGCCGCAGCCCCAGAAGATCAGGATGCGGCCGGTCGGACGCTCGCCGGGGCGGCTGCTGGGAATTTCGTCGGTCGGCGCGCGCTCGGTCTTGGGCGTCACCAGCTCGACGGATTTCCCGAGCCGCGCGCCGTCGGGCATGAAATGCTCGGCTTGTGGGGCGCCGGTCGGTGCGTGCGACGAGCCGAGTCGCAGCAGCAGCTCGTGCTGGACGTTGCCGCCCCCACTTGCTCCGCGCATCAACGTGGCCATGCTCGGCCGTCCGCCCGCGCCCATCGAACCGATGCCGGAGATGGTGCCGGCCCGCATATCATAGCGTGCGATCGGCCCGCTGGCGGGCCCGCCGGCGGCGAACAGCGGAAGCGTGCCGCCGGCAATCGCGGCAAGGCTGGCGGAAACGGCAAGCAAACGACGGCGATGCATAAGTCCCCCTCCCCGATCAGGTGGCGCAGCATACCCTTTTTCGGCGGCGCATAATTGTAGAAATTCGCCTGCCCGGGTGCCGTTTTTCAAACGTGAGTTATTGCGGGCCGGGCCTGCGCAAGCGAGGCTCGACTCCGTCGCCATCGCCGGTTAGCGGTCATGGCCGAAGCAGGAGTCGATCGGATGGGTATCTTGGAGGGTCAGGTCGCGCTGGTCACCGGCGCGGGCCGCGGTTTCGGGCGGGCGATAGCCGAGCGCTTCGCGGCCGAAGGCGCGAAAGTCGCGCTGCTCTCGCGCTCGCTGAAGCAGCTCGACGAAGTCGCCAAGGCGATCAACGCGGCCGGCGGCGAAGCGCTCGCGGTGCGCTGCGATGTGACCGATCCAGACTCGGTCGACAAGGCGGCGCGGGCGGTCGAGAACACTTTGGGGGCGGTGGATCTGCTGGTCAGCAACGCGGGGGTGCCGGGGCCGTTCGGGCCGCTCTGGCTGGTCGATCCGGACGAATGGTGGCGCGCGCAAGGGGTGCACATCCGTGCGCCGATGCTGCTGATGCACCGCTTGCTGCCTGGAATGGTCGAGCGCGGGCAGGGCCGCGTGATCTGCATCTCGGCGATCGCCAGCCGGATGGTCGCCCCGAATCTGTCGGCCTACTGCACCGGCAAGATCGCGCAGAACCGGATCGTCGCCGAAGCCGCCGCCGAGCTGAAGGACACGGGCGTCGCGGTGTTCGCGATCGATCCCGGCTTCGTGTTCACCGAGCTTGCGCGCGAGACGATGGAGAGCGCGGAGGCGCAGAAGTACCTCGGCGGAATGGTCGAGCGGCTGCGCAATGCGGAAAACGACCCCGCCGCGCAGCAGGATCTCGCGCGCTGCGCCCAGCGCTGCCTCGATCTCGCCTCGGGCAAGTACGACGCGTTGAGCGGCAACTACTACGAGCTGCCCGACGATCTCGACGCCGAACTCAAGAAGCTGGAGGAGGCCCGATGAGTCTCGAAAACCGCCTCGCCGCCGCCGAGCAGGCGATCGCCGCTCTCCAGCACCAGCTGGGTGTGCAGCAGGATGTCGAAGCGATCGGCAAGTTGCAGCGCTCGTACTGCTACTTCATGGACAAGGGGCTCTACGACGAGGCAGTCGACTGCTTTGCGAGGCATGGCGAGCTGCACTTCATGGGCGGCATCTGGCGCGGGCACGAGGCGCTGCGGCGGCTCTATTGCGGGCGCCTCAGGAACAGTTTCACCCACGGGATCAACGGCCCGGCCTACGGGGTGATGTGCGACCACTGGCCGTCGCAGGACGTGATCACCGTCGCGCCCGACCGGCAGAGCGCCAAGGGCCGCTGGCGCTGCACCCTGATGGGCGCGCAGCATGACACCAAGAAGGACGGCAACCCGCGGCTCCCGCGCCAGTGGTGGGAGCACGGGACGTACGAGAACGACTACGTGAGCGAAGACGGCGTGTGGAAAGTCGCCCGCCACGCGTATCACCTGTTCACCCAGGTCGATTACGAGATGGGCTGGGCGGCGGCGAAGCCGATTCCCTCACCGTTCTTCAGCCAGACTTTCCCCGACGATCCCAACGGACCTGACGAGATCGACCAGAACGCGCACCCCGCCTGGCCGCAGACCGACGTGGTGCCGTTCCATTATCCGCATCCCGTAACCGGCAAGCCGATCGTGCCGCAGAAGGCGGCCTGAAGGCCTGTCCCCGGATTCACAATTGCAAGGGGCTGGCGCTAGAGTTTCGGCAGCGTCACGCCCTGCTGGCCCATGTACTTGCCGGCACGGTCGGCATAGCTCGTCTCGCACGGCTCGTTGCCCTGCAGGAACAGGAACTGGCACGCGCCTTCGTTGGCGTAGATCTTCGCCGGCAGCGGAGTCGTGTTCGAGAATTCGAGCGTCACGTGGCCTTCCCAGCCCGGCTCGAGCGGGGTGACGTTCACGATGATCCCGCAGCGCGCGTAGGTCGACTTGCCGAGGCAGATCACCAATACGTCGCGCGGGATGCGGAAGTATTCGACCGTCCGCGCGAGCGCGAAGCTGTTGGGCGGGATGATGCAGATCGGGGTCTGCCGGTCGACGAAGCTGTTCGCGGCGAAGTCCTTCGGGTCGACGACCGCGTTGTCGACGTTGGTGAAGATCTTGAACTCGTCGGCCACTCGCGCGTCGTAGCCGTAGGACGAAAGGCCGTAGGAAATGCAGCCCTCGCGCCGCTGGGCTTCGACGAACGGCTCGATCATTCCCCATTCCCGCGCCTGCTGCCGGATCCACTTATCGCTGAGAATCGCCATGCGGCGGTGATTCCCCACTCGCGCGCGGGCGGCAAGTGGCCGGCGCGGGCTTGTCCACGGGCGAGCAGAACCGGGCGCTCCGGCGCGTCGGCCGCTACGAGGCGAGCAGGCTTGCGTTGCCGCCCGCCGCGGTGGTGTCGACCGAGATCACCCGCTCGGTCGCGAAGCGCGCCAGGTAATGCGGTCCGCCGGCTTTGGGCCCGGTACCCGAGAGCCCTTCGCCGCCGAACGGCTGGCTGCCTACGACCGCGCCGATCTGGTTGCGGTTGACGTAAAGATTGCCGACATGCGCCCGCGCCTCGACCAGTTCCCGCACCGCATCGATCCGGCTGTGCAGCGCCAGGGTGAGGCCGTAGCCGGCCGCGTTGACGTCCTCGATCACCTGTTCGAGCTCGCCCGCCGCGAACCGCGCGACGTGGAGCACCGGCCCGAAGTTTTCGCCGGCAAGGTCCGCGATCGAATCGATCTCGACGATCGTGGGCGCGACGTACGTGCCGTGCCGGCAGCTTGCCGGAAGCTCGCGCCGCCATACCCGCCGGCCGGCAGCCTGCATCGCGGCGACATGCGCTTCGAGCGCTCGCTGCGCTTGCGCGTCGATCACCGGGCCGACGTCGGTCGCGAGGCTCGCCGGGTCGCCGATCACCAGCGCCTCGAACGCCCCGCGGATCATCTCCAGCATCGCGTCGGCGATGTCGTCCTGCAGGTAAAGCACCCGCAGCGCGGAGCAGCGCTGGCCGGCGCTCTGGTAGGACGAGGCCATCACGTCGCGCGTCACCTGCTCGGGCAGCGCCGAACTGTCGACGATCATCGCGTTCTGCCCGCCGGTCTCCGCGATCAGCGTAGCGAGGGGGCCTTCGCGCGCGGCGAGCGCGCGGTTGATCGTCCGCGCGGTCTCGGTCGAGCCGGTGAACGCGATTCCGGCCACGCGCGGATCGGCGCTGAGCGCGGCGCCGACCCGGCCGTCTCCCGGCGCGAGCTGGAGCACGTCTTCCGGGATCCCCGCCGCGTGCATCACCCGCACCGCGAGCGCCGCAATCAGCGGGGTTTGCTCGGCCGGCTTGGCGATCACCGCATTGCCGGCGGCAAGCGCGGCGCCGGCCATCCCGATGAAGATCGAAAGCGGAAAGTTCCACGGGGAGATCGTTGCGAACACCCCGCGCCCGGCGAGCCGCAGGCGGTTTTCCTCGCCGGTCGGCCCGGGAAGGATCAACGGCTTGTCGAACTGGGCGCGCGCACCAGCGGCGTAGTAGGTGAGGAAATCGGCCGCCTCGCGCCATTCGAGCACCGCGTCGGGCAAGGTTTTGCCCGCCTCGCGGATGGCGAGCGAGAGGAACTCGCCGCGGTGGGTTTCGAACTGCGCGGCCGCGCGTTCGAGCAACTCGGCCCGGGCGCCGCCGCCGAGCGCGTTCCATGCCGGTTGCGCGGCGACCGCGCGCGCGAGCATCGCGTCGAGGGTCTCGGGCGACGCATCGCGGCAGCTGCCGACGCGCACGCGCCGATCCTGCGGCGAGCGGATCGCGCGTTCCGCTTCGCCTGCTCGTTCGATCGTCGGCGCGGCGGCCCATTCGCGCGCCTTTAGCCGCGCGAGTTCGCCAAGCAGGTCTTCCCGCACCGGCGGATCGGCCAGATCGACCCCCGGGCTGTTCGCGCGCGGCGCGAACAAGTCGCGCGGCAGCGGGATCGCCGGATTGCGCTTCGGGGACCGCGCCGCGAGCTCGGCCACCGGATCGCGCACCAGCTCGGTCGCCGGCACTTCGGCGTGCGCCATGCGGTTCACGAACGAGGAATTCGCGCCGTTCTCGAGCAGCCGCCGCACGAGATAGGCGAGCAAGTCCTTGTGCCCGCCTACCGGCGCGTAGATGCGCACCGGCGTGGGCGCGACGCCTCTCGCTTTTTCGAGCGCGGCGAGTTCGGCGTAGACTTCCTCGCCCATCCCGTGGAGGCGTTGGAACTCGAACGGCCGGTCGTGGGCGAGCGCCTTTACCGCGCCGATCGTATAGGCATTGTGCGTCGCGAACGCAGGGTAGATCGCGTCGGGCGCGTCGAGCAGCGTGGCAGCGCAGGCGAGATAGGAAACGTCGGTTGTCGCCTTGCGGGTGAACACCGGATAGTCGGCGTGGCCACCCACTTGCGCCCATTTGATCTCGCTGTCCCAATAGGCGCCCTTGACCAGCCGCACCATCAGGCGCCGGCGGTGTTCGCGGGCGAGCGCCGTCACCCACTCGACCAGCGGCAGCGCGCGCTTCTGATAGGCCTGGATCGCCAGCCCGAACCCTTCCCAGCCGCCTGCGAACAACGCGTCGTCGCCCGCGAGCGCCTCGATCAGGTCGAGCGACAGATCGAGCCGCTCGGCTTCCTCGGCGTCGATCGTGAAGTGAATGCCCGCGTCGCGCGCCGCGCCTGCCAGCTCGCGCACGATCGGCAGCAGCGCCGCGCGGGCCGCCTCGGCGTGGAGGTGATCGTAGCGCGGGTAGAGCGCGGAAAGCTTGACCGATATCCCCGGCGAACGGCGCATGTCGCTCTCCGCCTCGCGCGCCAGCCGGGCGATCGCGCCGGCATAGGCCGCCCGGTAACGCTCGGCGTCGGGATAGGTCATCGCCGCTTCGCCGAGCATGTCGAACGAGTGGGTGAGGCCGCGCTTGCGCTCCGGCGCGGCGCGGGCGAGGGCTTCCTCGATCGTCCGGCCGAACACGAACTGGCCGCCGAGGATGCGCATCGCCTGCATCGTCGCCTGGCGGATCACCGGCTCGCCCAGGCGGCTCACCGCACGGCGCAGCGCATCGCCGAGACCCTCGCCGCGGCTTTCGTGCGCGGCGAGCACTTCGCCGGTCAGCATCAGCGAGAACGTGGCCGCGTTGACGAACGTCGAGCTGCTCTCGCCGAGATGCGCGGACCAGTCGACGCCGGCCAGCTTGTCGCGGATCAGCGCATCGGCGGTGGCGCTGTCGGGCACCCGCAGCAGCGCTTCGGCCAGGCACATTAGCGCAATGCCTTCGCGAGTCTCGAGACCGTAAGCGTGAAGGAACGCGTCGAGGCCGCTCGGCCGGCGCCTCCGCGCGCCCTCGATCAGCCGGGTGGCGATCGCCGCGGCCTCGGCATGCACCGCGGTGGCCGGCGCAGCCTCGCGCAGACGCTGTTCGGCGCAGGCGCCTTCGTCCATGCGATAGGCGGCATGCAACTGCGAGCGGTCGAGCGGCATCGGGTGTTCCTGCACCCGGTTTCAGTTGCAATCAAGTTGCAGGTGGAGCTCAGCGTCGCTCCAGCGCCGTCTCGCATTCTTGCATCAGCGTCGCGATGATCTGCGCGGCGGGCTCTTCCCTGGTCACCATGCCGACCGACTGGCCGGCCATCAGGCTGCCGTTCTCGACGTCACCGTCGATCGCCGCGCGGCGCAGCGCGCCGGCCCAGAAGCGCTCGATCAGCAGTTGCGCCTCGCCCATCTCCACTTTGCCTTCGTCGAGCAGCTGCGCGACTTCGCGCTGCTTGGCGGTGAATTCCTCGGTGCCTTTGTTCTTGAGCGCGCGGACCGGGATCACCGGCAGGCGTGGGTCGATCTGCACGCTCGCCACCGCGTCGCGCGCGTTGGCGCGGAAGAACGCCTGCTTGAACGCCGGATGCGCGATGCTTTCGCTGGCGCAGGCGAACCGCGTGCCGAGCTGCACGCCCACCGCGCCCATCTCGAGATAGCCGGCGATCGCCTCGCCACGCCCGATCCCGCCGGCGACGAACACCAGGTGCTCGTCCTTGAGCTCGGGGAGGAATTCCTGCGCCAGCACGCCGGTGGCCACCGGGCCGATGTGGCCGCCTGCCTCCATCCCTTCGATCACCAACGCATCCGCGCCTGAGCGCAGCAGCTTCTTGGCGAGCGCGAGCGTTGGGGCGAACACCAACACTTTCGCGCCGAATGCCTTGATCGCCTCGACGCTGCCCTTGGGCGGAATTCCGCCGGCGAGCACGACATGGCCAACCCGATGCTTCGCGCAGACCTCGATCAGCGCAAACAAGTCCGGGTGCATCGTGATCAGGTTCACCCCGAACGGCTTGCCGGTCAGCGCCTTGGTCCCGGCGATCTCGCCGTCGAGCAGTTCGGGCGTCATCGCCCCGCAGGCGATCACCCCGAACCCGCCCGCGTTGCTGATCGCGGCGACCAGGTTGCGCTCCGACACCCAGCTCATCGCGCCGCACAGGATCGCGTACTCGCTGCCTAGAAACTCGCTGCCGCGCCGCATCAGCGCCTGGGTCTTGGGGTACTGGCTCATCCGGAGGCGATAGTCAGCAAGGGGCGGAGCGGCAAGTCTCTCTCCGCCCCAAGCTGGTTCCAGGTTCAGAAGTTGGCTCGCGCGCCCACGCGGAAGGTCCGGCCGAAGGTATCGAAATAGACCGGGTTGGTCGGGAAGCCATTGCCGCCCGGCGCGATCACCGGATCCTTGTCGAACACGTTGTTGAGCGAACCGAACAGCTGGATCTCCTTGGTGATGTCGAAGGACGCCGCCAGGTTGATATAGACCGCGCTGTCCACATGATTGCTGGTGATGCTGTTGGGATCGGTGGTGCTGTAGCCCGGATCGCTCGGATCGATCGCCGCGTCGCCGGCCGGGGTCAGCACCTCGTAGCGGCCGGGACCCACGTACCGCGCCTGCACCGTGCCGGTGAACGGTCCTTGATGATAAGTGAGGTAGGCGTTGCCTTGCCACTTCGGGGCGGTGTTGAAGCTGCCGAACGCCGCGGTGGGGCCGCTTGTGCCGGCATAGTTTATCGGCGCGATCGGCTCGCCCGTGTTCGCGTCGGTCAGACCGGTGTCGAACAGCTGGTCGTAGAGGTAGGATGCCAGCACCCTCAAGTTGAGTGACGAATCCTCGGACAGCGGCAGGTTGTAAACGGCCTCGAAATCGATCCCGCGGGTGGTGAAACCCTGCAGGTTGGCCGCATTGTTGTTTACAAAAGTGATGTCGGACGTGCCTTCGCCTTCCATCAAGTCGCAGAAGACCTGATTGCCCTGGAAACAGCCGGTGACGATGTTCTGCGCGCCGGGCCCGCCGGCCACGATCGCATCCGCGATCTTGATCTGATACCAGTCCGCCGAGAAGCGGAAGCCCGAAAGGGCGCCTCCTTTGGGCGACAGGACCAATCCGACCGTGAGCGTATCCGCTTTCTCGGGCGCCAGGTCGACGTTGCCGCCAATGGTGGCGATGATTGGATCGTTCGCCCCGCCCCATGGGTTGTTGACCACGCCGAACGGCGGGCCGACGAAGGGATCGCGGGTTTCGAACAGCTCGCGGAACTGGGCGGCACGCACGTCTCGCGAACGAGTCGCGCGCAGTCGCAGCCAGTCGGTCGCGTCCCAGATGCCGCTCACTTTCCAGGTGATGAAATCGCGGGTTCTCGATTCGCCCGCGGCGTAGCCGAGCGTCCCAACGTTCTTGTTCCGGGTGCCGCGGATCGCACCGTCGAGTTCCAGGTAGCGGCCGACCGGAGCGTCGCGGAAGACCGGCACGTTCAGTTCGCCATAGCCTTCGAGCACCTCGGTCGTGCCGCCGAAGTCGCTGTCGTAAGTGAGATAGTAGCCACCATACCAGGGCTGGTTGGCGAGATCGTGCGTCACCACGCCGCTCTCCTTGCGCCATTCCACGCCGGTCGCGAGCTTGATCGCTCCCGCGCCCCACCCGCCGAACAAGTCGCCGCGAATATTGAATGCCGCCGCGTCCTGCTTCTGGGTCGCCAGTTCCTCCAGGTTGCGGTATGCATAATCGAGCGCCGCCTGGCTCGCATTGCCCGTCCCGAACAGGTTGAGCGGCGCGCAAGTGCCGGCCGCACTGGCGAATGCGACGTCCGCGGGGGTGTAGGGATAGCCGGTGTCGGGATTGATCCGCCCCGGGATGGTGACGCCGCACACGACACCGGCCGGCGTCTGAACCGCATCGAGCGCGAAGCGCAGCAGCGGCTGGACCATGTTGTGCAACAGATGCTGGTCGTTCTTATTTTCGCCATGCGAGAAATAAGCGTCCCACGACCAGCCGCCGCCGATATCGCCTTCGAGCCCGCCGACCAGGCGCCAGGTCGTGTTGTTGGTCTCGTTTCGCGCGTTCAGGACGTTGTTAAGGGTGCGGCCGAACGTCGCCCCGCCCGGTATCATCGCGGCCACGCTGGGCGGCAGGAAAGCGTTGTCCGGCGCGATCTGGTAGCCGAGCAGCACGTTGGCGGGCGGTATGTCGAACAAGCGGAACGGGAATGGCCCGATCGCTCCGTTCGCGTCGGGATTGACGGCCTCGCTGCGGGCATAAGACCCCTCGAGCGAAACCTTGAGCGCCGGGCTTATTTCGAATTCGGCGCGCGCAAGGGCGCTGATCTTCTTGACACTCGGGCGCAAGGTGGTTGCATCGTAGTTGCCCGTCGCGAACTCGTCGCCGCCTTGGCGCGGGGCGCCGAAGATCGGAAATGCGCCTTCGGAATACTGCCCCGAATCGAATGGAATGGCCGCAGTCCCTTCCGGATTGAATTGGAACGTCGGGCCCGTGATCGAGGCGGCATAGCCGCAAAAGCCGCCGTTGTTGTACGAAAGGGCGTTGGGGCTGGTGGGTGGGCCCCCGGGCAAGAAGAACAGGCACGGCGAGAGCGCCCCGGTCGAGCTGGAATAGGGGATCGTCGCGTTCGGCCCGATTATGTAGTGCGGTTGGCCGTATCCCGGAGCCCCCGGGGTCGCGTAATCGTTATTGACGAACGTGGCATAGCCCTTCGCGCACCAATCGCGAACTTCCGAACAATTGCCGATCGCGTCGGTCTTCTGGTATTCGGCGCCGATGATGAAATGGCCGCGCCCGTCGGCGAACTTCGTGCCGTAAGCCGCGGCGGCGTGCCAGTCGTTGCCGTCCCCGTGCGTGGTCCGGCTGAAGTCGGCCTGAGCCTTGAGGCCTTCGAGGGTCTTGTCGAGGATCACGTTCACCACCCCGGCGACCGCGTCCGAGCCGTAAACCGCGGACGCACCGCCAGTAACCGTCTCCGTCCTGCCGACCAGCATCGACGGCACGAGCGTGATGTCGACGCCGCCGCCGATCGTTGTCGATACAACGCGCTGCGTGTCGATCAGCGTCAGCGTGCGGGTGCCGAAGAACGGGTTGAGGCCGCGCAAATTGACGAGCTGCGCGCCGACGTTGAAATTGCCGAGGCCGACGTTGTTGGAGGAAAAGAAGTTCGAGTTCTGTGGGAGCTGCTTGACGACTTCGGCGACGTTGTTGAGGCCGAGGTCCTCGATGTCTTTCGAATTGAGCACCGTTACCGGGTTCGGGGTCTCAAAGGTGCTGCGGGTGACGCGCGAGCCGGTGACGATGATGGCTTCGTTGCTATCCGGAGCAGCGGCGGAAGACTGCTGTTGCGTGTCCGGTGAATCATCCTGAGCCAGCGCGGCGGTCGAGCCGGCGGCCGCAAGTCCGATCGCAAGCGCCAATTTGCTAAGTCCGCCGCACAGCCTCGTGCCGCGGGAATCAAACACCCCCATATAGGCCTCCCCTGTAAACCACCCGTTTGCCGGGTGTGTCCCGCATGTCCCGTCTGCATGCGCACCGCCCGATCGCATCTCGGGGGGCACGCCACGGAAAAGAGCCTTTGGAGTTGTATCCATCTCCGCCTGCGACAATTCAATACATTTCTGCGACAATTTGTTACATTTCTCCGACGGCGGGGCGAAAGGCGGTAATCTACCCCCGCATGTCCATCGATCGGGAGACCGCAATGCAAAGGCGCAGGCTCGGCCTAACCGGCCCCGAAGTGTCGCGGATCGGCCTTGGCTGCATGGCGATGTCGGGCATCTACGGGCCGGCCGACCGCGGCGAGGCGATCGCGACGATCCACGCCGCGCTTGATGCAGGCATCGACCTCATCGACACTGGCGACTTCTACGGCATGGGGCACAACGAAATGCTGATCGCCGAGGCGCTCAAGGGCGTGCCGCGCGACCGCTACAAGCTCAGCGTCAAGTTCGGCGCGCTGCGCGACCATGGCGGCGGCTGGATCGGCTATGACGCGCGCCCGCAAGCGGTGAAGAACTTCCTCGCCTACACGCTCCAGCGGCTCGGCGTGGACTACATCGACATCTACCGCCCCGCCCGGCTCGATCCCGCGGTGCCGATCGAGGAGACCGTCGGCGCGATTGCCGAGTGCATCGAACAGGGCTGGGTGCGTCACGTCGGCCTGAGCGAGGTCGGCGCCGACACTTTGCACCGGGCAAGCGCGGTGCATCCGATCACGGACCTGCAGATCGAATACGCGCTGACCACCCGCAATATCGAGCGCGCAGTGCTGCCCGCATGCCGCGAGCTCGGGATTTCGCTGACGGTCTATGGCATCTTCGGCCGCGGCCTGTTGACCGGGGGCTGGCAGCCGGGGCAGGATTCGCCGGGCGACTTCCGCCACCACTCGCCGCGCTTTCAAGGCCAGGCCGGTGCGAAGAACCTCGACGTCGCCGCCGAGATCGCGCGCGTGGCGCAAGGCTTCGGCCTCGCCCCCGGGCAACTGCTGCTTGCTTGGGTGCTCGCCCAGGGCGAGGACATCGTGCCGCTGGTCGGAGCGCGCAAGCCCTCGCGGGTCACCGACGCGGTGGAGGCGCTGGGGCATGCGCTGACCGCCGACCAACTCGCCGAGATCGAGCGCGCGGTGCCGCCCGACGCGATCGAAGGCGAACGTTATGCGCCGGCACAGATGGCGCAATTGGACTCGGAGCGCTGAAAGTGATCCAGCCCTCCCCTGAAGGGGAGGGGCTTGCTATAGCCACAGCGAACGAAAATACCGGGAGGGATCACATGAACCGCAAACCGCTCGTCGCGCTCGCCGTCACCGCCGTCGTCGGCCTGTCGCTCACCGCCTGCGGCGACAGCGCGCTCGCGAAGGGCGCGGCGGCATATACCGCGCAATCGCTCGCCGACCGGGCCGCGATCGAGGATCTGCTGACCCGCTACTACAACAACTTCGGCGCCGGCGCGGAGCACACAATGGGTGAGTTCTACGCCCCCGACGGCGAGATGATCCTCGGGCCCAAGACCTACAAGGGAATCAAGGAAATCGAGGCCATGTATGCCGCGGTCCCGGCCGATGCGCCCCAGAAGAAGAGCTTCGCGCTCAACATCCTGATCAACAACCTGCTGGTCGTGGTCCACGGCCAGACCGCCACCGCGCGGCTGGTGTTCACCGAGACGATCACCGACAAGCAGGGTGACGCACCGCATATCCTGACGCAAGGGCGCGAATTCGACCACCTGGTCAAGCGCGGCGGCCAATGGCTGATCGCCAAACGCCAGATCATGGGCGCGAACGGCGTGCCGGAAGGCTGGCAGGACTGACGGTGCCGCTCCTCACGCCGCTGCTCGGAGCGGCGTTGGCCGCTGCAAGCCCGGCCGTTTTGACTTGCGCGCCAATGCCCGGCTGGGATCGGGTTCTCGCTCACGACAAAGTCCGCTGGATCGTGATCGGGGAGTTGCACGGCACCGCCGAAACGCCCGCAATCTTTGCCGACGCCGTGTGCCTCACCGCGCAGCAACGGGGGCCGGTCGTCGTCGCGCTCGAGATGCCGTCGAGCGATCAAGGAACGATCGACGCGTTCATCGCGTCCGATGGCGGAGCGGCGGCACAGGCTGCGTTCCTCAAGATGTGGTTCTGGCAATCCGGAGATGGCCGTTCAAGCAAAGCCTTCTTCCGCCTGTTCGACCGGCTGCGCCAGATGCATCACGCAGGAACCGTGAAAAGGGTCGTCGCCTTTCAGGATGACCGGCCCGACCGCGATCAGCCTGGCGACCAGGGGCCCTACGAAATGCGCCTGGCTGCGATCGTGCACGACGCGGCGACGCCCGGCGCTACCGTGCTCGCGCTCGTCGGCAATCTACACGCGCGCAAGACTGAGGTCGATCCCGGCCAACGGCCGTTCATGCCGATGGCAAGCCACCTGCCGGCCGGCGAGACACTCACGCTCAATGCACTCGGCAACGGCGGCACGGCGTGGAACTGCATTGGCCCCACTACCCCGCCCGCTTGCGGCGCGCATCCCGACCACGGATCGCTTGCGCCAGCCAGGCGCGGAGTCGTATTGCAACCGGTGGACGGCGGGGCTTACGACGGGGTGCTGAACCTCGGCACCGAAACGACTGCGTCGCCACCCGAGCGTAACTGAGCGCCGGTCAAACCGTCAGCCGCCCGATCCGCGCCGTGACTTGCGCCAGGTCGGCCGCGAAGCGCGCTTCGGCTTCGCCGCGGCGGTCCTCGGGCAAGCGCAGCAGGTAAGACGGGTGGGTCGTTACCCATAGCTCGCTGCCGTCTTCGAGCCGGTGCGCGCGCCCCCGCATTGCCTCGACGCTGACGGTGCGGCCGAGCACCCCGCGCGCCGCGCTTGCGCCCAGCGCCAGCACCACGCGTGGGGCCACCAGCGCGCGCTCGCGCTCGAGCCACCAGCGGCACGTGTCGATTTCCTTGGCTGTCGGCGTCTTGTGCAGCCGCCGCTTGCCGCGCCACTCGTACTTGAAGTGCTTGACCGCGTTGGTGACGTAGGCGCTCCGCCGATCGATCCCGGCCTGGGCGAGATGCGCCATCAGCACTTGCCCCGCCGGGCCGACGAATGCGCGGCCTTGCACTTCCTCGACGTCGCCCGGCTGCTCGCCGACGATCATCAGCGTGGCGCCGGAAGCGCCCTCGCCGACGACCGCCCGGGTGCCATTGCAGCCGATCGCGCAGCGGCGGCACCGGCGCACGGCCTCGGCAAGCTGTTCCAGGCTCGCCGCCGAAGGGGCGTCGGCGAACAGATCCTGCCCGGCAGCGACCATCGCCAGCTCGCGCTTGCGTGCGCCGGCGACCAGCTCGGGGATCAGCGCGGTCTCGGGCATGTTCTTCCAGTACTTGCGCGGCATCTCCTTCAGCATCGCGCCGGTCTTGAGCCGCGCCGGATTGAACACCGCCGCGTAATAGCTGCGCCACAGTTCCTCGGCCGGGTCGCCCTGCGGCGCGTCGCCGCGCTGCGCCGGAGGCCCTTCCTGCAAGGTCTCGCCGTCCCAATGCAGCGCGCCGCGCGGCGTCAGGATCGACCAGCGCATGTTGGCGAAGCGGTTGACGAAGAACGGGGCATTGCGCCGCAGGATGTGATGCTCGGGCTCGAACCAGGCGACGAACCGCTCGGTCTCGCCTTCGCCCACCGCCCGGAACCGCACGAATGCGCGCATTTTGTGGATGTCGCGGCGCACGTCGCGCGCCAGCGTTTCGAGATGGATCACATCGAGATCCGCGCGGTCCTCGAGCAGGCGTGGCTCGCGCTGCAATCGCCACAGCAGGCGGTAGAGCAGATCGAGCCGCCGCGGATCGATATGCAGGATCGCGGTTTGGGCAAGCTCGAGGAACGCGCGCGAAACCGCCGGCGGCTTGGCGTCCGCCGGTGGCTCCGGCAGCCTCCGTTCGAGCGCGAACAAGTCCGCGCTCCAGCTCACCGCCGGGGGCGGCAGCCCGGCGAAGATGCAGCTGCGCGCCGCCTCGCGCCAGACGTCGAAATCGTCCGGTCGTTCGAGCGGGACCGACCAGGCAAGCGCCGCCGGAGCGTTCATGCCGCGAACAGCTCGAGCTGCTCCTCGCGCCGCGGCAGCAACAGCGCGGCAAGGTCGGCGCGGTCGGTCAGCGCGGTCGGCCGCCAGTCGGCGGTGATCACGAACGGGCGCAGCTTTGCGACCGATACCGTCAGCCGCGCGAGGTCTGAGAGCCGCACTGAGCGGTGCCGCCGCGCGGCGAGCAACGCGTCGACCGCGCGTACCCCGAAGCCCGGCACCCGCAGCAGCGCCTCGCGCGGCGCGCGATTGAGGTCGACCGGGAACTGTGCGCGGAACTTGAGCGCCCAGGCGAGCTTCGGGTCCATCTCGAGCGGCAGCATGCCGTCTACCCCGGCCGCGGCTTGCACTTCGCCCGGCGCAAAACCGTAGAACCGGATCAGCCAGTCGGACTGGTAGAGCCGGTGCTCGCGGATCAGAGGCGGGCGCTTCAGCGGCAGCACCGCACTTGCATCGGGAATCGGGCTGAACGCCGAATAATACACGCGCCGCAGCCGGTGCTTCGCATAAAGTCCGCTCGCCCGGCCAATGATCGCCGAATCCGAAGCGCCGTCCGCCCCGACGATCACCTGGGTCGATTGCCCGGCGGGCGCGAATTGCGGCGCCGAGCGGTAGCGGCGTCGCGCATCGCGCGCGTCGGCGATCGCGGCTTCGAGCCCGCCCATCGCCCGCTCGATCTGCGGCGCCGACTTGTCGGGGGCGAGCCGCGCGAGCCCGGCCTCGGTCGGCAATTCGACGTTGATCGACACCCGGTCGGCCAGCCGCCCCGCGCGCTCGAGCAGCGCCGGATCGGCCTCGGGGATCATCTTGAGGTGGATATAGCCGCGGAAATCGTGGCTCTGGCGCAGGATCCGTGCGGTCTCGACCAGCTGCTCCATCGTGTGGTCGGACGACTTGACGATGCCGGAGGAGAGGAACAGCCCCTCGATGTAGTTG
>DASVLP010000068.1:0-25966 GCA_036384795.1 Sphingomonadaceae bacterium | reverse complement strand
GCCTTGGCCTCGTCGCGGCTCATCGTCTCCAGCGTGCCGGTGAACACCACGGTCTTGCCGCTGACCTCGGATTCGCGCGACTCGAAGAGGAAAGGGCGCGGCGTCACTTCGTCGAGCAGGTCCTTCCAGACCGCGCGATTGTGCGGTTCGTGGAAGAAATCGGCCAGGGCGTTGCCGACCGCGGCGCCGACATTCTCGACACCAATATGTTCCGCGATCGCCTTGTCGACGCGCTGGCGGAACTTGCTCGGCTCCTCGGCCAATGCCGGCGTCATATCTTCGCGCAGCGCGATGATCTGATCGGCCAATTGCTCGATCGCGGGAAAGACGGCGTAGCGCTTCAGCAGATCGCGCGCGGTGATCGCGCCGATATGCCGGATGCCCAGGCCGAACAGCAGGCGCACCGGATCGGGCGCGCGCTTCGCCTCGATCGCGTCGAGCAGATTGTCGACCGACTTGTCCTTCCACCCTTCGCGGCCGAGCAATGCGTCGCGATGCGCGGCGAGACGGAAGATGTCGGCCGGCTCCGCGATCCAGCCCAGCCCGAGAAATTCCTGGATCGTCTTGTCGCCCAGCCCCTCGATATCGAGCGCGCCCCGGCTGACGAAATGACGCAGCCGCTCGTGCCGCTGCGCCGGGCAGATCAGTCCGCCGGTGCAGCGGACGTCGACCTCGCCTTCCTCGCGGACCGCTTCCGAGCCGCATCCGCCGAATTCGACGGGGCAATGCGTCGGGAAGGTCCACGGCGCGCGCGGCTCGTCACGCGTCAGATTCTCGACGATCTGCGGAATCACGTCGCCGGCGCGCTGCAGCACCACGCGATCGCCGGGGCGGACGCCCAGGCGCGCGATCTCGTCGGCATTGTGGAGCGTCGCGTTGGTCACGACCACGCCGCCCACCGTCACCGGCTCGAGCCGCGCGACGGGGGTGAGCTTGCCGGTGCGGCCGACCTGGATGTCGATCGCGCGCAAAGTGGTCTGCGCCTGCTGCGCGGGGAACTTATGCGCCAGCCCCCAGCGCGGCGCGCGGCCGACGAAGCCGAGCCGCGCCTGCAAGTCGAGCCGGTCGAGCTTGTAGACCACGCCGTCGATATCGTAGCCGAGGCCAGGGCGCTGCTTGGCGATCCGGCCATAAGCCGCGTACATCTCTTCCAGCGACCGGCAGAGCGCGAGCCCCGGCGTGACCGGCAACCCCCATTGCGCGATTTGCCGCACCACCTCATGCTGGCTGTTGCCGGGAAGCGCGCTCGCCGCGCCCCAGCCCCAGGCGAAGAACCTCAGCGGGCGCTGCGCGGTGATATTCGGATCCTTCTGCCGCAAGGAGCCGGCCGCCGCGTTGCGCGGGGTAACGAACTGGCGGACTTTCGCTTCGTCGAGCTCTTCGCCGGCGGCCTGCGCCTTTTCCCGCGCCTCGCCCATCAGCCGGGCATTGAGCGCCTCGAAGTCGCGCTTGTCCATGTAGACCTCGCCGCGGATCTCGAACACCTCGGGCGCGGTGCCCTTCAGCGTCTCGCGAATGTCGGCGATCGTGCGGACGTTGGGCGTGACGTCCTCCCCCACCTCGCCGTCGCCGCGGGTCGCGGCGCGCACCAGCCGGCCGTGCTCGTAGCGCAGCGAGCAGGACAGCCCGTCGATCTTCTCCTCGACGGTGAACGCCAGCTCCTCGCTCTCGGGCAGGTTCAGGAACCGCCGCACCCGCGCGACGAACTCGGCCACTTCCTCGTCCGCGAACGCGTTGTCGAGGCTGAACATCCGCACTTCGTGGCGCACCTTCGACAGCGGCGAGGCGGCCACCGCCGCGCCCACCTGCCGCGATGGGCTGTCGGCCCGGACGAGCTGCGGAAAGGCCGCCTCCAGCTCAGCATTGCGCCGCATCAGCGCATCGAATTCCGCGTCGCTGATCTCGGGCGCGTCCTCGGCATGGTAACGCTCGTTATGGTGCGCAATTTCTCTCGCCAGCCGTTCGAGTTCGGCGGCCGCTTCAGCGTCGGTCATCGAGTTTGCCAAGCTCCCGAATCGCTTCGCCATAGGCCTCCTGGCGTTCGCGCTTGCCTATCGCAAGGACCAGAATCACCACTTGGTGCTCACGCACCTGATAGATTAGGCGAATGCCCGCCGAACGCAGTTTGATTTTGTAGCCTTCGGGGATTTCCCGAACCGCGTCCGCCGGAACCCTGGGATTTGCGGCACGCTGCTTGAGCTTCACTGCGAGTTGGCGTTGATCGGCAGTTCCCAGGCGATCGAAGACCTTTTGGGCGCGAGGGCGAAAGACGACCCTATAGATAGTCGTCAAGATTGACCTCGACGTCCTCGCCCTCTTCCTCAAGCGCAGCCTCGGCCTCGCGTATCAGACGCCGCTCGTCAAACACGTCGAGAATGTGATCCCACACTTCGGGCGAGACAACGTAAGCCACGGCCCTGTTACGATTGAGGATCGCTACTTGCTGCGTTTTCGCCGCCTCGACGACCGCCGCGGGATTGCGCTTGAGATCGCTGATGCTCACCCCGACATCGGCAAGAATCGGTACGAGCGTTTCGGGTTTGAAGGGCTTGTTCATGGGCTCTGAATAGGTCTCGGAACAGGTCTCGTCAAGGTGATTGCGCCGAGATTGCCCCACTGTCGAGCAATTCCCCTCACCCGTCGAATGGGCTAGACTGCCCCCAGGAGACAGGAAGGGGATAGCCATGCTCGATCGCCAATTGAAGGCGCTTTTCGCGGTGCTCTTGGGCCTGATGGCGCTGATCTACGCGGTTCAGGACCTGATCAACCTGCCACAGTCCTACGCGACGTTCGCCAGCGTGCTCGGCCAGGCCGATCATCCGGCGTTTCCGCAGAGCCTGCTGCCCTCGCTCGGGTCGCCGATGGTCGAGATCGCGACCTGGGTGACGATGCTGTGCGAAGCCGCGACCGGCCTGCTGCTGGTGCTCGGCGGCTGGCGGCTGTGGAGCGCGCGCAAGGACACCGGCGCGTTCGAGGCGGCCAAAGGCACCGCCAAGCTCGGCGCAGGGGCGGCGATCCTCACCTGGTTCGGGCTGTTCGGCGTGGTCGGCGGCGCAGCGTTCCAGATGTGGCAGACCCAGCTCGGCAGCGGTTCGTTGAACGACGCGTTCAAGTTCAGCGTGTGGGGCTTCTTCCTGCTGCTGTACCTGAACCAGAAGGACTGATTCACGCCCCCTCCAGCAACCTGTCCGCCTGCGCGCGCGCTTCGCTGGTGATCTCGGCGCCCGAGAGCATGCGGGCGATCTCTTCCTGGCGGCCGGCCGGGTCGAGTAGGTGGACCGAGGTGCGGGTGACGGTGCCCTCGCTCGATTTGGCGATCACGTAATGCGTCTTGCCCCGTGCGGCGACTTGCGGGCTGTGGGTGACGACCAATAGCTGCCCGCCCTCCGCGAGCCGCGCGAGGCGCTCGCCGATCGCGCTGGCGACTGCGCCGCCGACGCCGCGGTCGATTTCGTCGAAGATCACCGTCGCCGCCCCGCCCTGCTCGGCGAGCGCGACCTTCAGGGCGAGGATGAAACGCGACAATTCGCCGCCGCTGGCGATCTTGACGAGCGGCGCGAACTCGGCGCCGGGATTGGTCGAGATCAGGAACTCGACACTGTCGCTGCCGGCGGGGCCCCAGCGTTCCTCGGGCAGCTCCGCAACCGCGGTCTGGAACTTCGCGGTCTCGAGCTTGAGCGGCGCAAGCTCTTTGGCCACCGCCGCGTCAAGCCGCCGAGCAGCCCCTCGGCGCTGCTCCGACAGTGTTGCCGCTTTCGTGCGATAGCCCTCGCCCGCCGCGTGCGCCGCGGCCTCCAAAGCGCGGATATCAGCCTCGCCGGTCTCGATCGCGTCGAGCTGGGCGCGAACCTCGCGCATCTTCGCGGGCAGCTGGTCGACCTCGCAGCGGTGCTTGCGGGCAAGCGCGCGCAAATCGAACAGACGGGTCTCGATCCGGTCGAGCGCGGCCGGATCGAAAACCAGCGCCTCGCCCGCGGCGGCGAGCTTGTCCTCGGCCTCGCCCGCCTCGATCACCGCGCGGTCGAGCGCGGCGAGCGCTTCGGCGAGCAGCGAATGCTCGGGCGCTATCCGGTCGAGCCGGCGGGCAGCGGCGCGCAAGGTGGCGAGCGCGGAATCCGAACCATCCCACAGATGGCGCAACTCCTCGAGGTCGCCGGACAGCTTCTCGCCCTTCTGCATCGCGCTGCGGGTTTCGGCGAGCCGATCCTCCTCGCCTTCCTCGGGCGCCAGCGCGGTCAGCTCGGCGAGGTAGGAAAGCAGCAGGTCCTGGTCGGCCTGCGCCTGCTCGATCGCCCCGCGCGCCTCGTCCAGCTTCGCCAGCGCCGCGCGCCACTCCGTCCATGCGGCGGCGACGCCTGCCATGTCCGCGCCGGCGTAGCGGTCGAGCAACGCGCGGTGGCCGCGCGGGTTGACCAGGCCGCGATCGTCGTGCTGGCCGTGCAGCTCGACCAGCGCGCCGCCGATTTCCCGCAGGAGCGCGACGCCGACCGGTTGGTCGTTGATCCACGCGCGCGAGCCGCCGTCCGCCTTCACCGCGCGCCGCAGGATCAGCGGCTCGCCGGCTTCGACGAGGACGTCGGCTTCGGTAAGCGGAGCGTGCACCGCTTCGGGCAGCGCCGAGAATTCGAAGGTTGCGGTGACGCTCGCCTGGTCCTCGCCCGCGCGCACCAGCCCGGAATCCGCGCGATCGCCCAGCACCAGGCCGAGCGCATCGAGCAGGATCGACTTGCCCGCCCCGGTCTCGCCGGTGAGCACGCCAAGGCCAGGGCCGAACGCAAGTTCCAGCCCTTCGATCAGCACCACGTTCCGGATGGCAAGCGAAGTCAGCATCGATCCGCAGCGGGTTTAGCCCAGCGGTTGCTCCGCGTCACCGGACAACCGCCGATTGCGCACAGCCATCGCGCGAGAAACCGATTGCGACTAATTCGCAAAACCAGTTGACTATATTGAGAACGCCTCGCAATAGCGTCTCAAATAATCGAATCAGGGGATCGTCAATGAGTTCGTCGTTTGCGCCGTTTCGTCCCGCGCCTGCCCGCAGCGCCCTGCTCGCCGGCGTGCTCGCCGCCGCCCTCGCGCCGACCATGGCGCGAGCCGACGACACGAGCGATCACGACAACATCGTCGTCACCGGCGCGCATTCCGACCCGTTCTCCGACCCCCAGGCGCCGTACAAGGCGGATCGCCTGTCGTCCGACAAGTTCACCCAGCCGATCCTCAATACCCCGCGCACAGTCACGGTGCTGAACCGGGACGTGCTCGAGGACAAGAACGCCACCACGCTGCGCGAAGTCGCGCGCTCGACAGCGGGCGTCACGCTCGGCTCGGGCGAAGGCGGCAATGCGTTCGGCGACCGCTTCTTCATCCGCGGGTTCGACGCGCGCAACGACGTGTTCGTCGACGGCGTGCGCGATCCGGGCGTCAGCATCCGCGAGAACTTCAATGTCGAACAAGTCGAGATCCTGCGCGGGCCCGCCTCGTCGTTCGCCGGGCGCGGCACCACAGGCGGCGCGCTCAACATCGCGACCAAGCAGGCGCAGCAAGGTGACTTCTACCATTTCGAAGCCGAGGGCGGTTTCAGCGATTCGCGCAAGCGCGGCACGGTCGACGTCAACCAGACGCTCAGCCCTTCGCTCGACGTGCGCCTCAACGGCATGGTGCAGGATTCCGATGTCGCAGGCCGCGACTTCGCGACCGACAACCGCTGGGGCCTGGCCGCCGCGGTGGCCTTCCACCCGATCGACAGCTTCCAGCTGACCGCCAATTATTCGCACACCCGCCTGTGGGGCCGGCCGGATTTCGGCGTGCCAGTGAACCAGCCAAGCCGCGAGCCGGTGACCGAGAACGGCATTCCGCGGAACACCTACTACGGCGCGATCAATCGCGACTTCACCCGCTCGACGCAGGACATCGGCACGGTGAACGCCGAGTGGCAGGTGAACGATCACGTGACCCTGGAGAACAAGTTCCAGGCGAGCCATTCGCTGCTCAACTACATCGGCACGATCCCCGAGAACCCAAGCGCGACCAATCCGGTGACCGCGCCTTATTCCTCGTCGCTCACGCACTATTCGGGCTACGTCCAGCTCAACGCGCAGAGCCGCTACGAGCCGGTCAGCGTGATCAACGACCAGCCCGAGGCGAAATTCACCTTCGACACCGGCCCGATCCACCATGTCGCGATCGTGGGCGGCGAATTCTCATGGGAAAAGCTGAGCATCCAGGGCTACGCCGGCCTCACGTCAGAGCTGACCACCGGCGCGGTCGCGTTCACGTCGAACGGCGCGCCGATCGTTCCGGTCGACAATCCGCCGCACGTGTTCACCGGCTCGGGCACGATCGCCCTCGCCGGCAACCCGTTGCGCTACAAAGTCGACACCCAGGCCGGCTACCTGATGGACACCGCGAGCTACAAGGACGTCCTGATCGTCAACGCCGGCATCCGCTACGACGATTACCACATCACTTCGGCCAACGACGCGAGCTCGCGCACGGCCACGTCCGGCATCACCAGCTGGAACGCGGGCGTGGTGGTGAAGCCCGCGCCGAACGCCAGCCTGTACTTCGCCTACGCGACCGCCGCCGAGCCGGTCGGCGACGAGCTGGACGCGACGTCGAGCTCGTACGGCGGCCTTTCGGCAAGCCAGAACGCGACCCAGATCTTCGGCCCGCAGAAGAGCCGCTCATACGAGCTCGGCGCGAAGTGGGAAGTGTTCGGCCGCCATCTGCTGCTGACCGCCGCGGCGTTCCAGACCGACGTCAGCAACGCCCGCGAGACGGCGCCGGCGGGCCTGCCCGGCTACACCAGCGGGCAGATCGTCAACGGCGCCGCCTATCGCGTGCGCGGGCTGGATTTCGAGGTGGCCGGCAACATCACCCCGCGGTGGAGCGTGATGGGCGGGCTGGTGCTGATGGACCCCAAGATCACGAAGTCGATCGTGCCGACCAACGTCGGGCTCGATCTTGCCAACATCGCGCCCACGTCGTTTAACCTGCTGACCAAATACCAGGTGACCAAGTGGTTCGAGCTGGGCGGTCAAGCGGTCCACAATTCCGAAATCAAAGGCGGCTCCCTGCTCGCCGCGAACGGCGGCGTCGCCTATCCCGGCGCCCCGAATCCCACCGTCCTGCCGGCCTATTGGCGGTTCGACGTGTTCGCCGAGGCGGAGATCAATTCGCGGGTCAGCGTGAAGCTCTCGGCCCAGAACCTGTTCGACAGGACATACTACGATTCGCTCTACCAGAGCGCGCAGCCGTTCGTTCAGGTTGCGCCGGGGCGCGCGGTCTATGTAAGTGCGCAGCTCAAGCTGTAGGGCGATAGCGCATGCTGCTCCGCATCCCGGACGTTTTGAGCAAGGCAGACGTGGCAGATTTCCGCCGCATCATGGATGCCGAAGCGTGGGAAGACGGCCGCTCCACCGCCGGCGCGCAATCCGCCGAGGTCAAGCAGAACGAGCAGTTGCCACCGGACGGCGCGACATCGCGCAAGCTGGGTGAGCGCGTGATCCGCGCGCTCACCGGGAACCTGCTGTTCATCTCGGCCGCGGTGCCGCTGCACATCTTCCCGCCGCTGTTCAATCGCTACGGGCCGGGCAAGTTCTTCGGCGAGCACGTCGACAACTGCATCCGCGGCGACCACCTGACCGGGCTGCGCATCCGCACCGACCTGTCGGTCACGTTGTTCCTCTCCGAACCCGACGAATACGACGGCGGCGAACTGGTGATCCAGGATTACTACGGCGAGCAGACGGTCAAGCTGCCGGCGGGCCATGCGGTGCTCTATCCATCGACCAGCCTGCACATGGTCACCCCGATCACGCGGGGCACGCGGGTCGCCTCGTTCTTCTGGGTCCAGAGCATGATCCGGGACCCGCTCGCGCGCCGCTATACCTTCGACATGGACAACGCGGTGCAGGCGCTGGTCGAGCGGCTGGGGCAGAACGATCCGGAAGTCAGGAAGCTGACCAACATCTATCACAACCTGATCCGCTATTGGGCGGAAGTGTAGGCCTCAGACGTAGTTCGAGACCCACGCGACCGCCATCGCGGCGGGCAGGAACAGCGCTTGCGCAAGCACCGTCCCCGCAAGGCGGCTGACCGAGATCCACACGATCGCGCGGCGGAAATCCGGCTCGCTCACCTGGCCTTCGACCGCGTCGTCGGTGATCACCGACAAGTGCGGGTCGATGAACGCGAACAGCAGGATCGTCGCGAAGCCGTTGATCACCGAGGAAAGCTGCGAGGCGGTCACGCGGTATTCGGGGTTGAGATAGCCCGCGTAGATCGACGCGAACACGCCCACCGCCAACACCGCCTGCGCGAGGCAGTTGGCGATCACGATGCCCCAGCCGAGCTCGTGCGGCTTTGCCAGCGCGCGCTTCAGATGAAGCCGCGGGACCGCGAGCGACTGCCACATTACGCGCATGCCCGAAGGCGTCGCGCTGCGCAGCACCAGCCGGGCGAGCGAGCGGGTGCGTGCAAGCTTCACGATCGCGACCGAGAAGATTCGCTGCCCGGTCGGCACGGTCAGTATCCCGAGCAGCACCGCAAGGCTCGCCGACGCGAGCATCAGGTGGAAATCGCGCGTCAGGCTCTCGCCGCCGCCCCGCGCGATCGCCACCTCGACCCGCTTCGCCAGCAGTGGCCCGAGAAACCCGTTGGCGAGCCGCGAACCGAGGATCAGCACGTTGAACAGCGCGAAGCTCATCGCAATCCGCCGCGTGCGCACCCCGGCAATCCGCGCGGCATAGGCGAGCGCGCCGATCAGGTTGATCGCCCCGGTGAGCAGGCAGATCGCGACAAGGCCGCCGTCCATCGTTCCCCTCCGCCGATATCAGAAGATATGCAACGCCCGGCCGATGCTGAACAGGCTGGTGACGATCAGCACGATCGACACCGCGCCGAGCAGCAGCCGCGGCTTGATGTGCTTGGCGAAATAGGCCCCCGCCGGCGCCGCCGCGACCCCGCCGATGATCATGCCCACGATCGCGGTGGTGAATGCCTCGACCCCAAGGGTGAACAGGAAGGTCAGTGAAACGGTGAGCGTCAGCAGGAACTCGGCGGTGTTGACCGTGCCGATCACCTTGCGCGGATCGGCGCCCTGGACCAGCAGGTTGCTGGTCACCACCGGCCCCCACCCGCCCCCGCCCGCCGCGTCGAGGAACCCGCCGACCAGCGCCAGCGGCGTGGTCATCTGCGGATCGGCGAACTTGGGCTGCGATTGGTGGCGGACCGACTTGTAGAGCAGGTACAGCCCCACCAGCACGAGATAGGCCATCACGAACGGCCGCGCCGCGCTCGCGTCGATGCTGGAGAGGACGTAAGCCCCCAGGCCCCCCGCAACCATCCCCGCGGGCGCGAGCCGCCAGAACAGTTTCCAGTCGACGTTGCGATGCGCCGCATGGCTGATGCCCGACGCGCCGGTGGTGAACAGCTCGACCAGGTGGGTGCTGGCCGACGCCGTCGCCGGCGGCAGGCCGAGCACGCTCACCAGCATCGTCTGCGAGATCACCCCGAACGCCATCCCGAGCGCGCCGTCGACGATCTGGGCGGTGAAGCCCACCAGGATGAACGGAAGGATGTGCTCGAAGCCTGGCAGCGATAAGTCGAACATGAGGGTGTCCTCTCTGTTGCGCGGATGATCGATCGCAGTCGGTCAGAACTCAAATCGGACCGTTCCTCCCCAGGTCTGCGGATCGCCCAGGTTGCCGGCGATCAGACCGGTGTTGCTCGGGCCGAACACCAGCTGTTCGAAATACTTGGTGTCGAACGCGTTGCGCACCCAGCCGTAGATGTTGAACTTGTCGGTTCGGAAGCCGAGGCGGAAGTTCGTGAGGTTGTAGCCGTCGATCCAGGTGTAGATCGAGGGCGACGGGTTCGACGAGAAGCGCGAGCGGTAGTTGCCGTCGACCCCGAGGTAGACCTCACCATCCTGGCCGAACAGCTTGGCCGGCAGGTTGCCTTCGGCACCGTACGAGAACGCCCACTTCGAAACGCCCGGAAGCTGCTGGCCCGAAACGTCGCAGTTGGCCGGGCTGAGCGAGCCGGGCACGCCCGCGGGGCCGGCCGGGTTGCTGCCCGCCGCAGTGCCGCCGGCAAGCTCGGGCGGGCACGGCGCGTCGGTGAACTTCACGTATTTCGCATCGGTGTAGGCCCCGTTGAAATAGGCGTTGAACCGCGCGCTGGGCCGGATCGAGAAGTCGAGCTCGATCCCTTGCGTGCGCGCCTGCTCGGCATTGGCGAGATAGCCGCGCAGCACGCCGTATTGGCCGTTCGTCACGTTCGCCTGGAAGTTGTCGATCGTGGTGTGGAACGCGGCGAGATTGAAGGTCGCCTTGCGGTCCCAGAACTGCGATTTCAGCCCGGCTTCGAAGTGGTGCACGGATTCCGGCTTGATCGCATAGGCCGCCTCGATCGGCTGATTGGCCGAATCGACCGGCACGCCGTTCATGTTGATCCCGCCGGTCTTGAAGGTCTTCGCGTAAGTGCCGTAAAGCAGCAAGTCGGGCGTGAGCTGATAGCTCAGCGTCAGGTCGTAGCTGAAGTTACACGCGCTGAACTCGGGCGAATAGAGCAGCGGCGTGTAGATGCCGCACTCGGCCGCGAGCGCGGGGTGCGCGCTCGACGATGGCGCCGGGTAGCAGTCGGAATAGACGATCTCGTGCCCGTCGGGCGCATAGACCCGGCGTTGGTAGAAGCCTTCCTTCTTGTCGTAGTTCAGGCGCACGCCGGGCTGGATCGTCAGCTTGTCGGTCAGCTTGAAGTCGAGCTGGCCGAACAGCGCGGCGCTGGTACTCTTGAGCCACTGGGTGTTGCTCGCGGTCAGGCCGTCGAGATACTCGGGATGGGTGGCCGCCGCGCCGGTCAGGTTCCACTTCGCGGAATCGGCCCCCTGCTGCTCGGTGCCCTGAGTGTCGATGCGCTGGTGGAAGCCGAACGCGCCGAGCACGAAGTCGACGCGATCGCCGGTGTGGTTCCAGCGGAATTCCTGCGAATACTGGTCCTGTTGCGAGGGATTCTGCGATTTACTCACGATGTCGAGCCCGGTGTAGTCGCGGTCGTTCGACGGGCTCCAGTCCCAGAATCGCCAGGCCGTGACCGAGGTGAAGGTGTCGTGGTCGTCGACGTTCCACACCGCCCGCGCCGAGGCGCCGCCGGTCTTGTTCAACGCGGCATTGTCGGCGTCGAGGTCGGTCAGCCGGTCGAACGGATCGGTGCTCGCCGGAGTATAGCCGAGCAGCACCGCGAGCGCCGGGTACTGGCGGGCGGCGGCACGCTGGGTCGGGCCGTACCCGACGAACACGGTGGCGCAGCAACTCGGGTTCTGGCGGCTGAAGTCGCCCGACAAGGTGATGTCGAGATCGTCGTTCGGGCGGAACAGCAACTGCCCGCGCACCCCCAGGTTGTCCTGGCCATTGACCCACGAATCGTTGGTGACGTTGTAGACCGTGCCCTGGCGGCTGGTGGCCGAAACCGCGATGCGCGCGGCGATCTTGTCTGACAGCGGACCCGAGATCGCGGCTTTGGCCTGCTCGAAGTCGTAGTTGCCGACGCTGACTTCGGCGCTGCCTTCGAGATCGAAGGTCGGCTGGTTGGTGCGGATATTGATTGCCCCGGCGGTGGTGTTCTTGCCGTAAAGCGTCCCTTGAGGCCCGCGCAGCACTTCCACCTGGGCGACGTCGAGGAAGTCGAACACCGCCGAGGCCGGGCGCGAATAGTACACGTCGTCGACATAGATGCCGACGCCGGGCTCGAACCCGTCGTTGGTCAGGCCGAACGGCACGCCGATGCCGCGGATGTTCACCGCGGTGTTGCGCGGATTGGAGGAATAGATCTGCAGCGTCGGGGTGAGCTGCTGGATCTTGTAGACGCTGAACGCGCCGGTATCGTTGATCGCGCGGCCGTCGAGCACGCCGATCGCGATCGGCACCGTCTGCGCCTGCTCGTTGCGGCGGCGGGCGGTGATGATGATCACGTTCTCCGGCACGTTGCCCTCGCTGGCCGATGCGCTGTCGCCGGCCGCGTCGGATACGGCAGCTGCCGTATCGGCGGTTGCAACGGCCGAGCCGGCCGCGGCGGAACCCGCATCCGCTGCGATGGCGGGGCTCGCGAGCAGCACGCCCACTGCGGCGCCGGCGAACACGGTTCCACGCGAAATCATTCGATCTTTCCTCCTGTTGGGGCGGCGGCGCCCGGCGTTCCTTCGCGTTCGGCCGTATGCTTAGGTGTCTAAGGGTAGCGGGCCGGCGTGCCGGGAGGCTCGATCGGCGACGGTCGGCGATCCGCCGGGCGACAGCCGGCGCTTTTCGGTCACGTCGATCTGCACGACGCGCCCTTCGTGGACAGTGAGCGAGACGCTGCCGAAACGCAGGCCGCTCAAGGCTTCGCGCACCGAGGCGACGCTCTCTTCGAGCAGGCGCTGTGCATCGGGCGTCTGCCGCTTGTGAGGCTCGAGGCTGCTCGTGGAAGTCATCATAGGGCTCCGATCCGAGCGACACGGGGAAACCCCGGCATCGCTTTGCCCTATTATGTCTATCTATTTAGTAGGGATTAGCAAGCGCGTTTTGGCGGCTCATCCCACGCGGCGCACCTCGCGCCCGGCATCGCCGCCCTGCTCGCCACTGCTCAAGGCGTCGGCCAGGGTGCGCGCTTCGAGCACCTGGCGGCTCGCATCATAGGCCCGGGCGAATTCGCGCCGGATTTCGCAGGTCGCTTCGTTCACGCAATCCTCGCAGCGCCGATAGGCGTTGCGCGAGAGGCACGGGAGCGGCGCGAGCGGCCCGTCGAACAGGCGAAGAACCTCGCCGAAACTCACGGTATCCGCGGGCCTGAGCATCACATAGCCGCCGCTCTTGCCGCGCCGGCTCTCGAGCACGCCGGCCTTCTTGAGGTCGAGCAGGATCTGCTCGAGGAACTTGTGCGGAATGCAGTAGCGGCGGGCAATCTCGGCGCTGGTGATCGACGCGCCGGCAGGCTCCGCGGCAATCGTCAGCAAGGCCCGAAAGGCATATTTGGCCTTGTTGGAGATCATCGCATTTTCCCTAGTGAACTAGTCGGCATTTAGCGTGCTATACAAATTCTTGCAACCCCGGCGGTCACACCAACCACGCCAAGGTGGCGATTCCGGCCGCGACGCAAACCGCGAGCAGCGGTGCGCCGAATCGGGGGAAGTCGAGGAAGCGATAACCCGCGGCGCCCATCACGACGGTGTTGTTGTGATGGCCGAACGGGGTGAGGAAATCGAGCGAGGCACCGATCGCGACCGCCATCAGCAACGGCTCGAGCCCGACGCCGGTGCGCGCGGAAAGCCCGGCGGCGATCGGGCTGAGGATCACCGCGGTGGAGACGTTGTCGATGAACGGCGTGATCGTCACCGAGACCAGCAGCATGATCGTCACCACCACCAGCGGCGCGTCGCTGGGCAAGCCATCGGCGATCGCGTTGGCGATCACCGCCGCCGCGCCGGTCTGCTCGACCGCCATTCCCAGCGGGATCATGCAAGCGAGCAGGACCACGATCGACCAGTTGAGGTCCGACAGAGCCGAACGCAGGTTGAGGCTGCCAAGCAGCGCCAGCACGAGCACCACCGCGCCGAACGCGATCTCTGCGGGGATGAGATTGAACGCCGTCGCCAGCACCCCGAGCGTGAACACCCCGACGCTGACGACCGCGTGCGTGCGCGGCGGACGCGGGCGGCGGCCCGAGAGCGGCAACATCCCGCAATCGGCAGCCGCCTCGCGCAGTGCCTCGCGCTCGCCGCTCAGCACCAGCACGTCGCCCACGCCGATCAGCAATTCGTCGAACCGCCCCTCGACCCGGTGCCGGCGGCTGGCGAGGCCGACGACCTGGATGCTCCGTTCGGCGAACGCGATGATGTCGCCCACGCGCGAGCCGGTCGCGAGGCTTTCGGGCATCACCACCGCCTCGATCCATTCGCCGCGGTCGGCGCGGGCGCGGCTGCCCGCAAGCGTCAGCAACCCTTGTTCGCGCAGTTCGTCGAGCCGCGCCAGGCTGGCCTCGGCGAGCAGCACGTCGCCCGCCTGCAGCACGATATCGGCGCGCCGGGCGAACACATGCGCCCCGCCTCGAAACACGCCGTGAATCGCGATCGCGTGGCGCGCTTCGGCGGCAGGCAAGGCGATGCCGGCGAGATCGGAGCCGGCCGAAAGCGCAAATTCGCCGAGGAAGTCGATCGGTCCGGTATCGAACGGCGCGGCGGCGGGCTCCATTGCGCGGAAATGGCGCGGCGAGGCAATCAGCAGCCATGCGAGCCCGGCCGCGGCCACGGGCCCACCCAGCCAGGCGAGTTCGAAATAGCCCATCCCGTGGCCGGTTTCCTGCACCAGCCACTGGTTGACCACGAGGTTCGCCGGAGTGCCGGTGAGCGAGCAGGTGCCGGTCAGCAGGGTCGCGAACGAAAGCGGCATCAGCATCCGTCCGGGCGCGATGTTGAGCCGGGCGCAGACCGACAACGTCACCGGAAACATCAGCGCGAGCGCGCCGATATTGTTCATGAAGATCGACACGAACGCGCCCGTGCCGCAGATGATCGCGAGCACCGCCGTTTCGCTACGGGCGCGCGCGACAATCCGGCGCGCGAAGCTGTCCACCGCCCGGCTAGCCGAGAGCGCCGAGACGATCAGCAATACCTCGGCGACGGTCACCACCGCCGGGGTGGCGAACCCCCGAAACACGTTCGCCGCCGGCACCACGCCGACGGCAAAACCCGCCGCGAGGCCGGCCATCGCGACCAGCTCGACCCGGAAACGCTCGGTTGCATAAGCCGCCAGCATCGCCAGCAGGATTGCGACGGTCGCGATTTGATGAAAGGTCATGCCCGGTTCCACGCTGCCGCGCCGGCTGTTTAGCCGCCCAAGGCGCGCCCGTCATTCCCCATCTTCGCCTAGGGGTAAGCGCCGTTCGCCGCGCGCGCCGCGCGGCTGGTCCACAAGCCGTCCTAAGCCGCTTGATCTCTAATCCCCATTATATAAGTAGGGATTCAGTACAGGAGTATGTATGCCTCTGTCCCCCCTATCGGTCCGCAAGCCGCAATTGCTGATCGTCCCCGGCCTCGACGACAGCGGGCCCGGCCACTGGCAAAGCATCTGGGAGCGCGAGCGCGACGATTGCCGCCGCGTCGATCTCGGCAGCTGGGATCGTCCCCATCGCAACAGCTGGGTCAACAAGATCAACGTCGCGGTGCTCGAATCCGATCGCCCGGTGGTGCTGGTCGCCCATAGCCTCGGCTGCCACGCGGTCGCGTGGTGGAACCTGCTCGAGCGGCCGGGCGCGGGAGGGAAAGTGATCGGCGCGCTGCTGGTGGCGCCGCCGACGGTGGAGAACCGGCTCGCCGATAGCAGGCTCTCCGCGTTCGCCCCGCTCGCGCGCGAGAAGCTGCCGTTCCCCAGCATCCTGGCAGCCAGCCGGAACGACCCTTACGCGAGCTACGGGCATTCGCGAAAGATGGCGCGGCTATGGGGCAGCAGACTGGTCGACGCGGGATGGCTGGGCCACATCAATGCGGAATCGAACGTCGGCAACTGGCCGTTCGGACTGCATCTGCTCGACCGGCTGCTGTGGTTCGTCGGCGATCCCCATCCGCGGGCGATGTATTCGTCGCGTCCGCAGCGCCCGCCAACCAGCCAGGATATCCCGCTCCAGCCGGAGGCGTGATCCTCCCGCCTCGCCGACCGCCTCAGCTCGCGGTGACGTTGGGCGCGTGCTTTTCCATCAGCTTGTAGGCTTTCTGGTACCACTTGCTGCCGGGATAGTTCGCCGCGAGCACCGAGGCATACTTCTTGGCTTCGGTAGGGATGCCCAGCGCCAGGTTGGTCTCGGTCAGGCGGAACAGTGCCTCGGGCGTATGGCTGGTGCTCTGGTAAGTCGCGATCACGTTCTTGAACCGCAGCTGCGCGGAGAGCCAGCGGCCGCTGCGTTCGTAGAACCGGCCGAGCTCCATTTCCTTGCCGGCCAGGTGATCGTTCACGAGGTCGAGCTTCAGCTTGGCATCGGCGGCGTATTCGCTTTGCGGATAGCGGCGGATCACTTCGTTGAGCGCGGTCTGCGCCTGCAGCGTGATCGCCTGGTCGCGATCGACGTCGGCGATCTGCTCGTAATAGCATAGCGCGATCAGGTAATAGGCGTAGGGCGCATCCTTGTTGCCGGGATGGATCTCGAGGAAGCGGTTCGCGGAATCGATCGACTTGTTGTAGTCGCGCCCGGCGTAATACGAGAACGCGCTCATCAATTGCGCGCGGCGTGCCCACACCGAATAAGGGTGCTGGCGCTCGACCTCGTCGAACAGCGCCGCGGCAACCTTGTAATCGCCCCGGTCGAGCCGCGCCTTGGCCGCGGTATACAAGGTCTCCACGTCGCGCGCGACGTAGGCGGTATCCTTGTCGGCCTTGCCCCGGCCGGCACAGCCCGCGGTAAGCGCAAGGGCAGTGGCGGCTCCGGCGAGGATGATTACCCTGACGGGAGAAAGACGGGCGCCCTTGGGCATGCGGCTTGGCGGAAGCATGGAGGTGCCTATAGCCAGCGTCCGGCTGAACGCCAAGTGAAGTATGGCCGCGTTTCGCCCGGGTCTTCCCGCTAACGATTGACAATATGTGAATTGGAATTCATTTTTCTTCAAACGAAACGGCGGAAGGAGATGACGGGTGGACGACGGATTTTCGATGGATCGGCGCGCGGTGCTGCGCGGCGCGTCGCTCGGCGCAGCCGCGGGAGCGATCGCGGGAGCCGGCGCGCTCGCGCCAGTCGGCCGAGCGCTGGCGCAATCCGCAAATGTGGCTGCAGGCGGGACCAAGCTCTACATCCTCGGCACCCAGGCCGGGCCGAGCGTCGGCGGCCCTCGCTATCAGACCTGCTATGCGATCGTGACGGGCAAGGACATCTACGTGCTCGATTGCGGCTACGGCGCGACCGAGCAGCTCGTTCGCGCCGGGCTCAAGTTGCCCGACGTGCGCAACCTCTACGTGACCCATATCCACGCCGACCACCTGTCGGACTTGTCGTCGCTGATCTACTACACCTGGTATTCCGGCAAGGAGACGCCGTTCGGGATCTACGGCCCGACGCCGATGAAGCAGATCGTCGGCGACACGATCAGCGCGTTGAAACCCTCGATGGACGTGTGGCTGGAAGACATCGGCCACAAGCCGCTCGAGCCGATCACTGTGCACGAGTTCGCCGCCGCGGGCCCGGTGATGGAGGACGAGAACGTCAAGGTGACCTGTACGCTCGTGAACCATCCCCCGGTGGTGCCGGCGCTAGGCTATCGCTTCGACATGGCCGACAAGTCGATCGCGTTCTCGGGCGACACCACGCCGATGGAATCGCTCGCCCGGCTCGCCAAGGGCTGCGACATCCTGGTACACGAGGCGATCTATGCCGACAGCCTGCGCCGCCGCGCCGGCCCTGCCGGGGACAATCGCCCTGGCGGGGAGACCGCGGGATCGGGCATCGCCGGCGACCCCGACAAGCTGATCGCCCACGTCCTCGGCTCGCACACCACGCCGGAACAAGCCGGGCGGATCGCCACCGAGGCGGGCGTCAAGACGCTGGTCTTCGCCCACATCGCCCCGATCCCGCCCGCGGTGACCGAGAAGATGTACATCGACAGGGCTTGGACCACCTTCAAGGGCGAGATCATCGTCGCCCACGACCTGATGGTGATCTGAACCGCGAGTTCGGTCAGGAGGCGACGAGCCGACGCAGCCAACGGTGAAATCGCCGCAGCAGGACCGAGAGGCGCCGACGGCTGTGCGACTTGCGCGGCGGAGCGAGCCGCGCAACCCTCACGCGCAACCCGTGGCCGTGGGGTTCGGGCTCCGGCAGGGCGCCGACGATCGCATCAGCCGTATGCAGCAGCGGCTCGGGCTCGCCCGACAGTGCGAAATCGTCGATATGCGGAGCCGACGCGATGGCCGGCACTGGCGGCGTTCCCGGCGCTCCCAGAGCCCATTCCGAAGCGGGTTGGGCGAAAATCGGCCGGCCCGGCGACAGTTCGGCTTCGTCAGCCTCGGCGACCGGGACCTCGTAATCTTCCTCGGCCGCCACGCGCGGCTCGTAGTCGTCGTCGGCCGCCGCCCGCCAGGTCAATTCAAGCGGCACCTCAGCGAGCGCCGCCTCGTCCGCCGCATCGCGCTCGTGCTCCACGAGATCCTCGCGGACATCGTCCGGGCTTGCTTCCTCCGGAACTGCTTCGCGGGAGAGCCACTGGGCGACGGCGGCCTGGGCGTCTTCGTCCTCGTCCTCGGCGTCTTCGCCCACGATCGGTTCCTGCGCCGCGTATTCGTCGCTGCCCGCCTGCTCGAACCCTGGCCAGGCAAAGCCCTGCACCGCCTTGTCCGGGTTCACGATCAGCTGCCCGGCATTGATCTCCATCACCTGGGCGGCCTTTTCGGCGACTTCCGGATCGAGCACCAGCACGGGCTTCTTCGCGGCCTTGCGCACTCCTAGACCCATCAGGCTGCCGTAATTCGCCTCTTGGCGTTCGAACTCCTCGTCGTCATCGTCGTCGACGCCGCACAGCTCGGCCCACGCGTCGTCCGGCGCGGTCCGCAGCGCCTGGGTCTGAGTGGGTTTGCCGCTGGTCATGGCGCGCATAAGACCCGTCACGTGGTTTGAGCAGGCTTACCGGGTTTGGTTACGGAGCCGTTTGCAATTGGCCGGACGGCCTGTCGCGGTACAATGGACTCAAAACGGTTGCGCGGGGCTCGACGGCGGAGCAATCGGGGTAAAAGGTTCCCCGGTTCAGCCTCACTTCAGGTGCTCGGGCGGAACGGAGAGGCGAACTTCTGGGGGTCACGATGTCATCGCAGCCAATTCAAGCGGCCGGCCTGAAAGCGTCCGCCGCGGCTGCGCGCCCCCCGCAAACGCCCAATTCGCGGGCGTCCGAAGGTTTTTCCACGGCGCAGATCCGCTGGGCCTCGCTTGCCAGCCTGCTGCTCACCGCCGCCTTGCTCGCCCGCGCCGACCTGACGGTGACGCTGTGGACCTGGAGCAATGCGCCCTACGTCCTTGCAGCCGGAATCGTCATCGCGCTGAGGGCACGATATCTTGGCGCCGGCTGGCGATACGGTGACGCGCTGCGCGACTGCGCCGGCTATTACGCGGTCTTCACCGGGATGGCGCTGGTCGGCGCGGTGGCGAGCTATCCGATCGCGGCATTGACCCATGGCTATGCGGACCCGCTGCTTGCCCGCGTCGATGCGGCGCTCGGGTTCAACTGGGTCGCCTGGTACCAGGTCGTCGCCGGCCACCGCATCCTCCAGTTGCTCGGGATCGCCTGCTACGAAAGCATCTATCTCACTCCCGCCGTGCTACTCGGCTGGTTCGCGCTGACCGGCAACCGGCGCGAGGCCCATCGCTTCCTCGGCAGCTTCTGGCTCGCCGCGGCGCTGACCCTCGCATTGTTCGCGCTGATGCCGGCGGTCGGTCCATTCTCGTTTCTGTGGCATGGGCCGATCCCCTACATGCCGATGAGCGAGCTGTGGCAGCCGGACCTGATCCCCGCGCTGCGCGCGCACACCGTTCACTCGATCGACCTTGGCCAGTTGCGCGGGATCGTCTCGGCGCCGAGCTTCCACGCGGCGGCCGCGGCGCTCTATCTGCGCACCGCATGGCGCGCCGGCCCGGTGCGTTGGCCGCTGGTGTGGATGGTCGGCGCGATGCTGCTCGCGACTCCGGTCGAGGGCACGCATTATCTCACCGACATGATTCTCGGCGCGGGCGTGGCGGTGGTGGCGATGGCGATCATCGACGCGCTGCTTGCCCGGCAGAGCGCCGGTTCGCGGCGCGCCCTCAGCTCGGCGGTCGCCTGACCGGCCAGAGACCCGCCGCCGCCGTTGCCGGCAGCAGGACCAAGCCCCATATTCTGCAGATGACGGGAATGCTTCAGCGCACGCCTGATGCGGACACGATCGAGCGGCTGGCGCACGCGGCGCTCACCCGGTTGCCCGCCGAGTTTCAGCCTTACCTCACCGCGGCTGGCCCGTGGACAAGCACCCCGAGGCGGACAGCTTCCGCGCCGCGTGGGACGCCGCGCTCGATCTCGGCGTGCGGCGGATCGAGGACGCGGCGATGGACCGCGCGCTCTACGGCACCGAGGAGACGATCCACTACCACGGCGAGCACGTCGCCACCCGCCGCCGCTACAACGAGCGGCTGGTGATGTTCATCCTGCGCAACCGCGCGCCCGAACGCTTCGCCGAAGGCAAGCCCAAGGGCCTCAGCGCGATGGACCGGATGGAGCTCACCCGCCTGCGCAACCAGTGGCGCAAGGAGTGGGAGCGCGAGCGCGCCGCCGAGCAGATGCGGCAGGAAGTCGCGACGATCGAATCGATCAACGCCAAGATCGACCTGATCCGCGCGAAGGAGGAAGCCCTCGAAAGCCCCCGCGTGCGCGCGTTGCGCGAGGCGTACGAAGAGGCGATCGCGCAGGCCGAGCGGGAGGACCGCGAGAACCACTACAACCCCTACAAGGACCCCGAGCACGAACTCTACCGCGGCGACCCGCCCGAGCGCGCGGACACCCCCGCAGGCGCCCACGAGATCGTGCTCTACGACACCGACGAGGAAGCCGACGGCGCCGGCCTGCTGTTCAACGGCCCCGTCGCGTTCCACCCCCCGCAAGCCCCCGCCGAGCCGCCCGAACAAGCCCCCCAGGAGCGGCGCGGCCCGCGCGTGTGGACGCTGAAGGACGAGCGCTGGCGAGGCCGCTAAAGCTTGAAGCAGTTCGCGCGATGCCAGGCGAGGAACGCCGGATGCGGCCGCAGCGCGAGCCGCTCCGGCGCGAGCGCGCGGCCTGCCCCGCACGTCTCACGCCGGAAGACTAGTTCAGCGCTGCTTCCCGCGTAACTCGATTAGCTCGGCGGGAAGCCTTTGAACTTCAATACGGGTGAAAGCACTCCTGATCGGAGCGCCTTTCGCAGAGCCTCAATGTCGCTTGGATCGTCCATCTGATGAATTGCACGATGGCAGCTAGGGCAAAGCACTGCGAAATCCTTGATCGGGTCAAATGTGATGATGGCGCCATCGTCAAGCGTGCTGAGAGGAACGAGATGGTGCGCATCGACAATTCCGCTCGCGGGCGAGCCGTAGATTTCTGACATTTCAAAGTCGCAGCCGCGGCAACAGGTGCCCTGGCGCTTCTTTACCTCCTTAGCGTGCCCGGGGTCGCGCTCAATCGTGCGGTGCTGCCGATAACGTTTGAGGTGCGTCAGACCTTTGTCGGGAACTTGGTCGGCATTCGCCTCTTCGACAATGGCATCTTCGGCAACCCAGCCCCCTTCGCGCCGCAGAATGTCATAGAGATCGAGCGCCTCCTGAAGGTCGGCGACCATGACTTGCTCACTGGGAAGGTTTGCGCAGTCGTAGACGGCGGCCAATACGCAGCTGTCCTCATACAATTTGCCTCGCCAAACACGGGCATCGACGTTCAAATCCATGTTAAGGTCTAACAGTCGGGAAGCGTGCGGCTGCGCTCTGCTCCGCATAACGGAGGCACGCCGCTTCAACTCCTCCGCTGCCTTCGGAAGGCCAACCGCTTCTTTCAGTGCCGTGCAACCTTGAGCGATCGCCAGATAGAGACGTTCAGCGCCGTGGCTCAGGAGATAGACTACGTAGTAATTTCTGCCGACGTCAGTCGTCACTGCTGGATCGAGCAGCACGAGCCACGGCGTGTGGGTCCAATCTCCTTTGCCGATACTTCCCCGTATCTTGTACCGGCTCGCCCGGTTTCCGAGCGCAGCAGTTACCGAAGCCACGAGCTGGCGCTCGACCAGATCGTGCAGCGGATGAGCTCCAAATGAGCCATCGCGCGTGACAGGCTGGCGCGGAAACTCCCGGATGAATTGCTCGAAGACTTCCCGCACCGCTGCCTTCATCCGACCAAACGATACATCCATTATGGATGATATTGGTCAAAAAGGAAGCGCTAGACCGGACCTTGTTGGTTCAGCGCCCATCTTAGGTTGTTGGCGCTCAATCGGTCCCACGTGGCTAGGAACATGTCCGGCCCGATGGGATCAGGAATGATCGTTTCGGCCTTGGCGGCGGCAAAGTACCCGCACGAGTTCCTGACTTTGCGCGATTCGAGGTAGACGATCCAGTCTCCAAGGCATTGCTCGACGCGAGTCAGATATTGCAAGGGAAACCGATAGCTTTCAGCGAGGCTGTCATTGTAAATCGAGTCAGATCGATGAACGAAGACGCCGAATGCCATGCCTATTGCATGTCGCGATTGGCGCCACGTTGACAACTACGAATCCAGGCGACAGGCTCCGACTACTTTCCTGCAGAGCCTTTCTCGATGATCCCGGCACAAGCCAGCTGTGGAAAAAATTTTCAGACCCGTTCGGTTATGCACGACTGTGACATAAGCTCGTGAGTCCGCCACCAGAGGACGCATAATGTCTTACGAAGAAGTTGCTGGAATTGCGTCGAAATTGGATACTCTCATTCGTATCCAAGCATTGGCCGCTGTGTCGCATCTGCCAACCAAGACACAGAAGATCCTATTTCTAAATGAGGCAGGTCTATCGCCGAAGGAAATTGCGCCCATTGTGGACGCGAAACCCAACGTCGTCAGTCAGCTAATCTACGACGCGAAGAAGAAGGCCGAAAAGGCCGATAAAAAGGCCAAAACGAAATGAGCGAAACTAAGGGTGAGCTCGATGAGCTCGTAATGATCCGCAAACTGCTCGTCCTTGCGTTGCTGGATTCTGGGATGACCCAAGATCAGCTAGGTGCAGCTCTAGGAGTCCATGGAACAACCATCGGCCGAATGTTCCCTAAGGGTGCGCTCAAATCCGTTGGCAAAAAGGGGGCGTAAAATGCCCAACGAAAATAGCGACATTTCCTCAGAACTTCGTGACATAAAACGGCTGCTTATATTGCAGTTGCTTGAACGAGGGACTCCACAATCTCGCATCGCAGCCATGCTTGAGATTAGCCCCGCAACCATGAGCCGAATGCTACCCAAGGGGCTCACCAAGAGTCTTCGAAGTGCAGAAGGATGAAAGAGGGCACGATGGCTAATCTTGATGATCAGATACTCAAGGAGCTCCAGATGTTGCGGAAGCTCAAGATGATGGAACTTTCCAACGCGGGATATTCCCAAGCAAAAATGGGAGAGGCATTGGGAGTCAGTCAAAAGACGGTAAGCGTCATGATGGCCAATCCGAAGAAGAGTAAGAGCGATGGATGATCAAGCGTTAGACCGTATCTCAAAGGACGTCGAGTTTCTGAAAAAGGTGATGGTCATAGATCTTGTATCTCGCGGCCTTTCGCAAGACGAAGTGGGTAGTTTGATGGGAGTCAAACAAAGCACCATTAGTGAGATGTTTCCTAAGGGCATTCTCAAGAAGGCAAAGCAACTTAACAAATCGAAGTGAGATGACTAACGTTACGGTTTCCGATACCGGTTCAAACCAAAACCGCAACATCAGAAGAGCGGTCGAAGCGATTGGGCGATCGAAGCCACGTCGCCAAGTGTTTGAAGCGCTCTATTTCCACAAGAAGAAAATAAAGACAGTTCAAGAAATCGCGGATGTCACCCGCCTTTCACGCAAGGTCGTTCTGACTCACGGAAACTATCTTGTCCGGAGAGAGCTTGCCGATCAGGTCAAGAAGAACGGTGATACGGCATACCAAACGAGGGCATTCTACCAGCACCACAAGACTAAAATTTTGTCGTTGGTAGATAACCCAAAGCAGCTTGAGAAATTGACGGTCGAACGCGAACCTGTTGCGATGATGGCGCCTTTGTCATTCATGAAGGCTCCGCCAAAACGCAAGCGTGCGACGGATAGGGCCACAGGCGCCACGAAAGCAAAAGTCCGATTGGCTTTGCTCGTGACCAACCCCGAAAGGACCGCGTCGCTTCAAACGGGCATTGAGGCCCGCGACATTCAAAAGGCAATTGAGAGCGCACCGAAAGGAAACGAATTCGAAGTAAAAGTTGTTCTTGCTCCGACATTTGATGACTTAATCGACGCCCTAAATCAGTTTGACCCGCAAATCCTTCACTTCTCCGGACACGGCGGCGGGCGCGCACTTCTGTTGGACAACGAGCGAGCGGGCCAAGACGGCGGAGAAGTCTTAGATTTTAATATGGCAGCTCGCCTAATGAGCGCGACCGAGGCGAAGATATGCTTGATCGTTTTGGCAGCTTGCGACACCACAGTGGGTGCGGAATGTTTGTTAGCGCCAGGGCGCGTGCTGGTCGCTATGTCTGAATCGATTGAAGATGAGGCGGCCTGTGCCTTTTCCGCGCGTTTTTACAAATCACTCGCAAGCCAAGTTTCGATCAGGAAATCCCTAGAGCAAGCGAAGTTACTGCTTGAACAAAAGGGATATCAAGACGCTACTCTTCCCACTTTGCTGAGCCTAGAAGAGCAAGACTGCGATCGGAAGTTTGTATAGTGGCGGAAGGTCAAGCTAAGGCCCTGAACATTTCCCTTGGAGGAGCTCAAGACGGGCCGCGTTACTCCTCCCCCATCCGCAACGCCGCAATAAACGCCTCCTGCGGGATGCTCACGTTGCCATACTCCCGCATCCGCGCCTTGCCCTTCTTCTGCTTCTCCAGCAGCTTCTTCTTGCGCGTGATGTCGCCGCCGTAGCACTTCGCGGTCACGTCCTTCCTCAGCGCGCTGATCGTTTCGCGGGCGATCACCTTGCCGCCGATCGCGGCCTGGATCGGGATCTTGAACAGGTGGCGCGGGATCAGGTCTTTCAGGCGCTCGCACAGCTGGCGGCCGCGCGGTTCGGCGGCGTTGCGGTTGACGATCATGCTCAGCGCGTCGACCGGTTCGTTGTTCACCAGGATGTTGAGCTTGACGAGATCGCCCTCGCGCAGGCCCAGCTGCTCGTAATCGAAGCTCGCATAGCCGCGGCTGATGCTCTTCAGGCGGTCGTAGAAGTCGAACACCACCTCGTTCAGCGGCAGCTCGTAAGTGAGCTGCGCGCGCATGCTCTCCTTCGCACCGACGTAGCTGAGGTCGCGCTGGATGCCGCGGCGATCCTGGCACAGCTTGAGGATCGCGCCGAGGTATTCGTCGGGCGTATAGATCGTCGCCTTGATCCACGGCTCTTCCATGCTGGCGATCTGGCTGGGATCGGGCATGTCGGCCGGGTTGTGCAGCTCGCGGGTGGAGCCGTCCTGCATCGTCAGGCGATAGACCACCGATGGCGCGGTGGTGATGAGGTCGAGATCGTATTCGCGGCTGAGGCGCTCCTGGATGATCTCGAGGTGGAGGAGGCCGAGGAAGCCGCAGCGGAAGCCGAAGCCGAGCGCGGCGCTGGTTTCCATCTCGTAGGAGAAGCTGGCGTCGTTGAGGCGCAGTTTGGCGATGGATTCGCGCAGTTTCTCGAAGTCCGCCGCGTCGACCGGGAACAGGCCGCAGAACACCACCGGCTGGACTTGCCTGTAGCCCGGCAGCGGATCGGCGGCGCCGGCGCGCACGGTGGTGATCGTGTCGCCGACGCGGGCCTGCTCGACTTCCTTGATCTGCGCGGTGATGAAGCCGATCTCGCCGGCGGCGAGGCTGGCGACTTCGGTGCGCTTGGGGGTGAAGCAGCCGACGCGGTCGACCAGGTGGCAGGTGCCGCCTTGCATGAACTTGATCTCGAGGCCCTTGGCGAGGGTGCCGTCCATTACCCGGACGAGAATGACGACGCCGAGGTAGGGATCGTACCAGGAGTCGACGATCATTGCGCGCAGGGGGGCGGCGCGGTCGCCGGTGGGGGGCGGGATGCGCTCGACCACAGCTTCGAGCACTTCGGCGATGCCGATCCCGGACTTCGCGCTGGCGAGGACGGCGTGGCTGGCGTCGAGGCCGATGATCTCCTCGATCTCGGTGCGGACTTTCTCGGGCTCGGCGGCGGGGAGGTCGATCTTGTTGATGACGGGGACGATCTCGTGGTCGTGCTCGATCGACTGGTAGACGTTGGCGAGGGTCTG
>DASVLP010000067.1:0-57402 GCA_036384795.1 Sphingomonadaceae bacterium | reverse complement strand
AGGCGAAGAAGCCCGATCCGCTGATGGGCTGGGCCGGCAGCGGCGACATGCAGCAGCAGGTGGTGCTGACCTTCGCGAGCAAGGACGCGGCGAAGGAATATGCCGCCCGCTACGGCATCCCCGCCCGGGTGCACGCGACCCCGCCGCGCAACCTCAAGCTGCAGGCCTACGCCGACAATTTCCGCTAAAAGCCCTCTCCCCTTCAGGGGAGAGGGTTGGGAGAGGGGAACGAACGCCGAAACCCCTCTCAACTTCGGCTAGACCGCTTCGCGGCCAAGCCTTCGTATCTCTCGCCTGAAGGGGAGAGAGCGATCAGGTTGCAAATTAACCCGCGCGCGGCCATATGCGCCGCCGGGAGTCGGTCGGACGTTTGCCTCCGCCAACCTGGTCAGGTCCGGAAGGAAGCAGCCACAACGGTCAGCGGCGGGTCGGCCGGCTCCTTTTCCCACTGACATTCAGGCCCCGAACCCCTACCTTGGGCCAATGGACGATTCACCTGAGCTCGAGGATACGGAAGACGCCGCGCCGACGGCCGCCGAACTCGAGGCGGCGGGGCAATCGGCGCTGTTCGGGGGCGAAGAACCCAAGCCCGAAGCGCCCGAAGCGCCCGCTCCGGCCGCCGCCGCGCAGCCCTATCGCGTGCTCGCGCGCAAGTACCGCCCGCAGACGTTCTCGGAGCTGATCGGGCAGGATGCGATGGTCACCACGCTGGCCAACGCGATCGCGCGCGAGCGGCTGGCGCATGCGTTCCTGATGACCGGGGTGCGCGGGGTCGGCAAGACCAGCACCGCGCGGCTGATCGCCAAGGCGCTGAACTGTGTCGGGCCGGACGGGCAGGGGGGGGCGACGATCGACCCGTGCGGGGTCTGTGAGCCGTGCCGGGCGATCGCCGAGGGCCGCCACATCGACGTGATCGAGATGGACGCCGCCAGCCACACCGGCGTCGACGATGTGCGCGAGATCATCGAGGCGGTGCGCTATGCGGCGGTTTCGGCGCGCTACAAGATCTACATCATCGACGAAGTCCACATGCTGTCGCGCAATGCTTTCAACGCGTTGCTGAAGACTCTCGAGGAACCGCCGGCGCACGTGAAGTTCCTGTTCGCGACCACCGAGGTCGACAAGCTCCCGGTCACCGTGCTCAGCCGCTGCCAGCGCTTCGACTTGCGGCGCATCCCCAAGGAGCTGCTCGAACAGCAGTTCGCCGACATCTGCGCGAAGGAAGGCGTCGAGGCCGAGCCGGAGGCGCTGGCGATCATCGCTTCGGCCGCCGAGGGCTCGAGCCGCGATGGGCTGTCGATCCTCGATCAGGCGATTTCGCATGCCGACCTCGACGAAGGAGGGAAGGTCACCGCCGCCCGGGTGCGCGACATGCTCGGGCTGGCCGATCGCGGCGCATTGCGGCGGCTGTTCGAGGCGTTGCTCGGCGGCGATCCGCAGGCGCTGATCGCCGAAGTCGACAACCAGTATTCGCTTGGGGTCGAGCCGCTCGCGCTGATCCGCTCGCTGATGGACTACGCGCACCGGATCACCGTCGCGCAGATCGGCAAGAGCGGCGCCGATGCGCCGACCGCCGAGGAGCGCGCGGCGATCGACGGCTGGGCCGAACGGCTGCCCGCCGGCAAGCTCCACCGCCTGTGGCAATTGCTGCTCAAGGGCCATGACGAAGTCCGCAACGCGCCCGATCCGCTGGTCGCGGCGCAGATGGCGCTGCTGCGGGTGATGCATGCGGCCGAGCTGCCCGATCCGGGCGAGCTGGTGAAGAAGCTCGAAGGGCTCGCGGCGCACGGCGTTTCCGTCGCGTCGCCTCCCAATGGCAACGGCAGCGCGCCGGAGAGCCGCCCCACCGCCACGCTCGACTGGTCCGCACTGATCGAGCAGATCGACCGGGGCGGGCACTTGCGGGTCGCCCATACGATGCGCGATTGGGTGCGGGTGATCGAGCTTGCCCCCGGCCGGCTGATCTATTCGCTCGCGCCGGGCTTCTCCGGCGATCCCGCGCCCGAATTGCGCGACGCCTTGCTCAAGGTCACCGGTGAGCGCTGGGAAGTGCTGCGCGGCGAGGGCGAGGGGACGCCTACCCTGCGCGAACGCGACGAAGCGGCAAAGGCCGAGGAAGACAACCGCGTCCGCAATTCGCCGATCGTCCAGGCCGCGTTCGAGGCGTTCCCAGGAGCCGAGCTGGTCGACGAAGGCAAGGACGGCAGCTGGAGCAAGCGTGCATGAAGGCATCGTTTGCCAAGCTAGCCTCGAATATTGCCGATCCTCCCCTGCAAGGGGAGGGGGACCGTCCCCGCGAAAGCGGGGATGGTGGAGGGGTATCACCCTCTCGATAGCGCGACACCCCTCCGTCAGCGCCTGCGGCGCTGCCACCTCCCCTTGCAGGGGAGGATCGACAGCCGATTTGCAAAGGAACGTTCGTAATGAAGTCGATGGAAGAAATGCTCAAGGCCGCCCAGCAGGCGGCCGAGACGGTCCAGCAGCAGATGAACGAGGCGCAGGTCAAGCTCGACAGCGTCGAGGTCGAGGGCGTCTCGGGCGGCGGCCTCGTGAAGATCCGCTGCACCGCCAAGGGGCGAATCCTGTCGGTGTCGATCGACGACAGCCTGATCGTGCCCGAGGACAAGCAGATGCTCGAAGACCTCGTCACCGCCGCGTTCAACGATGCGCGCCACAAGGCCGACCAGGCCGCGGGCGAAGAAATGGCGCGCATCCAGCAAGGCATCGGCCTGCCGCCGGGGTTCAAGCTGCCGGGGATGGGCTAACCCGGGACTCCGCATCTGGTTGGAGCGGAAAGCAGCCATTAGGGACTTACGTTTGCTGCGGTGCTAGATACGGGCCGCGACCTTGGCTGCTGCGAGTGCGACCTTGCCGGCTGTCTGAAGCGCCTTGCCAGGCTCCTCCATTCGGAGGACTGGCACGCAAATGTCCTCAATGATCTTGACTTGCTCATTTATCACTACGTCGATTTCGCCCTCTGGATTGGTGCCTTCATAGATCGCGTCGTCAATTTTCTTGCGGAAGTCCTGATCGAGGTTGCCCCGGTCGCGCAGGTTCGCATCGACCATGACCTGAACTAGCCAGAACTGGCGATTGAGCCTGTCCATCGCTTTCTCAAGCCCATCACTGAACAGGGCTCGGGCCATCGGTAAGCACTCGTCTAGATTCTGTCGGGCCTCCTTCGCGTCGTTAATGCGATTGTAATACGCTTGCGCCGTGGTCAGCTTCCGCCGCTCATCCTCGCCGCCAGCTTTATCCCACTCGCCACTGGCTTTTAGCTTGTCCTCGGCGGCAGCTAACTCACCGCCCCACATGGCTGGATTACGGACGTAGGATAGGTGACGGCGAACTTTGTATGTCGCGGTGAGTATCCGCTCCGCCTGTTCGATTCGGCGTTCCGCCAGCTTCTGTTGTTTCCAACGATCGAAGGTCGTCGCGCCGAACCATGCAGCACCAAGCACGGCTATTGCGCCTCCGATGGTGCCAATGCCCGAAAGCATGGCGCCCGTACCGGCCCAATCGGTGCTCGTGACGCAGTGCGAGACCGCCATAGCATTCCCCCTTATGCAAAGTGACCCCGAGCAGCGGCAACATGCCGCTGTCCGCCAACGTCCGCAATGCATCGTCAGCCGACATTCCATTTTCCTACACGCGCGCAATCTGCCAATCTCACCTAATGACAAATCGAACCGCCGGCACATGACTCGCCGGTCTCCCTCGCAACCTTCCGAAAGCCGCGCCGCAAGCGCGGCTTTCGTGCATTCGGGCCGGGAACTTTCGTATGAACACTCATCGCGCATATGCGCGAGTTTGGTGAATTTGCGCATTTTGCAACAAAGCTCAGGCCCGGAGAAGGCGGGCTTCCACAGCCGGGCGGGCTCGCGCCATTGCGGCAAACCGGCCCGGGCACCATATAGAGCGGAAATTCCGGCACTTTTGCCCGGAACGGCGCGCCCGCGCCGGCGTAGATATGGACTGATAGCTGAATTTATGAACCTCTACCCGCTACTTCCCTTGCGCGACATCGTCGTGTTCCCCGGCCAGGTCGTGCCGCTGTTCGTCGGCCGCGAGAAGTCTGTCGCGGCTCTTGAGGAGGCGATGGCCGGCTCGAAGGACATCTTCCTGCTCGCCCAGCTCGATCCGGGCTGCGACAATCCCGAGCGCGAGGATTTGTACGACATCGGTGTGGTCGCCCAGGTGCTGCAATTGCTGAAATTGCCCGACGGCACGGTGCGCGTGCTGGTCGAGGGGCAGCAGCGCGCGCGGCTGGAGGACTTGCGCGAGGAAAACGATTTCGTGGTCGCGGGGGTCGAACTGCTCGAACCCGAATTCGCCGCCGGCACCGAAGTCGCGGCGATGATGCGCAGCGTGGTCGAGCAGTTCGCCGAATACGCCAAGCTCAACAAGAAGCTGCCCGAGGAGCTCGAGCAGGAACTGGCCGAGATCGACGATGCCGGCCGTCTTGCCGACACCGTTGCCGCCAACCTCAACGCCAAGGTCGCCGACAAGCAGGCGCTGCTGGGCGAAGCCGACCCGATGAAGCGGCTGGAGATCGGCTATTCGTTCATGGAAGGCGAGCTGTCGGTGCTGCAGGTCGAGCGCAAGATCCGCGGCCGCGTGAAGCGCCAGATGGAGAAGACCCAGCGCGAATATTACCTCAACGAGCAGTTGAAGGCGATCCAGAACGAGCTGGGCGGCGGCGACGACGGCGAGGGCGACGAGATCGCCGAGCTGCAGGCGAAGATCGACAAGCTCAAGCTGTCGAAGGAGGCGCGCGCCAAGGCGCAGGCCGAGCTGAAGAAGCTCAAGACGATGCAGCCGATGAGCGCCGAGGCGACCGTGGTGCGCAATTATCTCGACGTATTGCTGGGCCTGCCGTGGGGCAAGAAGTCGAAGCTCAAGAAGGACATCGCCAAGGCGCAACAGGTGCTCGACGAGGACCACTACGCGCTCGACAAGGTCAAGGACCGGATCGTCGAGTACCTCGCGGTCCAGGCGCGCACGAACAAGCTCAAGGGGCCCATCCTGTGCCTGGTCGGCCCGCCGGGCGTCGGCAAGACCAGCCTCGGCAAGTCGATCGCGCGCGCGACCGGGCGCGAGTTCGTGCGCCAGTCGCTGGGCGGCGTGCGCGACGAGGCGGAAATCCGCGGCCACCGGCGCACCTACATCGGCTCTTTGCCGGGCAAGATCGTCACCAACTTGCGCAAGGCGGGCGCGAGCAATCCGCTGTTCCTGCTCGACGAGATCGACAAGCTGGGCCAGGATTTCCGGGGCGATCCGGCCTCGGCGCTGCTCGAAGTGCTCGATCCGGAGCAGAACGCGAAGTTCCAGGATCACTATCTGGAGCTCGACATCGACCTCAGCGACGTGATGTTCGTGACCACCGCGAACAGCCTCAACCTGCCGCAGCCGCTGCTCGACCGGATGGAGATCATCCGTCTCGAAGGCTACACCGAGGACGAGAAGGTCGAGATCGCCGAGCGGCATCTGATCAAGAAGCAGACCGAAGCGCACGGGTTGAAGGACGGCGAGTTCACGCTCACCACCGAAGGCCTGCGCGACCTGATCCGCTATTACACCCGCGAAGCCGGCGTTCGCACGCTCGAGCGCGAGATCGCGCGGCTGGCGAGGAAGAGCCTGCGCGCGATCCTCGAAAAGAAGGTCGAAAGCGTCACGATCACCCCGGAGAACCTCGGCGAATACGCCGGGGTGCGCAAATTCCGCCACGGCAAGTCCGACGAGGAAGCGCAAGTCGGGGCGGTCACCGGGCTCGCCTGGACCGAAGTCGGCGGCGAATTGCTGACCATCGAGGCGGTCACCGTGCCCGGCAAGGGCGAGGTCAAGACCACCGGCAAGCTGGGCGAGGTGATGAACGAAAGCGTGCAGGCGGCCTTCAGCTTCGTGAAGGCGCGCAGCACCGCTTACGGCATCAAGCCCTCGCTGTTCGAGCGCAAGAACATCCACATCCACTTGCCCGAGGGCGCGGTGCCCAAGGACGGGCCGAGCGCGGGCGTCGGCATGGTCACCTCGATCGTCTCGTCGCTGACCGGGATCGCGGTGCGGCCGGATGTGGCGATGACCGGCGAGGTCACGCTGCGCGGGCGCGTGCTGCCGATCGGCGGGCTCAAGGAAAAGCTGCTCGCCGCGCTGCGCGGCGGGATCTCGACCGTGCTGATCCCGGAAGAGAACGAGAAGGATCTCGCCGAGATTCCGGCCAACATCCGCGAAGGGCTGGAGATTGTTCCGGTGTCCCACGTCGACGAGGTGTTGGCGCGGGCGCTGGTGACCGCGCCGGAGCCGATCGAGTGGTCGGAAAGCGACGATCTGGCGAGCCAGCCGGCGCCGGCGGCGCCGCCGGGCCATCCGTCCGCCACCGCGCATTGAATTCGCTGCAGCGCAGCGACTCGGGGCCGCGTGGGATGGGGATTTTGCTTGCGTGTGGCGGCGGTCGGCGCGCCGGGCGGGCGGCAAGCGGGCCGGACTTGCCCCAAAGCGGCGCAGAAATCGCATGAAGGGCGCTTTTTCGCGCTTTTTCGCGCTTTTTGCCTTTGACAGCGCACCCAAAACTCGCTCAATTCCGGCCCACCCAGAGGCGATTCAAAACAACCAAAGTTAAATCCAGCCAATCTTCAATGAGGGGGTTCCAGCACGATGAACAAGAACGAACTGATCGGCGCAGTCGCCGATACGAGTGGCCTGTCGCGCGGCGATGCGACCAAAGCGGTCGAAGCCGTGTTCGACACCGTTTCCGGCGCCCTTTCGAAGGGTGACGAAGTCCGTCTGGTCGGCTTCGGCACGTTCTCGGTGGCGCGCCGCAAGGCCTCGACCGGCCGCAACCCGCGCACCGGCGAACCGATGACGATCAAGGCTTCCGCTCAGCCGAAGTTCAAGGCGGGCAAGGGCCTCAAGGATTCCTGCAACCGCTGACACGCGTCGACGCTTCGGCCGCTTCGCCTCGCGGCCTGGAGATGAGAACAGCCGCGCTTGCCGACCGGCAGGCGCGGCTTTTTCGTCGCCGTCGCCGATGGAGGCAGGCTCAGCGCCGCGTTGCCGCCGCGTATAACGCGATCGCCGCGGCGTTGGACACATTGAGGCTTTCCATTCGATCGCCGATCGGCAGCCGCGCGAGCGCGTCGCAATGCCCGGCGACGTTGTCGCGCAGCCCTTCGCCTTCGGCGCCTAGGACCAGCGCGACCGGCCCAGCGGGCAGCGCGTCCGCCAGCGCCGCCTCCGCCTCGCCGTCGAGCCCGATGCGCCAATAGCCGGCCTCCGCCGCCTCCTCGAGCGCGCGCGCGAGATTGACGACCCGCACCCACGGCACGAGCTCGAGCGCGCCTGAAGCGGACTTGGCCACCACCCCCGATTCGGGCGGAGCATGCCGGTCCTGTGTCACCACCGCGCACGCGTCGAACGCGGCGGCCGAGCGCAGGATCGCCCCGAGATTGTGCGGATCGGTAACCTGATCGAGCACGACGAGCGGCCGCGCGGGATCGGCATCGAGAACCTCGGCGAGAAGCAGCTCCTCGAGCGCCTGGCATTCGAGCACCAGCCCCTGATGCGGCGCATCGCGGGCGACCAGGCGCGCAAGATCGGCGACATCGGCGTATTCGATCGGGAAATCCGCCGGCAGCTCGCCGTCGAGCGAGGCGATTCCCTCGCGGGTCGCCCACAGCTTGCGGTGCTGCCGCGCGGGGTTCATCAGCGCCGCCTCGACCGCGTGGCGCCCCCATAGCCGGACCTGGCCGGTGCTCGCCCGTCCGCTGCCGCGCCCGCCCTGCATCCGGCCCGCTCGGCCGCGCAGCGCTCGTTTGTTGCCGCTCTTGCTCATGCCGTTCCCCTGCCAGCCGCCCCATTGACAGGCAAGCACCGCTTCGCCATTGGGGCGCCTCTCGGCCGGACCGGCCCTTTTCAAAGGGCCAGCTTTCCGGGGCGACCCGGCACCGGCGATGGTGTGGACAGGTGGCCGAGTGGTTAATGGCAGCAGACTGTAAATCTGCCCGCGAGAGCGTACGGTGGTTCGAATCCACCCCTGTCCACCACCTGCTTCCCTTTCAGGCGAACCACCGTATCGGCGCGCAGCGCCGACCGGTGGTGTGGAGTCGGAGCGAAGCGGAGACGAACGCAGCGACGCGGCGCAAGCCGCGGAGCGAAGGGCAATCCACCCCTGTCCACCACCTCGCTTCGATGCAACTCGCCGGCTTTGCGCCATCGGTGCTTGTTTGGGCGCCGCACAGCCCCTAGATGGCTGGCATGGCGGGTGAATTGCTCGATAACAGAGGCCGCGGCGAGGCTTCGTGGGGCTGGCCCCCCATTCACCCGGAAGGTCGCAAGTTCGGCCTGATCGCAACGGTCATCAGCCTCGCGGTCATTTTCGGGCTCGGCTGGACTTTCATCGGCACGCTGCTGCTGGTGCTCAGCGCCGGGGTGTTTGCGTTCTTCCGCGATCCCGAGCGCGTCGTTCCGCAGAACGACAGCTTCATCGTGTCGCCGGCCGACGGGCTGGTCACCCAGATCATCGAGGCCGAGCCGCCGATCGAGCTCCAGATGGACGACGGCAGCGGTTCGCGCGGGCTGGGGCCCGGCAAGCTGATGCGCATCTCGATCTTCATGTCGGTGTTCGACGTGCACATCAACCGCGCGCCGGTGGGCGGCACCATCCGCCGGGTGGTCTACATTCCCGGCAAGTTCCTCAACGCGGACCTCGACAAGGCGAGCGAGGAGAACGAGCGGCAGCACATCCTGATCGAGCGCACCGACGGCCTCGCGCTCGGCTTCACCCAGATTGCCGGCCTCGTCGCGCGGCGGATCGTGCCGTTCGTCAAGCCGGGCGACATCATCGCAATCGGCCAGCGGGTGGGACTGATCCGCTTCGGCAGCCGGGTCGACATTTATCTGCCGCGCGGCACCGACGCGAAAGTGCTGCTGGGGCAGAAGGTGATCGCGGGTGAGACCGTGCTGGCCGAGATCGGGCAGCAGCTGCTGATCGAAGGCATCAATCAGTGAATGACCGGAACGAAGCCGGGCGGCTCGAGCATCTCGGGCCGAAGGCTTCCGAAGGCGAGCGGCCGCAGACACGGCGATTCGGCCGCGGGCTGACCTTGCGGGCCGTATTGCCCAACGCGATCACCGCCGCGGCGCTGTGTTCCGGCCTCACGGGCGTGCGCTTCGCGATCAATCTCGACTGGGACAAGGCGGTGCTCGCGGTGCTGCTTGCCGGGCTGCTCGACGGGATCGACGGGCGGATCGCGCGGCTGCTGAAGGCGCAGTCGCGGTTCGGCGCCGAGCTCGACAGCCTGTCCGACTCGCTCTCGTTCGGAATGGCCCCGGCGCTGATCCTGTTTCTGTGGTCGCTCGAACAGTTGCCGCGCTTCGGCTGGTTCGCCTCGCTGATTTTCGCGCTGAGCTGCGCGCTGCGGCTTGCGCGGTTCAATGCCCGCATCGACATCGATGACCAACCCCACAAGTCCGCGGGCTTTCTCACGGGGGTACCCGCGCCTTTGGGCGGCGCGCTTGGTTTTCTGCCGATGTTCCTGTGGCTCGCGAGCGGCGAAGAGATTTTCCGCAATCCGATCGGCGTGGCGGTCTGGACCATCGCGATCGCGTTCCTGATGATCTCGAATATCGCGACACTGAGCTGGACTTCGATGCGCCCTCGCCGCGGGGTGCGGCTGTGGGTGATCCTGCTGGTCGGAATCCTGTTTACCGCGTTGCTTACCGAGCCGTGGTGGACGCTGGTGGTGATCTGCCTGGGCTATCTCGCGCTGATGCCGTACGGCATCGCGAGCTATGCCAAAGTCAGGCGGCTGCGCGCAGAGCGGGCCGCGGCGAGCGGAGCGGCGCGGGCCGGCTGAGCGGCTTGGGCAAGCGCGGCGTGCCTGCCGGCCGGGCGACGACATCCATGTGAATGATGCGGCAGGTCCGACGCTCAGGACATTTCGCTAGCGCGTGCTGCAATTCACCCCATGCCGCGGCGCCGCGACGCGCGGCTTGGACCAGCACCGTGAGCGAGGCGAGGGCAGCAACTCCCATCAACAGCAAAACAATCGTTGTCATCGCTTCCAACCTCGTGCTTCATTCCCGCTTTCCAAGCTGTGGACAGCCTGTGGGTAAGCTGCGGATGATAATATGGTTAACGGTCATTAACCTGTCGCGTTCCCGTGTATGTTCCCTATTTGTTCTTACCAGTCAACCGATATTTTGCACGGCTCGTTAGCGCAGCGCGCCGAAGCGATTCGTGTGCGTGACGAATCGCTGGATTTCCGCCGCACCCGCCGCTAAGGGGGCGCTGCTCGAACCAGCAGGCACGAAACTCCGTGCCTGGGGAGCGGGCAAATTCACATGGAAGGCGCTTCATACCGGTGCCTCGCGGGAGCTCCGCGCAGGTTCCAGTCTTCCAGAGGCACAACCGGAAAGGAAATACTTATGGCGGTACCCACCGTCACCATGCAGCAATTGATCGAGGCCGGCGCGCACTTCGGCCACCAGACCCACCGCTGGAACCCGCGGATGAAGCCGTACATCTTCGGCGCCCGCAACGGCATCCACATCATCGACCTGTCGCAGACCGTGCCGCTGTTCGCGCGCGCGCTGGATTTCGTCGGCGCCACCGTGCGCGCGGGCGGCAAAGTGCTGTTCGTCGGCACCAAGCGCCAGGCGCAGGGCCCGATCGCCGACGCGGCGAAGGCCTGCGGTCAGTACTACGTCAACCACCGCTGGCTGGGCGGCATGCTCACCAACTGGAAGACCATCTCGGGCTCGATCAAGAAGCTGAAGTCGATCGAGGAGCAGCTTTCGGGCGACACCTCGGGCCTCACCAAGAAGGAAATCCTCGACCTCACCCGCAAGCACGACAAGCTGCAGATGTCGCTCGGCGGTATCCGCGACATGGGCGGCATCCCCGACGTGATGTTCGTGATCGACGCCAACATGGAAGAGCTGGCGATCAAGGAAGCCAACGTGCTCGGCATCCCGGTGATTGCGATCCTCGACACCAACGTCGACCCCTCGGGCATCGCGTTCCCGATCCCGGCGAACGACGATGCGAGCCGCGCGGTGCGCCTCTATTGCGATGCGGTCGCCCAGGCGGCGTCGAAGGGCGGCAACGAAGCGGTGGTCGATTCGGGCCGCGACATCGGCGCGATGGACGCCCCGCCGGCGGAAGAGATCGTCGCGGACGCTTCGGATACCACCGCCGGGGATTCCGGCGAATCCGCCGCGGAAGCCTCGGCTTAAACGCAGCCGCACCGGCACGATTGCCGAATATCGCGCCGGGCCAATTATCGGCTCGGCGCCCGCAACCATTTCAAGAGGAAACTACCATGGCTGGTTACACTGCCGCTGACGTCAAAGCCCTGCGCGAGCGCTCCGGCGCCGGCATGATGGATTGCAAGAAGGCGCTTGAGGAAACCGGTGGCGACATCGAGGCCGCGGTCGACGCGCTGCGCGCCAGGGGCCTCGCCGCCGCGGCCAAGAAATCGAGCCGCACCGCGGCCGAAGGCCTGGTCGGCGTGGCCGTTGAGGGCGCCAAGGGCGTTGCCGTCGAAGTCAATTCCGAGACCGATTTCGTCGCCAAGAACGAACAGTTCCAGGACTTCGTCCGCAAGACCACCCAGGTCGCGCTCGAAGTGGCCGGCGACGACGTGGAGGCGCTCAAGGCCGCCGCCTATCCCGACGGCGGCACCGTTTCGGAGAAGCTGACCAACAACGTCGCGACGATCGGCGAGAACCAGCAGGTCCGCCGGATGAAGACCGTCTCGGTCTCGAACGGGGTCGTCGTGCCCTACATGCACAACGCGGTCGCGCCGAACCTCGGCAAGATCGGCGTGCTGGTGGCGCTCGAGTCGAATGGCGACAAGGCCGCGCTCGAAGAGCTCGGCAAGAAGCTGGCGATGCACATCGCCGCGGCGTTCCCGCTGGCGCTCGACGCTTCGGGCCTCGATCCGGAAGTGATCGAGCGCGAGCGCGGCATTGCCGAGGAAAAGGCGAAGGAAAGCGGCAAGCCCGCCGAAGTCCAGGCGAAGATGGTCGATGGCGCGCTGAACAAGTTCGCCAAGGAGAACGCGCTCCTTTCCCAGCTGTTCGTGATCGACAACAAGACGCCGATCTCGCAGGTGGTCGAGCAGGCCGGCAAGCAGGCCGGCGCGCCGATCGTGCTCAAGGACTACGTCCGCTTCCAGCTCGGCGAAGGCATCGAGAAGGAAGCAAGCGACTTCGCGGCGGAAGTCGCCGCGGCCGTCGCGGGCTGAGCAAAATCTTTCCCGGGCCCCCGCAAAAGCAGGGGTTCGGAGAGATTTCCGGTCTGCCCTTGGCAGCGCGCGTGACAATTCTATAAGGGCCGCGGCCAGCCAGTCGCGTGAGTTTCCGCCCCATGTCCCAGCCCCGTTTCAAGCGCGTCCTGCTGAAGCTGTCGGGCGAAGTGCTGATGGGCGACCAGCAGTATGGGATCGATCCCGATTTCGTGCTGCAGGCCGCGCGCGAGATCAAGGCGGCGAGGGACACCGGGCTCGAGCTGTGCCTGGTGATCGGCGGCGGCAACATCTTCCGCGGAATGGCGGGCGCGGCGAAAGGCATGGATCGAGCCCAGGCCGATTACATGGGCATGCTGGCGACGGTGATGAACGCGCTCGCGATGCAGAGCGCGCTTGAGCAGATCGGCGTGCATACGCGCGTCCAGTCGGCGATCCAGATGGACACGGTGTGCGAGCCGGTGATCCGTCGCCGCGCCGAACGGCACCTCGAAAAAGGCCGGATCGTGATCTTCGCCGCGGGCGTCGGCAGCCCGTTCTTCACCACCGACAGCGGCGCCGCACTGCGGGCGGCGGAGATGAAGTGCGACGCGCTGTTGAAGGGCACCAGCGTGGACGGGGTCTACGATTCCGACCCCAAGCTCAATTCCAATGCGCAACGCTATGAAACAGTCACTTACGACACAGTGCTGGCGGACAATCTCAAGGTGATGGACGCATCCGCGGTGGCATTGTGCCGCGACAACAAGATTCCGATCGTGGTGTTCTCGATCCGCGAGCAGGGCAATCTCGCCCGCGTGCTGGCGGGCGAGGGCGTCCAGACGATCGTGCACTAGACTTCGGAGAGCGACGATGGCGAAATACGACAAGGCCGATATCGAACGGCGCATGCAGGGCGCGGTGGATGCGCTCAAGCACGATCTCGGCGGCCTCAGGACCGGACGCGCGAACGTCGCGCTGCTCGATCCGGTGCAGGTCGACGTCTATGGCGCGATGATGCCGCTGAACCAGGTCGCGACCGTCTCCGCGCCCGAGCCGCGGATGCTGAGCGTCCAGGTGTGGGACCGGGCGAACGTGACCGCGGTCGAGAAGGGCATCGCTCACGCCGGCCTGGGGCTCAATCCCTCGGTCGACGGGCAGACCCTGCGCCTGCCGATCCCGGATCTGACCGAGGAACGCCGGCGCGAGCTTGCCAAGCTTGCCGGGCAATATGCCGAAAAGGCGCGCGTCGCGATCCGCAACGTCCGCCGCGACGGCATGGAAATGCTCAAGGAAGACGAGAAAAAGAAGGAAATCAGCGAGGACGACCGCAAGCGCAAGGAAGAGGAAGTCCAGAAGCTGACCGATACTTACGTCAAGCAGGCGGACGAGGCGACCGCGCAGAAGGAAAAGGAAATCCTCGGCCAGTGAGTTCGAACTCACCCCTGATTTCCGTTCGGGCCGATCGTGTCCAAGCCCCGTCGTTCGCTTCGGGCGCTGCATGAAAGAAAAGGCCGCGCTTCGACAAGCTCAGGGCGAACGGGCAAGGGGCGTAGCACCCGAACCGGGCCGCGCCCGCCACGTCGCGATCATCATGGACGGCAACGGCCGCTGGGCCAAACGGCACCACTTGCCGCGCGTGGTCGGCCACCAGCGCGGGGTCGAGGCGGTGCGCCGGATCGTGCGCTTCCTCAAGACGACCGACCTCGAATGCCTGACGCTTTATGCGTTCTCGTCCGAAAACTGGAAGCGGCCGGACGAAGAAGTGTCCGACCTGATGAACCTGATGCGCAAGTTCATCAAAAGCGACCTGCCGGAATTCGTCGCCAACGATGTCAAGCTGAAGATCATCGGCGATTACAAGGCGTTGGCGCCCGATATTATCGAGCTGCTTGAAAACGCGCTGGCGCAGACCGCGCACGGCAAGCGCACGCTGGCGGTGGCGTTGAACTACGGTTCGCAACAGGAGATCGCCCGCGCCGCGCGGCTGGCGGCCGAGACGGGCGAGGTGACGGTCGAGACCATCGCCGCCAACCTGTTCACCGCCGACTTGCCGCCGCTCGACCTGCTGATCCGCACTTCGGGGGAGGAGCGGCTGTCGAACTTCCTGCTGTGGCAGTCCGCTTACGCCGAATTCTGGTTCACCGAAGTGTTGTGGCCGGACTTCACGCCCGAGCACCTGCAAGGCGCGCTCGAGGCGTTCGCCACCCGGGAGCGGCGCTATGGCGGGCGGTGAACCCCAGGCCAGACGGTCCGACCTCGGCGTACGCACGCTGTCCGCCATCGCAATGGTCGCGGTGGCGGGGGCGGCGCTGTGGCTGGGCGGATATCTCTGGGTGGTGTTCGTTGCGCTCGTGGCCGCCCTGGTGCTGTTCGAATGGCGCCGGCTGGTGCGCGGCTTTGCGCCGACATGGCCGGTCCGGCTGTGGTGGAACCTTGCCGGCGTTTTCTACATCGGCTTTGCCGCGGCGACCCTGCTTGCCTTGCGCGAGGTTCCCGGCGGCTTCGCGTACGTCCTCGCGATCGTCGTCGCGGTTATCGCGACCGATATCGGCGCCTATTTCGCCGGGCGGGGGATCGGCGGGCCCAAGATCGCCCCCCGGATCAGTCCGTCGAAGACCTGGGCGGGACTGGCCGGCGGAATCGTGCTCGCCGCGCTGATGCTGGCGGCGCTCGCCGAACTGACCGCGCCCGGCGCGGTGGCCTTGCGGGCCCTGGCGACGTTCGCAAGCGCGGGGGCGCTCGCCGCGGTCGTGGCCCAGACGGGCGACTTCTTCGAAAGCTGGATGAAGCGCAAGGCGGGGGTGAAAGACAGCTCCAACCTGATCCCTGGCCACGGCGGGGTGTTCGACCGGGTGGATGGTCTGCTATCGGTCAGCTTCGCGGCAGGCGTGCTGTACCTTGTCGTCGGAGCGACGGCTTGAGCCAATGACCCGGACGATTTCGATCCTCGGTGCAACCGGTTCGGTCGGCGCCTCGACGCTCGATCTCGTGCGGCGCGAACGGGACAACTGGCGGGTCGTCGCGCTCACCGCCAATTGCCAGGCGCGCGAGCTGGCGGTGTTGGCGAAGGAGTTCGGCGCCGAGATCGCGGTGGTGGCCGACCAGGATTGCCTTCCTGAGCTGCGCGAAGCGCTGGGCGACAGCGGCGTCGCGGCGGCGGCGGGCGCGGCGGCGCTGTGCGAGGCGGCCGCGCGCCCTGTCGACCTGACGGTTGCTGCCATCGTCGGCTGCGCGGGGCTCGCCCCGACAATGGCGGCGATCGAGCAAGGCGGGATCGTCGCCCTCGCCAACAAGGAAGCGCTGGTCTCGGCGGGCGAGGTGATGACCGCCGCCGTCGCCCGGCACGGCGCGACATTGCTGCCGGTCGATTCCGAGCACAACGCGATCTTTCAGTGCCTGGCCGGCGACGACCCCGCCGACGTGCGCTCGATCACCCTTACCGCCAGCGGCGGGCCGTTCCGCGACTGGACGCCCGCGCAACTCGCGGCGGCCACTCCCGCGCAGGCGGTCAAGCACCCGAACTGGTCGATGGGCGCGAAGATCAGCGTCGATTCGGCGACGATGATGAACAAGGGGCTCGAGCTGATCGAGGCGTTCCACTTGTTCCCGGTGGAGCTCGATCGCTTGCGCATCCTGGTCCACCCGCAGAGCGTGGTGCACTCGATGGTCGAATACCGCGACGGCTCGACGCTCGCGCAGCTCGGCCCTTCGGACATGCGCGTGCCGATCGCGTCGTGCCTGGCGTGGCCGCGGCGGATGGAAACGCCCTGCGCGCCGCTCGATCTCGCAAAGATCGGGCAATTGACGTTCATGGCGCCCGACGAGGAGCGCTTTCCGGCCACCCGGCTCGCGCGCCACGCGGCGGAAGCGGGCGGGGCGGCCCCCGCGGTGCTCAACGCCGCGAACGAAGTGGCGGTCGCTGCGTTTCTTGCCGGTCAGATCGCATTCACCGAAATTTCGCCAAAGGTGGACACGATGCTGTCCCGCGCTATCCCGGCCGCACCCGCCACGCTGGACGAAGTCCTCGCGGTGGACGCCGAAACCCGGGCTCGTGCCAAGGAAATGCTGGAGGTTGCCTGAGTTGAGCCAATCGGTGCCCTGGTGGATGATGATCCTCGGTTTCCTGCTGGTGCTGGGGCCGCTCGTCACCATCCACGAGCTCGGCCATTACCTCGTCGGCCGCTGGTGCGGGGTGAAAGCGGACGCGTTCTCGATCGGTTTCGGCAAGGAGCTGATCGGCCGCACCGACCGGCGCGGTACCCGCTGGAAGCTCGCCGCGCTGCCGCTGGGCGGCTACGTCCAGTTCGCCGGCGACATGGGCCCGGCGAGCCAGCCGAGCGAGGAATGGCTCAACCTCCCGCCGGAAGAGCGCGCGAGGACGTTCCAGGCGAAGCCGTTATGGCAGCGCGCGTTGATCGTGGCGGCGGGGCCAGTGACGAACCTGCTGTTCGCGGTGCTGATCTTCGCTGCCTTCTTCCTCGCGTTCGGCAAGCCGGATATTGCGCCGGTGGTCGGCTCGTTCACCCAGCACTCGGCCGCGCGCGATGCGGGCCTGAGGCCGGGTGACCGGATCGTGGCGATCGACGGCGATCGCATCGCGAGCTTCACCGAAGTGCAGAACAAGACGCTGATGCATCCGGGCAAGCGGATCGCGATCGAGGTCGAGCGCGCCGGGCGCAAGCTGACTTTCCCGGTAACGATCGCGGATACCGCAATGGACGATGGTTTGGGCAACAAGCAGCATGTCGGCATGCTCGGCTTGTACGCCAAAGCCCATTTCGTTCGGGTCGGGCCGCTGGAGGCGGCGGCGCTGGCGGTGCAGCAGACACGCGAAGTGGTCTCGACAATGGTCACCGGCCTTGCGCAGATCGTCTCGGGCGAACGCTCGGTTCGCGAGCTCGGCGGGCCGGTCAAGATCGCCCAGTATTCGGGCCAAAGCCTGTCCCAGGGGCCGCTTTCGTTCGCGTGGTTCATCGCCCTCATCTCAATTAATTTGGCATTCATTAACCTGCTGCCAATTCCGGCCCTCGACGGCGGGCATCTGGCTTTCTACGCGGCCGAAGCGGTCCGTCGTAAGCCGGTCGGTCCGCGCAGTCAGGAATGGGCGTTCCGCACCGGCGTGGCACTCGTGCTCGCGCTCATGCTGTTCGTCACGGTCAACGACATCGCATCGCTTCCCCTGTTCGGGAAATAAGCGGCGCTGTGCCGGGACGGGAAAAGGACGGGTCGGGACCTCGCTTCATCGGACAATCGCTTGATCGGCGCCACTTCATCGGGCAAGGGGCGGCGTTCAGGTGCGGTGCGCGGAACTTGTCCGAAATGGTGGCGGCCGACGGCCGGTGGGTGACGGGATAAGCCGTGACGAAGATTGGACGGGAAATGGGCCGTAACGGCAACAGACTGCAAGTTCCGCAATTCGCTGCCGCACTGCTGGGCACCACGATTCTTGCCGGTTTTCCGGGCGTCGCCCAAGCGCAGGATGCGCCGGCTTCGACCGCGGACGCAGCGGCTCCGGCCGCCGATGCTCCGGCGCCCGCGCAGCCCACGCCCGCGCCGGCCCCCGCGCAAGAGCAGATCATCCGCTCGATCACGGTGACGGGCGCCGAGCGGCTCGAGCCCTCGACCGTGCTCAGCTATATCAAGCTCAGGGTCGGCCAGCCCTACAGCCAGGTTGCCGCCGACCAGGCGCTGAAGGATCTCTACGGCACCGAGCTGATCAGCGATGCGAGCATTCGCAACGACAACGGCGACGTGACCATCCAGATCAAGGAAAATCCGGTGATCAACCGGATCATCCTGGAGGGCAACAAGCGGATCAAGGACGACAAGATCCAGCCCGAGATCAAGCTCGCCCCGCGCGAGATCTTCACCCGTTCGAAGGTCCGCGCGGACGTCGACCGGATCATCGAGCTCTACAAGCGCCAGGGCCGCTTCGCCGCGACCGTCGAGCCCAAGAGCGTGGCGCTGCCGCAGAACCGCGTCGACATCATTTTCGAAATCCACGAAGGGCCCAAGTCCAAGGTCCGCCAGATCAACATCATCGGCAACGAGAAGTTCTCCGATGGCGAGCTGCGCGAGCAGATGGCGACCAAGCAGTCGCGCTGGTTTCGCGTGTTCAGTTCGGGCACCAGCTACGATCCCGACAAGCTTGCCTACGACCAGCAGAAGCTGCGCCAGTTCTACCTGACGCAGGGCTACGCCGATTTCCGGGTGGTCTCGGCGGTCGCCGAGCTGACCCCGGACAAGAAGGACTTCATCATCACTTACGTGGCGGAGGAAGGGAAGCGCTACAAGTTCGGCGACATTTCGGTCGAAAGCCAGATCCGCGACTTCGACGGCGCCTCGCTGACCAAGCAGCTCGCGATCCACAAGGGCGACTGGTACAACGCCAAGGCGGTCGAGGACACGGTCGACTCGCTGACCCAGACCGCGGGCACGTTCGGCTATGCCTTCGCCAACGTCGATCCGGAATTCACCCGCGACAAAGACAACCTGACGATGAGCCTCAAGTTCGTCCTCAAGGAAGCTCCGCGGGTCTACGTCGAGGCGGTCAACGTAAACGGCAACACGCTGACCCAGGACAAGGTCGTGCGCCGTGAGTTCCGCATCACCGAGGGCGATGCGTTCAACAGCTTCGCGGTCAAGCGCTCGACGGAGCGGATCAAGTCGCTCGGCTATTTCCAGGAAAACTTCGAAGTCCAGCAGGCGCAGGGCAGCGCGCCGGACCGAATCGTGCTCAACGCCAACGTCCAGGAACAGGCGACCGGCGAGCTCCAGCTTTCGGCCGGCTTCTCCTCGCTCGAAAGCTTCATCCTTTCGGCGTCGGTCCAGCAGCGCAACTTCCGCGGCCGCGGCCAAATCGTCGGCATCAGCGCGAACTATTCGTCCTACCAGCGCAGCTTCCAGCTGAGCTTCACCGAGCCCTACGTGTGGGACAAGAACTTCTCGTTCGGGATGGACGTCTACCGGACCGACGTGAACAATTGGAACGAGATCGATTCGGACCGCAACACCACGTTCCAGCAGGACACCACCGGGTTCCAGATGCGTGCCGGCGTGCCGCTGACGGAATACCTTTCGCTGATCGGCCGCTACACGCTCAACCTCGACAACGTGACGCTCGACCGGAGCACCTACTTCACCGACATGAACGGTGACGGCATCCTCGGCAACAGCGACAACGACACGTGCGATCCGCTGCGCGCCAGCCGCTATCTGTGCGATGCGCTCGGCAAGCGGACGAGCTCGATCGTCGGGTTCTCGCTGGTATCCACTTCGCTCGACAACCGCGTTCATCCGACGCGCGGCTCCACCTGGTCGCTCAACCTCGATTTCTCGGGCCTGGGCGGCTCGGTCAAATACGCCAAGTTCCGCGCCAATTACGGACGTTACTGGCCGCTGGGCGGGGGATGGATCTTCTCCGTCAATGCCGAAGGCGGCTACATCAAGGGTCTCGGCTCGGGCGGGCCGTTCGACGATCCGGTCCGGCTTACCGACCGCTTCTTCCTGGGCGAGCCGCAGATGCGCGGGTTCGATATCCGCGGCGTTGGCCCGCGCATTATCCGTCAGAGCTATGCGTTCGGAACCGACGCCAACGGAACCTCGCTGCCGGCTTGCGCCGACGGCAGCGTGGCGGCCGACTGCTCGAGCCACGGCGGCTACACGTTCACCGATCCGAGCAACTCCGACAACCTCTACCAGGACGCGCTGGGCGGCGACATCTACTATCTCGGCAAAGTCGAGCTCGAGATTCCGCTGGGCAGCGGCGCGCGCGAGATGGGCCTGCGCCCGTCGATCTTCATGGATGTCGGCTCGGTGTTCCACGTCCGGGAGCCCCAGCTGATCGATACCGGCCCGAACGGGGTGTTCTACCCGGCGCGCGACGCCAACGGCAATCCGCTCTACACCCAAGTCGACGCGGCGTCGGTCGACGCCACCACCGGCGTCTGCACCGCGACGTCGACATCCACCGTCACCAACCCGGTCAACCCCAATCCTCCGGCGTGCCTGACCAGCGCGAACAACACGGCGCAGGGCACCAACAGCGGCGCGTTCCGCGAGGTGTTCCTCGGCGATACCGCGAAGCCCCGCCTCTCGGTGGGCATCGGGGTCAACTGGAAGTCGCCGTTCGGCCCGTTCCGTATCGATTTCGCCAAAGTCCTGCTCAAGCAGAAGGGCGACGACACCAAGGCATTCTCATTCAACGTAGGAACCCAATTCTGATGAAACTCCTTCTCCAGCCGGTGGCAGCTGCCGGCCTCATCCTCATGGCTGCGGGGCCGCTCGCGGTCGCGCCCGCCGCCGCCCAGGAGCTCAAGACCGTCGGGGTGGTCGATCTGCCCTACGTCCTGGCCCAGTCCTCTGCGTATAAGACGGCCGAGCAGCAGCGCCCGGTGACTTACAAGACGCAGTACGACCAGGCGAAGACCCGCAGCGACCAACTCAAGGCGCAGATCCAGCCGATGGTCGACAAGCTTCAAGCCGACAGCAAGCAGCCGAACGCCAACCGCTCGGCATTGCAGCAACAGGCGAGCGCCATCCAGCAGCTCGACCAGAACGGCCAGAACGAGCTCAACCAGATCCTCGCGCCGGTCGCGCTGTCGCAGGAATACGTGCAGGAACAAATTCAGGACAAGCTCGGCCAGGCGGTCGAGAATGCGGCCAAGGCCAAGGGCGTCTCGCTGATCCTCAACCGCGACAACATCGTCGTCTATCGCGCCCAGAGCTACGACATGAACCAGGCGGTGATCGACGAGCTCAACAAGCTGCTGCCGACCGCGCAGCTGGTGCCGCCTCCGGGCTGGCTGCCGCGCGAGATGCGCGAGCAGCAGGCCGCCCAGCAACCGGCCGGCGCCGCTCCGGCGGCACAGCAGCCTGCGGCGACTGCTCCGGCGGGGCCGCCGGTCCAGGGCCGCTGACGCAGGCTTGCGAGGCAGGGCAGTGAGCGACGCGACGTCCCCCAATTCGACGGGCTTCGATATCGCGGGCGTGCTCAAGGCCCTGCCGCACCGCTATCCGCTGCTGCTGGTCGACCGCGTCGTCAGCCTCGATCTCGGGGAGCGGATCCACGCCGTCAAGGCGGTCACGTTCAACGAGCAGTTCTTCCAGGGCCACTTCCCGAGCCGGCCGATCATGCCGGGGGTGCTGCAGGTCGAGGCGATGGCCCAGGCCGCGGCGATCCTTGGAATCGAGACGCTGGAACTCGCCGACACCGGCAAGCTCGTTTATTTCATGGGCATCGACGGGGCCAAGTTCCGCGCGCCCGTGGAACCGGGCTGCCTGCTCGATCTCAGGGTCGAATTCATCCAGAAGCGCAGCCGGGTGTACAAGTTCGCCGGCAACGCCAGCGTCGAGGGCAAGACGACGTGCGAGTGCGAATTCACCGCGATGATCGCCGATCCGCCAGCCTGAGCCGACGGCCTTGCAATTAGGGCCCGTCGCCGCTATCCGCGCGCCTTTCCCATGGCCGGTCGGAACCGGCCGCAACAGGAACCGAGACTTGCGATGAAGCCCGATATCCATCCCGATTACCACACGATCACGGTCAAGATGACCGACGGCAGCGAATTCCAGACGCGCACCACCTGGGGCAGCGAAGGGGATACGATGAGCCTCGAGATCGACCCGACGAGCCACCCGGCGTGGACCGGTGGCCCGCAGCGGCTGCAGGACGGCGGGCGCGTCGCGAAGTTCAACAAGCGTTTCGGCGGGCTCAGCCTCAAGAAAGCCTGAGCGGCTTCATTCACGGATCATGCGCAGGGCGGGCCTTCGGGTCCGCCCTTTTGCTATGGGCTACCTTTCGAACCGCTCGAACCGCAACACTCCGAATTGCCGTCGCACGCCGCCGTGGTCCGACGGATGCCGCACGCCGTCGGCGACCGGAACTTCGGTGAAATCGAACGGGCTGACGCCTTGGAGACAGGCGGCGTTGATGCCGTATGTGTTGGGATCGGTGCGCGTGCGATGGAAGCAATGAATGCCGCAGTTCGAGCAGAAATAGTGCGCCGCCGTTCCGGTATTGAAGCGATAGCAGCCAAGCGCGTCCTCGCCTTCGACGATCGTGAGCGCCTCGATCGGCGCGTAAACCGTCACCGCACCTTTCATCGAGCAGATCGAGCAGTTGCAGCGCGCGCCGCGCAGTTCCTCCGGCAGCTCGACGGTGAACTTCACTCTGCCGCAATGGCAGCTTGCGTTGCGCGGCTTCGTCTCAGGCATCGGCCCATCCCCACGGCCGCTCGCGATACCACTTGGTGATCACGTATTTGAGGCCCTTTCTCACCTTCATCGCATGGTGCAGCGTCGCGGCATTGCCGCTGCCGTCCGGCCGCCGGTTGTTCCAGCACACCAGCCGGCCCTGCTCGGGCTGGAACAGCTTGTTCGCGACCTTGAACCGGGTCGCGCCGCCCGCCTCGACGGTGTTGAGATAGACCATGAAGGTCCACGTCCGCTGCCCGGCGACCGAGCAGTATTTCTCGAAATCCGGACCGTGCGGCTCGAAATAGTCGGTGTGCGCCTTGAATTCCTGGCCGACCTCGTAACGCTGGCCCTGGATCGGCTCGCCATGCGCGGGATCGATGCCGTTGAGATCGAACAGCAGCCGCTCGAGCGCTTGCACCGCCGGTTCGTCCGGCGAGAGATCGCACGTCTCGCTGGTGCGGAAATAGTGGTCGCCATTGGTGTCGGCGAGGGTCGAGGGTCGGCGGTTGATGTCGATCAGCCGCATCAGCTCGACGCACAGCTCGGGTGAGACCAAGCCGGGCAGGGTGAACAAGTCCAGCTTTGGGCTCGGCAGGCGCCGCATGCCCTCGCGAGCGCGGAGGATTTCGGGGGAGGATTCGCCGGGCGCGAGCATGGTCGGAGACGGTAACTGCGCGGCTCGTCCGATCAAGCGAAAGCGACGGCGCAAGATTGTTTCGCCGTCGGCCGCATAGCGCAGTTTTCGCTTTGCTTAGCGGGGCGTCTGTGCAACAGGCTCGCGCCCGCGCCCGGATGGGGTTGACCCTTTCGCGCGCCTGCCCGAGAGCACACTTCACGGCAAGCGTGCCTGGCTCATGGCGAATGTAGCTCAGTTGGTTAGAGCGCCGGTTTGTGGTACCGGAGGTCGCGGGTTCGGATCCCGTCATTCGCCCCATTTTCCAGCCATTCCTGCCCCTTGCGGGCGATATTTGACAAGGTGGGACAGGTGACGGCGTTCTGGACCGAACCCGATTTCGACGATCACGAGCTGCTGCAGTTCGTGCACGATCGCGAAATCGGCCTGACCGCGATCATCGCGCTGCATTCCACCCATCTCGGCCCGGGCGGGGGCGGCACGCGATTCTGGCACTATGCCGATCCCGTCGGCGCGCTGACCGACGCGCTGCGCCTGTCGCGCGGAATGAGCTACAAGAACGCGATGGCCGGGCTGCCGATGGGCGGCGGCAAGGGCGTGATCCTCGCCGGGCCCGATCGCCGCAAGACGCCCGAGATGCTTGCCGCGTACGGGCGCGCGATCGAAACCTTGGGCGGGCGCTACGTCACCGCCGAGGACGTTGGCATGAGCGAGGCCGACATGGTCGCGATTTCCAGGGCGACGGATCATGTTTCGGGCCTGCCGGTGGGCGAGGGCATGGCCGGCGGCGATCCCGGGCCGTTCACGGCGTACGGAATCTATCTCGGGATCAAGGCTGGGGTGAAGCACCAGCTCGGCCGCGAGGGTATGGAAGGCGTTCACGTTGCGGTCCAGGGAACCGGCAGCGTCGGCGGCGGGGTCGCGCGGCTGCTGGCGCGCGACGGCGCGAAACTGACGCTCGCCGATGTCGATCCGGCGAAAGCCGCGGCACTCGCACATGAACTCGGCGCAGCCGCTGTGCCGGCAGACGCGATTTTGTCCACGCCGTGCGACGTGCTGAGCCCGTGCGCGCTCGGCGCGGTCCTCGACGATACGAGCATTCCCGCGCTGGCTTGCGCGGTGGTCGCGGGCGGGGCGAACAACCAGCTCGCGCGGTCGGAGCATGGTGCATTGCTCGCGGCGCGCGGAGTCCTCTACGCGCCGGACTATGTGATCAACGCCGGCGGGATCATTGACGTGGCCCTCGAATATCTCGGCCGCCGTGCGGGCAAGCCGCACACCGCCGCCGAAGTAAACGAGCGGATCGAACGGATTCCGCAGCGCCTCGAAGCGATCTGGCACGAAAGCGACGCGAGCGGCCTGTCGCCCGACACGGTGGCCGATCGCATGGCGCGGGAGCTGATCGGGCGCGCATAATCGTCATCCCGGCGGAGCCGAAGGCGTGGCGGAGCCACAACGCCGGGATCGCGTGCCTCAAGCTCCGCGTCTGTGGCCAGCGGTCCCGGATCTGGTCCGGGACGACGACTTTGCTTGCCCCGCGGTTCAGCACCTGTCAAAGCGCCCGCGAATAGCGACCAATCGACCATGCACGGCTTCGCCAATCCGGCCCGCTTCCTGCGCCTTGCCCGCCCGCTCACCGCCCCGCTGCTGGCGGCGGGGCTGCTGATTGCCGGCGCTGCGCTGGTCTACGGGCTGTTCTATGCGCCGCCCGAGCGGCTGCAGGGCGACACGGTGCGCATCCTCTTCATCCATGTCCCTTCCGCCTGGCTCGGCATGGCCGGCTGGGGCGCGATCGCGGCGGCGAGTTTCGTCGAGCTGGTCTGGCGCCATCCGCTTGCCGCGCTCGCGGGCCGCGCGGCGGCGGTGCCGGGCGCGGTGTTCTGCGCGCTGTGCCTCGCAAGCGGATCGCTGTGGGGCCGTCCGGCCTGGGGCACCTGGTGGGTGTGGGACGGGCGCCTCACCAGCATGCTGGTGCTGCTGTTCCTCTACTTCGGTTACATCGCGCTCGCCGGCGCGGCCGACCGCGAGGGCGCCTCGAGCCGGATCGTCGCGATCTTCGGCCTGGTCGGAGCTGTGAACCTGCCGATCATCCATTATTCGGTGATCTGGTGGAACTCGCTCCACCAGCCGCCCAGCCTCACGATCGACAGCTCGGCGATGGCCGCGCCGTTCCTGTGGGGTCTGCTGGCCGCGACGCTGGGCTTCACCCTGATCTTCGCCGGCGTGATGCTCGCCCGGATGCGCGCGCTGCTCGCCGAGATCCAGGCCGAGGCGCGGCTGCGGCGCAAGGCCGAGGGAGCCTGAGCCGATGCGCGAGGCGCTCGACCAGTGGCACTACGTGATCGCCGCCTACGCGTTGGGGGTGGTCGCGACGTCGGCGCTGGTAGCTTGGAGCTGGCTCGGCATGCGCCGCGCCGAGGCGCGCCGGGACAAGGTTCGCGGGAAGTGAGCGCGACATTGGCCCCGAAGCACCAGCGGCTGGCGCTGATCCTGATCGCGCTCGTCGCGCTGGTCGGCGCGGCACTGCTCGCCGCCTGGGCGCTCAGGAACCAGGCGAGCTTCTTCTACGTGCCGAGCGACATCGTCGCGCACCCGCCGCCGCCGGGTCAGGCCGGTAGGCTGGGCGGAATGGTCGAAAAGGGCTCGCTCAAGTCCGAGCCCGACGGGGTGACGATCGAGTTTGTGGTGACCGACGACAAAGCCAAAGTCCCGGTGCGCTATTCGGGGATCGTGCCCGACTTGTTCGAGGAAGGCTCCGGCGTCGTCGCCGAAGGCCACCTCGCCGCGAATGGCACCTTCGTCGCCGACACCCTGCTTGCCAAGCACGATGAGAACTACGTCCCGCGCGAGCTGCAGGACATGACCGCTCAGCAGAAGCGCGCCGCCGTGGCGAACACGCAGTGATCGCCGAGTTCGGCCTTGCCGCGCTGTGGCTCGCGGCGGCGCTCGCCGCGCTGCAATTGCTCGCCGGGGTGTTTGCATTGCGCGGAGAAGAGACGCTGGCGGCGCTCGTGCGGCCGACGGCGGTGGTCCAGGGTGCGCTCGCCGCATTGGCGTTCGGCGCGCTGCTGCTGGTGTTCGCCCGCACCGACCTGTCGGTCGCGCTGGTGGCGGAGAACTCGAGCTCGATGAAGCCGCTGATCTTCAAGATTGCGGGGGCATGGGGCAATCACGAAGGCTCGATGATGCTGTGGGTGACGATCATGTCGCTCGCCGGCGCACTGATCGCGCTGCTCGAACGGCGGCTGCCCGAGCCGACGCTGCTCGCCACCCTCGCCGCGCAAGCTTTCGTCGGGCTCGGGTTCTATGCGTTCCTGCTGTTCGCCTCGAATCCGTTCGAGCGGCTGGCGATGCCGCCGCCCGAAGGCAACGGGCTCAACCCGCTGCTGCAGGACATCGGCCTCGCGTTCCATCCGCCGACCCTCTATCTCGGCTACGTGGGGCTGTCGGTTGCGTTCAGCTTCGCGGTCGGCGCGCTGGTGACGCGGCAAGTGACGCCCGCGTTCGCGCGCGCGATGCGGCCGTGGGTGCTGGGCGCGTGGATCTTCCTCACGCTCGGCATCACGGCCGGCAGCTACTGGGCCTATTACGAGCTCGGCTGGGGCGGCTGGTGGTTCTGGGACCCGACCGAGAACGCTTCGCTGATGCCGTGGCTCGCGGCGACCGCGCTGCTCCATTCGGTCAGCGTGCTGGCGGCGCGCGATGCGTTGCGCGCGTGGACGATCATGCTCGGCGTGATCGCGTTCTCGATGAGCATGCTCGGCACGTTCCTGGTCCGCTCGGGCATCCTCACCAGCGTCCATGCGTTCGCGATCGATCCCGAGCGTGGCGCGTTCATCCTGGTGCTGCTGGCGATCTACATCGGCGGCGCGCTGACGATCTTCGCCTTGCGCGCCGGAACGGTGGCCGAAGGCGAGCGCTTCGCGGTGACCAGCCGCGAGGCCGCGCTGGTCGCCAACAACGTCGCGCTGACCTCGATCCTTGCGATCGTATTGCTCGGCACGCTCTACCCGCTGATTACCGAGGCGTTCGGGGTGCGGGTTTCGGTCGGCCCGCCATACTTCAATCCGGTCTCGGCGATCTTCGTGTTCCCGATGCTGGTGGTATTGTGCATCGGGCCGTTGCTGCGCTGGCGCCGCGATCGGCTCGGGCGGTTTCGCACCGAGCTGGTGCTGCTGGCCGCGCTCGCGCTCGCGGTGCTGGTGGCCGCCGCGCTCGGCGCGGGGATGAAGCTGCTGCCGACGCTCGGCCTGGCGCTCGCGGTGGCGGTGGCCGCGGCATCGTTCCTGCCGCTCCGGGGCCGTTCGCTGCGCCGCCTGCCCCTCAACGTGTGGGGTATGGCGCTGGCGCATTTCGGCATCGCGGTCTCGCTGTTCGGCATGTCGATCGACAGCAGCTTCACCAGCGAAAGGCTGATCGCGGCGCGGGTCGGGGAAACCGTCGGCGTCGGCCCGTGGAAGGTCACGCTGGTGTCGGTCGACCCGGTTGCGGGGCCGAACTGGACCGCGCTCGAAGGCAGGCTGCAAGTTAGCTATGACGGCCACGCGCCGAGCACGCTCGCGCCGCAGTCGCGCACGTTCTGGGATCCGCCGCAGACCACCAGCGAAAGCGCGCTGCTGACCCGCTGGAACGGCCAGCTCTACACCGTGATCGGCGAGCGGGTCGAAGGCGGCCGCTGGCAGTTGCGGCTGTGGTGGAAACCGTTCGTCACGATGATCTGGCTGGGCGGCATCCTGATCGGGCTCGGCGGCCTGCTGGCGTTGCTTGGCCGGCTTTCGGCCGATCTCAGGCGCCGCTATGCGCATGCCCGGGTCGCGGCGCGGCGCGAGGAGGCGCCGCGATGAGCCGCGCCCGCTGGAGCTTGTGGGTGCCGCTGGCGCTGTTCATCAGCATCTGCATCGTGGTGGCGATGCAACTGATCCACCCGTACGGCAACGACATCCACAGCGCGATGATCGGCAAGCCCGTGCCGCAGTTCGCGCTTCCGCCCGCGAGCCCGGAGCGGCCGGGACTTTCCACCGCAGATCTGCGCGACGGCAAGCCCAAGCTGCTCAACATCTTCGGCAGCTGGTGCGTCCCGTGCATCGCCGAGGCGCCGCAGCTCGTCGAGCTCGAGCGCCGGGGGGCGACGATCTTCGGGATCGACTTGCGCGATCATCCGGACGATTTGGCCGAGTTCTTGTCCGAACGCGGCAATCCCTTTGCGCGGATCGGCGCCGACGAGGTGTCGCAAGTGCCGGTCGAGCTCGGTTCGTCGGGCGTGCCCGAAAGCTTCGTGATCGATGGACAGGGCGTGATCCGCTATCAGCACATCGGCGACATCCGGCCGGAGGACGTGCCGATGATCCTTGCGAAGCTGAAGGAGGCGGGGGCGTGAGCTCGCCGTTTCTCGTCGTCAGGGGCTCGCTCCGCGACCGCTGGCCTCTTGGCGCCGGATCGCTGCGTCGCGCCTGGCGGACGGCGATCCCGGCGTTCGCCGGGATTGCGACGATCCTCGCGAGCCCGCTGATCGCCGACGACACGATGCCGCCCGCGCCCTATGCCTACAAGCAGCTCGAGGACCCGCGGCTCGAGGCGAAGGCCGAGGCGCTGATGGAAACGCTGCGCTGTCTCGTCTGCCAAGGCCAGTCGATCGCCGATTCCGACGCCTCGATGGCCGGCGACATGCGCAACCAGGTGCGCCTGCGCATCAAGGCTGGCGAGCAGCCCGAGGCGGTCCGCGCCTGGCTGATGGAACGCTACGGCGACTACATCAGCTACAAGCCGGTGCTGAGCGCGACCACCTGGCCGCTGTTCGCGGTGCCCGCGCTGCTGCTGGTGGTGGCGGGCATCGTGTTCGCCCGGCGGCTGAGGCGGGCGAAATGAGCTGGGCGGTTGCCATCGCTCTTGCGATCGCCTGCTTCGCGGCGATCGCGCTCGCGTTCCGCGTGCCGCACAAGGGCTGGGCGATCGTCCTGGCCGCGCTGGCGCTGGGCCTCGCGGGCTATGGCGTGCAAGGCTCGCCTTCGCTTCCCGGCGCCCCCAAAGCGTCGGTTTCGCCGGAAAAGGGTGAAGGCGAACAGATCGTCGAGCTGCGCAAGGCGATGGTCCCCGAACCGCAGCACTCGCGCAGCCCGCTCACCGTCACCGCGGACGCGATGATGCGCCAGGGCGAATACGACACCGCCGCCAATCTCCTTTCCGGCATCGTCGGGCAAAACCCGGACGACGGCGATGCCTGGCTCGCGCTCGGCACGGCGCTGACCTTCCATGCCGACGGCGCGCTGACGCCGGCCGCGCTGCTGGCCTACGATCACGCGGCGAACGCCTTGCCCCAAAGCCCGGGCCCGCCGTTCTTCGTCGGATTGTCGTTGATCCGCCAGGGCAAGCTGATCGAGGCGCACAAGTTGTGGAGCAAAAGCCTCGCTGCGCTGCCCCCGGACGCGGCCGGCCGCGACATCCTCGCCGACCGACTCGCGGCGCTCGACGGCCTGATGCGCCGGATCGCCGCCGGCGCGGCAGAATCCGGGCGCTAAGTCGCGGAAATCCGCCGTGTTGCAGCGCGATAACGTCCCTGCTAAGCGCCGACGCCCGTTTCGCGGGTTTTGTCCCGCCAAGCACCGTGCAATTGGGGGCGCGGAAACTCGATGAACGACACCGAGACGCCGCAACCCGACGCCGGGTATTCCTACAGCCACCACGGGAACGGCCGCCATCCGGCCATCCTCAAGATGGCGATCGGCGCGATCGGGGTGGTGTTCGGCGACATCGGCACCAGTCCGATCTACGCTTTCCGCGAGACGTTCACCGGGCACCACAAGCTGACGCTCGACGATTTCCACGTGATGGGCGTGGTCAGCCTGATCTTCTGGACGATGACCATCGTCGTCTCGATCAAATACGTCGGGCTGCTGCTGCGCGCCGACAACAAGGGGCAGGGAGGCAGCCTCGCGCTGGTCGCGTTGATCTCGCGCTACATCGGCGGATCGCGCTACGGCTGGCTGGCGGTGCTGCTGGGAGTGCTGGCGACCTCGCTGTTCTACGGCGACAGCATGATCACCCCGGCCATGTCGGTTCTATCGGCGGTGGAAGGCCTCACGGTCGTCCAATCCAATCTTACTCCCCTGGTCGTGCCGATCGCGCTGGTCCTGCTGGTGGGCCTGTTTTTCATTCAGAAGCGCGGCACCGCCAAGGTGGGCGCGCTGTTCGCGCCGGTGATGATTCTCTATTTCGGCGTGCTGGCGGTGCTCGGCGCGATCCAGATCGTTCAGACGCCCGAAATTCTCTGGGCACTCTCGCCCTGGTACGCGATCGACTTTTTCCTGACCGACAAGTGGATCGGCTTTCTCGCGCTCGGCACGGTCGTGCTGGCAGTGACCGGCGCCGAGGCTCTCTATTCCGACATGGGCCATTTCGGCGGCCGCGGGCCGATGCGCCTGTCGTGGTTCGGCTTCGTCTGGCCGTGCCTGCTGCTCAACTATTTCGGCCAGGGCGGGATGATCATCTCGATGGACGGGGCGACCGCGCAAGCGGCGATCGTCAACCCGTTCTTCGTTCTCGCGCCCGACGTGCTGCGCTTGCCGCTGGTGATCCTCGCCACCTGCGCCACCTTCATCGCCAGCCAAGCGGTGATCACCGGGGCGTTCTCGGTCACGCACCAGGCGATCCAGCTCGGTTTCATCCCGCGCCTGTCGATCCGCCACACCAGCGAGACCGAGGCGGGGCACATCTACATCCCGGTCATCAACTGGGCGCTTTTCTTCGCGGTGATCATGCTGGTGGTGACGTTCCGCTCCTCGACCAACCTTGCGTCGGCCTACGGCATCGCGGTGACCGGCGCGATGCTGATCGATACGTTCCTGCTTGCGGTGCTGGTCACGGCGGTGTGGCGCTGGAAGTGGTGGCTGGCCGCGCCGGTGGTGCTGATCTTCTTCATCGTCGACGGCACCTATTTCGCCGCGAACCTGACCAAAGTGCCCGATGGCGGCTGGTTCCCGCTGCTGATCGGGGGCGTCGCGTTCACCTTGCTAACCACTTGGGCGCGCGGCCGGCACCTGATGCGCTCGCGCATGGCGGAAGTGGAGCTGCCGCTCGAAATCTTCGCCAAGTCCGCGCATTCGAGCACCAAGCGCGTGAAGGGCACCGCGATCTTCATGTCGGCGACCACCCGCGGGGTGCCCTCGGCGCTGCTCCACAACATCAAGCACAACAAAGTGATTCACGAACGGGTGGTGGTGCTGACGGTGAACATCGCCGACATCCCTTACGTCGACCCGGCCGACCGGATGCAGATCACCGATCTGGGCGAAGGTTTCTATCGGGTGCTGTTGAACTACGGCTTCATGGAGGAAACCGACATTCCCGGCGCGCTCAAGCGCGCAGCCGCGGCGGGCGGGCCGTTCAGCATGATGGAAACCAGCTTCTTCCTCTCGCGCCAGACCCTGCTTAGCTCGAAGAAGCCCGGCATGCCGATCTGGCGCGAGCGGCTGTTCGCCTGGATGCTGCGCAATGCCGCAACGCCGATGGATTTCTTCCGCCTGCCGACCAACCGCGTGGTCGAACTGGGCAGCCAGATGGAGATCTGATCCTCTCCGAGCAAACTCAGGGAGGGTTTCGCTCCGTCAGGGCGGGGGTAGCCGCGTTTCTTCCTCTTCCCTGCTCTCGGCCCCGAGCCCGTGCCGCATCAGCATCGGCAGGTGGAGGAACGTGAACAGGAACGACAACGGCAGGAACACCCAGATCTTGGCCGCCAACCAGTCGCCGAAGCTCAGTGTGTGGCGCAGCACTTCGTTGAGCAGCGCAAGGAATACGAAGTACCAGCCCCAGTTGCGCGACAGCTTCAGCCAGCCTTCGTCCGACAGCCCGTCGAACGCCGCCTCCAGCAGCCATTTCAGCACTGCCTTGCCGCGCCAGTAGCCGGCGAGCAGCGCGGCGGCGAACAGCAGATAGATCGCGGTGGGCTTGATCTGGATCCAGAACTCGTCGCGCAGGAAGATGGTGACCGAGCCGAACCCGACGATCAGCAGCGTCGAGAGCCACAGCATCGGCGAGATCTTGCCCAACCGCCATTTCGACAGCGCGAGCGCGGCGAACGAAGCGAGAATGAACGCGATCGTCCCGTGGATCACGCCATCGATCTCCGCCTGGCCGCGCGAATAGTATTTGTAGGCGGCGAAGAACACCACCAGCGGGCCGTAATCGATCACCAGGTTGAGCCAGCCGGAGCCGGTCGCTTTCGCGGACCTCGGTGCTTGCTCGTCCGCCATCACGCCACTCCCGCGATCACCCGGGCGACCAGGTCAGGGTCGAACGGGCGCAAGTCGTCGATTTTCTCGCCCACACCGATCGCATGGATCGGCAGGCCGTATTGCTCGGCCGCGGCCACCAGCACGCCGCCGCGTGCGGTGCCGTCGAGCTTGGTCATGATCAGGCCGGTCACGCCCGCGACTTCCTTGAACACGTCGATCTGAGCGAGCGCGTTCTGCCCGTTGGTCGCATCGAGCACCAGCACCACGTCGTGCGGCGCCTCGGGATTGAGCCGGCCGAGCACGCGGCGGATCTTGGCGAGCTCGTCCATCAGCTCGCGCTTGTTCTGCAGACGCCCGGCGGTGTCGACGATCAGCGCGTCGATCCCGCGATCGGTCGCGGCCTTCACCGCGTCGAACACCACGCTCGCCGGATCGCCGCCTTCGGGCCCCTTGACGATCGGTACCCCGAGCCGCTCGGCCCAGACCGCGAGCTGACCGATCGCCGCCGCGCGGAACGTGTCGCCGGCGGCGAGCATCACGCCGTAGTCCTGCTCCTGGAACAAATGCGCGAGCTTCGCGATCGTGGTGGTCTTGCCGCTGCCGTTGACCCCGATCGTGAGGATCACCTGTGGGCGCGGAAACGCCACGATCTCGAGCGGCCTGGCGACCGGGCGCAGGATCGCCGCGATCTCCTCGGCAACGGCTTCCTTCAGCTCCTGCTCGCCGATCGCAAGGCCGAAGCGCTTCGCTTTCAGCCGCTCGCGGATGCGCCCGGCGGCGCTCGGGCCCAGGTCGGACAGGATCAGCGCGTCCTCGACGTCGTCGAGCGTCGCGTCGTCGAGCCGCGCGGTGCCGACCGCGGCGGCGAGGTTCTCGGACAGGCGCTCCGAGGTCTTGCGGAACCCGCCGAACAGCCGCTCGGTCCAGCTCGGCCCGCTCATCGCAGCACGCCCGCGTCGATCCGGCTCGGCGTGACGCTGACGACCGCGCCGCGCGGCGTGCCGGCGGGCACTACGACCCGTGCGAAGTTCTCCGCATGGCCGGTGCCGTCGGCTTCGGCGACGACGCTGAGCGGGCGGCCGAGCTGGCGGTTGAGCCATTCGTGGCGCACCTTTGCGACCTCTTCGCGCAATTCGGCGGCGCGCGCGGCGATCACCGTTTTTGCGACTTGCGGCATCCGCGCGGCCGGGGTGCCGGGGCGGGGCGAATAAGGGAACACATGGCCGTGGACGATCTCCAGCTCGGCGATGATCGAACGGTTCGCCAGATGCATCTCTTCGCTCTCGGTCGGAAAGCCCGCGATCAGGTCGGCGCCCACGGCGATCTCGGGGCGGCAGGCCTTAAGGCGGCGGACCAGCCCGAGCGCATCGGCGCGCGCGTGGCGCCGCTTCATTCGCTTGAGGATCAGATCGTGACCGTGCTGCAGCGAAAGGTGGAGATGCGGCATCACGCGCGGTTCAGCGGCGAACAGCTCGAAAAGTTCCGCGTCGATCTCGACCCCGTCGAGCGACGACATCCGCAAGCGCCGCAGTGCGGGAAACGCCGCCAGCACGGCGCTTACCAACGATCCGAGGCGCGGAGCGCCCGGCAGGTCGTGGCCCCACGAGGTGACGTCGACCCCGGTCAGCACCACCTCGGCCGCGCCCTGCGCAAGGTGCCGCTCGACCTCGCGCAGCACCTGGCGGACGCTCAGCGAACGGCTCGCGCCGCGCCCTTGCGGGATCACGCAGAACGTGCAGGCGTGATCGCATCCGTTCTGCACCGCTATGAACGCGCGGGTATGAATTTGCGGAACCAGCGCGGGCTGCGCCGGCACGTTCCAGGAGCGGGCGTCGAGCTTCCTCGCGTTCGCCACCAGCCCGTCCACTTCGGGCATCGCCGTAAGCTGGTCCCGCTCCACTTCCGCGGCGCAACCGGTCACCAGCAAGCGCGCGTCGGGCCAGTTGCGGCGTGCTCTGCGGATCGCCTGGCGGGTCTGGCGCACCGCTTCCGAAGTCACCGCGCAGCTGTTGACCACCACGACGTCCGGCTCGCCCGCCAGCAGCGCGCGGATGGTTTCGCTCTCGGCGAGGTTCAGGCGGCAGCCCAGCGAGATCACTTCCGGCATGAAACGGCGCTTCAGGCGAAGTCGGCCGGATCGAACGTGCCGCGGAAGCTTTCCGCCGCCGGGCCGGTCATCGTGACCGGCTCGCCGTCCTCCCACGCGATCGTCAGCGTGCCGCCGGGGAGGGTAACCGCGACGGTCGAATCCACCAGTCCCTTGCGCATCGCCGCGACCGCGGTGGCGCAGGCGCCGGTGCCGCAGGCGCGGGTAAGGCCCGCGCCGCGTTCCCACACCCGCAGCAGGATCGCGTTGCGATCGACGATCTGCGCGACGTTGACGTTGACCCGCTCGGGGAAGATCGGATCGTGCTCGATTTGCGGGCCCAATCGGTCGAGTTCGATCGCGTCGGCGTCGGGCACGAAGAACACCACGTGCGGATTGCCCACGTTCACCGCAAGCGGAGTCTCGAGGTTCTCCCACCCGACCGGCAGCGAGGCGGTGTCCATCGCATAGGCGAGCGGGATTTCCTGCCAGCCGAACCGCGGCATGCCCATGTCGACCGCGATGCCGCCTTCCGCCGGGCGCACCTCGATCACTCCGCCGCGGGTGTCGATGCTCGCCGGTTCGCCGTGCAGCAGGGCCACCGCGCGGCTGGCGTTGCCGCAGGATTCGACCTCGCTCCCGTCATGGTTGAAGATGCGCATCGCGAAATCCGCTTTGCCCGACCGCTCGAGCAGGATCAGCTGGTCGCAGCCGATCCCGGTGCGCCGGTCGGCGAGTGCCCGCGCGAGGTCGCTGGTGATCGGCAGCAGCCGGTCCTGCCGTGCGTCGAGCACGACGAAATCGTTGCCGAGGCCATGCATCTTGATGAAGGGTATCCGCATTTGCCGGCGCGTTTAGGCGCTCGGCCGGTAAACCGCAACGCCGCCGAATCGCGGCGCGCGCGCTCAGCTAGCCTTGCGGTCGAGCGGCGGCGGGGCGAGCGATGCGCGCAGCTCGGCCGCGGGATCGCGCTTTATCACCTGGCGGATCACCGTCGACGTCGCGAGCAGCTTCTTGTGAGCGAGCCGCGCCGAGGTTTCGGCCGCGTTTTCGGGACGGCCGTAGAAATAGCCCTGCCCGACGAGGTCGCCCATCTTGCGCAATTCGTCGAGCACCTGGGCGTTCTCGATGCCTTCCACCGTGATCGGCAGCCCGAGCCCGCGCGCCAGCGAGATGATCGCCTCTACGATCTTCGAATTGGTCTGGTCCCGCGTCAGCTCGGCGACGAAGCTGCGGTCGATCTTCAGCCGGTCGAACGGCAGCGAGCGCAACTGCGCAAGGCTGGAATAGCCGGTACCGAAATCGTCGAGCGTTAGGTGAATGCCCTGGTTCTTGAGGCTGCCCATCACCGTGCGCACGGTCGAGAAGTTCTGGTGCAGGCAGCTCTCGGTGATCTCGATGTCGAGCCGGGCAGCGGGAAAGCCGCTCTCGACCAGCATGCGCAGCAGCTTCTGCGAAAACCAGGGATCGCGCAGTTGCACGGGCGAGACGTTGATCGACAGCGTCAGCTTCGGGTCCCACGTCTTCGCGTCCTCGAATGCCAGGCGCATCAGGCTTTCGGAAACCTCCCCGATCAGGTCGATCTCCTCGGTGATCGGGATGAAGATGTCGGGGCTCACCAGCCCGAGCTGAGGCGATCTCCAGCGCGCCAGCATCTCGAACCCGACCAGCTCGCCGGTGCCGACGTCGATCTGCTGCTCGTAGTAGGGAATGAACTCGCCCGCCGGGATGCCCTGGCGAATGCCGATCTCCAGCTCGTTGCGGAAGCGCAGCTCGTTTTCCATCGAAGGCTCGAACCACGCGTAGTGCTTGCGGCCGTGCTTCTTGGCCTGTGACATTGCGATGTCGGCCTGGCGCAGCAGCGATTGGAAGCACAGTTGCGGATTGTTGAGCACGTTGCTCTGCTCGTCGGCGTCATGCGTGCGGGCAAGCCCGACCGACAGCGAAGCTTTGATCGACCGGTTCTCGAGCTCTATCGGCACAGCCAGCGTTTCGATCAAGTTCGCGGCGAGCCGGTCGACCGCTTCTTCGCCGCGGATCTCGTACGCCAGCACGACGATGAATTCGTCGCTGCCGAGGCGGGCGAGGGCGCCGCCCCCCGGAACGAGCGATTCCAGCCGCCGCGCGGTTTCGACCAGCACCTGATCGCCGGTCTCATGCCCGTAGATCTCGTTGATCTGCTTGAAGTTGTCGATCCCCAGCAGCAGCAGCGCGACGTCGCGCTGGGCGGCGCGGGCGGCTTCGATCAGGCGTCCGGATTCGGCGCCGATGCTGCGGCGGTTGAGCAGGCCGGTCAGAACGTCGGTTTCGGCCAGGCGCTGCGCGCGTTCCTCGGCCAGTTCGCGCTCGCGGATTTCCTGGGTCAGATCGATGTAGCGCCGCCAGCCGAAGATGATCAGCGCGATGTTGAGGATCAAGGCGTTCGCGGCGATCACTTCGGGGCCGCGGCTCATGCCCAGCCATGCGTTTACCACGCGCGGCATGACCGACCCGCCGGTGCCGATGAACAGGATGATCGCGGCCGCCGCAATCCCCAACCCGATCACGTCGCGGCCTGCGCGGTGCAGCCGTTTCGCATGGCCTGCTTCCACGCCCCCTTGTGGCTCCCCGATCCGTACCAAGAATATTCCCCCCGGAATGCAGCCCAGGGGATATCGGCGAAAGCCCTGAAATATAGGTTAATTCCCCTAGGCAGGGGTTAAGCGGCCGCTAACCCTCCTGGCGACTTAGCGCGCCGCCTTGCGGACCGGATCGGGCTCGGCCGGAACTTCCTCTTCGCGCGCGTGCCGTGCGTCTTCTTCCTCGTCGACCTGCTGAAGCACGGCAAGCAGTTGCTTGCGGGCGAGCCGGTCGAGCGTACGCGCGGCATCTTCGGGCCGGCCGTAATAGTAGCCCTGGCCCTTCAGCCCGCCCATCTTGCGCAAGGCGGCGAGCACCAGGTCGTTCTCGACGCCCTCGGCGGTGATCGGGAGATCGAGACCGCGGCCGAGCGAGACGATGGCCTCGACCACCTTGGAGTTTGCGCCCTCCTGCGCCAGCTCGCGGACGAAACTGCGGTCGATCTTCAGCCGGTCGAACGGCAGCGAGCGCAACTGCGCGAGGCTCGAATAGCCGGTGCCGAAATCGTCGAGGCTGATCTGGATGCCCTGGTTCTTGAGGCTGGTAACCACCGAGCGGACCACGCCGATGTTCTCGTGCAGGCAGCTTTCGGTGATCTCGATGTCCAGGCGGTTGGCGGGGAAGTTGCATTCCACCAGCAAGCGCAGCAGCTTTTGCGAGAACCACGGATCGCGCAGTTGGATCGGCGAGATGTTGATCGACAGCGTGAGCGCGGGGTCCCATTCCTTGGCGTCCCTGAACGCCTGCCGGATCAGGCATTCGGACAATTCGCCGATCACCCCGATCTCCTCGGCGATCGGAATGAAGATGTCGGGGCTGACGAGGCCGAGCAGCGGCGAATTCCACCGCGCGAGCATCTCGAAGCCGACGAGGTCGCCGGTCTGGAGGTCGATCTGCTGCTCGTAGTACGGCACGAACTCGCCTTGGGCGATGCCGCGGCGGATGCCGGTTTCCAGCTCGTTGCGGAAGCGCAGCTCGCTTTCCATCGTCGCCTCGAACCACGCGTAGCGGTTCCGCCCCTGCTTCTTCGCGTGATACATCGCGATGTCGGCATGGTGGGTCAGCGTCTGGACGCATTCTTCCGGATTGGCCAGATCGACCTCGTCGTTGGTGGCGGCGATGCCGATGGAAACCGTCACCTCGAACGAGCTGCCGTCAAATCCGTAAGGTTTGGCGATCGTCTCGATCAGCGTCGCGGCGAGCTGGTCGAGCTTGTCGGGGGTGCGCGCGTCGTAGTTGACCAGGCACGCGAACTCGTCGCCGCCGAGCCTGGCAAGCGCCGCGCCAACCGGCATCAGCGCGCCCATCCGGTCCGCGGTTTCGATCAGCAGGCGGTCGCCGGTCTTGTGCCCATGGAGGTCGTTGACCTGCTTGAAATTGTCGAGGTCGATCAGCAGCACCGCCGCGCCCCGCTTGGTTTGCAGCGCCTCGCCGATCAGCCGCCCGCCCGTGGGGGCGAACGAACGGCGGTTGAGCAGGCCGGTCAGCGCATCGGTTTCCGCCAGCTGCCGCGCGAGCTGCTCGGCCCGGCGGCGTTCCTTCACTTCCTGCGCCAGATCGTTGTAGCGGCGCCAGCCGAAGATGATCAGCGCGATGTTGAGCAGCAAGGCGTTGGTCAGCATCGCGTCGGGATGCGTGCCCCCGTCGAGCCAGGCATGGACGACGCGCGGCAGCACGGTGCCGCCGGTGCCGACGAACAGGATGATCGCCGCGACCGCGACCCCCAATGCGACCAGATCGCGCTCGGCTTTGCCGATGCGCGGCTCGCGGCTGGGCTCTCCAAGGGCGATATGTTCGCTCAGACCGGCCAAGCGCGTTTCCTTCGGTGCTTTCGACTGCCGCGTATCGCCGACGGCGCTGAAGTTTCAGTTAATGGGGAGGGTGCTGTAGGTCCCGATGGCGGCGGGCTCTTGCAGGTCTGGCGGCGCACGCCACAGATCGCTAGACCGCGCCGCGCGCCGCGGAAGGAAAGCACATGGCAAAGCGTTACTGGCTGATGAAATCCGAGCCCGAGGCATACGGCTGGGACGATCTCGTGAGCGAGGGTGAGGGGACCTGGGACGGGGTGCGCAATCACCGCGCGGCGAACAACTTGCGCACGATGAAAGTGGGAGACCAGGCGTTCTTCTATCACTCGGTGACCGGCAAGGAGATCGTCGGGATCGTCGAGGTGAGTGCCGCGGGGCTTACCGATCCGAGCGATCCCGACGGCAAATGGGCGGCGGTGAAGGTGAAGCCGGTGAGGAAGCTCGCGCGCCCGGTCACCCTCGCCGAAATCAAGGGCGATCCGGCTTTCGCGGAGATGGAGCTGGTGCGGCTTTCACGGCTGTCCGTGGCCGAGGTGCGGCCGGACGAATGGAACCGGATTCTGTCGCTTTCAAAAGGCTGAGGCGCGGAACAACCCGCGCTCTTGCGCCGTTTCGGTTGGGCAGGGGCGGCCATTCCGGCCGCCCGATCGAACCAGGAGAACACCGATGGGCGAACTCAAGGACAAGGCCAAAGGGATGGCCAACCAGGTCGCGGGTGAGATGAAGCAGCTATCCGACGACGAAGATACCCGCGCTGAGGGCCGGGCGCAGGACACCAAGGGCCAGGTGCAGAACCTCAAGGGCAAGATCGAAGGCGCGTTCGGCAACAAAGTCTGACGCTCTTCGCCCTAAGCCGAGATGTAAGGGCCGTCCGTCGGGCGGCCCTTTCAGTTTTTGGCCCGCGATCCGCTGACCGTGGCTCCAGCCGCGTTGAGCCGCTCGATATCGGTGACGAGGTGCAGCAATCTGACGCCCGAACGCCCGAGCGCATGCTGCAACGCAGGTCCGAACTCCTCCGTCGTCTCCACCCCTGCGGCCCAGCCGCCGAACGCACGTGTGAGCGCGGCAAAGTCCGGATTGATAAGATCGGTCCCCGACACGCGGGCGGGAAATTCCCGCTCCTGGTGCATGCGGATCGTGCCGTAAGAGCCGTTGTCGACCACGATGACCAGCAGATCGACGCCGTATTGCATCGCGGTCGCGAGCTCCTGCCCGTTCATCAGGAAATCGCCGTCGCCGGCGACCGCGACCACGGTGCGATCGGGCAGCCGCAGCTTCGCGGCGACCGCCGCAGGCACGCCGTAGCCCATCGCCCCGGCGGTCGGGGCGAGCTGCGAGGGATACCCTTCGTAGCGCCAGTAGCGATGCCACCAGCCGGAAAAGTTGCCCGCGCCGTTGCAGATCACTGCGTCGGCGGGCAGCAGTTCGCGCGCCTTCGCGAGGCAGCGGGCGAGGTCCAGCTTCGTCCCGTCCTCGCCGGGGGCGGACCATGCCTTCCAGTCGGCATGCGCTTGCGCGCCGGCATCGAACGGAATGACGTCATCGCTCCACAACGCCGCGGCTTCGGCGAACTCGGCCATGTCGGCGCAGATCGGCAGGTCGGTGCGATAGACGCTGCCGAGTTCGTTCGGGTCGGGGTGGACGTGGATCAACAGCTGGCCCGGGTGCTCCGGGGTCACCAAGGCGTAGCCGTCGGTAGACGCTTCGCCGAGCCGGGCGCCCACCACCAGCAGCAGGTCGGCCGCCTTGATACGCTCGACGAGCTTCGGATTGGGGCCGTAGCCGAGGTTGCCGGAATAGACGGGCGAAGTGGGCGGGATCGCGTCCTGCCGCCGGAACGCGGTCGCGACCGGAATGCCGACGCGCTCGGCGAACTGTTGGAAATAGGTCCGCGCCTTGAGGTTCCAGCCCGCTCCACCGACGATCGCGACCGGCGCGGCGGCGTCGCCGATCATCTCGAGCAGCGTCGCGACCGCGTCGGGGCAAGGCGGTTGCGCGGGTGCGTAGACTTTCGGGCGGGGCGCCGCTCCGGCGATTTCGCGCGCCAGCATGTCCTCCGGCAGCGCGAGCACCACCGGCCCGGGTCGGCCCGAGATCGCGGTCGAGAACGCGCGCGCGATATATTCGGGGATGCGCATGGGATCGTCGATCCGCGCGGCCCATTTGGCTACAGGTGCGAAGAACGCCGGGAAGTCGATTTCCTGAAAGCCCTCGCGACCGCGCGCGGCGCTCGCCACGTCGCCCACGAACAGCACCAGCGGCTGCGAATCCTGGAATGCGACATGCACGCCGATGCTTGCGTTGGTCGCACCCGGGCCGCGGGTGACGAAGGCGACGCCGGGCCGCCTGGTGATCGCTCCGTCGGCGCAGGCCATGAACGATGCGCCGCCTTCGTGGCGGCAGGTGACGGTGTGGATCTGCGGCGTGTCGCGCAGCGCGTCGAGCACCGGCAGGAAGCTTTCGCCGGGAACGGTGAACACGCGGTCGCAGCCTTGCTCGGCGAGGCAATCGACCAGCAGTCGCGCGGCGCTTCGGGCGCGGGTGTCGCTCATTGCTGCAAGGTAGTGCGCGCCAGCCGCCCCGGCAACGCGCGCAGCGTGAATCGAAACGGTTAATGTCCCGCTGTGCGACGGGCCGGTTTTCCGCGCTTTGCGATGGTTATTTTTGAGTTAACAAGGGCGCCATGCGCCGCTCCCTGGTCCTCACCGACGAATCCGCCCGCCACCCGTTTCTTGCCAGCCTGCCGCCGCACGTGCGCAAATGCGAAGAGCCGGTACCCGCCCGCATGCCGTGGCGGTTCACACTCGGCGATTTGCGGCAGTTCCTGCTGGCTTACGGTGCCTGCTTCCTTGCGGTCAGTCTCTATATCGCCTGATCGGCGGCGCAGGCTTTCTCCGCGTTGTAGAGCACTTGGCCGAGCCAGGCCGAGACGAGGCACATCGCCGCGCTGAGCAGCAATTGCTCGACGATCGGCACGCCGACCGCGCTCAGCCCGATCGCGAGCAGCGAGCCGACCACCATCGCGCCCGAGTTGACGATGTTGTTCGCGGCGATCGTCCGCGCCGCCTGACCGGGATCGACCTTGATCGTCAGGAAGGCATAGAGCGGCACCACGAACATGCCCCCCGAGATCGCGATCAGCAGCAGCACCACCAGCACCGGCACCGCCAGCGGCTGCGAGAGGAAATCCTTCACGTCGAGCAGACGGTCGCTCGAAAGGTCGGCCGACCACTGCTTGCACACGAACCAGAACAGCGCGACGAATACGCCCATCATGATCACCGAGGCAGGGGCGTAACGGGCGGACACTTTGCCCTTGAGCAAGGCGTTGATCGAGATCGAGCCGACCGCGACCCCGATCGAGAACATCACCAGGAACAGGCTCGCGACCTGCTTGCTGGCCATCAGCACGTTCTTGGCGAGCGGCGGGAACTGGATGAACAGCACCGCGCCGATGGTCCAGAAGAAGCTGATCGCCATGATCGCGTAGAACACCTCGCGCTCGTGCATCGTGTTGCGGACGAGCTCGATCGAAGAGCGGATCACGTGCCGATCGACCGGCTGGGCTTCGACCATCGGCGGGGCCGGCGGCACTTCCCAGCTCGTTACGTAACCTGCAAGCGCAGTCAGGATCACCCCCGCGGCCGCCCATTCGACCGGGATCCAGCCCGCCAGGATGGTGCCGAACAGGATCGCGATATAAGTCCCCGCTTCGACCAGCCCGGTGCCGGCGAGGACTTCGTCCTTGTGCAGGTGCTGCGGCAGGATCGCGTACTTGATCGGCCCGAAGAACGTCGAGTGCACCCCCATCGCGAACAGCGCGAGCAGCATCAGCGGGATCGCCAGCACATGCGTGAGGATGCCGTACCACGCGAGCATCAGTCCGCCCGCGCCGACGGTCATGATCCCGATCTCGCACGCCTTGATGATGCGGATGATCCGCGCCTTGTCGCGCATGTCGGCAAGCTGGCCGGAAAGCGCCGAAAGGATGAAGAACGGCAGGATGAACAGCCCCGACGCGATCGCGCTGAACTGCGCCTCGGCCGCCTCGGAGTTGTAGACGCTGTACACCACGAACAGCACCATCGCGTTCTTGTACAGGTTGTCGTTGAAGGCGTTGAACAGCTGGGTGGCGAACAGCGGCAGAAACCGGCGCCGCTTCAACAAATGGGTCGATGTGGTCATGCGATCCGTGCCAGCCCCTCCAGCGTCGGTGCGACGTGTAACGAGATGAGAGAGGCGGACAAGGGGCAAGTCTTGCCTTTTTTGCGACGGGTTGGCGCGTTAAGGGGGCGCTTGGCCATGCTGACGTTGCCCAACATCCTCACGCTGTCGCGGATTTTCGCGGTGCCGCTGCTGCTGTGGCTGCTGTGGTGGCCGAGTTGGGAAACCGGTTACGGCTTCGCGTTCGCGCTCTATTGCCTGATGGGGATAACCGACTATTTCGACGGTTATCTTGCCCGCGCGAGCGGCACGGTGTCGAAGCTCGGGATTTTCCTCGATCCGATCGCGGACAAGGTCATGGTCGCGGCGGTGATCCTGATCCTGGTCGACAACCGAGACATCCCCGGCCTGCATGTGATCGCGGCGCTGATCATCCTGCTGCGCGAGATCATGGTTTCGGGCCTCAGGGAATTCCTCGCGGGGTTGAAGGTCTCGGTGCCGGTCAGCAAGCTCGCCAAGTGGAAGACTGCACTCCAGCTCGTCTCGTTGGGCGCGCTGATCCTGGGCGGAGCGCTGCCCGGCTGGCACGCGCCGCAGTGGCTGGTTGCCGCAATGGCGCCGGTGCACAACGGGCCGAACGGCTCGTCACCGCATTACATCGGGATCGTCAGCTTGTGGGGCGCCGCGATCCTGACGCTGATCACCGGGTGGGACTACTTGCGCGCCGGCATCCGCCATATGGATTGAGCTACGCCGCCGATTGCTCCCGGCGGTAGACGAACTGATCGCGGATGTGCTGCTGGAAATAGCGGCCGCGAGAGCCCGCGCGGGCCAGGCCCAGCGCCACGTGGGGCGGGACGTCGAAATAGCTGTAGGTCTGCCCGCTGACGAACTGGATGACGAGGCACTGCTGGGCCGTATCGTAGCAATAGTTGCGGATGGCGGTCGAAGGCATGCCATTGAAACGCACGACTTTGCGTTCGGTTGCAGCGCAATCCGCTTGAGTTATGATATCATATCTCATATGGGATCGACATGGACCTCGGGACCAAGCTTTCGCGCGCGTGGCGACTGCTGCTGCTGGTTGCGCTGCTGGTGCAGGCGGTGCTGGTCCAGACGCACGTCCATCCCGCGCGGCGCGCGTCGCCGGAGCTCTCCACCGCCGGGATGACCGGCCCGAGCGCGAAGCCCGCGCCGCTGGCCTTCAGTTCCGATTATTGCCCTTTGTGCTGGGAAGCGGCGGCGGCCGGGCACTTCTACGTGCCTCCGGCCGTCGCGCTGCCTGCCGCCCCGGCGACGCCTGCGTGGATCGCTGTATCGATTGCGGAAGCGTTCGCGCTTGGGCGGGCAGGGCACGGCTGGCTGAGCCGCGCTCCGCCCCGATAACTCCAGTCCCCGACGCGATTTAGCCGGACCCGCCGCACGCGTGTCCGATGGCCGGACTCTGGAGTTTTTTCGATGCGTTTCACCCTTCTTTCGGGCGCGGCCGCCGCTGCGCTGATCCCCCACGTGGTTTTTGCCCAGGATGCCGCGCCCGCCACCGCCAAGCCGCAGGACGAGATCGTGGTTACCGCCTCGCCGTTCGCGCATGCGCTCGACGACACCCCGGCGGTTACCGCCAAAGTCGACAGCGAGCAGATTCTGGAGAGCGGGGGCGCGAGCATCGCCGATTCGCTGAAGAACGTGCCCGGCGTCTCGGGCACGGGCTTCGCCGCCGGCGCGAGCCGCCCGATCATCCGCGGAATGGACTTCAACCGGGTGCGGGTGCTGGAGGACGGCACCAGCAGCTCCGACGTGGCCGACATCGGCCCCGACCATGGCGTGCCGATCGATCCGCTTGCGGTGCGCAGCATCGAGGTGGTGCGCGGCGCGGCCACTTTGCGCTACGGTAGCCAGGCGATCGGCGGGGTGGTCAACGCGATCAACGACCGCGTGCCGATGCGTTTGCCGGCTACGCCGTTCTCGGGCGAGCTGACCGGCAGCTACGACACCGTGTCCGACGCCTGGCAGGGCTCGGCGCTGGCCGACGCCACGGTCGGCAACCTCGCGCTCCACGCCGACGCTTTCGCGCGCGACGCCGGCGATTACGACACCCCGCTCGGCACCGAACCGAACAGTTTCTTCCACGGGCACGGCGCCTCGCTCGGCGGATCATACTTCTTCGATGATGGAGGCAGCCACGTCGGCGCGGCGGTCGAGCAGTACAACTCGAAATACGGCATCCCCGCCGACACATCGCACATCGCCATGCGCCAGACCAAAGTGCTCACCCGTTCGGTGTTCGATCTGGGCTCAGGCCTGTTAAAGTCGCTCAATCTCGACGGCTCCTACGCCAACTACAGCCATGACGAAGTCGAGGACGACGGCACGATCGCCACCACGTTCCGCAACAAGGAATGGGACGGGCGGGCCGAGCTGCTGCTGAACCGCCTGGGCTTCGTCGAGAACTCGGCGCTGGGCTTCGAATACCAGCATCGTGATTTCTCGGCTGTGGGCGAGGATGCGAGCTACCTGTTCCCGACCACGACCGAGAGCGAGGCCGGGTATCTGTTCACCGAGATCTACCCGTCGATGCCGTTCCACATCGAGGTCAGCGGTCGGGTCGAGCACGTGCAGGTGGCGGGAACGCCCGCCTCGAATGCATTCACCACGCGCGACTTTACGCCCGTGAGCGGCGCGATCGGCGCGCTGCTCGACGTCGGCCCCGCGGTGAAGCTCGGCCTGACCGCATCGACCACCGGCCGCGCGCCGGCAATGACCGAGCTGTTCGCGCGCGGCGGACACGATGGCCCGGATACTTACGAAACCGGCGACCCAGCGCTGAAGGTCGAGCGTGCCAGGTCGCTCGAGGGCACCCTGCGGGTGAACACCGGCAGGTTCCACTTCACCGGCAGCCTCTATTCGACCTGGTTCAGCAACTACATCTACGGCGCGCTGACGGGCCGGACCTGCGACGATGACGGTGTGTGCGCTCCCGGCGACGGCGGAGAGTTCAAGGAGCTCGACTACGCCCAACGCGGCGCACATTTCCGCGGTCTGGAAGGCGAGGCCTCGTTCGACTTGGTGCAGGGAACGCGTGGCACCCTGGCGGCGAAGACAATCGGTGATTACACTCGCGCGACGTTCGATGACGGCAGCAACGTGCCCCGAATTCCGCCCTATCGCATCGGCGGCGGGCTCGACTGGCAGAGCAATCCGTTCGACGCGAACGTCATGGCGACGTGGGTGGGCCGGCAGGACAAGCCGGGTGCCTTCGATACGCCGACGCCGGGCTACCTTTCCCTCGACGCGGGGCTCGCATGGCGACCGTTCGCGAGCGACCGCAACCTCGAGTTCGCGCTGGTTGGGCAGAACCTCACCAACGACGTCCAACGCAACGCTGCGGCGTTCAACAAGGACGAGGTCGTGATGCCCGGCCGGAACGTGCGCTTCGTGGTCAAGATCGCGACGCGGTAATCTTATCCTGCCCGCAGTTCCTGCGCGAGCAACCTGAACTCGTTCGAGCGGGGCGAGTTCTTGCGCCACACCAGCGCGATCTCGCGCGAAGCGTTGGGCGCCTTCAGCGGCCGGGCGACGACATCGGTATCGTGCAGGATGCCGGCGTCGATCGCCATCTGGGGCAGCATTGTCACGCCCAGGCCGTTGTCGACCATCTGGACGAGGGTGTGCAGGCTGGTGCCGATCATCGTCGCGCTCGCCCGCAGCTCCGGGCGGTCGCAGGCGGCGAGGGCATGCTCCTTGAGGCAATGGCCGTCCTCGAGCAGCAGCAATTTGCCTTCGTCGATCAGCGCCGGCGGCACTTGCGCGGGCGGATCGCGCGGATCGTCCTTGGGAAAGGCGACCAGCAGGCGATCGGTGCGGATGACTTCGCAATCGACTTCGCCGGTGGCGAACGGAAGCGCCATCAGCACGCAATCCGCACGTCCGTGGTGGAGCGATTCGAGCGCGTCCTGGGTGGTCTCCTCGCGCAGAAACAGCCGCAATTGCGGGCGCTCCTTCCTCAGGCGCGGGAGGATCTTGGGCAGCAGGAACGGCGCGATGGTCGGGATCACGCTCATCCTGAGCTCGCCCGCGAGCGGCTTGCCGCTGGCGTGGACGAGATCGGCGATCTCTTCCGCCTCGCGCAGCAGGCGGTGCGCCTTGGCGACCACCGCATTGCCCAGCGGGGTGAAGCGCACCACCCGGCGGCTGCGCTCGACGAGCGTTACGCCGAGCAGCGACTCAAGCTCGCGAATGCCGGCAGAAAGGGTCGATTGCGACACGAAGCACGCATCGGCCGCGCGGCCGAAATGGCCATGCTCGTGCAGCGCGACGAGGTATTGGAGCTGCTTGATGGTCGGCAGGTAAGTGCTCATTCCGCACCCCCCACACCCGTTCGTCCTGAGCTTTTCGAAGGACCGCGTTTCCTTCGGCGCGGCGCTGAAAGAAAGGACTGCCCTTCGACAAGCTCAGGGCGAACGGTTTTTCTCATCATTCCTCTGCTTCGAGTTCGCCTTCGATGCGGGTCATCTTTAACCGCCCTTTCTCGACCGCGAATCCCATCCGGCCCTCCACCAGCTCGAGCGCATCGCGGCCGAACACTTCGTAGCGCCAGCCTTCGAGCACCGGCAGCTTGCGCACGCCCGCCGCAAGGGCTTCCAGCTCGTCGCTGCGCGTGAGCAGGCGGCTGGCAACGTCGATCTCGCGGCTGCGGATCTTGAGCAGCAATTTGAGCAGGTCCGCCACCAGCGCGCCTTCCTTGCCGAGCGGGGCGCCGCGGGTCGGCTTTTCGGGCATTTCTTCGGCCGGCAGCGGCTCGACGTCGCGCAGCACGCGCATCAGCCGCCGGCCGATGTCGTTCTCGCGCCAGGCAGGCGAGAGGCCGCGCACCTTGGCGAGGTCTTCCTGCGCTTTCGGGGGATGGCTGGCGATGTCGGCCAGCGTCTCGTCGCGCATGATCCGGCCGCGGGGAATGTTCTTGTCCTGCGCTTCGGCCTCGCGCCAGGCGGCGAGGGCCTTCAACCGTCCGAGCACCAGCGGGTTGCGCGAGGGCGCGCGGATGCGGCGCCACTGCTGGCCGGGATCGTTGCGGTAGTTCTCCGGATCGGCGAGCTTCTCCATCTCGGCGTTCAACCACACGCCGCGGCCGCTCTTGATCAGCTTCTTCAGCATCTTGGGGAAGATTTCGGAGAGATATGTGACGTCGCCGATCGCGTATTCGATCTGCCGCTCGGTCAACGGCCGGCGGCTCCAGTCGGTGAACCGCGCGCCTTTGTCGATCTGGGTGCCCATCCAACTCTCGACCAGGTTGGCGTAGCCGATCTGCTCGGACTGGCTGATCGCCATCATCGCGATCTGGGTGTCGAAGATCGGATGCGGGGTCTTGCCGGTGAGATTGTAGATGATCTCGACGTCTTGGCCGCCGGCGTGGAAGACCTTCAGCACGTCCTCGTTCTCGCACATCAGGTCGAGCAGCGGGGTCAGGTCGATGCCGTCGGCCATCGGGTCGATCGCGGCGGCTTCTTCGGTATTGGCGATCTGCACCAGGCACAGCTCTGGCCAATAGGTGTTCTCGCGCATGAACTCGGTATCGACCGTGACGAAGTCGGACTTGGCGAGCCGAGCGCAGAGGTCTGCCAACTCGCCGCTCTTGGTGATCAGGGGATGGATCTTCATTAGCGCTTTTCTGGTTTGGGCCCGCGTGAGCCCCCGGCTTGACAAATCGGCGGCCATCGCCTGTTAGCCGCGGCTCTCCCCCTGCATGATTGCCGGCCGAATGGAAAGAGCTTCGATGCACATCTATCGCACCCACACTTGCGCCCAATTGCAGCGCGCGAATGTCGGAGAGACCGTCCGCCTCTCCGGCTGGGTGCACCGCAAGCGCGATCACGGCGGGGTGCTGTTCGTCGATCTGCGCGATCATTACGGGATCACCCAGATCGTCGCCGACGAGGACAGCCCGGCGCTCGAAGTGCTCGACCGGCTGCGCGTGGAAAGCGTGGTAACGATTGACGGCGAGGTGAAGGCGCGCAGCGAGGGGACGGTCAATCCGAACCTGCCGACCGGCGAGATCGAGGTCTACGCCCGCTCGGCCACCGTCCAGAGCCGCGCCGATGAGCTGCCGATGCCGGTAGCCGGCGAGGCCGAATATCCCGAGGAAATTCGCCTCAAGTACCGCTACCTCGACCTGCGGCGGGAAAGCGTGCATGCGAACATGATGCTGCGCAGCGCGGTCATCGCTTCGTTGCGCCGGCGGATGATCGAGCAGGGCTTCACCGAAATCCAGACCCCGATCCTGACGGCCTCGAGCCCGGAAGGCGCGCGCGACTATCTCGTCCCCAGCCGGGTCCATCCGGGCAAGTTCTACGCGCTCCCCCAGGCGCCGCAGATGTTCAAGCAGCTGCTGATGGTCGCCGGGTTCGACAGGTACTTCCAGATCGCACCGTGCTTCCGCGACGAGGATGCCCGCGCCGACCGTTCGCCGGGCGAGTTCTACCAGCTCGATTTCGAGATGAGCTTTGTTACGCAAGACGATGTTTTTGCAGCGATCGAGCCGGTGCTGTCGGGCGTGTTCGAGGAGCTCGCCAACGGCCGCACCGTCACGCCAGCGGGCGCCTATCCGCGCATTCCGTACAAGGAAGCGCTGCTCAAGTACGGCAGCGACAAGCCCGACTTGCGCAACCCGCTCGTGATCTCGGACGTCACGCATCACTTCGCCAGCTCGGACTTCGGGCTGTTTGAGCGGATAGCCGGCTCGGGCGGCGTGGTGCGGGCGATCCCCGCGCCCGCGACCGCCGAGAAGAGCCGCAAGTTCTTCGACGACATGAACGAATGGGCGCGGGGCGAGGGCTTCGCGGGACTCGGCTACGTGACCCGCAAAGGCGGCGAGTTCGGCGGCCCGATCGCCAAGAACCACGGCCCGGAGAACATGGAGAAGCTCTACACCGAGCTCGGCCTCGGGCCGGACGACGGGCTGTTCTTCGCGGCCGGCAAGGAGGCCGAGGCAGCCAAGCTCGCCGGCGCCGCGCGCACCCGGGTGGGCGAGGAGCTCGGCCTGATCGAGCCGGACTGTTTCAAGTTCTGCTGGATCGTCGATTTCCCGATGTACGAATACGACCCCGACGCGAAAAAGGTCGACTTCAGCCACAACCCATTCTCGATGCCCCAGGGCGGGATGGAAGCGCTGGAGGGACAGGACCCGCTCGACATCCTCGCCTGGCAGTACGACATCGTCTGCAACGGGGTGGAGCTGTCGAGCGGCGCGATCCGCAACCATCGGCCCGATATCATGTACAAGGCGTTCGCAATCGCCGGCTATTCGCAGGAAGAAGTCGACACGAACTTCGCCGGCATAATCAACGCGTTCAAGTACGGAGCGCCGCCGCACGGCGGCTCGGCTCCGGGCGTCGACCGGATCGTGATGCTGCTGGCTGACGAGCCGAACATCCGCGAGGTGATCGTCTTCCCGATGACCCAGAAGGCCGAAGACCTGATGATGAACGCGCCGGGCCCGGTCACCGCGAAACAGCTGCGCGAGCTCAACATCCGGATCGTCGAGCCGCCGAAGGGGTGATTTGCATTTCTGCGATAATGTGCTACACAGTTTCACATGAAGAACGTCACCATTGCCCTTGATGACGACGTCCACCGCAAGGCCCGCATCCGCGCGGCCGAGCTGGGCACGTCATTGTCGGCGCTGGTGAAGCAATACCTCACCGGGCTGGTCGCCGAAGGAGGTGCGCCCGCCATCGGAGTGCGCGAGATGCAGGCCCCGTACAAACATGCGGAACCCGACACCGGCCCGCCGTGGCTGGTCAACGGCGAGTGGGTCTACACCAAGGACGGCAAGCCGCGGCAGCCCGGCGCGTTGCGGAAGCCAGGTAAGATGGTCGATTTGCCGGACTGGCCGGATGGCTTCTGGGACTTTCTCGACGAAGCGCCAGAGGACGATCCGAATTTCGATCCCTTGCCATTCGACGAAAGCCAGTTGCGCGACTTGTGAGGCTGCTGCTGGACACCCACGTTCTGCTGTGGTGGCTGAACGACAGCCCGCGACTGCGTATGCGCGCACGTTCCGTTATCGCCGATCCGAGCGCTACGGTGCTCGTCAGCGTCGCGTCGGGATGGGAGCTGTCGATCAAACATCGTTTGGGCAAGAGTGTTGATCTCGGCTCGAGCGTCCTTCGCGAGGCGGCGGAACACGGCTTTCAGGTAATCGGCATAACCGAACAACACCTCGCGACTTTAGAAGGGCTGCCGAAGGTTGAAGGGCACGGCGATCCGTTCGATTTGCTGCTACTCGCGCAAGCGTCCGTTGAACGGGCTGCGTTGATGACGGCAGACCGTATGATGCCGGCTTACGGCGTCAGGTGCGTCGGCATCGGATAGCCGGCTCCGGTGGCCGACGCTGGCCCTAGACCAGCTCCGCCAGCGAAGCCGGATCGAAGCCCTGCAACGCATCGAACTCGCCCGCCTTCACTTTCGCCGCCCAGTTCGGGTCGGTCAACAAGGCCCGGCCGACCGCGATCAGGTCGAATTCCTCGCGTTCCATCCGGTGGGCCAGCTCGTCGAGTGGGGCGGTGTGCGAACTCTGCCCACCGAACGCGCCGAAGAAATCGCCCGCCAGGCCGACCGAGCCGACGCTGATCGTCGGCGCACCGGTGACTTTCTTCGCCCAGCCGGCGAAGTTCAGGCCCTTCTCGCCGTCGATTTCGGGGAACTCGGGCTCCCAGAACCGGCGCTGCGAGGCATGGATCACGTCCACGCCGGCCTCGACGAGCGGGCGCAGCCATTGCTCGAGCTCCGCCGGCGTCGTTGCCAGCCGGGCCGCATAATCCTGCTGCTTCCACTGGCTGACTCGCAGAATGATCGGGAAATCCGCACTCACCGCGGCCCGGACCGCGGCGACGATCTCGGCCGCAAAGCGCGCGCGCTCGGCGATCGTCGGGCCGGAATAGCGGTCCTGCCGCCGATTGGTGCCCGGCCAGAAAAACTCGTCTATCAAATAGCCGTGAGCGCCATGGATTTCGGCGGTGTCGAAGCCCAGCCGCTCGGCATCTGCCGCCGCGGCGGCGAACGCGGCGACGGTGTCGGCGATGTCTTCCTCGCTCATCGCCTTGCCCCGCGGCTTGTCCGGCGCAAGCAGGCCGGACGGGCTTTCGATTGGAGCATCCGGCTCCCACCCGCTTTGGGTCTCGGTGGAACCTGTGTGCCAGAGCTGCGGGCCCATCCTGCCGCCAGCGTCGTGGACTGCGTCGATCACGCCTTTCCATCCCGCAAGCGCCTGCTCGCCGTGAAAGAACGGGATGTTCGGATCGTTCCGCGAGGCCGGGCGGCCGACGACCGTGCCTTCGGACAGGATCAGCCCGACGCCGCCCTCGGCGCGCCGGCGATAGTAGGCCGCATTGGCCGCGCCGGGAATTCCACCCGGCGCCTTGGTGCGCGTCATCGGCGCCATCACGATGCGATTGTCGAGCTTCAGCGATTTGAGCGCGAAGGGGCGAAACAGGATGTCGTTCGCGGCAGCAGACATGGACAAGCTCCGTGATGGGTTCGAAATGGCAACCTATGCTGCCTTGCAGCACGATCAAGGCGGCCGGGTTCAAAGATTGCTTGCAGCAAAGGAAGCACGGCTTGGGACGGAACCTCGCGCCCGTACCCCGGTTTGCAAGTTCACGAGGCCATGTTCGAACTGCCGTTCCTGGCCCAACGTACTTGCCAGCGGGCGCGGGCTTGATTAGGGGCTTGGGCCGAGTTTCAATCGCTTCCTTCGAGAGGATTTTTCATGAGCGATACCGCCGAACGCGTGAAGAAGATCGTTGTCGAGCACCTCGGCGTCGAAGCCGACAAGGTGACCCCGGACGCGAGCTTCATCGACGATCTGGGCGCCGACAGCCTCGACATCGTCGAGCTGGTGATGGCCTTCGAGGAAGAGTTCGGCGTGGAAATCCCCGATGACGCGGCCGAGAAGATCGCCACCGTCGGGGATGCCAACAAATACATCGAAGAGCATAAGGGCTAAAACCCAAGCGGATTGGCCGCTTCCCGCCGCGAAAGGTCCCGCCTGACGTGGCAGGGAATCGAAGGCTCAGCCGCATCCGGCTGGGCCTTTGGTGACTTTGGAGAGTGAGTATGCGCCGTGTGGTCGTAACCGGTCTCGGCCTCGTCACCCCGCTGGGCGGTGACGTCGAGACCACGTGGGCGAACATCCTTGCCAGCAAGAGCGGGGCGGGGCCGATAACCAAGTTCGACGCGTCGGACCAGAAGTGTCGCATCGCCTGCGAGGTGAAGCCGGCCGATCACCCGTATGGGTTCGATCCGAACAAGCGGGTCGATCACAAGGTCCAGCGCCAGGTCGATCCGTTCATCGTGCTCGGCATCGATGCCGCCGGCCAGGCGATCGAGGATGCCGGGCTGGCGGAGATGGACGAAAAGACCAGGCTTCGTGCGGGCTGTTCGATCGGCTCGGGCATCGGCGGGTTGCCGGGCATCGAATCGGAATCGATCGTACTGCACGAGCGCGGCCCGGGACGCGTCAGCCCGCACTTCGTGCACGGGCGGCTGATCAACCTGATCTCCGGCCAGGTCTCGATCAAGTACGGCCTGATGGGCCCGAACCATGCGGTGGTCACCGCCTGCTCGACGGGCGCGCATTCGATCGGCGATGCCGCGCGGATGATCCGCGACGACGATGCCGACATCATGCTCGCGGGGGGCGCGGAAAGCACGATCTGCCCGATCGGCATCGCGGGGTTCGCGCAGGCACGCGCGCTCAGCACCAACTTCAACGACGAACCCACGAAAGCCAGCCGGCCTTACGACGAAGCCCGCGACGGCTTCGTGATGGGCGAGGGCGCGGGGGTGGTGGTGCTCGAGGAATACGAGCATGCGAAGGCGCGCGGCGCGAAGATCTACGCCGAAGTGGTTGGCTATGGCCTTTCCGGCGACGCCTATCACGTGACCGCGCCGCATCCCGAGGGCTCGGGCGCATACCGGTCGATGGAGATGGCGATCCGCAAGGCGGGGCTCAGCCCGTCCGACATCGATTACATCAACGCGCACGGCACCTCGACGCCGCTCGGCGACGAGCTCGAGCTGGGCGCGGTCCGGCGGCTGTTCGGCAACGCGATCTCGACCGTGTCGATGAGTAGCACCAAGTCGGCGATCGGCCACTTGCTCGGCGGCGCCGGAGCGGTGGAATCGATCTTCTGCATTCTCGCTTTGCGCGACCAGATCGTCCCGCCGACGCTCAACCTCGATAACCCGTCGCCGAGCTGCGAGGGTGTCGATCTCGTGCCGTACACGCCTAAGCAGCGGCAGGTTCGCGCGGTGCTGAACAACAGCTTCGGTTTCGGCGGCACCAATGCCAGCCTGGTGATGAAGGCGGTTTAACCCGATGCGCGCGCTGCGGCGGCTGCTGACCGTAGTCGTCGTTGCCGCTTTCGTCCTTTTCGCGGTGTTCGCCTACGGCTGGTACGGCCGCGGCCCGCTGGCGAACGACGCGACGCTGATCGTCCCGAAAGGCGCGACGCTGGCCACCGTCGCCGGCGAACTGCAGCAGCTCGGCGCGATCCGTTCGGCTGGCGCGTTCCTCGTGCGGGCCAAAGTGTTCGGCGGCCCAGCGCCGGTCAAGGCGGGCGAGTTCAGACTTCCGGCACACGTCAGCGCACGGCGGATCCTCGCGCTCCTGCAAGGCAACGAGATCATCAGGCGCACGATCGTCATTCCCGAAGGGATGCCGTCGATCGAAGTTTATGACCGATTGATGGCAGTGCCCTATCTCACCGGCACGATCCCGGTCCCCGCCGAAGGATCGGTGCTGCCTGCCACCTACGATTTCCAGCGCGGCGAACCGCGGGCCGAAGTGCTGGCGCGGATGCAGGCGGCGATGACCCGCGCGCTGGCGGCCGAATGGGCGGCGCGCGCGCCCGATACGGTGGCAAAGACCCCGCAGCAGGCGGTGACGCTCGCTTCGATCGTCGAGAAGGAAACCGGCAAGCCGTCCGAGCGGGCGATGGTGGCGGGGCTTTACTCCAACCGGCTGAGGAAGGGGATGCTGCTCCAGGCCGACCCGACGATCATCTACCCGATCACCAAGGGCAAGCCGCTCGGGCGGCGCATCCTCCAGTCGGAGATCGCGGCGGTGAACGGCTACAACACCTACACGATGGTCGGGCTGCCGCAGGGGCCGATCACGAACCCGGGCCACGCCTCGCTCCACGCGGTGCTTCACCCGGCGAAAACCGCCGCGCTCTACATGGTTGCGGACGGCACCGGCGGGCACGTGTTCGCCGACACGCTGGAGCAGCACAACGCCAATGTCGCGCGCTGGTTCGCGATCCGGCGCGCGCGCGGGGAACTCTAGCCGCCGCACGGGGATTGTTCGCGGGACAAGGAGTTTGCCCGTGATCGAACGCACCATACCCGACGTAACCCTGAAAACGCGCGTCCGCGACGAGAGCATCGGCGGCGACAATCCATTCCGCTGGCAGGATCTCAAAGTGCGCGACGCGTTCGCCGGCAAGAAGCTGGTGATCTTCTCGCTGCCCGGCGCCTTCACCCCGACTTGCACCAACGAGCAATGCCCGAGCTACGAGCAGCGTTACGACGAGTTCAAGGCGCTGGGCGTGGACGAAGTCTACTGCATCGCGGTCAACGATGCGTTCGTGATGTACCAGTGGGGCAAGCACCTGGGCCTCGAGAAGGTCAAATTGCTGCCCGACGGGTCGGGTCACTTCACCCGCCGGATGGGCATGCTGGTCAACAAGGACCACCTGGGGTTCGGGTTGCGCAGCTGGCGCTACGCGATGATCGTTGAAGACAACGTGGTGACGCACTGGTTCGAGGAGCCCGGCATCAACGACGTCGGCGCCGATGACGATCCCTATGGGGCAACCGATCCCGAAAAGCTCCTCGCAGTGCTGCGCGAAGAACAACCGGCCAAGCACAAGGCGGCGTGATATGGCTGCCGATCGATGGACCGGCCGGCACCTTTCATCGTTACCGCCGAACTGCCGCCCGAGGTATTCGCCTGGGCCGATCGCCTGCGGCGCACGCACTATCCGCCCGAGCGGAATCACCTGCCGGCGCACGTCACGCTGTTTCATGCATTCGCTCCCTCGTTGCGGGACGAGCTGCGATGTTTCTTGCCGCGGATCGCCGCGGAATTCGCGGCCCCCGAAGCGCGCGTCGTCGGCCTGATGGACCTCGGCCGCGGGACTGCGATCGAGCTGCGCAGCGAACCGATGCTCGCGATCCGCGCGCAGATCGCCGAGCATTTCCACGGCGCGCTGACCGCACAGGACCGGCACGAGCCGCGGCTGCACGTCACGGTCCAGAACAAGGTCTCGCAAGAGGCGGCAAGGGCGCTGCAACGCGGGCTAGCGCCCTTGCTGGACCCGCGCGAATTCCGTTTCACCGCCCTGGCGCTGCACCTCTATCGTGGCGGCCCGTGGGAGCGGCTCGGGCTCTGGCGGTTTCGCGGCAAAGAGCGTTGACCGGCAGGCAGGCGAGCCCTAAGAGCGCCGCCTTGCCGGGGCATGGCGGAGTAGCTCAGCCGGTTAGAGCAGCGGAATCATAATCCGCGTGTCGGGGGTTCGAGTCCCTCCTCCGCTACCAGGCCGCAAATTCCGCCGGTGACCCATTACGGTCACCGGCGATTTTTTTTCCAACAAAAACAGATATTTTCGGCGTCCGGCTGCAAGTTCCGACGTCCCGTAGTGACCCGCTGCGACCACCCACGTCGATTTGAATTGGGGGTATTTTGGGGGTATTTTTGGCCTGTCCCCAAAACAGACGATACCCCCAGATGGCTTTGAAGGAACTTGAGGTCAAATACGCCGCCAAGCGGCAGCGTCCTTATAAGCTGTCGGATGGAGAAGGCTTGCATCTGCTCGTGCAGCCCAGCGGCTCAAAGCTCTGGCGCCTCAAATACCGCTTCGAGGGCAAGGAAAAGCTGCTGAGCTTCGGGAAGTATCCCGTCGTCACCCTGGCGCTCGCCCGCGAGAAACGGAACGAGGCAAAGGCGCTGCTCGATCAAGGAAAAGACCCAGCACAGGTCAAGAAGCAGAGGAAGAAACAGAGGACCGCGCTCAAACTGTTCGAGCCGATCGCCCGGGCTTGGCACGCCAACCGTGTCGAAGGGCTCGATCCGGCCCACGCCAAGCGAGTCCTGAACCGGATGGAGCGTGACGTCTTTCCGGCCATCGGGAGCCGCCCCATTGCCGAGATCGATGCGCCCGAGATTCTCGAAATGATCCGGGCGGTCGAAGCGCGCGGCGCGCTCGATGTCAGCCGGCGTCTCAAGCAAGGCGTCAGTCAGGTCTTCCGCTACGCGATCGCAAACGGCTGGGCCAAGGTCGATCCGACCCTCGGCTTGAACGATGCGCTCAAGCGGAGCCCCGCGTCAGACATATGGCCCGCATTGCGCTCAAGGAGCTTCCGGACCTGGCCCGGGCAATCA
>DASVLP010000066.1:0-5376 GCA_036384795.1 Sphingomonadaceae bacterium | reverse complement strand
CACCCGCTGGGTGGTGGTCAGCGTCTCGCACGCAACCCGCGATTCGGGGTCTTTCGACAGGAACAAATCGACGATCGCGTCGGAAATCTGGTCCGACACTTTGTCCGGATGGCCTTCGGAAACGCTTTCGGAGGTGAACAGATAATTGGCGCGCATGCGGGCGGGCTCCTCCCAGGGGATGGCGATTGTTTCGGCGCGGTCTAATGGGGCGTTCGGCGCAACGCAATCGCGGCGATCGCCAACAGCACCGCCGCCCATCCGAGCGGCAGGATGTTGCCGAGCCGCGCGAACAAAGTGGGCGGAAGCGCCGGCGGGATCGTGCCGTCGATCCGGCGGGCGACGTGTTGGGGCGCGAATTGCCGCACTACCCCGCGCGCGTCGATCACCGCGCTGATCCCGGTGGTGGTCGCGCGCAGCACCGGCAGGCCTTCCTCGATCGCCCTCAGCCGCGCCTGGGCCAGGTGCTGGGGCGGGCCGAACGCGCCGAACCAGCCATCGTTCGAGGGGTTGAAGACGTAGTCGGGACGATGGCTCCGATCGACCACTTGGCCCGAAAAGGTGATCTCGTAGCACAGCTGGATTCCGGCTTTTCCGAGCGGCCCGAGGTCGAGCGTGCGCGGGCCCGGACCGGGCCAGAAATCGATATCGCCGGGCACCAGCCGCGCCGCGCCCAACGGCTCGAGCAGCCAGCGCATTGGCAGGTACTCGCCGTAAGGCACCAGGTGCGCCTTGGCGTAACGGCCGACGATCCCACCTTTGCCGTCGATCGCGGTGACCGAATTGTAGGCGCCGATCGCCCGCGGACCGATCCGCGCATCGTTGCCGATCGCAAGATCGGTCGAGCCGGTCAGCAGCACGCTCGCCGGCCCGATCACCCGCGCGAGCCGCAATCGGGTCAGGACCGGATCGGGGATCACGTTCGCCGCGTAGTAGTAACGCTGCGGATAGCCTTCTTCGAGAAAGTCCGGCACGCCCGATTCGGGCCACAGCACCAGCCGCCGCTGGCGCGGGTCGCGGGGCAGGGTGAGCGCCGCGGTCTGCTCGAAGTTCGCCTCGTAATAGCGGGTTTCGTTGAGCCGGGTCTGCTCGATGTTCGGCTGAACCAGGGTGAAGCGTATGGTTCCCGTGCGCCCCGACCCCGCTGGCCATACCATCGCCGCGACCACCAGGGCTGCGCCGAACCCCAGCGGCACCATGCGCTTTGCCGCGAGCAGCAGCGCGCCGGCGCATGCGAGCAGCACCGCCAGCCCCGAAAGCGCGTACGTGCCGAGCCAGGGCGCGAGCATCGCCAGGCCCGGCCGCGAGAAGCTGCCGAGCAAGGCCACGCCCAGCGGGTCCCACGCGAAGCCGGTGAACACCCAGCTGCGCAGCCATTCGGCGACGATCCAGCACCCGGCGAATGCGAACGCGAAGGGCCAGCCGAACCGCCGTCCCGCGATCAGCCGCGCTCCGCCGCAGGCAAGCGCCGGATAGACCGCGAGATAGAGCGACAGCAGCGGCACCGCGGCCCAGCCCAGCGCCGCCGGCATGTTCGCCTGATAAGTGAACGCGGTCGCGATCCAGGTGTCGGCGAGGGTGAAGTGGGCGAAGCCGAACAGCCAGCCGAGCACCAGGGCCTCGCGCCAATGGCGGGCCTGCGCGATCAGGGCGAACAGGCCGGCGACCGCGACAAGGGTCAGCGGCCACAAGCCCATCGGCTGGAACCCGGTGGCGGCGAAAAGCCCGAGCACCAGTGCGCAGAGCCGCGGCCAAGCGGCCGCCCGGGTCAAAAACGAGGGGCGGGGGATCATCGCTGCGTCATCTGGCCCGCAAGGACCTGCGGCGCAAGGGGATTGGCCGGCTTGCCCCTCGACGACGGAACGGCAATGCCGGCTCCGCAGGAACTCGAGGTGGCGAAGCCTAGCAAGCAAGCCTCCCCGTATCGCATTCCCCTTACCAGGGGAGGCGATGACGGAAAATCAGCCTACCGCCTCGAGGTTCGCATCGCCTTCGCCTTCGCTGGCGGGGCGGCTGCGCGGACGACGGGTGCGGCGCGGCTTTTCTTCCACGCTTGGGGCGTCCTCGTCCGGACCGCCGCCGATTGCGGGAGGCAGGATCGACGGATCGAGCCCGGCGCTTTCCTGCTCGGCGCGATCGTTGGCATGGCCGTTGCCGTTGCCGCGGGGTCGACGCTCGCCGCGCGCTTCGCCCTTCGGCCTCGCTTCGCGGCGCGCCTCGCGCGGTTCGCGGCGGGTGAAGGGGTTCTCTTCGTCGTCGGGCGAATCGGCGCCTTCGCTCCCGTGCTGGCCTTCCTCGCTCTCGGATCGCGCGCTCCGCTCGCGCTCGGAAGACGGGCGCTCGGCGCGTTCCTCGTCGCCGTAGAAATCGTCGTCGTCGCCATGCTGCTCGCGGTCGAACTCGCGCCGCGGGCGCTGCTCGTCGCGCTGCGCGCGGCTGTCGGCCATCACCCGGAAATAGTGATCGGCGAACTGCAGGTAATACTCGGCCTGCACCCGATCGCCGTTCATCGAGGCGTCGTGCGCCAGCTTCTTGTATTTTTCGAGCAATTGCGGGGCATTGCCGCGCGCCCGGCTGTCGATCCGGTTGAGCTGGTTGCCGCCGCCGCCCTGCGAGCGGTTGCCGCCGCGTCCGCGGCGCCGGTTGCTGCTGCGATTGTTACTCAAGGGAATGCTGTTCCTTAACTGGCGATCCGGGCTCAATCCCGGTCATCGCATGACCCCCCGCCCGCATTTTGGGCCGCCCCGCGCCTTTTTACATGGGTCGCGGGACCCTCCACCTGCCTGGAAACCGGGCCTTGCAGCGCGGCGCCAAACGAAATGTTGGAGCGAAGCCTGGCGGTCGGGAAATTTCATCCGAACCCCGGCTTGCCTCGTGCCTAACCGGGAAGCGCCGCCTTGCCAAGCCCTAATCTCAGGACCAACGCCCGTGGGCGCCCGGCGAGGTCTTCGCGCAACACGGGCGAAAATCCGGCCGTTTGCGCGATCTTGGTAGCGAGATGGGCTTGGGCCGGGCCGATTTCAAGCATTGCGAAGCCGTTTTCGGCGAGCAGAGACGGCAATTGCGGGATCAGGGCACGATGGTCGTCGAGCCCGTCGGGGCCGGAAAACAGCGCGGAAGCGGGCTCGTAATCGCGCACCGAGGGGGAGATGTCCGCGTTCTCCTCGACATAGGGCGGGTTGGCGAGGATCAGGTCGAACCGGCCGAGGCCTGCGGCCCACGCATCCCCCCTCCAGTCGAGCGGCAGCAGCTCGCAGCGATGCGCCAGGGCCAGCCGCTCTGCATTGACGGCGGCGATTTCGAGCGCGCGGGGGGACCTGTCGATGCCGATGCCTTCGGCTGCGGGCCAGATCGTCAGGGCGGCCAGCAACAATGCCCCCGAGCCGGTGCCAAGATCGAGGATGCGCTTGGGCGCGCGCTCGCCGAACGCCTCCCGCGCGGCCTCGATCAGCGTTTCGCTGTCGGCGCGCGGGATCAGCACCGCGGGCGTGACGGCGAGGTCGAGGCCGTAGAATTCCTGGCGGCCGACGATGTAGGCGACCGGCTCGTGGCGCATGCGGCGCTCGACGATCGCGGCAAACGGTTCGGGCACCGGGCGGTCCATGTGCCGCAGCAATAGTTCGGAGCGCGCCACGCCCAGTGCCTCGGCCATCATCACTTCCGCATCGAGCCTAGCGGTATCGGAGACCGGTTCGAGCTGCCGCGCCGCCTCGCGCAGCGCTTCGGCGACATACCGTGAGTCCCCGCGAAGGCGGGGACCTCCCGCGGATCGGCGTTCCGCTCGTGGCCGGAGGCCCCCGCCTGCGCGGGGGGTCACGGCGAGCCCAACGCCGCGAGGCGCTTGGCCTGGTCCTCGGCGATCAGCGCGTCGATCAGCTCGCCGAGTGCCGGACCTTCGAGAATCTCGGGCAGCTTGTGCAGCGTCAGCCCGATCCGGTGATCGGTCACCCGGCCTTGGGGAAAGTTGTAGGTGCGGATGCGCTCGGAGCGGTCGCCGCTACCGACCATCGCCTTGCGCGCCTCGGCCTCCTCGCCCTGCGCCTCGTCGCGCATTTTCTCGTAGAGCCGCGCGCGCAGCACCTGCATCGCCTTGGCGCGGTTCTTGTGCTGGCTGCGCTCGTCCTGCTGGGTGACCACGATCCCGCTAGGCAGGTGCGTGATCCGCACCGCGCTGTCGGTGGTATTCACGTGCTGCCCGCCCGCGCCGCTCGCGCGGTAGATGTCGATCTTCAAGTCCTTGTCCTCGATCTGCACGTCGACTTCGCTCGGCTCGGGCAGCACCGCCACCGTCGCCGCCGAGGTGTGGATGCGCCCGCCGCTCTCGGTCACCGGCACGCGCTGCACCCGGTGCACGCCGCTCTCGAACTTGAGCTTGGCGAACACGCCCTGCCCGGCGACGTTGGCGACGATCTCCTTGAACCCGCCGATGTCGCTCGCGTTCGCGCCGATCACCTCGACCCGCCAGCCCTGCTCGGCCGCATAGCGCTCGTACATCCGGAACAGGTCGGCCGCGAACAGCGCCGCCTCGTCGCCGCCGGTGCCGGCGCGGATCTCGAGCATCGCCGGCCGCGCATCGGCGACATCGTGCGGCAGCAGCGCGATCGCGAGCCGGTGCTCGGCCTCGTGCAGTTCGGCCTTGAGGCGTTCTGCTTCCTCGTGCGCTAGGGCGCGCATCTCGGGATCGGGATCGTCGAGCCGTTCGAGCTCGGCCAGCTCGCCGCGCATCGTGCGGACCTGCTCGGCCACCTTCGCGACCGGCTCTAGCTCGGCATAATCCCTGCTCGCGGCAACAAACGCATCGCCCTCCAGCGTCCCACTCGCCAGCCGCGCCTCAAGCTCGGCAAACCGCTGCCCGATCTGCGCCAGCCGCTCGTCGGGGATGCCGCTCACGACCGCACCTCTATCCCGTCATCCCCGCGAAAGCGGGGATCCCGCTCATTTATGATCGCGCAAAGACGCAAAGGCGCGAAGAGGTGGCGGCGGGAAACCACACCTTCGCGTCTTTGCGTCTTCGCGCGAAAAAACAGCGGGGCCCCCGCTTTCGCGGGGGCGACGGAAAACGCGTTACTCATCGCCGCCCGAAGCAACGCTATACGGAGCGGGTAAACGTCGCTGGATGTGCATCAGGTCGAATGTCGCGGTGATATTCGAGTGGCCGAGATTCGTGACGTGAATAACCTTTCGAGGATCGTTGTCCTCCCTAACGTAGATTATCGCATCGACTCCGTCTTTTTTGGCCTTTTCGGACTGGCTTTTCGAATTGCCTCGAAATGCCGTCCAAATCCGATACTGATCATGACTGTTTGCTCGCAAATGGGCCGCGATCCTGTGAGCTTCGTTCGCCATTGAAGGCCGGTCGGGAACGACCGCGAATATGGG
>DASVLP010000065.1:0-4913 GCA_036384795.1 Sphingomonadaceae bacterium | reverse complement strand
ACGTGGCGGGTCATCGAAAGCCTTTCTGGCCAGAATTTAGGCGAATCTGGCCAGAATGTCCATTCAGGTCCGGAACAGCGTCACGGTTCCGCCGGTGCCTTCGAACAGCAGCCCGTTGACCGCGGTGCGGCTGACTTTGGTCGCGCCGGTGAAGGCGGTGACGAGGCCCTGTTCCTCCGGCGTCAGCGCGCGGCGGCAGGTCGGGCCCGGGATCGCCTGGGTGACCAGCGTCGGCCCGTCGAAATGGTAATTCCAGCCCGTGGTCACGCAGTCGTCGCGCACCGCGATGCGGTCCTGGGTGATGGCAACGGTGAAATCCTTGCGCAGCGAGGTGAACTCGACGCCCTCGATTCCGGCGACGCCATGATCGCCGACCAGCGCGGTGGCCGAGGTGATCCGCGCCTCCGGCATCGGGGTTGCGAATGCGATCCGATCGGCGTTCGAGCAACCGGCGAGGGCGCCGAAGAGGACGGTGGCGAGCAGGATCGAGGCGGTGCGCATGTCTAGCTCCTGAAGCGGTGGGTGATCGGATAGCGCCGGTCGCGTCCGAAGTTGCGCATGCCGAGCTTGACCCCCGGCGGCGCCTGGCGGCGCTTGTATTCGGCGATGTTGAGCAGGTGCTCGATCCGCTGCACGGTCGCCCGGTCCAGCCCGTCGGCGACCAGCTGGTCGACACTTTTCTCGTGCTCGACCAAGCCGCGCAGAATGCGGTCGAGCACCGGATAGGGCGGCAGCGAATCCTCGTCCTTCTGGTCCTCGCGCAGTTCGGCGCTGGGCGCCTTATCGATGATCCGCTGCGGGATCACTTCGCCCCCTGGGCCCAGACCGATCTTCGGCACCGCGGTGTTGCGCCATTGCGCGATGCCGTAGACGGTCATCTTGTAGGCGTCCTTGATCGGGTTGTAGCCACCCGCCATGTCGCCGTAGATCGTCGCGTAGCCGACGCTCATCTCGCTCTTGTTCCCGGTGGTCAGCAGCATCGGGCCGAACTTGTTCGAGAGCGCCATCAGCGTGACCCCGCGAATGCGCGATTGCAGGTTTTCCTCGGCGATCCCCGGCACCGTGCCGGCGAAATCCTGAGCCAGCATCGCGTCGAAGCCCTCGACCGCGGGCTGGATCGGGATCGTCGTGTAGCGGCAGCCGAGCGCCTTGGCGCAAGCCTCGGCGTCGGCGAGGCTCTCCTTGCTGGTATAGCGGCTCGGCAGCATCACGCACCACACCCGCTCGGGCCCCAGCGCATCGGCCGCGATCGCCGCGCAGACCGCGCTGTCGATCCCGCCGGACATGCCCAGCACCACCCCGGGAAAGCCGTTCTTGTCCACATAGTCGCGCAGCGCCAGAACCATCGCGCAATACGTCTCTTCCGGCGGGTCGGTCAGCGTCTTGAGTTCGCCGCGGTCGCAATGCCAGCCGCGCGCGACTTTGGTCCAGCGGGTCTCGACGATGTCCTCTTCCCAGTCGGTCATCTGCACCGCCAGGCTGCCGTCGCCGTTGATCACGAAGCTGCCGCCGTCGAACACCAGCTCGTCCTGCCCGCCGACGCGATTGAGATAGGCCATCGGGATTCCGGTATCGACCGCGCGGCGGCGCGCGATCTCGTCGATGCGCAGCACGTCCTTGTCGATCTCGTAGGGGCTGCCGTTGATGCACACGAACAGTCCGGCGCCGAAATCGGCGAGGTGGCGGCACACGTCGGGATGCCAGATATCCTCGCACACCGGCAGCCCGAGCATGGCGCCGCGGAACATCACCGGTTCGGGCAGCGGGCCGGGGGTGAACAGGCGCATCTCGTCGAACGTGCCGTAGTTGGGCAGCTCGTGCTTGAACCGGGTCGCGGTGACCCGCCCGCCGTCCAGCAGCGCGACCCCGTTGTGCAGCGCGCCGTCACGCACGAACACGCTGCCCACCAGCAGCGCCGGTCCCCCGTCGCCGGTCGCGAGCGCCAGTCGCTCCATCTCGGCCGCCGCGCGCTCCACCAGCGCGGGCTTCAGCACCAGGTCCTCGGGCGGATAGCCGATCAGCTGCATCTCGGGAAACGCGACGAGGTCGGTCTTGCCGGCCTTGGCCCGCACTTCGAGCATGCGCGAGGCGTTGCCGGCGATGTCGCCCACGTTCTGGTTCAGTTGCGCGAGGGTGATCGAAAGCGTTTCGGCCATGCACAGCCTCTAACGCATGGGAAAGAAAAGAGGGAACGGGTTTTCCGCGCCTGAAACGCAGAAAGCCCCGCCGAAGCTGCTGCCTCGGCGGGGCCTTTGTCCGATTGCGGAGAAGAGGCTTATGCTTCGCTCTCGTCGCTCTGCTGGAGGTACTCGCCGGCATCCTCGTCGGTGCCGTGGGTTTCGCCCTCCATCCGGGCCAGCGGATCGTCGCCGGTGTCGTCGGCCGGATCGCGCGCCAGCTCGGCTGCATGCTCTTCGGCCGCGGTGTTCGGCGCGATCAGCGCTTCCTGCAGCTTGCGGTACTGCGCGCGCAGCGCCGCGTCGCGGCTGGAGGCCGCAACCCGCACGCGGTTCATCCCCGCGCCGGTGCCCGCCGGGATCAGCCGCCCGACGATCACGTTCTCCTTGAGGCCGATCAGCGAGTCCTTCTTGCCTTCGACCGCCGCCTGGGTGAGCACCCGGGTGGTTTCCTGGAACGAGGCCGCCGAGATGAACGACCGGGTCTGGAGCGACGCCTTGGTGATGCCGAGCAGCACCGGCTTGCCTTCGGCGGGCTTCTTGCCCTTGGCGAGCTTGGCGTTGAACTCGTTCATCTCCTCGTAGTCGAGCTGTTCGCCCGGCAGCAGCGTGGTGTCGCCGCCGTCGGTGATCTCGACCTTCTGGAGCATCTGGCGAACGATCACCTCGATGTGCTTGTCGTTGATCTTCACGCCCTGGAGGCGATAGACCTCCTGGATCTCCGACACGAGGTACTCGGCCAGAGCTTCGACGCCCAACACCTCGAGGATGTCGTGCGGATCGGGGCTGCCCGAGATCAGGCGATCGCCCTTCTTCACGAAGTCGCCTTCCTGCACGTCGATCACCCGGCTCTTGGGGATCAGGTACTCGACCGGATCGCCTTCTTCGGGAACGATCGCGATCTTGCGCTTGGCCTTGTAGTCGCGGACGAACTCGACCCGCCCGCTGATCTTGGCGATCACCGCGTTGTCCTTCGGCTTCCGCGCCTCGAACAGTTCGGCGACCCGCGGCAGACCGCCGGTGATGTCGCGGGTCTTGGCGGCCTCGCGGGTCGCGCGGGCAAGGATGTCGCCCGCCTCGACCTGCTGGCCGTCATCGACCGACAGCGCGGTGCCCGGGGCGAGCATGTAGCGTGCCGCCTCGGTTTCCTCGCCCTTCTTGCCGGTGCTTTCGCTGCCCAGGAGGGTCAGGCGCGGGCGCAGGTCTTCCTTCTTCACACGGCTGCCGGAGCCGCGGAATTCGGTGACGACGCGCTGGGCGATGCCGGTCGCCTCGTCGAGGCGCTCTTCCATCGTCTTGCCTTCGACCAGGTCCTGATAGCGCACCACGCCCGATTGCTCGGTGATGATCGGCAGGGTGAACGGATCCCATTCGGCCAGCCGTTCGCCGATCTTCACCTTGGCGCCGTCCTTGAACATCAGCACGGTGCCGTAGGGGACCTTGTGCAGCTCGCGCTCGCGGCCCTCGGCGTCGATCACCACGATCTCGCCGTTGCGCGCGAGGCTCAGCAACCGCCCGCGCTTGTCGGTGATCGTCGGCATGTCGCGGTATTCGATCTTGCCGTCGGAGATCGCCTCGAGGTGGCTGGTCTCATTGACCTGCGCCGCGCCGCCGATGTGGAACGTGCGCATGGTGAGCTGGGTGCCCGGCTCGCCGATCGACTGCGCGGCGATCACGCCCACCGCCTCGCCGATGTTCACCGGGGTGCCGCGGGCCAGATCGCGCCCGTAGCACTTCGCGCAGACGCCCTGCTCGGCCTCGCACACCAGCGGCGAGCGGATCTTGGCCGACTGGACTTCGGCTTCCTCGACCGCGCGAACCATCGGCTCGTCGATCAGGGTGCCGGACTTCACCAGCACTTCGCCGGTCTTGACGTTGACCAGGTCTTCCGCCGCGGTGCGGCCGAGGATGCGCTCGCCGAGCGAGGCGATCACCGACCCGCCCTGCACGATCGCGCGCATTTCGAGCGCGTGGTCGGTCTTGCAATCCTCCTCGACGATCACGCAGTCCTGCGACACGTCGACCAGGCGGCGGGTCAGGTAACCCGAGCTCGCGGTCTTGAGCGCGGTGTCGGCCAGGCCCTTGCGGGCGCCGTGGGTCGAGTTGAAGTACTCGAGGACGGTCAGGCCTTCCTTGAAGTTCGAGATGATCGGGGTCTCGATGATCTCGCCCGAAGGCTTGGCCATAAGGCCGCGCATGCCGGCGAGCTGCTTCATCTGCGCCGGCGAACCGCGCGCGCCCGAGTGGCTCATCATGTAGATCGAGTTGATCGGCTTCTGCCGGCCGGTCTCGTCCTTCGGGGCCGCGCGGATTTCGTCCATCATGGCGTTCGCCACCTGGTCGCCGCAGCGGCTCCAGGCGTCGATCACCTTGTTGTACTTTTCCTGCTGGGTGATGAACCCATCCTGGTACTGCTGCTCGTAATCGGCAACCAGCGCCTTGGTCTCCTCGACCAGGGGCACCTTCGAGTCCGGGATGATCATGTCGTCCTTGCCGAACGAGATGCCCGCCTTGAAGGCGTTGCGGAAGCCCAGCGCCATGATCGCGTCGGCGAACAGCACCGTGTCCTTCTGCCCGGTGTGACGATAGACGGTGTCGATAACCTCGCCGATCTCCTTCTTGGTGAGGAGCTTGTTGATCGTCGCGAACGGCACCGTGTGGCTCTTGGGCAGGCACTCGCCGATCAGCATGCGGCCGGGGGTCGTATCGACGCGGAGCATGAACTGGTCGCCGTTC
>DASVLP010000064.1:0-28296 GCA_036384795.1 Sphingomonadaceae bacterium | reverse complement strand
GGGGGGGGGGGGGGGGGGGGGGGTGGGCGCCCCCTCCGAGCCGCCCGCTGACGCGGCCGGCCCACCTCCCCCGGAGGGGGAGGATCGAAAGCTCGCCAACGCCTTTATCTGCACCGCCAACGTCGTCGCGAGCGACGGCGGCGCGGCGATCGTCGACGGCAACCGCAAGGTCCTCGCCGCGCGCCTCAGCGACGCGCGCTTCTTCTGGGAGCAGGATCGCAGGAAGACGCTCGCGCAGCACGCGGAGAAGCTGGCCAACATCGTGTTCCACGAAAAGCTCGGCACCGTGGCGGACAAAGTCGAGCGGGTCGCCAAGCTGGCGCGGTGGCTGGTTGAGGAAAACATAGTGCGAGCCCCAGCGAAGGCTGGGGCCTCCCGAAATGGAGCGCCAGACGGCGGAAGGCCCCTGCCTTCGCAGGGGCTCACGCAGGAGGAACTGGCCGACCTCGCCGAACAGGCCGCGCGCCTCGCCAAGGCGGACCTCGTCACCGAGATGGTCGGCGAATTCCCCGAATTGCAGGGCCTGATGGGCGGCTACTACGCCCGCGCCGAGGGCCTGTCGCCGCAAGTCGCCGACGCGATCCGCGACCATTACAAGCCGGTCGGTCAGGGGGACGAAGTTCCCACCGCGCCGGTCACCGTGGCGGTGAGCCTGGCGGATAAGTTGGATACTCTCGTGAGCTTTTTCACGATCAAGGAGCGCCCAACCGGCTCGCGTGATCCTTTTGCGCTTCGGCGGGCGGCTTTGGGGATAATCGAGATCATTCTGCGGAACGGGGTTCGGCTTGAATTGGACTACGCTACCGCCAAAGCGAGTGGCTTTCTCTACCGACAGCTTGAGAGTGGCGACGATGCCCATGATGACGCTTGGCGGGCGGAGCACCTTTCTGCGGAACTATTCCGGACGGTGCCCGATTTCTTCGTCGAGCGTCTAAAGGTCCAGCAGCGCGAGGCGGGCGTTCGCCATGACTTGATCGACGCGGTGTTCATGCTGAGCGAACGCAAGGACGAAATCGTGGGCAATTTAGCACGGGTTCAGGCGCTCCAGAACTTCATCGCCACCGAAGACGGCGCGAACCTGCTCGCGGCGTACAAGCGCGCGGCGAACATCCTCAAGAAAGAGGACTGGAAGGGCACGGAAGGCGAAGTGCCGCGCACCGGCGAGGAAGACCCGCTGGCGCTGGTCGACGATCCCGACTTGCGCCCGGTGGTCGAGGCGCAACTGGCGGTCAAAAAGGAAAAACAACTTTCCTACACGCCCGAGCCGGCGGAAAAGGTGCTTATCGAGGCGCTCGATGCCGCCGAGCCGAAAGCCGCCGAAGCGGTCGCCGCGGAGGATTTCGAGGGCGCGATGGCCGCGCTTGCCAGCTTGCGCGCGCCGATCGACCGGTTCTTCGACGAGGTCACCGTGAACGACGCCGACGAAACCAAGCGCGCCGCCCGCCTCGATCTGCTTGCGCGCTTCCGTGCTGCGGTGCACAAAGTGGCGGATTTCTCGAAGATCGAAGGGTGACATTCAAAGGCCTGGTTCCACCGATGTGTCACCCACTCGAATTGAACGATATTTCAGTCATTTAGGATAATCTTTCGAGGGTGACACGGTGTAACTTGTGTCACCCTGACAGCGAGGGCTTCGATGCAGACAGTCTACACCTTCGGCGGGGGCGCAAAGTCGGACGATCCGCGCGCGAAGGACAAGACGATCACCGGCGGCAAAGGCGCGAACCTGGCCGAAATGGCCGCGATCGGCCTCCCGGTGCCGCCGGGCTTCACCATCACCACCGAGGAATGCGTTCGCTATTTGAAGGAAGGCGCGGATTTCTCCCCCGAGTTGCGCGGCGAAGTGGCCGAAGCGCTGCGCCACATCGAGAGCGCGGTCGGCAAGAAATTCGGCGATTCGGACGCCAGCGGTCCCGGGCCGCTGCTGGTCTCGGTCCGCTCGGGCGCGCGGGTGTCGATGCCGGGGATGATGGACACCGTGCTCAACCTGGGCCTCAACGATGAGACCGTGCAGGCCCTTGCCGCCACTTCGGGCGACCAGCGGTTCGCGTATGACAGCTATCGCCGATTCATCCAGATGTATTCCGACGTGGTGCTCGGCCTCGATCACGGGCTGTTCGAGGAAGCGCTGGAAATCGCCAAGGAGGACCGCGGCGTCCAGCTCGACACCGAACTGACCGAGCGCGACCTTTGGGACCTTTCGCGCCGCTACAAGGCGATCGTGCGCGAGGAATCCGGCCGCGAGTTTCCCGACGATCCGGCGGAACAGCTGTGGGGCGCGATCCGCGCGGTGTTCGAAAGCTGGGACAGCGACCGGGCCAAAGTCTATCGCCGGCTGAACGACATTCCCGGCGATTGGGGCACTGCGGTCAACGTCCAGGCGATGGTATTCGGCAACATGGGCGATACGTCCGCCACCGGCGTCGCATTCACCCGCGACCCGGCGACCGGCGAGCGCGCCTATTACGGCGAATGGCTGGCGAACGCGCAGGGCGAAGATGTCGTCGCCGGCATCCGCACGCCGCAGTACCTGACGAAAAGGGCGCGCGAAGCCGCCGGCGCGAAGCCGCTGAGCATGGAAGAGGCGATGCCCGAGGTGTTCGCCGAGCTCGCCCGGGTGTTCGAGCTGCTGGAGCGGCACTACCGCGACATGCAGGACATCGAGTTCACCGTCGAGCGCGGCAAGCTGTGGATGCTGCAGACCCGCAGCGGCAAGCGCACCGCCAAGGCCGCGCTGAAGCTGGCGGTCGACATGGCGGGCGAAGGGCTGATCGACGAGAAGACCGCGGTGCTGCGGGTCGATCCGATGGCGCTCGATCAATTGCTGCACCCGATGCTCGATCCCGCCGCGCCGCGCGACGTGCTGACCAAGGGCCTTCCGGCTTCTCCCGGCGGTGCCTCGGGCGCGATCGCGCTCGACGCCGAGACGGCAGAGCGCTGGGCCGGGCGCGGCGAGGCGGTGATCCTGGTGCGGGTCGAGACCAGCCCGGAAGACATCCACGGCATGCACGCGGCGAAAGGAATCCTCACCGCGCGCGGCGGGATGACCAGCCACGCCGCGGTGGTCGCGCGCGGGATGGGGCGGCCGTGCGTGTCGGGCGCGTCGGCGGTGTCGATCGACCTGAAGGCGCGCACTTTGCGCATCGGCGATCGCTCGCTCGTCGAAGGCGATGTGATCACTATCGACGGCGCGAGCGGCGAAGTGATGGGCGGCGAAGTGCCGACGATCGAACCCGAGCTCGCCGGCGATTTCGCAACGCTGATGGAATGGGCGGACAAATACCGCCGGATGGGCGTGCGCACGAACGCCGAGACCCCGGCCGATTGCCGGATGGCGCGGCGGTTCGGCGCGGAAGGCATCGGCCTGTGCCGCACCGAGCACATGTTCTTCGATGCCGGGCGGATCACCTCGGTGCGGCGGATGATCCTCGCCGACGACGAAGCCGGCCGTCGCGCGGCGCTGGCCAAGCTGCTGCCCGAGCAGCGCGCGGATTTCACCGAGATCTTCGAGGTGATGCGCGGACTGCCGGTGACGATCCGGCTGCTCGATCCCCCGCTGCACGAGTTCCTGCCGCACTCCGACGCCGAGTTCGCCGAGCTCGCCCAGGCGAGCGGGGTGGGGCTCGATCACCTGAAGCGCCGCGCGAACGAACTGCACGAATTCAACCCGATGCTCGGCCATCGCGGCTGCCGCCTGGGGATCACTTTCCCCGAGATCTACGAGATGCAGGCGCGCGCGATCTTCGAGGCTGCCTGCGACGTAGCGGAACGCCACGGAGAGGCGATCGTGCCCGAAGTGATGGTGCCGCTGGTCGCGACCGGGCGTGAGCTCGAGATCCTCAAGGCGCTGATCGACCGCGTGGCGGGCGAAGTGTTCGCCGCCAAGGGCCGCATGCTCGAATATATCGTCGGCACGATGATCGAGCTGCCGCGCGCCGCGCTGATGGCGGGCGAGATTGCCGAGAACGCCGCGTTCTTCAGCTTCGGGACCAACGACCTGACGCAGACGACCCTGGGGCTCAGCCGCGACGACGCCGGGCGGTTCCTGCCGGTCTATGTCGACAAGGGCATTTTCACGCGCGATCCGTTCGTCAGCCTCGACATCGAGGGCGTCGGGCAGCTGGTGCGGATCGCCGCCGAGCGCGGGCGCGACACGCGGCCGACAATCAAGCTCGGCATTTGCGGCGAACACGGCGGCGACCCGGCGAGCATCGCGTTCTGCGAGAGCGTCGGCCTGGATTACGTCAGCGCCTCGCCCTACCGCGTGCCGATCGCCAGGCTGGCGGCGGCGCAGGCGGCTTTGCGCTAGGCTTTCCAGCCGCTTAGCGTGAGAAGTTCGAAGCGTTCGACAACGCGCTCTTCGCCGTTCATGAACGCGGCTTCGGCCCGTGCGAGCGCCGCGCGGGTAAGCGACGGCCCGGGCGACGCGAGCACGTTGCTAAGCCCCTGCGCCCGCAAGTCGCGAACCAGCGATCGGAGCGAGCCGAACCGCACGTCGAGGCTCCGTTGGTCGGCAACCGGCCGGCCAAAGCCGCAGCGCTGGAGCAGTTGCCCGCCGGCGCGCACGTCAACCGCAGGGTGCATCCGCGCCGCAGGCCGCTCCGCGTCGGCGGCGAGCGTCGCGGCGCGCAACCGGGGCAGGCTGCCGGCGCCGACGAACTGCACGATCATCAGCCCGCCCGGGGCCAGCGCCTCGCGGATGTGGATCAGGGCGCCCGGAAGGTCGTTCACCGTGTCGAGCGTTCCGAGGCTGGCAACCAGGTCGAAGCCGCCGAACGGGAAGGGCGCTTCCTCGTCGAAGTCCTCTTCCGGCGCCGCCCGTGTGACCGCGCAGCCGTTCGCCTCCAGCCGCTTCGCGAGATCGCCGGTCGAGTCGCCGATCACCAGCGCGGCTGCGGGCGCGTGGCGCAAGAAGGCGAGCCGCTCGATCACGTCCTCGACCATGTCGTCGATCAGGTAGCGCGGCGCATTGGGGCGCGTCTGCAATGCCCGCATCCTCCGCCGCGCGGCGAGCCGGCGCGTGGGCGAGAAGATCGTCGGAGGGGAATTGCCGGCCATAAGTCCTTCGTCGTCGCGGGCTTGACCCCGGAGCGCCGGCGGCATCTAACCGACCTCGCCGCCTGCGGCCAGCGATCCCGGCGTTCGCCGGGATGACGATCCGGATTCGCCATGCTCCTTGCAGAAACGCTCGCCCCGGTGATCGACCTCGTGTTTCCGCCGCGCTGCCCGCTGTGCGGCGCCGGGCTGGCCGCGCAGCAAGGCTTGTGCGGCGCCTGCTGGGCGGAGCTGGTGATCCCCGGCACGCCCGCCTGCGCGCTCTGTCAGCGGCCGTTTGGCGATGCGCATGTAGCGGAAGGGGCGATCTGCGCGCCGTGCCTCGCCGAGCCGCCGCGCCACGACGGGATCGCCGCAGGCACGCTCTACAACCCGGCCTCGCGCCGGCTCGCGCTGGCGTTCAAGCACGGCCGGCGAATCGCGCTGGCGCCGATGCTCGCGCGGCTGATCGCGGCGCGGCTCCCGCCGCCAATCGTCGACCATGGGGGCGAGTGGCTGATCGTCCCGGTCCCGCTTCACCGCATGCGGCTGTGGCGGCGTGGGTTCAACCAGGCCGCGCTGCTGGCGCGCGAGCTGGCGAAGCAGGTTGGCGGCGAGGTGCTGGTCGATGGGCTGGTGCGGCGCAAGGCCACGCCGACGCTCGGCGGGCTTGGCCGCAAGGCGCGCGCGCGGGCGCTTGCCGGGGCGATTGCGGTCAATCCGGCGAGCAAAGGGCGCCTAAAGGGCGCGCAAGTGCTGCTGGTCGACGACGTGCTGACCAGCGGCGCGACCAGCGATGCGTGCGTCTCGGCGCTCAAGCGCGCGGGCGCGGCGAAAGTGGTGATCGCGTGCTTCGCCCGCGTGCTCGACGAAGCGCTCCCGGTGGCGGCGTGAGCATCGGCCCAAATGCAAAGCGCCCGGGGGAATGCCCCGGGCGCTCACGTGACGATCATTTTAGGCCCGCGCCAGGCGCATCGGCGTCACCCCAGTCGACACCTAAGCCTAATCCCTCAATTTATTCGACCCACTCCTCGTCAAAGAGCGTTGCCGAGACCCCCGATTCCTTGGCGCCTTTAACAGCACCGCCGGTAATGGCGGACGGCCCCTTGAAGCCGCACGCAATTCATCCCATCGAACGGCGCCGCGCGGAAGGGGCAGCGCCGGATCGCATGGATTTTGCCCGCGCTCTGTTGTTATCGTGCAACAAAAGTTGCTATTCGGTGGCAGAATAAAACCGATAAGGAGCCGAGATCATTTCCGGAATTACTCTTGAAGAGCGCGAACGCGAGCATGGCAGCCGGTTCCTGCCGCGGTTCGATGCTGCCGGCCTGCTGACCGCGGTGGTGGTCGACGCGGCAAGCGGCGCGGTGCTGATGGTCGCCTTTATGAACGCCGAGGCGCTCGCCAAGACGCGCGAGACCGGTTTCGCACACTTCTTCTCGCGCAGCCGCGGCCGGCTGTGGAAGAAAGGCGAAACCTCCGGCCATACGCTGAACGTCCAGGAGATCCTGGTCGACTGCGACCAGGACGCATTGGTGTTGCGCGCCGTGCCCGCCGGTCCCACTTGCCACACCGGCGCCGCCAGCTGTTTCTACCGCCGGCTCGATGGCGACGAATTGACGCCCGTCGAGGGCTGACCAGGAGAAAACCATGCCGAGCTACAAGGCGCCCACGCGCGACACCCTGTTCGTGATCAACGAGCTGCTGGAACTCGAAAGCTACGGCAACCTGCCGGGCTTCGAAGGCGCGACGCCCGACATCGTGCAGGCGATCGTCGAGGAATCGGGCAAGTTCGCCGCCGAAGTGCTCGCGCCCTTGAACCAGGTGGGCGACCGCGAGGGCTGTATCCGCCACGACGACGGCAGCGTGACCACGCCGACCGGGTTCAAGGACGCCTACAAGCAATATTGCGAGGCGGGCTGGGGCACGCTGTCTTTGCCCACCGAGTTCGGGGGGCAGGGCCTGCCGCACGTGCTCGGCTTCGTGCTCGAGGAATATCTGTGCAGCGCGAACCATGCCTTCGCGATGTATCCCGGCCTCACCACCGGCGCGGTCACCGCAATCCTCGAAACCGGCTCGGACGAGCAGAAGCAGCTCTACCTGCCCAAGCTCGTGTCGGGCGAATGGCTCGGCACGATGAACCTGACCGAGCCGCAATGCGGCACCGATCTCGGCCTGATCCGCACCCGGGCCGAGCCGCAGGCGGACGGTTCGTTCGCGGTCACCGGCACCAAGATTTTTATCTCGGCCGGCGAGCACGACCTGGCCGAGAACATCGTCCATCTGGTGCTGGCCAAGACGCCCGGCGCGCCGGAGGGCTCGAAGGGCATTTCGCTGTTCATCGTACCCAAGCTGCTGCCGAATGCCGACGGCTCGCCAAGCGAGCGTAACAGCGTCTCGTGCGGTTCGATCGAGCACAAGATGGGCATCCATGGAAATGCCACTTGCGTGATGAACTATGACGGCGCGAAAGGCTGGCTGGTCGGGGCCGAGAACAAGGGCCTTGCGGCGATGTTCATCATGATGAACGCGGCGCGGCTCGGAGTCGGCGTGCAGGGCCTGGGCCAAGCCGAAGTTTCGTACCAGAACGCGGTGCGGTACGCGCAGGAGCGTAAGCAAGGGCGCGCGCTGGCCAACCGACCCGACCCGTCGGCTCCGGCCGATCCGATCATCGTCCATCCCGACGTCCGGCGGATGCTGATGGACGCGAAAGCGTTCAACGAGGGCATGCGCGCGCTGATCCTGTGGTGCGCGCTGCAGGTCGATCTCGAGCACATGGCGCCGGACGATGCGGGCAAGCAGACCGCGGCGGACCTCGTCGGCCTGCTCACCCCGGTGATCAAGGGCTACGGCACCGACAAGGGCTATGCGGTCGCGACCGACATGCAGCAGGTGTTTGGCGGGCACGGCTACATCTGGGAAACCGGCATGGAGCAGTTCGTGCGCGATGCACGGATCGCAATGATCTACGAAGGCACCAACGGCATTCAGGCGATGGACTTGTGCGGCCGCAAGCTCGCGGCGAACGGCGGCCGGGCGATCCAGGCGTTCTTCAAGCTGGTCGACGACGAAGTGGCCGCCGCGAAGAACGACGCGCAACTCGGTGACATCGCCGCGCGGCTCGAGAAGGCGGTCGGCGAGCAGAAGGCGGCGACGATGTGGTTCGTCCAGAACGCCTTGCAGAACCCTAACCAGCTGGGGGCGGGCGCATATCACTACATGCACATCATGGGCATCGTGACGCTCGGCCTGATGTGGCTGCGGATGGCCAAAGTGGCGGCGAAGGCGCTGGCCGCGGGCGGCGAAGACAAGCCGTTCTACGAAGCCAAGCTGGTCACCGCGCGCTATTTCGCCGAACGCTACATGCCGGACGCCGGCGCGCTCCGGCGCAAGCTGGAAGCCGGCAGCGGGGCGATGATGGCGCTCAGTCCGGAGCAGTTCGAGACCGCGTGAGCGGCGCGACTCCGGTTCGATCGTCCAGGTAGGCGCCAGGGCGCTTGCCGCGGAATGGCGTGGGCGGGCGACGAGCCGATGCCGTCGCGCGCCTCGCCTCGCGCCCCGTGTCGGGCCATCGATTCGTTCTGGCCATCCGCCTGGATAGGCCCATCACGGCCTCGACAGGGGGTTGTTCAGAAGGAACGACCGATGTCTATCCACAAGCAACTACTACTCGGCGGCGCCGCGGTCGCGCTCATGTTTCCGCTCGCTGCCAGCGCGCAGGCTGCACAATCGGGACCCGGCGGTGCCTCGGCGAGCGGAGCAACCACACCCAGCTCACGGTCGAGCCGCGGCGCGTCTTCCGCGACGATCGATACCAATGGCGACGGCAAACCCGATGCCTGGGACCAGGATCACAACGGCAAGCCCGATGCCTGGGACACGAACGGCGACGGCAGGCCCGACAGCTTCGACCGCGACGGCGATGGCCAACCCGACGCGGCGCCCGCCTCCAGCGGGTCCTCACCGCCGTCCGGGAGCTTGCCCACCGGACGCTCGCCGGCGGGTTCGACCTCCGGATCGTCCTCGTCGCCGTCCGGGCCGTCGGGCGGCCGTCCGACCTCGGGCCCCGGGGGCGGTTAGAACCGCTCGGGTCGCGGAAAGCCGCCGAAGAGCCCCTTCGGGTCGTAAGTCGCGCGAAGCCGTTCGATCCGCTCGAATGCGGCCGGCGTGAAGCATTGTTCGGGCCGGCCGGGTTCGGTCGTCAACGCCGCCTCGCCGACGTAGCGTCCGGCACGGAACGGGGCGAGCGCGGCGTTAGCCTGCGCGACCCAGTCGAGGTGCCGGGCATCGTGCGCCGGATCGTCCCACACAGCGTAAATGCCCGCGGCGATCCCGCCGCCGACGGAGAGCGCGTACTTGCGCTCGTCCGGCGCGTGCCGCACTTCGCCGACGCCCCCGAGGCCGAACAGGTTGATGGTCGAGGCCTTGTCCGGAATGCCCGCCAGATGCCGCACCGCGAGCAGCAGCTCGCCGATCGGCGCGTCGCCCCATAGATGATCGGCCGCGACGCGCTTGTCGCCGGGCATCGCCGAGAGCCGCGTGAGCTTGGCGAAGTCGACGAAATGCTCGCTCGGTTCGCCGATGCGTCGGGCGGTGGGCGGTGGGCTCAGCAGCGGGGCGATGCGGCTGCGCGCTTCCTCGTGATTGTCGGCGACCGCGTCCGCCCGCAGCATGATCGACGGCTCCCCGGTCTTGAGGTGCGGCCCGACCATGCAGGTGATCTCGGCGCCGCGATAAGCTTCCCGCGAAGCTTGGCTCAGCCACTCGGCCAGTATCGGCGCGCTGTCGGCGGTGAAGGCGGCAGTCGATGCGAAGGCGGCGCGCGGCAGATCGTGCAACGCGAGGCGGAAGCGGGTGGCGACCGCGAAGAAACCGCAGCCGGCGCCGCGCGCGGCCCAGAACAGGTCGGCATGCTCGTGCTCGCTCGCCCGCACCAGCTCGCCTGAGGCGAGCACCAGCTCGACCTCGTGCACGCTGAAGCACGCCGGGCCCCATACCGCCTCGTTCCAGCCGAAGCCGCCGCTCAGAAGGTAACCGCCGAGGCCTACGTCGGGGCAATGACCGATCGGAAAGGCAAGGCCGTGATCGGCCAGTTCCGCGATCAGCTTTCCGCCCAGCACGCCCGGCCCGACCCAAGCGGTGCGGGCCTGCGCATCGACCTCGATGGTGTCGAGCCCGCCGAGATCGAGCAGCAGTCCGCCGCTCTTGAGGGGAGACGCCTCGTAGTTGTGCCCCCCGCTGCGCAAGCCGATCTCGAGGTCGTTATCGGCGGCATGGCGCACCAGCGCGGCTACCTCGGCGGTGCTGCGCGGAGCGGCGACGGCAGCGGGCGAGCGCGCGTTCGCGAGCCGCTTGTTCCAGATCAGCCGCTCGTACGCCGCATCGAACCGAGGGGCGCCGCGGCGAAGAATGGCCGGCAGGGTCACCGGGCTTCGCCGAACACCTCGTCGAACAACGAGAACATCGAGGCCCAGCTCTGCCGGTCGGCGCTCGGATCGTAGGCGATTGCGGGGCTGTGCGGCGGGGCGGGATTGGTGAACCCGTGCTTCACCCCGCTGTACGAATGGAAGTGCCAATTCGCATCGGCCGCGTCCATTTCCTCCCAGAATGCGATCACCTGGCTGCGCGGAATCGCAGGATCGGCGTCGCCGTGGCAAACGAGGATTCGCGCGGTGACTTTGCCCTTCTCGGCGGGAAGGTCGGTGCCGAGCATTCCGTGGAAGCTCACGACCACCTCGAGCGGCGCGCCTTCGCGGGCCAACTCGAGCACCGCGCCGCCCCCGAGGCAGAAACCGATCGCCCCGATCGCCAGGCCGTCCGCTTCGTCGCGCGTCGCGAGCGCCTTCAGCGCAGAGCGCATCCTGCGGCGGAAGATTTCCGGCGTCGCCCGGATTTCGCCCATGAACTCGCGCGCCTGTTCGAAATCCGCCGGCGCCTTGCCGTACATGTCGGCGACGAACGCGAGATAGCCGTGCTCGGCCAGCGACTGCGCTTTCGCCAGCACGACGCCTTCCTGGTTGGTGATCGTCGGATAGACCACGATCGCCGCGCGCGGCGTGCCCTGGGGGCGGTAGATCAGGCCGGTGAGGGAGGCGCCGTTGTCAGAATATGCGAGGGATTCGGGCTGCATGTTTCACTCCAGTTTCCCCCTCGTTGAAAGCGCTTCGGTCAGTTGTCTATCCGCAAGTGCTGGTTGCCCTGCTCGTCGACGTATTCCCGGTTGTCCTCGCAGACGTACTCCTGGAGTTTGTAGCCCTTCATCCGGTGGAAGGTATAGGAATAGGTCCACGGCTTCTCGAGATAATCGTCTTCGACCGTGATTTGATCCTGCAGGTAATCGGGGGCTAGCAGGCGCATCCGCTCGGTGATCTTCATCGCGTCGGAATGCGGGGTCCAGCGGAAGCGGACGTTGTCCTTGATCCCGACGGTCTCGATCACCAGGGTATCGCCTTCCCAGTGCCCGACCGAGCGGCCGTAGAAGCTGGGATCGACCTCGTCCCACTTCGGCAGCTTCTCGTTCATGTAGATGCGCCGGGTCTGGTTGAACGCCTCTTGCGTGATGTTGATCTGCTCGGGCCGCTGGAACACCTCCATCGGGAACATGCCCATCATCATCGCCGGCATCCCGTCGGGGATGCAGTGGACGTAGTTGTCTCCGGCGGGCTGCCCTTCCTCAAGCCGCTGCTTGAGCTTCGCCTGGCCGGCTTCCCACTCGGCCTTGTGCTCGGGCTTCATCTGCGGGTCGGGGATCGCGGACGGGGCGTAGCGCGGATCGGCGGTTTCGCCGGGCGGCGGATAGCGTTCCCAGGTCCCGGTGAAATCGGGATGCGTTGCGCTTTGCGGCAGAGCGGGCGCGGCTAGCGCCGCAAGGGCCAGGCCGAGCAGCGGGTACGTCGATCTCATGGCGCTCTCCCGCTTCACGACGTGCGCTTGTAGCGCTGCACGTTGGGCACCCCGGGCTCCATCTTGTGTCCGTTGGGGAGCGTCACTTCGAGCAGCAATCCGCCGTGCTTGCCGTCGCGCAGCGGGGCCTCGACCACCGTCACCACGTCGCCCGCCTTGATCGTCCGCGAGGTCCAGCCCCCGCGCGAGAGCATGTTCGGGCTGGTCATCTCGAACGTGTAGTGGATGCCGTCGTCGGCATCGAGCTCGAGATAGGAATGCGGGTTGGTCCACTGGAAGGCGGTGACCTTGCCGTGGAGGGTGACGGAGCGCGTGTTGTCGAACATCGCGAACGAGTGGTGGGCGAAAGCGGGCACCGGGGCCAGCATCGCGATCGGCAGCGCCAGGCCGCACAGTCGAAAGTTCATCGGTTCCTCCCCAACGTCCGCCGGCTCAGGGGAACGCGGCGGCGGCGCCTTGTCTTGGAGCGCTTGGGAAGAGCTTATCCTTCCGCGCGGGCTGCGCAAGGGGCGCGCTACTCGGGCAGGAAATCGGGGACCGAAAGATAGCGTTCGCCGGTGTCGTAGTTGAACCCCAGCACCCGCGCGCCGGGATCGAGCTCGGGCAGTTTCTTGGCGATCGCCGCCAGCGTCGCGCCCGACGAAATTCCCACCAGCAGCCCCTCCTCGCGCGCGCAGCGCAGCGCCATCGCCTTGGCATCGTCGGCTTCGACGGTGATCGCGCCGTCGATCGACTGGGTGTGCAGGTTGGCCGGAATGAACCCGCCGCCGATCCCCTGGATCGGGTGCGGCCCGGGCTGTCCGCCCGAGATCACCGGCGATAGCGAGGGCTCCACCGCATAGGCCTTGAGGCTTGGCCACTCGCGCTTGAGCACTTCGGCGCAGCCGGTCAGATGCCCCCCAGTGCCCACGCCGGTGATCAGGCAATCGAACGGCGCATCGGCGAAATCGCGCAGGATCTCCCGCGCGGTGCTCTGGGCATGGGCGGCGACATTGGCTGGATTGTCGAACTGCTGGGGCATCCATGCGCCCTCGGTCTGCTCTATCAGTTCCTGCGCGCGCGCGATCGCGCCCTTCATTCCACCCTCCTTGGGCGTCAAATCGAACTTCGCGCCGTAGGCCAGCATCAGCCGGCGGCGCTCGATGCTCATGCTTTCGGGCATCACCAGGACCAGCTTGTAGCCCTTGACCGCGGCGACCATCGCCAGGCCGATCCCGGTGTTGCCGCTGGTCGGCTCGATGATCGTGCCGCCCGGCTTGAGCTTGCCGGATTGCTCGGCATCCTCGACCATCGCCAGCGCTATGCGGTCCTTGATCGAGCCGCCGGGGTTCGCGCGCTCGGACTTCACCCATACTTCGCGATCGGGAAACATCCGCGAAAGGCGGATGTGCGGCGTGTTGCCGATGGCGTCGAGAACGCTGTCTGCTTTCATTGCGTTGCTTCCTTTTCCGCGGTGGTGCTCGCCAGCCCTTGCGGGGCGAAAGTCTTCGCCCGGCGCAGTTCGGGGAAGATCCACGCCCACAGTCCGGTGATGACTATCGCACCCAGGCCGCCGAACACAACCGCTCCGGTCGCGCCAAGCAGCGCAGCGGCGACGCCCGACTGCATCTCGCCGAGCTCGTTGGAAGCGGACACCGCGAGCCCCGAAAGCGAGGACACGCGGCCGCGCATCGCGTCGGGCGTGCTCAGCTGCTCGAGCGTGCCGCGCACGAACACGCTGATCATGTCCGCGCCGCCAAGCAGCGCCAGCAGCGCGAGCGAAAGCAGCAGGTTGCGCGAAAGGCCGAATGCGGCCGTCGCCGCGCCGAAGATCGCGACCGCAATCAGCATCTTCGCGCCGACATTCTGGGAGAACGGGCGGAAGGACAGGTACAGGGCCATCAGCCCCGCGCCGACCGCCGAAGCCGCGCGCATCACGCCCAGGCCCTCCGCGCCGACATGCAGAATATCGCGGGCGTAGACCGGCAGCAGCGCGGTTGCGCCGGCGAACAGCACCGCGAACAGATCGAGCGAAATGCACCCCAGCAGGAAACGGTGATGCCACACGAACGTCAGCCCGTCGGCAATGCGGCGCAGCGGGTGGAGGTTGCTCGCCTCGCTCGGTTGCATCGGGCGGATCGAGATCAGGCTGAGCGCGGCCACCGCCAGCATCGCGGCGGACACCAGATACGGCAGCGTGGGATCGGCGGCGAACAGCAGCCCGCCCAGCGCCGGGCCGGTCACTTGCCCGCCGGTGAACCCGATCGAGCTCATCGCGATCGCCCGCGGCAGCAGCGCGGGCGGCACGATGTTGGGCGCGATCGCGGTCATTGCCGGGCCGCTGAACACCCGCGCAGCGCCATGCGCGGCGGCCAGGATGAAGCACAGCGGCAACGTCAGCGAATGGGTCCAGGTGAAGAATGCCATCGCAAGCGCAATCAGGAAATCGAACGCGAGCGAGGCGCAGCCGACATAGCGCCGGTCGAACCGGTCGGCCGCAAGCCCGGCGAGCGGGGTGAGGAAGAACAGCGGAACGAACTGCGCAAGCCCCAGCAGGCCGAGCTGGAATGCCGCGGCCGACTGGCTCATGCCGTAATCCGCACGCGCGACGTCGTACGTCTGATAGCCGATCAGCACGACCATCGAGAGGGTCGAGAACACCGCGAGGAATCTCGCGATCCAGAAACGCCGGTAGTCGGGGATTTGCAGCGGGGAAGTGGGCTCGCTCACCCGCGCGCAATGGCAGGCGCGCGTGGGCTTGCCAAGCGGTCTGATCGTGGGTTGGTGAAAGCTGCGCTTCGCGTCAGCGCGGGCTGCGCAACCGCGGGTTGGGCTGGAGCACGTCGATCATCCGCATGAAGTCGTCGAGCCGGATGATGCGCTCGAACTGGAACCCGGCGCGCTCGTCGCGCACCCAGATGCAATAGGCTTCGATCCGGCCGATCTCGGGCAGGCGGATGATCACGCGCTCGCCGCGGTTGAGCGGCGGCGTGCGGTCGACCATGAAGCCGTGGGCGGAGATATTGACGATGTGCAGCGAGACGTCTCCGTGATCGCGATGCTCTGCGATCACCGGATGATCGACCGGATGGCGCGCCGCGCGGCGCAATTCCGGCACGGAAAGCTGAGCTCCACCTGACACTGTCGTGTTACCCTCCAGTCGTCCACGTCGAACGAAGGGTTTCGCAGGAAATCTCTGCCAAATCGTAAAGGCGGCCTTAGGCTATGGCCGTCGCGTCACGGCTCGCCTCATGCCCCGCGCAGCACGGCGTGTTTCTTCTTGCCGAGGCTCAGCTTGCGCTCTGCGCCGGCCGCTACTTCGACCACGAAACCGATGTCGGTCACCGGCTGATCGTCGATGCGCACCGCGCCTTCGGCGATCTTGCGTTTGGCTTCGCCGTTCGACGCCGTGAAACCGAGCGCGGTGCACGCAGCGGCAATGCCGATTCCTTCGCCCGGAACCTCGAGCACCGGCAGGTCCTCGCCAAGTCCGCCCGCGCCGAACGTGGCGGCGGCGGTCTGCTCGGCGGCCCGGGCAGCCTCTTCGCCGCGGACCATTTTGGTGACTTCGTTGGCGAGCAGCACTTTGGCCGCGTTGATCTCGCTGCCTTCGAGCTTTTCGAGCACCGCGATCTCGCTGAGCGGAAGATCGGTGAACAGGCGCAGGAACCGGCCGACATCCCGGTCGTCGGTGTTGCGCCAGTATTGCCAGAAATCCCACGCGGGAAGCTGCGCCTCGTTGAGCCACACCGCGCCGCTGGCGGTCTTGCCCATCTTGGAGCCGTCGCTCTTGGTGATCAGCGGGGCGGTGACGCCGAACAGCTCGGCGCCGTCCATGCGCCGGCCAAGCTCGATCCCGTTGACGATGTTGCCCCACTGGTCCGAGCCGCCGAGCTGCAGCCGACAGCCATGATCGCGCGACAGCTTCAGGAAGTCGTAGGCCTGGAGGATCATGTAGTTGAATTCAAGGAACGTCAGCGGCTGCTCGCGCTCGAGCCGCAATTGCACCGAATCGAACGTCAGCATGCGGTTGATCGTGAAGTGCGGGCCGACGTCGCGCAGCAGCTCGATATAGCCGAGCTTGCTCAGCCAATCGTCGTTGTCGATCAGCAACGCGCCGGTGGGTCCGCGCCCGAAATCGAGGATCTTTTCGAAGCTCCCCCGTATCGAGGTGATGTTGTCCCTCAATTTCTGCGCGGTCAGCATCTGCCGCGTGTCGTCCTTGCCCGACGGATCGCCCACTTTGGCGGTGCCGCCGCCCATGATCACGATCGGCTTGTGCCCGGCCTGCTGCACGCGCTTGAGCAGCATGATCGACGCGAGGTTGCCGACATGGAGCGAGGGCGCGGTCGGATCGAACCCGACATATGCGGTGATCGTCTCGTCGCATGCGAGCTTGTCCAGGGCGACAGGATCGGTCACCTGATGGATGTGGCCGCGCTCGTCGAGCAGGCGCAGCAGGTCGGATTTGTACGCGCTCATCGTCCCCTCTGGGTCAGGCGCGCGCGGTTAGCATGGGGGAGGCCGCTTGCAAACGTATCGTTTGGTCCCGCATCCGGACCATCCCCCGCTCGGCATTCGCGCGATCGAGGCGCGGGTGATCGGGTATGACGCGAACTGGCTGCGGCTGCGCTGGCGGATCGAGAGCGCGGGCAAGCTGGTGGTGCCGCCGTTCGCCGGCAAGGGCCGGGCCGACGGACTATGGAAGACAACCTGCTTCGAGGCATTCCTGAAGCCCGACGGCGGCGAAGCGTACGTCGAGCTCAATCTCTCTCCGTCCGAGCGTTGGAATGCCTACGATTTCGCGCGCTACCGCGAAGGCATGGCCGAACGTCCGTTTCCGCGCGAGCCCGAATGCACCATGCGGGTCGGCTCGAGCTTCGCGATCTTCGATGGCGCGGTGCCGGCCGCCGGCGTTCCGTTGCCGCCGTGCGATCTGGGCCTCTCGGCAGTGATCGAGGAGCAGGGCGGACAGGTTTCCTATTGGGCGCTCGCCCATCCCGAAGGGAAGCCGGACTTCCACCATCCCGCTTGCTTTGCCGCGAGGCTTGAGCCACCCGAAGGGGCATGAACAACGGGATCGACCGCCTGCTCGCCGAGCCGGAACTGCGCGCGCCGCTCGCCGGCAAGCGCGTCGCGCTCGTGGCGCACCCGGCCTCGATGACCGCGGACCTCAGCCATTCGCTCGACGCGCTGATGGCGCTGGGCGAGCTCAATGTCACCGCGGCGTTCGGCCCCCAGCATGGGATCAAGGGCGACAAGCAGGATAATATGGTCGAGACCGCTGACGAGACGGACGCGACGTACGGCATTCCGCTTTTCAGCCTCTACGGCGAGGTCCGCCGCCCGACCGGGCAGATGATGAGCACGGCCGACGTGTTCCTGTTCGACCTGCAGGACTTGGGCTGCCGGATCTACACTTTCGTCACCACGCTGCTCTACCTGCTCGAGGCCGCTTCGGGCACCGGCAAGGCGGTGTGGGTGCTGGATCGGCCCAATCCGATCGGCCGCCCGGTCGAAGGGACGCTGCTGGTGCCGGGCCAGGAAAGCTTCGTCGGCGCGGGGCCAATGCCGATGCGCCATGGCCTGACGCTGGGCGAGATGGGCCGCTGGTTCGTCGATCATTTCAGGCTCGACGTCGATTACCGGGTGATCGAGATGCAAGGCTGGCAACCAGACAGCGGACCGGGCTGGGGCTGGCCCCCGGATCGCATCTGGATCAACCCGAGCCCGAACGCGGCGAGCCTCAACATGGCGCGGGTCTATCCCGGCTCGGTGATGCTCGAAGGAGCGACGCTGAGCGAGGGCAGGGGTACGACCCGCCCGCTCGAAGTGCTGTTCGGCGCGCCCGACATCGATGCGCGGGCGGTGCATGAGCGGATGGAACGGCTCGCTCCCGAGTGGCTGGAGGGATGTCGGATCCGCGAGTGCTGGTTCACGCCGACGTTCCACAAGCACCAGGGGCAGCTTTGCAACGCGCTGATGGTGCACGCCGAGGGAGAGTTCTACAACCATGCCGCGTTCCGCCCGTGGCGGCTCCAGGCGCTCGCCTTCAAGGCGATCCGCCAGCTCTATCCCGACTACGAGCTGTGGCGCGACTTCCCGTACGAGTACGAGACCACGCGCCTGGCGATCGATGTGATCAACGGCGGTTCCGGGCTGCGCGACTGGGTCGACGATCCGGCCGCCGCGCCGGGCGACCTCGACAAGCTCGCAAGCGCCGACGAGGCGCGCTGGCGCGACCAGATCGCCCCGTTCCTGCTCTATTAGAGCGGCACCGGCTCGCCGAGCAGCGGCGGGGCGAGCTTATGCCGCGGCGACGTCTCGTGCATCAGCCACATCGCGACCAGGCCGATCGCCGAAACGCCGGTCAGGTACCACGCCAGTGCCATCGGATTTCCGGTGACGTGCAGCAGCCAGGTGACGAACGGCTGGGTGGTGCCGCCGAGGATCGTCACCGGCAGCGAATAAACCAGCGCGAACGCACGGGCGCGCACCGCGCGGGGCAGGCTCTCGTTGATCGTCGCGTAGACCGCCGCATACTGCGGCGTCGACAGGATCGAGACCAACAGCACCCCCAAGATGAACGAGAACGCTGTCTGCGCCGTGGTGAACCACCAGAACAGCGGCACGATCGACAGCACGAACAGCAGTTGGGGCCAGATCATCAGCTTGCGCCGCCCCAGCCGGTCGGCCAACCAGCCGCCCCACAGGCCGAACGCCACGCTGGCGAAGTTGCTGCCGAACTCCGCGCTCATCGAGATCGTGGTGGAAAAATGCAGCGTGTCCTGGCCGAAGGTGGTGAAATACTGCCCGACATATGTCGCGATCGTGCCCGAGCCGATCATCAGGAAACCCAGCACCAGCACTTTGGCATAGCCGCGCACGCCGGTGTTCTCGACCTCGTCGGGCGCTTCGGCGCGGTGCAAAGTTTCGGGCAGCGAACTTCGGATCCACAGGGCGAACGGTACGATCAGGATCCCGCACGCCAGCGCGATCCGCCAGCCATAGATGTCGAACGCGGCGGCGCTCAGCGCGAAGCTGAGCCCGAGGCCGACCAGCGTGCCGACCGTCGCCGCGATGTTCTGGCTGGCCGCTTGCCAGCTCACCGTCAGCGCGCGTTTGCCGAGCGAAGCGGACTCAAGCATGTACGCGGTTGCCGAGCCGACCTCGCCGCCCAGCGCGAAGCCCTGGATCATGCGCGCGCACAGCGCGATGATCGGCGCGGCGATGCCTATCCTCGCATAGCCCGGCGTCACCACCAGGATGAACATGCCGGTGCCCATCAGGACCATGCTGAGCAGCATCGACGGCTTGCGCCCATGCCTGTCGGCGAAGCGCCCGAGCACGAACGCGCCGACCGGCCGGGGAACGAACCCGAGGCCGAACGTGATCAGCGAGGCAAGCAGCCCGTGCGAAGTGAGCTCGGGGGGAAAGAACGTGTGCCCGATCTGGATCGCGAAGAACGCGTAAGTGATGAAATCGTAGAACTCGAGCGCGTTGCCGGTCACCGCCGCAACGACCGCCCTGCGACCCTCTCGCGGAGTAAACTCGGCGGGGGCGCGGGCCGTGCTCGAATCGCTCATCTGCTCACCTTGCGATCTGTCCCTTGCCGCAGCTTAGCCCGCCACCGGGCTCTGTCGAACGAATTGCACGGGAACGCTTGTTGACTCTTTCCGAAATGGCTTGCCCACACCGGCGCGCGCTCGCTAGAGCACCAGCACAACCGCAAGGATAGCCAGAAATGCTCAAGCTCTACAGCTTTGGCCCCGGAGCCAACTCGCTCAAGCCGATGCTCACGCTCTACGAGAAAGGCCTCGACTACGAGCAGCACCAGCTCAACCCCGGCGCGTTCGAGCATCATTCCGACTGGTACAAGCAGATCAACCCGCGCGGGCAGGTCCCGGCGCTGTGGGACGATGGCAAGATCGTCACCGAAAGCACCGTGATTTGCGAATATCTCGAGGACGAATACCCGACCGAGGTGAAGCTGCGGCCGGAGAGTTCCTACGACCGTGCGCAAATGCGCGTGTGGACCAAGTGGGTCGATGAATATTTCTGCTGGTGCGTGTCGACGATCGGCTGGCACCGGATGATCGGCAAGATGATCCAGCACGTCTCCGACGAGGAATTCGAGGAACGGGTGAAGCAGGTGCCGATCCCGGAGCAGCAGGTGAAGTGGCGCCGCGCGCGCGAAGGCTTTCCGCAGGAGATCCTCGACGAGGAGATGCGCAAGGTCCGGGTATCGGTGAAGCGGCTCGACGACCATCTGCGCGATCACGAATGGCTGGTGCCGGGCCAGTACACCCTCGCGGACATCTGCAACTTCGCGATCGCCAACGGGATGCAGTACGGCTTCGCGGAGCAGGTGAACAAGGATGACACGCCAGGTCTGATCCGCTGGATCGAGCAGATCAACGCGCGCCCGGCCGCGCAGAAGATGTTCGGCGAAGTCCAGCGCGAAATCGTCCACGAAAGCGAGGACTATCAGAAGACCCTCAAGTGATCGCCCCGAGTGGCCTTGTGACAAAGCCTTAATGCTCCGATAACCATCCGGTGTTAGCGCCCCCTCCAGGCATCAATGCCCGGGGGAGCAGTGCATGAGGCATGAGGTAATCGACGTCGCCCGCGGCGGCGCGATCGAGGGGCTGTCCGAAAGCTGCAGCGACGTCGCCGTCGGCTGCGCGGACGTCGCCGGCCTCGTCCAATCGGTCATCCGATCCTCCGAGCAATTGCGCGCGGAACACACCGCGCTGGTCGGCACCGTCGCGGCGCTGGACCGCGACCAGGGCAAAGTCTCCGAAGCCAGCGAAGAAGCGCGGCTGCTCTCGCGCAACGCGATCGAGCGGCTGAGCCAGGGCAGCGACCAGATCCGCTCGTCGCTGGCGCAGATCGGCCAGCTCCTGTCGCTGGTCGACACGCTGACCCGGCACGTGACCGGCTTCGCCGCGGCGATGGAGCAGGTCCGCAAGTGCTCGCAGGACATCGACCGGATTGCGCAGACCACCAATATCCTCGCGCTCAACGCCGCGATCGAGGCGGCCCGTGCGGGCGAAGCCGGCAAGAGCTTCGCGATCGTCGCCAGCGAAGTGAAGCAGCTCGCCGCGAACACCCGCGTCGCGACCGACGAGATCGGCCGCACGGTCGATGCGCTGGGCGGCGAGGCCGAGCGCGTGATCAGCGAGATCCGCGAAGGCGAGGAAGTCAGCCAGAAGGCGCGCAACTCGGTCTCGCGGATCGAGGAGACGCTCAGCGGCGTGATCGAGATGGTCGAGGAAGTCGACAAGCAAAACGAGCAGATCACCCGTTCGACGAGCACGATCAGCCAGCACGTCGGCTGCCTGCACGACGTGCTCAACGCGTTCAACCGCGCGGCGGTGGAGAACGAAGGCAAGCTCGGCGAATCGCAGAAGCGCATGCTCGAGCTCGAGGAAACCTCGAACGTGATGTTCGACAAGATGGTCCACGCCGGGCTGTGCCCGAAGGACAGCGAAGTGGTGCAGATCGCGATGCAGGCGGCGCAGGAATGCATCGAGCAGGTCACCACCGCGCTGGAAGCAGGCACCCTGCAGGAAACCGCGCTGTTCGACGACCATTATGTCGAGGTGCCGAGGACCAACCCGCAACTGTTCCGCAACCGCTTCAGCGATTGGGCCGATCAGCACTGGCAGCCGATCCTCGACCGGATCAAAGCCGACAATCCGGCGGTGGTCGCGACGGTGTGCGACGACCGCAACGGGTTCCTGCCGACGCATACCAGCGACCGCAGCCAGAAGCCGACCGGCGACTACGCCCACGACCTGCAATACTGCCGCAACGGCCGGATCATCTTCAACGACGCCGACCGGCGCCTGAAGAAGACCGACGCCGACTATTCGCTGGCGGTCTATCGCTACGAAGGCGACGGCAAAAGCTACCGCGTGGTCCGCCTGGTCAGCGTGCCGATGGTGATCAAGGGCCGCCGCTGGGGCGAGTACGAGATCACTTACTCGGTGTGAGATCAGCCGGGTTTGCCAAAAAACACGTGATTTGGGTACTGTTCCGTCAGCACCGTTCGTTGTTCGACGCTCATTCGCCCCGGAAGAAGCCAGCGCTTCGGATAGGCCATTATTTCAACATCATCGAAAGGTCCGCAGACGCTCAAGACTTCTTCAAGCCTTCTAGTGACTTGTGAAAAGCTTTCATCGGCCTGGATCACGACGGCTTCCACCAACGGGCAAGCCGTCGGAACATTTGCTGCCCAGCTCGCGATCGTGGCGAATCTGCCTTCAACCTCAATCAATTGAGCGCTTGCGACAAAAACGTTGTCGCCGAGGATCTTCTGCAGGGCGGGAGCGGTCGCGGCATACGTCCAAGCAATCTGGTTTGGCACAAGGTTGCGGAGGGCGATTGGGTGCTGTTCGGTAATCGCAAGCGGTTGCCAGCGTCCGTCTCGCAACTCGATTGGAGTAAGCGAAATTGCTCGTTCGTCATCAGGAAATTCGTCGAGCGCGATCTGGGCGATTTTCTCAAGCCCTTGTTGATCCTCACTTCCCGAGATCAAAACGACCGAGCGCGAAAACACGATTGCCACGGGGTTGCCCTTCAAAGGTAGTTGTTCGATCAGTTCTGGAATGAGTACGCGCGAGGCATCGTAAAAATCACCACATGACGAGATGAACGTGCCATCCTGTACTTGGCCAAAATTGTGGTTTCCAAGTTCATTGAGGTGCGCGACCGCAAGTCCCAACGCATCATCAAACGACACGTTTAACTCGTCGAGGACCTGGTCCGTGACCAGCGTGATGGTAGTCTCGTTGTCCACAGCGAGCATTAGCAGCATAGTGTCGCAGAATGGCCTTGAGGAATGTTGATAAGGAAAGCGCCCTGCCTCGGCCGTGACCGCTATCATGTCAGCCCGGCCGCGAAGCACCGGCAGCAACCGGTTGAGCGCCGCTTCCCCCCGCGGCCTTGGTGCCCGGCTGTCCATGATGAAATCGACTACTCTCACGATGTGCCTTTCGCGCTCGTCGCTCGGCAGCCGTTGATACTCGCGGAAACTATTGTGCAGGAACATGCGCTGACCACCCGATCGGTCATCGACGTGCAAAAGCTCGAACGCGTTGGGATGGTATTCGACACGAATATCGGTGCCTCGCGCGTACAAGACTTCGATCACCATGTTCGCGAAACGGTCTTCCTCACGCTCAGCGGGTTGCTTTTGGCCGAACAGGCGACGGAAGAAACTCATTGGCTATTCCTCCGGTTCAAAAAAGACGCAGGCCAGTCGGACGTTTGCAAGGCCGCCCCGTCTCGCCCGTGCCCGGCTTGCGCTTAGCCAACAGCGGGATCACCGGAGCTCAGTCTTCGGCCTGGGTAGCGGGTGAGGCTCGCCGCCGTGCAAGGCGTGGACGAGAATGAAAGAGATATACATCAGCAGGTACCACGCGCCGAGCTTCATCGGCGAGACCATCGTCCAATGCCCATGCTGCGAGGGATACGCCCACGCATGCGCGAACGTGCCGAGGTTCTCGGCGAACCAGATGAACAGCGCGACCAGCAGCCATCCCACCAGGAGCGGCATCTGCCGCTCCTTGCGCCAAGGGGTGAAATAGACCCGGGTGCGGCGGAACAGCACGAACATCGCCGCGAACAGCAGCAGGCGAACGTCGGGCAGCCAGTGGTGGGCGAAGAAGTTCACGTAGATCGCCACCGCAAGCGCCCACGCGAGGCGGCGGTCGGGAAAGCCGGTGAAGCGGAACCCGAAGATCCGCCACACCCGTGCGAGATAGCTGCCGACCGCGCCGTACATGAACCCCGAGAACAGCGGCACCGCGCCGATCCTGAGCACCGCGGGCTCGGGGTAGGCCCACGATCCAGCCGACGTCTTGAACAGCTCCATCACCGTGCCGACGACGTGGAACGCGAAAATCACTTTCGCTTCCGACAATGTCTCGAGCCGGAAGCCGAGCATGCCGATCTGGATCGCGAGCGCGGCGAGGGTGATGAAATCGTAGCGGTCGAGCGCGGCATGTGCCGGATAGAACAAGTGCGTCGCCAGCAGCAGCGCGAGCATCAGCCCGCCGAACAGGCAGGCCCAGCCTTGCTTGAAGCCGAACAGCAGGAATTCGTAGACCCAGCTCGGCCAGCCCGGCGGCGGCTCGTACGCTTCGAGCCGCGCGCGGATGCGGGCGAAGCGGGTATGCGGGGCGTCCAGCGGGGTTTCGCTCATTCTCGTCCAAGCATCGCGATCGCCCGGATGCCGATCCCGAGAAGCTGGTTTTCGTCGACCGGACCGGCGGAGTCGTTCCAGCTTGCGGAAACCACGAACCAGCGGCCTTGGCGATCCTTCAGCAGCCACGAAAGATTGAGCACCCCGGTTTCCGATCCGCCCTTGTAGCCGACATAGGCCCAGTTCTTCGCTTGTGGGTCGGGCAGCGCCTTGTTGACCGAGAGGATATCCAGCACGGTCTGATCGCCGCTGTCGCGCAGCCGCTGGAATATCCGCGCGATATCCGCGTTCGACGCGAACCATTCGATCGTGTCGATCGCGTTGGGCGTCGTGGCGCTGAATTGTGAAGCATCGATGTGATCGGCGTCGAGGACAGAGTTCCACTTCGCAAGCAGCGCCAGCCGCCCTTGGCTGTCGGCTGCACGATACTCGGCGACCTTTGCGGGATCGGACTTGATAGCGAAGTTCTGAATGGTGGTCAGGAACGGCGTGTCGCGGTCGGGCGCCGAGTGGCCGGATGCGGCAAGTTCCGCGTGGATCGCGTCCTGGCCGACCAGACGGATCAGGTTATCGGTCGCGGTGTTGTCGCTGATCGATATCATCATCGTTGCGAGGGTGTGCAGCGTCACCGGGGCATGGGCTGGCCAATTCTGCATCTGTCCGCTCGGCAACGAGCGTTGACCCAGCTTCACGACGTCATCCCAGTGCCGCTTGCCGGCCTTGACCTGCTGCGCGAGCGCCGACAGCACGTAGAGCTTGCAGGCGGACCCGATCGCGAACCGCTCGCCGGCGGCATCGCTTGCGAACACCGCTCGCGGTCCGCCAGGCTCGAGCACGTAGGCACCGATGCTCGCGCGGCCATGCAGCGTTTCGACGTCGGCGATGATCTTGTCCGCCGTGTCGTCGATCGGCTCCACGCCGGTGATGCGGAAGCCTGCGACGAGGTAGGGTGCAGCGCCTTCGAGCTGAAGAGTGGCCTCGGCACGCGCCTTTTGGAAGCGGATCGCAAACGTCGCCGCGCCGTTACCCGTGTAATTCAGGTCTTCGATCCGCTCAGCAGGCCCGTTCGCGCTGGTCATTTGCTTGGCAATCGTCTGGAGTTCTGCGAGCGGCACGGCATTCAGGAACGCCGGCGAGAATACGTCTTCCGCCTTCGCCGCGCCTTGCAGCACTGCGACGATTTGCCCGGCGCGGTTTGCGGCTGCCGCGGCGAGCGGATCGGGTTTGTCCTGGGCCATCGCCCCGGTGGGTAAGGCGAACAGCAGCAGCGCGGCAAGCAGCAGGCGGACCATGGCGCGAAGTTGTGCAGGATCGGGTGCGGTTTTCCAATATCGCTTCGCCGCGGGCATGTTATCACCACAGGAAACAGGGAGGAGGAACATGGCTGAACGGATGGACGGCGCCGCCGCTGCCTCGCGGCTGATGGAGATGACGATCGCCCACTGGGGCGGAGAGTTGTTGCTGCAAGCCGCCGAAATGAGCCTGGCCGACAAGTTCGACGGCAGCGAACCACGCACCGCCGCAGAGCTCGCGGCCGAGTACGGCATGCGCCACCGCGAGCTCTACCGCTATTTGCGCGCGCTGACCGGATTGGGACTGCTCGAGTTTGCCGGCAAGGACAGCTTCCGCCTGACCGATCTCGGCGTCGCGCTCCGCACCGGCTCACCCGGCAACGCGCGATCCGCCGTGATCGCCCTGATCGGCGACATGGTGAAGCCGGCGTGGAAGGAGTTCGACCACGGGCTGTTCACCGGCGACACCGGGTTCGAAAAGGCGCACGGGATGGGTCTGTTCGAGTACAACCGGGCAAACCCGGGCATGGCCCAGCTGTTTTCCGAAACGATGGTCGGCTTCCACGGCCGCGAGCCGCCGGCAGTGGCCGAAGCTTACGACTTCTCGGGTATCGGCTCGCTGGTCGACGTCGGCGGCGCAACCGGCAACATGATCGGCCACGTGCTTTCGCGGCATCCGAAGATGAAGGGCGTGCTCTACGACTTGCCTCACGTGGTCGCCGACGCACCCCAGCTGCTGGAGGCGCACGGCGTGGCCGACCGCGTGACGATCGAAAGCGGCAGCTTCTTCGAGCGGGTGCCCGGCGGGCACGATGCGTACCTGATGAGCCACATCATCCATGACTGGGACGATGGCGAGAACGCGACGATCCTCAAGAACGTACGCGAGGCGATGAAGCCCGACGGCAAGCTGCTGATCGTCGAGATGTTGCTGCCCGAAGGCGACGATCCGCACATGGGCAAGATGCTCGACATGATGATGATGCTGGTGCCGGGCGGGGAGGAGCGCACGCCCAGCGAATACGCCGAACTGCTCGCGCCGAACGGGTTCAGGGTCGAGCGCGTGGTGCCGACCGCTTCGGCGGTGAGCGTGGTGGAGGCGGTGCGCGTTTGAGGCGCGGGTGCGCGCTTATTGACAATAAACGGCTATTTATTATCTTTCCCGTATGGCTCAGATGAACATCTCGATTCCAGATAAGCTCAAGGCTTGGGTGGAATCCCGCGTTGCCGACGGCAGCTACGCTAGCAGCAGCGATTATGTCCGCGATCTGGTGCGGGCGGATCAGCGCTATCAGGCTCAGCTCGATAGCCTTCGCGCGGAAATTCAGGCGGGCCGAGAATCTGGCATCAGCGAGCGGTCGCTCGCGAATATTGTCGGCGAAACCCGGGCCAAATACAAAGCCCGTGCTGAAGATTGAGATCGCGCGGCTGGCCGATGCGGATATCGTCGGCATGATTGAATACGGCGCGGATATCTTCGGTTGGGACCGCGCGGAGACCTATGTCCACGGCTTCGACGCGAGTTTCACGCTGATCGCGGAATTTCCCGAAATTGGTTTCCTTCACACGGAGTTTCATCCGCCGATCCGCTCCTTTCCTCACGGCAGTCACCGGATTTTTTACGATGTCGAGGCTGACCGGGTCGTGATCCAGCGCATCTTGCACAAATCGAGGGATGCTCAAGTGTTGCTGAGCTGAGCGACCATCCACTCACGCATCGATCAAATCGCGGTCGAACTCGCCCGCGTTGTTCTGGATGAAGTTGAAGCGGTGTTCGGGGTTGCGGCCCATTAGTTGCTCGACCAGTTCCTGCACCGCGAAGCGCTGTTCGTGCTCGGCGGGCAGGGTGATGCGGATCAGGCTGCGGGTTTCGGGGCTCATCGTGGTTTCGCGCAGCTGGCCTGGGTTCATCTCGCCGAGCCCCTTGAAGCGCGAGACTTCGATCTTTTTGCCCTTGAACACGGTGGCTTCGAGCTCGGCGCGGTGGGCGTCGTCGCGGGCGTAGGCGGTCTCCTTGCCGGCGGTCAGCTTGTAGAGCGGGGGCTGCGCGAGATAGAGCTTCTTCGCCCGCACGATGCCGGGCATTTCCTGGAAGAAGAACGTCATCAACAGCGTCGCGATGTGCGCCCCGTCGACGTCGGCGTCGGTCATGATGATTACCCGGTCGTAGCGCAATGCGTCGGGATCGCAGTCCTTGCGGATGCCGCAGCCGAGCGCGAGGATCAGGTCGGCGATCTCGCTGTTGGCGCGGATTTTGTCGGCGCTGGCGCTGGCGACGTTCAGGATTTTGCCGCGGATCGGCAAGATCGCCTGGGTCTTGCGGTCGCGCGCCTGTTTAGCGCTGCCGCCGGCGCTGTCGCCCTCGACGATGAAGAGCTCGGTCTCGCCCTTGCCTTCGCCCGAGCAGTCGGTGAGCTTGCCCGGCAGGCGCAGCTTCTTGGCGTTGGTCGCGGTCTTGCGCTTCACCTCACGCTCGGCCTTGCGCTTCAGGCGCTCTTCCATGCTCTCCATCACCGCGCCGAGCAGCGCGCGCCCGCGCTCCATGTTGTCGGTGAGGAAATGGTCGAAATGGTCGCGCACCGCATTCTCGACCAGGCGCGCGGCTTCCGGCGAGGTCAGGCGGTCCTTGGTCTGGCTCTGGAACTGCGGGTCGCGGATGAACACCGAGAGCATCGCTTCGCTCCCACCGACGATATCGTCGGCGGTAATGTCCTTGGCTTTCTTCTGTCCGACCAACTCGCCGAACGCGCGGATGCCTTTGGTCAGCGCGGCCCGCAGGCCCTGCTCGTGGGTGCCGCCGTCCGGGGTCGGCACGGTGTTGCAGTACCAGCTATAGGCGCCGTCGGAATAGAGCGGCCAGGCGACCGCCCATTCGGC
>DASVLP010000063.1:0-11903 GCA_036384795.1 Sphingomonadaceae bacterium | reverse complement strand
CGCCTTGACCAGCTCGCGCTTCACCTTGAGCGCGCGGGGCGAGAGCTTGTCGTCCGCCGTCTTGAGCAGCCAGTTGTCGAGCCCGCCGTTGTGCTCGACCGAGCGCAGCCCGTGGGTCGAGACGCGGAACTTGAAGCTGCGATCGAGCTTCTCGCTCAACAGCGTGACGTTCTGCAGGTTCGGCAGGAACACGCGCTTGGTCTTGTTGTTGGCGTGGCTCACGTTGTGGCCGGTCAGGCGGCCTTTGCCGGTCAGTTCGCAGATGCGCGACATGGATTGTCTCTCGTAAGAAAAGTTGGGCTGTCCGCCGGAAAGCGGCGCGCATAGCGGCGCATCGGCGAATCGTCAAGCAATGTGCGGGCGTTGCCGGCCCGGGCGCGGCCCGCTAGCGCAAGCCGATGGCGAAGTGGAAGCTCCCCGAGCCGATGGCGCAAGCGCTGGCGCAGGCGCGGCAGGCGGCGCGCGCCGGGGAGGTGCCGGTCGGCGCGGTGGTGGTGAAGGACGGCGCGGTGATCGCCGCGGCCCACAATGCGCCACGCACGCTGACGGATCCGACCGCGCACGCCGAGCTGCTGGCGATTCGCCGGGCGAGCGAGGCGCTCGGTTCCGAGCGGCTCGAAGGCTGCGAACTGTGGGTCACGCTGGAGCCTTGCGCGATGTGCGCCGGGGCGATCGCGCATGCCCGCATCGCCCGGCTCTATTACGCCGCGCCCGATCCGAAGGGCGGTGCGGTCGAGCACGGGGCGCGGGTGTTCGAGCAGCGGCAGTGCCTGCACCGGCCGGACGTCTATTCCGGCATGGGCGAGGCCGAGGCGGCGGAACTGCTGCGCGGGTTCTTCGCCGAGCGGCGCTAGAGCGGCGTGAAGTCGAGCCCGATATCGGCCGCCGGCGCGCTCTGGGTCAGGCGGCCGACCGAGACGTAGTCGACCCCGGTCGCGGCGATCGCGCCGATGGTATCGAGGGTCACGCCGCCCGAGGCTTCGGTCTTCGCCCGGCCCGCGACCAGCGCGACCGCCTCGCGCAAGGTCGCCGGGTTCATATTGTCGAGCAGGATGTGGCTCGCGCCGGCCGCCAGGGCCGGTTCGATCTGGTCGATCCGGTCGACTTCGCAGATGATCCGGGCGACGCCCGCGGCCCTTGCCGCGCCGACCGCCTGGCCGATCGAACCGGCGACGGCGATGTGGTTGTCCTTGATCATCGCCGCGTCCCACAGGCCCATGCGGTGGTTCTGCGCGCCGCCCATGCGGGTCGCGTACTTCTCCAGCAGCCTGAGGCCGGGGATGGTCTTGCGGGTGTCGAGCAGCACCGTGCCTGTTTCGCCCATCGCGCGGACATAGGCGCGGGTCAGCGTGGCGATGCCCGAAAGGTGCTGCACCAGGTTCAATGCGCTGCGCTCGGCGGTGAGCATCGCGCGGGCGTTGCCCGAGAGTTGCATCAGGCGCGCGCCGGCGGGGGCCTCCTCGCCGTCCAGGGCGAGCAGTTCTATCTCGATCGTCGGGTCGAGCGCGCGGAAGAACGCCGCGGCGATCGGCAAGCCGCAGACGACAATCGCGTCGCGGCTGTCCATCGCGCCGGAAAACCGCGCATCGGCCGGGATCACGCTTTCGGCGGTGACGTCATGCCCGCCGCCCGGCAGGCCGACGCCGAGGTCCTCGTCAAGCGTCGCGCGCACGAACTGCGCCAGGTCGAAGCCGGGAAGGGAGAACGACATGCAACGATCCTCGTCATCCCGGCGGAAGCGAAGCTGGCCAAAGGCCACCGCCGGGATCGCTGGCCACCGGCTCCGCACCTAGAACCCAACGGTCCCGGGTCAAGCCCGGGACGGCGCGATCAATGCACGAAGCGCGCCACCACGTCGCGGTACGAGCGGCTGACTTTCACCTGGGCGTTGCTCTCGAGCACCAGGAAGCATTCGCCGTTGGTGTGCGGCTTCACCTGGCGGACTTTGTCGAGGTTCACGATCGTCGAGCGGTGCACGCGCTGGAACAGGCGCGGATCGAGCCGGCGCTCGAGGTCCTTCATCGTCTCGCGCAGGATCAGCGAATTGTCGCCGGTGTAGATGCACATGTAGTCGCCGGCGGCCTCGATGTGCTCGATCGAATCGACGTCGACCCGGAAGATCTGCCCGCGATCCTTCACGTTGATCAGCTTTTCGTAGCGCGACACCGAATCGTCGCCCTCGGCCAGTCCCTCGACCGCGTCGGGCGCGACTTCGTTGAGGACGTTCTTCAGCTTCTCGGCCTCTTCGGCCGAGCGCTTCTCCGCCAGGCGCGTACGCACCCGGTCGAGCGTATCGGCCAGCTTGTCGGTGTCGACCGGCTTCATCAGGTAATTGACCGCGTTGGCCTCGAACGCGCGGATCGCATGTTCCTGATAGGCGGTGACGAACACGAACAGCGGCGGTTCGATCTCCATCACCCCCTTGACCACCGAGAATCCGTCGAATCCCGGCATCTGGATGTCGAGGAACACGAGGTCGGGCTTTTCGGTCTTGATCTTGCGGATCGCCTCGCGCCCGTTGGCGCAAGTGTCGATCACCTCGACATCGGGGAAGGCTTCCAGCCGCAATTCAAGTCCCTGAACCGCGAGCTTTTCGTCGTCGACGATGATGGTGCGAATGGTCATGCGTTGAAACCCAGCTTCCTTTGCATTGGGGCGTCTGCGGAGTGCGGCTTAGCTGTGGGAACGGGCGGAGCGGCTTTCGTATCCTGCGGCGCGGGCTCGAACGGAATTTCGATCACTACCGTGAAGCCGCCCTGGGCCGGTGTGCGGATCTCGAACACATGGTCGTCCCCATAGGCTTGCGCAAGCCGGTCGCGGATGTTGGCGAGCCCGACGCCGGTCGACGACGAGGCCGCCCCGCCGCTCCCGGCGATGAGCCCGGCAAGGCTCGCCGAACCTTGCATGCTCTGCAATCCCGGGCCGGTGTCGGAGACGGTGATCCGAAGCCTGCGCCCGACCAACCGTGCGGCGACGCTGATCTTGGCCCCTTCTTCCTGCGGCGAGACCGCATATTTGATCGCGTTCTCGACCAGCGGCTGGAGCAGGAGCGAGGGCAGGCAGGCGTTGGCCGCCGCCGGTTCGAGCTTGAATTCGGTCCGCAGGCGCTGCTCGAAGCGCATCCGCTCGATGTCGAGGTAAAGCTTCAGCGTCTCGATTTCCTCGTGCACGGTCACCTTGCCGCCGGGCTCGTTCACCAGGGTATGGCGCAGGAATGCGGAGAGACGGGTAAGCATCGCGTTGGCGGGCTCGGTCTGCTTCAGCAGCACCAGCGTCGAGATCGAATTGAGCGTGTTGAACAGGAAGTGCGGGTTGAGCTGGTAGCGCAGCATTTCGAGCTGCGCGCTGGTCGCCTGCATCTCGAGCTGGGCGAGCTGATCGGTCTGCGCCTCGAGCTGGAGATAGAAGTTGATCGCATAGTAAAGCGCCGACCATGCGCCGAGCAGCGTCAGCGTCAGGTAGAACAGCCCCAGCACCAATGTCGCGAAACTGGCGTTGCCGGCCTGGCCGTAGATCGCGAACAGCCAGCCGTCGATGAACGCGTAGAGGCTGACGGCCAGCGCCAGTACCACCGCGGTCGCGCCCCAGGTGATCAGCGGCTTCTGGCCGATCAGCTTGCGATAGATCACCGACAGCACCAGGCTGATCGAGAAACCGGTGATCCCCTCGATCAGCACCAGCACCACGAACGACCACGGCAGGCTGTTCGCCAGGCCCGACATCGCGCGCAGCAGCATCGCCCCGCTCCAGCCGGCGAATTGCAGATTCCAGAAAGCCCGGTTCTTGTTGGCGAAGAACGGGGCGGGCCTGATCGGCAGCACTGCCATAGGCGACGTTTCTAGCTCAAAATGCCTGAAAGTCGGCAGAAAGTTTTCACACCCGCCCGGATCAGGCGCCGCGACGCGCCTTGTCGATCGCGTCGGCCAGCGTGTCCTTGCCGACCGCGCCCGAGAACGCCTGCTGTCCGATCACCCACGAAGGGGTGCCGGAAAACCCGATCGTCTGGCCCATGCGGGTGTTGCTGGCGAGCTCGCTGTCGTATTTGCCCGCGGCGATGTCGGCCTTGGCCCTCGCGACGTCGAGCCCCGCTTCGCGCGCGGCAGCGGCGATCGCGTCGGCGGTGGGGCCGTCCTTGGCGAACATCGCGTCATGGAACGCGGCGTAACGGCCCTGGTCGGCGGCGGCGAGCGCCATGCGTGCGGCTTCGACGCTGCCTTGCGACAGCACCGGCTCTTCGCGCACGATCACCTTCAGGTCGCGGTTCGCCGCGATCAGGCTTTTCACGTCGGCAATGCTCGCGCGGCAGTACGGGCACGCATAGTCGGTGAACTCGACCAGCGCGACCTTGCCGTCGGGATTGCCCAGCACCGCGCCGGGATAGGCGGTCTCGAGCGCCCCCTTGAGCGGCGCGACCCGCGCCGCAAGCTGCTTCTGCTGCAGCCGGTCGATCGCCTCGGGCAGCACCTCCGGGTGCGCGAGCAGGTAATCGTGCACCACGTTCTCGGTCGCGCCGCGGCCCAGGCTTGCCTGCCACGCCGCGCTGCCGCCGACGCCGAGCAGCGCCCCGCCGAGCACGAGCGCGGCGGAAACAAGGAAACGACGGGAAGGGGAAGGATCGGGCATGGCAGGCTCGCTACTTGTGCTTCTTCTGCCGTTCAAGCGCCGCGCGCGCCTCGAGCTCGATATCGCCGGCGCGCAACGCGTCGGGCGAGCCGACCGGCAGGCCGCGTTCCGCGGCGGTCGCGTTCTGCAGCGCGCCCATCATGTTGCCGGTCATCGCCTGCTGCTCGGCGCTGGCGAGCCGGGCGCGGGGCAAGTCGCCGCGTGCGGCATAGACCACTCCGAGCTGATACCAGGCGTCGGGATTCTCGCGGTCCTTGACCACGGCGGCTTTCAGCACCCGCTCGGCCTCTGCGTAATTGGCCGGGTCTTCGGTCGCGATCAGCGCGTGGCCGAATGTCGAGGCGATCAGCGGCTGGTTGTTGGTCAGCCGGGTCGCTTCGCGCAGCGGGGCCAGCGCATCGCGCGGGTGGCCCGATTCGAGCAGGATCTGGCCCTGCAGTTCGAGGAAATAGGGATCGTCGGGCTGGGACTTGAGCAGAATGCGCGTTTCGTCGAGCGCCTTGTCGAGCTCGGCGTCCTTGTGGAAGGCATAAGCGCGCGCATAGTGCGCGGGCAAGGTATCCATCGTTGCCGGATAGGCGCGCAAAGTATCTTCCGGCTTCGCAAGGTAGCCGTAGAGCTTGGCCTTGATCCGCTCGAAGCGGGCCTGAAGCTGCGGATCGGGCGGTTTGTTCCACGCCGGATCCTGCTCGTAGTCGTGCTCGAGCGCGGCGATGCGGTCCTGGGTCAGCGGGTGGCTCTGCGCGAACGTGTCCTGCTCGCTGTAGCCGTAGCCTTGGCGATAATCGTAGTTTTCGAGCTTCTTGAAGAACTCGATCGACCCGCGCCCTGAAATGCCGGCCTTCGACAGGAACTTGACCCCCGCCGCGTCAGCCGATTCTTCCTGCACTCGGCTGAACGCGAGGAGCTTGCCGTAAGCGGCCTGCTGGCCCGCGGCGACCATGCCCATCCCGGCCTCGCCGGCTCCCGCCACCGCCGCCGCCACTCCCAGCAGCATCGTGACGATGGTCATGCCGGTGGCTTCCTTGATGCCCTCGTCGAAGCGGATCGAATGGCCCCCGACCACATGGCCGAGCTCGTGCGCGAGCACGCCCTGCACCTGGTTGGCGGTATCGGCTTCCTCGATCAGCCCACTGTTGACGAAGATCCGCTGCCCGCCCTGGGTGAAGGCGTTGATCGAATTGTCGTACACCAGCACGACATCGACGTTGCCCTTGCCGAGCCCCGCGGCTTCGGCGAGCGGATCCACCAGATCGCGGAACAGCGCTTCGGTCTCGGCGTCGCGCAGCACCGAAGTCTGTTGCGCGGCCGCCGGTTGCGCTGCGAGGAACTGCAGCGCGGCCATGATCGCGATGAATCGTGCGAGGAAGCGCATTGGCTCCGATCTGGTCCCAGAACCGCTGAACCGCGGCTGAAGAAGCGCCTCGATCCGCCCTTTCGCGGCGGATTGCAAGCAAACCCGCGGCTTTACCCGAGCAGTTTTCTCGCTGCGCGCTCGACCAGCGCCACTTCGTCGGGAACTTCTCCCAGCAACGCCACTTCACCCGTTTCGCTGCGGCGGATCATCACCAGCGCGAACTCGGGGCCCTCGGGCGAGATCGCGTCGAAGCCGAGCGGCTGAAGCTCGCGCAAACGCGCGGCGATGCGCTCGCGCGGGCTGCCGAGCGGTTCGACTTGCTGGCCGGCCTCTTCGCGGCGCGCGCGCCGTTCGGCGGCGACCACGCCCTTGAGGCCGCCGTCGGCCCGGCGCAAATGGTCTGCCAGCGAGCCGCGACCGAGCCGGTTGCGATGCGCATAGCTCAGCGCGGCGGCATATTCGGTAAGCCGGGTCTTGTCGTAGTCGGCACCGAACACGAGCTTGACGATCGGCGTCATCGGCGCGCGATCCTGCGCGGTGAGGCCGGAATCGGCCACCAGTTCGTCGAATTCCTCGGGAGCGTCGGCCGCCGCGAGCGAGAAGTCGTAAGCCCGGCCGATCGCCTCGTAGAGCGCGTTGCGGGTGCGATCCTCGCTCGAGCGCGCGGCCATCGCCAGCTCGCGGGCCGAGGCCAGCCAGTCGCCGAGCTCCATCTCGTGCTCGTCGATCGCGAGGAAATCGGGTGCGGATGGTTCTTCTTGGTCGGCAAGGGCGGCAAAGTCGTCGGTGCCGGGCGCTTCGTGCGCAGCCGGCTCGACCGCCGACCCGTATGCTTCGTGGAGGTCCAGCTCGTAAGGCGCGCCGCCGTCCGCTGCCGGCTCGTATTCGAATGCTGCGTCGAGCTCGAGGTCGACCGGTTCCTTCTCGGCATTGCCGGTGCCGATGCTGAGGCCGAGATCGGCCAGCGAGGCATAGCGCGGAGCAGCGCTGTTCTCGGTCGAGGCGTCTTCGTCTTCCTCGTCCTCGTCTTCGTCCGCTCCGGCCATGCCGTCGGCCCAGCCGGGCTGGAGCCAGCCGGCGGGTTCGTCGGCTTCGTCCTCGTCGTCTTCACCGTCTGCAAAAGCCGCGATGGCGCCGAAGCTCGGTGCGGGAATGCCGCTCTCGTCGATTTCGGCATCTCCCTCGCCGATCGCGAGGTCAAGCACGGGCCGAGCCGCCGGAACGTCGGCCGCCGGGCCATCGGCCCAATCGGCCAGCGGCACGTCGTCATGGCGCGGGACGAGGGGCGCCGGCTCCTCGTCGAGCGCCTGGTCGATCTCGAGCATCAGCTCGTCGGTGGTGCGCTGGTCGGCCATCTCCTTCCAGTTGATCACCCCGTAGATGAAATCGATCGCATCGTCGTCGCTCGAGAAAGGCAGCAGGATTCCGCGGTACAGAATGGTCACGCCGCGCTGATTGACGAACTCGGCCTCGAAGCCGATCGGCGCCTGGTTGGCGAGAATCTGCATGTAATGGTCGGTGATGCGCGAGAGCAGCGAGCGGCTCGGCACGTCCGACAACAACCTGATCTCGTCGGTCGCGCCGCATTCGGCGGCCAATTTATCGCCGATATAGGCGACGCCGGGGTCCTCGATGCCCTGGGTGAAGTCGAGCAATACGCTGCACGGCCCGAAATCGGGAAGATTGTCGGGCTCGAGATCTTCGATCGCAGGGAAGTTGCGATCCTGCAGCAGGCTCGCCCAATGGTTGTAGGCGCGCACTTGCATGCGCCGTTCGTCCTGCCCGATCTCGGGCGGCGGCACGTCGCGACCCGCGTCGTCTTCCGCCGGATCGAAATCGTCCGTCTCCGCGAACGGATCGGCTCGATCGGCGAAATTCCCCCTCAGCGTGTCCATCCCGCAAAGTCCCCGGTCTTGGTTGCACCGGTGTTTTGGCGCGCCATGGTAAATTAACCGTTAAGCCTGCGGCGAGGTTTGCCCCGGCGGCGGGGAAGAATGGTCCGCAAACCCGCCCGGCGTCGCGACGTCAATCGTTCCAGCCCCCCGCTTGCGGGTCGAGCGCGGACAAGTGCCGGCGCAGCGCGGCGCGGGCGAGCCTTTCCACCTCGACCTTGCGGCGGGCAGCCGCGAGCGGTTGCAGTGGGGCGGGGCGCACGATTTCGGCATCGTAGCCGTCGGCGACGATCACGCCGCAGCACTCGGGCCGAAAGCCCGCGCCTTCGAGGCACGCGCGATCGAGCTGCGGCGGCAGGCCCCAGAAGAACCGGTCGCAGAAGTCGAGATAGTCGGGCCACTTGGCGTCGCCCAGCAGGTCTGCCCGGCTGACCTTGATCTCGACGATCACCACTTGCCCCTTGGCGTCGATCCCCATCAGGTCGGCCCGGCGTCCGTTGCGCAGCGGCATCTCGGAGAGGCACCAGATGTCGTTGCGGGCGAACAGCCGGCAGATCCCGCGCGCGACCGCCTGGGCGTGACGCTCCGCGACCTGGGTTTCGGAAGCGAGCAGGGCGGGGGATTCGGCCATCGCCCCTCGCTGGAACAGAGCGGGAACTTAGTCAATGGGGAGTTCGTGCTTCCGCACCGCCCGCGAACAGTGCTAGCCCGCGGACCCGAAAAAAGGAGAGCTCGCATGCGCTACAACCGTCTCGGCAACACCGGTCTGATCGTTTCCGAGCTGTGCCTCGGCGCGATGACTTTCGGCACCCGGCCCAGCCGGTGGGGCACGATCCACGGACTGACCCAGGACGATGCGAACGGGCTGGTCAAGCAGGCGGTCGACGCGGGGGTCAATTTCATCGACACCGCCAACGTCTACACCGAAGGCCAGTCGGAGGAATTCGTCGGCGGTGCGCTGAGAGCGCTCGGGATCAAGCGCTCGGAGATCGTCGTCGCGACCAAGGCGATGGGGGCGATGGGCGAAGGCAAGAACGATTCGGGCACCAGCCGCAAGCACCTGCTCGACCAGATCGACGCGAGCCTTGGCCGGCTGGGGCTCGACTACGTCGATCTCTACCAGATCCACGGCTGGGATTCGCAGACCCCGATGAAAGAGGCGCTGAGCGCGCTCGAGGATATCGTCCGCTCGGGCCGGGCGCGGTACATCGGGGTCTCGAACTGGGCGGCGTGGCAGATCGTCAAGGCGCTGGGGATCAGCGAGCGGCGCGGGTGGGCCAAGTTCGTCTCGCTCCAGGCTTATTACACGGTCGCCGGGCGCGATCTCGAGCGCGAGATCGTGCCGATGCTCGAAAGCGAGGGCCTCGGGCTGATGGTCTGGAGCCCGCTCGCGGGCGGGTTGCTCAGCGGCAAGTACCGCAAGAGCGCCGAAAAGGCCGAAGGGGAAGGTCGCCGGGCGAGCTTCGATTTTCCGCCGGTCGATCTCGACCGCGCGTTCCCGCTAATCGAAGCGATGCACCCGATGGCCGAGGCGCGCGGCGCGTCCGTCGCCGGGATCGCGCTCGCCTGGCTGCTTCACCAGCCGGCCGTCTCGACCGTGATCGTCGGCGCCAAGCGGCCCGACCAGCTGGCCGAGAATCTTGCTGCAAGCGATATCGAGCTGACCCGGGCCGAGCTCGCCCAGCTCGACGAACTGAGCGCGCTGCCACGCGAATATCCCGGGTGGATGTTCGCGATGCAGGGCGGCTACACCGCCGGCAAAGTCTCGCCCCGGCGCGAACCGAAGTGAACCCACGCGCCGGCAAGCTGGTCGGCTTGCTCGGCGGGAGCTTCAATCCCGCGCACGCGGGCCATCGGCGGATCTCGCTGTTCGCGCGCGCCGCGTTGGGGCTCGACGAGGTCTGGTGGCTGGTCTCCCCGGGCAATCCGTTGAAGTCGGCGGAAGGCATGGCCCCGCTCGGCGCGCGGGTGCGGCGGGGGCAAGGAATGGCGCGGGGCGCGCCGATCCGCGTCACCGCGATCGAGCGCGCGCTCGGCACGCGCTTCACGATCGACACGGTCCGCGCGTTGAAGCGGCGGTTTCCCAACCGGCGGTTCGTATGGCTGATGGGGGCGGACAATCTCGCCGAGTTCGACCGCTGGAAGAACTGGCGCGGAATCGCACGGGAATTGCCGATTGCCGTTATCGCCCGGCCGGGATATGATAGGCGCGCCCTCGCGAGCCCCGCGATGGCCTGGCTGAGGCGCTTCCGGGTTCCTGCGGCCAGCTTGAGAAACCGGGGTGAATGGAGCGCACCGGCGCTGATAGAACTGCGTTTCGATCCCGATCCGCACTCGGCGACAGCAATCCGCCGTACGGATCCATCCTGGGCCAGCGGCCTTGAAAGCCCGCCGCCCCGGGATCATATAACGCATTCCCTCATTTACAGCCGAAGCGGGAAGGAACGCGCATGAGGCGCGCATGCCTCCTGCCGCGACCTTTTCCCCCCATTTTGGAGCTTACCAGGCTGCGATGAACGAAGCGCAGATTTCGCCGGCGCATGCCGGCATTCCCTCTCGGCGGGCCCCTCAGGGGGTTTCCGCCAACGACAGCGATGCCCTTCATTCGCTGGTGCTCAAATCGCTCGACGACGATCAGGCGCAAGAGCTCGTTTCGATTCCGCTGGAAGGCAAATCGAGCATCGCCGATCACATGGTGATCGCGTCGGGCCGTTCGACGCGGCAAGTGGCGGCGATCGCCCAGAAGCTCGCCGAGCGGATCAAGCAGGCGGGCTACGGCTCGCCGCGGATCGAAGGGCTGCCGGCGGCCGACTGGGTGTTGATCGACGCCGGGGACGTCGTGGTCCACTTGTTCCGCCCGGAAGTGCGCAGCTTCTATAATCTCGAGCGGATGTGGGCGTTCGGCGACGCGGCGCCGGTTGCGGCCGGCAGCGCCTGACGTTTAAGGACCGGCGCAGGGAGGGAGCTCCATGCGCCTGCACGTGATCGCCCGCGGCAAGATCGGCCGCTCGCCCGAGGCCGAGCTGGTCGCGCGCTATGCAAAGCGCATCGCCTGGCCGTTCACGCTGACCGAATTGCCCGAAACCGGCGGCAAAGCGCCGGACGCGCCGTCACCTTCGCGAACCGTCCTGCTCGACGAGCGCGGCGTGCAGCTCACTTCCGAAAAATTCGCCGATCTGCTGGGGCGCTGGCGCGACGAGGGGGTGCGCGAGGCGCGCTTCGTGATCGGCGCGGCCGACGGGCACGGGCCGCAAGCCCGCCGCGACGCCGATTTCCTGCTCGCGCTCGGCGCGGCGACCTGGCCGCATCTTCTGGTCCGCGCGATGCTGATGGAGCAGCTCTACCGCGCGACCACCATCCTTGCCGGGCATCCCTACCATCGGGCAGGGTAGCGCCATGACGTCACGGTTCTCGCTGGCCATCGCGATCTGCGTATCCTGCGGCCTTCTGGCTGCGGGAGCCTGGGCCCAGCGCGACACTGCGTTCCAGAGCGTCGGCGCGACCCGCAACGCGCTCGAGGCGGCGCTCGCCCAGCGCCGGGCGGCGAGCGTGCGTGCGCAGCAATTCGAAGCCGCCGCCGCGCGCGCGGGCGAAGCCGCGGATCGAACTGCGCGCCAGGCGGCCGCGCTCGCCGCAAGGATTCAGGAGGCGGAAGCCGGCATCGACGCGGCGCAGGCCCGGCTGGCGATCGCCACCGGCCAGCGCGAGCTGCTCTCGGCGCGGCTCGCGCTGCGGCAGAAGCCGGTGGTGCGATTGACCGCGGCGCTCGAGCGCTTCTCGCGCCGGCCGCTGGCATTGTCGGTGTTGCGGCCCGGTTCGGTGCGCGAGATCGTGTACTTGCGCGCGATGCTGTCGGCGACGATCCCGGTGGTGCGCCAGCGCACCGCCGCGCTGCGCAGCGAGATCGCGCGCGGCAAGGCCCTCGAGAAGCAGGTCGGCGATGCCCTGGCCGCGTTGCGCGACGAGCAGCGCCAGCTGACCCGGCGGCGCGGCGAGCTCGCGGCGCTCGAAAGCCGCCAGCGCCTCGAATC
>DASVLP010000062.1:0-80301 GCA_036384795.1 Sphingomonadaceae bacterium | reverse complement strand
AAGGTTCCAGAGGAGCTTCGCTTCCTCGACGAACTTCTTGAGACCCAGCGCGTGGACTTCCTCCGCGTCCGAATCGATCGGCACCACGGTCGCATCCTCGTCGCGCTCGCTGATCGAACTGGGGAAGTATTCCTTGATCGCGACGAGCTCGTCGAAATAGATTCCGCGGCCCTTGTAGACGATGCCGAAGCCGCCCACCCCGAGGACGTTTTCCAGCCGCCATTCGCGCAGGATCGTGCCGGCGGGCAACGCCTTGTTGCTGTAGGCTTTGCTCATTGCCGAGGCCCCTCGATCGCGATATTGCGGCCCGGGGAGTTTGCACGATCCGGCGCCGATTTCCAGTGCTTTGGTTAGCTTCCCGGTTCTAACCCGGCGAAAGGAGCGCGATGGAATTCGATTTCGCCGAACGAACCGATGTGGGGCTGAAGCGCAAGCTCAACGAGGATTCATTCGTCAGCCTGCCGGATCGCGGTCTGTGGGCGGTGGCCGACGGAATGGGCGGGCACGAAGCGGGCGAAGTTGCCAGCGCCAAAGTGGTCGAGGCGCTGGCAAGGGTGCCGGCGGGGCCCGATCTCGACGCGTTCGTGGGCCGTGCGATCGACGCGCTGCGGGCGGTCAATCGCGAGCTGGTCGACCTCGGCCGGCAAGGCCTGGAGCACAAGACGATCGGCAGCACGGTGGTGGGCGTGGCGATCGGCGAAGGCCAGTTCCGCTGCTTCTGGGCGGGCGACAGCCGCTGCTACCGCGTGCGCGACGGCCAGATCACCCAGATCAGCCGCGATCACAGCCTGGTGCAGCAACTGGTCGCGGCCGGAATGCTCGACCCCGCCGAGGCCGAGAACCACCCGAACGCCAGCGTGATCACCCGCGCGGTGGGCGCCGCCGAAGAGCTCAACGTCGAAGTGACCGAAGGCGAGGCGCGCAGCGGCGACGTCTTCCTGATCGCGAGCGACGGCCTGACCCGCGAGGTCAGCCAGATCGAGCTGCTCTCGAAGCTGCTGTCGAAGCCGATCGCCGAGGCGGCCGACGCGTTCATCCAGCTGGTGCTCGATCGCGGCGCGCCCGACAACGTGACCCTGGTGGTGGTGAAAGTTCTTTAGAGGACGACAAGCCCCCCGCTCAAGGCGGAGGGAATTCACGCATCGCAAGCTTTTCGGCGCGAAATGCCCCCGGTTGGCACGCAATTGTTTTGCGCTTGCGAAAGCCCTCTTGTCGGATAGACTTTGCTTAATCCCGCGGTAACTCGGCGACGAGTCGAGCCGAATGCTGACGCCGGCTTGCAGTCGCGGGCGGACCGGCCAGCGGGAATTCCCGGCACGACGGGATGCAGACGGGTCGCAGGACGTTTGCAGGGGGCTTTCGATTGCGCGGACCGGACATCTTCATTTCCTACACGCGTGAGGACATCGGCATGGCGCGGATGTTCGCCAGCTCGTTCGCGCGCGAGGGATTTAATGTCTGGTGGGACGCGGCGATCCATTCGGGCGAAACGTTCGACGAAGTGATCGAGCAGGCGCTGCGCGGCGCGAGCGCGGTGGTTGTGCTGTGGTCGCCGCGCTCGGTCGGCTCGCGCTGGGTCCGCGCCGAGGCGACGCTGGCCGACCGCAACAAGACGCTCGCCCCGGTGGTGATCGAGCCGTGCAACCGCCCGATTATTTTCGAGCTGACCCATACGGTCGATCTTTCCCACTGGAAGGGCGAGCCGCACGACGGCGCCTGGCAGGTGTTCCTGCACGACGTGCGCCGGCTGGTCGAAAGCGGACGCGGCAAGTCCGGCAGCGAAGAAGGCCCGCCCGCTTCGGCGCACGCGAGCCGGCCGCAATCCGGCCCCCCGCCGCAGGTCGAGCCCGGCGCGCTGGCCCAGCTCGCGGGCCAGGGCGGGCTCGACAGCGGCAAAGTCGACAACCTGATCTCGATGCTCGCCTCGCTGCAGGAGACGATGAAGCAGGGCGCGCACAAGCCGGTCACCGCGCTGCCCGACGCAGCTCCTTCCGCTCCGCCGCCCGCGATCGAGGAGGACGAGGCCAAGACCCAGTTCTACACCGCCTCGGACCAGTACCAGTTCCTCGACCAGGCCGAGTTCCACTGCCTCGAGATCGAGGCCGACGGTGAGGTTGCGAAGCGCTTCCCGGTCGGCCCGCTGGGGCTCAAGATCGGGCGCACCGCGCCGGCCGACGCGATCCTTGCCGATCCGAAGGTCTCGCGCTCGCATTGCACGGTCGAGCTGCACGAGGACGAGCTGTTCGTGACCGACCTCAGCTCGACCAACGGCACGTTCGTCGACGGCAAGCGGGTGACCGGCGCGGCGCTGCTGCCGGTCGGCTCGGTGCTGACGATCGGCGGGTTCGAGCTGGTTCACCAGGTCCGCAGCCGCGCGGAAGTGTAAGCCGGCTATCCCGGAATCGTCAGCCGCCGGCCTTCGGCGAGCAAGCGCCAGGCGGCGACGTCGCTCAGCATGATATCGGCGGCGCGGCGGGCGAATTCCTGCAATGCGGCGGACGTCTTGGGCCCGGCTTCCCAGCGGGCGATCAGGCCGTTGAGGCCGCTCGCGATCTGCCTGGCGCGTCCCGCATTGCCCTCGAAATCGAGGATCACGCGGATGCCATAGCTGGCGGTGGCGATCGCCGGCAGGCCCGCGGTGATCGAGATCAGCTCGTACTTCACCTGCTCGGCCGTCTCGTACATCGTCACGTAGAGGGCGAGCCAGCCGACCGCGGCCAGCAGCACGATCGCGAACAGCACTTCGCCGAAGCGCTCGATGCGGTGCGCGGCAAGGTGCATCCGGTGCGAGGTTGCGCTGTTCCAGTCCGCCTGGGCGCAAATTTCGGCGACCAGCGGGGCGGCGGCGGCTTCGGGATCGGTAAGATCGACCGACTCCATCGGGCAGCTGCGCGCGATCGCACCGGCATACCAGCCGTTCGAGCCGCCCTCGCCCGGATCGGTGATCTCGCGGCCGATCCCGACCCCGCGCAACATCCCGCACACGCGCAGCAGCTCGGCGACCTGGCGCGATTCGAGCCAACGCTCCTGCCATTGCAGCTTGCCCGCGTGCACCGCGTTCGCCAGCAGCAGCAGGATGGTGAGGATCTCGGCGAACACGAACAGCGGCTTGGCCTCTCCCGAGAGCACCGAAACCGCCGACAGGACCACCGCCAGCGCCGCGAGCGAAAAGTTCACGATCACCGCCGACCGGAACGCCTGCGCCGCGCGGGTGGCGGCCGTGTCCCACCAATGGAACGCGGTGGCGAGCGTGCTCGGCGCGGGCGGCTCGTCGGCGGCGGGGGCCGGCGCGGCCTTGCTGCGCGGCCTGAACCACGGCCGCACCCCGGCGAGCTTGAGCAGCAGCGGATAGGCTTCGTGCACCACCGGCGCCGGCGGCATCTCGGCAAGCTTGCGCCACTCGGCTTCTTCGGCGCGATCGCCGTAGATCCCGACTTCGGCCTTCACCAGTTGCGGCAGGATCGACAGCGGGTTCTCCGGCACGTCCTCGAACCGGCGCGGCTCGCCGCGCACGGAGCCGCGGATGATCGCGGTGCCGCCGTCGGGCGGGATCACCACCACCGGCATCGCGCGGCGGGCGGCCTCGCTCAGCAACTCGCGCGTGCCGCCGCGGCCGCGCCCCGGCTCGCCGTCCCAGATCGCGATCAATAGGTCGCAATTGTCGAGCAAGGTGTAGCCGGCGGCCTCGTAGGCCAGCGGCCGGCCGCTGATATGGCCGTCGAGCACGATCGCCGAATGCGCGCGGGCGAGGAGGTCGCGGAATTCCTCGAGCAGCGCGGGCTCATCGAAGTCGCGCTCGTATTCCGCGGGCGCGAAGGGCAATACCACCTCCAGCCGCTCACCGAGGTCGAGCGCGGCTTGCGCGGCGATCCGGTCGGCCCCGTCGGCCAGCGCCGAAACGAGCCGCAGCGGATGGCGGCCGCCCTCGAACAGATGCCCGGTGGCGATCTGGTCGAGCGCGTTCTGGATCGTGCGCAGGACTTCCTCGAGCTTCGCGCGCACCCCGGCGGGATCGACGATGCGCTCGCTGCGGTGGCCGACGATGCCGACGCTGAAGCCGAGCGCAGGCGGCGGCGCGGGCTCGCGCATCCTGCCGCTCACAGCGAAATCCCCCCTGCCATCGCTGCGCGCTAGCACGGGAAATGCCGGCCGTCATGCCGCTGTTGTCAAAACGCTAACGACCGTTATTGTGGCCGCAACGGGTGGGAGAGCGCCGATGACAGACAATGCGAATGGCCCCGAGCTGGGCCGGCGGAAGTTCCTTGGAGCAGCGACGATCGGCGCGGCCGGCGCGGCGCTTGCAGGGGTCGGTGCCCCGGCCCGCGCGCTGAGCGATGGGCACGACGCGCCGCAGGTCGACTTTCCGGCCAAGCCCGGCGCGTTCGGCGGCGGCCCCGCCGGCACCAACTGCCGCGCCGAGATCGACTTGTTCGACTGCGAGGTCGAAGGCCAACTGCCGACCGACCTCGACGGCACGTTCTTCCGCGTCGGGCCGGATCCGCAGTATCCCAAGCCGGAGAAGTTCAGCGGCGACATTCCGTTCGACGGCGAAGGCCACGTCAGCGCGTTCCGCATCCGCAACGGCCACGTCGATTACCGCACTCGCTACGCCCGCACCCAGCGCTGGAAGGCGCAGCACGAGGCGCGGCGCAGCCTGTTCGGGATGTACCGCAACCCGCTGACCGACGATCCGAGCGTGAAGGGATTGAGCCGCGGCACCGCGAACACCCAGCTGTTCGTCCACCACGGCAAGCTCTTGTCCTACAAGGAGGACAGCCCGCCGGTCTACATGGACCCGGTCACGCTCGAGACGAAGGACGATTACTACACCTTCGGCGGCAAGATGAAGAGCCTGACCCACACGGCCCACCCGAAGATCGACCCGATGACCGGCGAGTACGTGGCGTTCGGCTACGAGGCGACCGGACTGCTGTCGAAAGACGTCTACGTGTTCAGCGCCGACAAGCACGGAAACGTGAACTGGAGCGCAATGGTCCAGGCGCCCTACGCCGGGATGATGCACGATTTCGCGGTGACGCAGAACTACGTGATCCTGGTGCTGACCGCGATGGCGGGCAACCTTGCCCAGATGCAGGCCGGCGGGGTGCACTTCGCCTACGATTCCACCCTGCCCAACTACATGGGGGTGATGCGCCGCGGCGGAGACGGAAAGGACATCCGCTGGTTCACCGGCATGCCGCTGTTCTGCACCCACACGATGGGCGCGTGGAACGACGGCGACAAAGTGATCGTCGACATGGACGGGGGCGAGGCGAACCAGTTCCCGTTCTTCCCCAACGTGCACGAGCCGTTCGATCCGGTGAAGGCCAACGGCTACATCCGCCGCTTCACCTTCGACATGGGCAAGAGCGACAACCGCTATCAGGTCGAGACGCTCTACCCGCAAGTCACCGGCGTGCTCTCCCGCCAGGATGACCGCTATCATACCGTCCCCTACCGCTGGGGCTTCATCAACAGCTTCGGCCCCGGCGGCGGCGGGTGGACGGTGATCGACCATCAGACCAAGCAGACCCGTCGGATCACGGTGCCCGACTATTCGCTGTCGGAAATGACCTTCGTGCCGCGCAAGCCCGACGCGCCCGAGGGCGACGGCTACCTGATCGGCATCGGCAGCAGCGCCAAGGAAAGCGGGCGTTCGGACCTGGTGCTGATCGACCTCGCGGCGATCGACGCGGGCCCCGTCGCGCGGGTGAAGATGCCGTTCAAGGTCGTCGGCCAGGTCCACGGCTTCTGGGCCGACGCGAGCGCGATCCCCGGGGCCGACGTGGCGTGAGCGCAATCGCGACACGCCAGCACGACACCTTCCGATCCTCCCCTGCAAGGGGAGGTGGCAGCGGCAAAGCCGCTGACGGAGGGGTATCGCCCTGTCGGGAGGGGGACACCCCTCCACCACCTGCTTCGCGGGTGGTCCCCCTCCCCTTGCAGGGGAGGATTGGGCGGGCGATGGCCGGATTCGGTGCCCTCCTGCTCATCGCCGCAGGCCCGGCCCAGGTCGACAACGCGCGCCTGCTGGGCGCCGACCGCGAGCCCGGCCAGTGGATGAGCACCGGGCGCACCTGGGACGAGCAGCACTTCAGCCCGCTCGCCCAGATCAATGCGGACAATGTCTCGAAGCTGGGCCTTGCCTGGTACGCCGATATCGACACCGATCGGGGCATGGAAGCGACCCCCCTGGCGATCGACGGGGTGCTCTACAACGTCCAGCCGTGGAACATCGTCACCGCCTACGACGCGAAGACCGGGCACGTGCTGTGGAAGTACGATCCGCAAGTGCCGCTGCGCTTCGGCCGGCTCGCGTGCTGCGACATCGTCACCCGCGGGCTCGCGGCGTGGCAGGGCAAAATCTACGTCGCAACTCTCGATGGGCGGCTGATCGCACTCGACGCGAAGACCGGCAAGCCGGTGTGGTCGGTGCTGACGGTCGACAATTCGAAGAGCTACACGATCACCGGCGCGCCGCGGGTCTATGCGGGCAAAGTGCTGATCGGCAACGGCGGGGCCGAGCAGGACGTGCGCGGCTACGTCTCGGCATACGATGCCGAAACAGGCAAGCTCGACTGGCGGTTCTACACCGTGCCCGGCGACCCAGCTAAGCCCGACGGGGCCGCATCCGACAACGTGATGGCCAAAGCCGCGAAGACTTGGAAAGGCGAGTGGTGGAAGCTTGGCGGCGGCGGCACGGTATGGGACAGCCTCGCCTACGATCCGGCGCTGCACCTGGTTTACATCGGCGTCGGCAACGGCGGGCCGTGGGCGCAGAAATACCGCAGCCCCGGCGGCGGCGACAACCTGTTCCTCGCCTCGATCGTCGCGCTGAACCTCGATACCGGCAAGTACGTCTGGCACTACCAGACCACCCCCGGCGAGGAGTGGGACTACACCGCGACCCAGCAGATGATCCTCGCCGACCTCACGATCGGCGGGCGGGTGCGCAAGGTGCTGATGCAGGCGCCGAAGAACGGGTTCTTCTACGTTCTCGACCGCCAGACCGGCGAATTGCTGAGCGCCAAGGCGTTCGCGCCGATCAACTGGGCGACCGGCGTCGACCCGAAGACCGGGCGGCCGATCGAGAACCCGGCGGTGCGCTACGGCGAAGTGCCGGCGATGGTCTCGCCGAGCGCGGGCGGCGCGCACAACTGGAACCCGATGGCCTACAGCCCGCTGACGCACCTGGTCTATCTGCCGACCACCGAGACGTACATGTCGTATGCGGCGGCGCCGGACTTCGATCCGTCGAAGCCCGGGCTCGGCACCGCGTTCACCGGCCACGATGCCGAGCGCACCCAGATCACCGACTATGCCGACAAGCATTCGCGCGGCTTTCTCCAGGCGTGGGACCCGGTCACGCAGAAGGCCGTGTGGAAGACCCCCGACGAGCAGAAGGGCAGCGGCGGCGTGCTCGCGACCGCGGGCAACCTGGTGTTCCAGGGCAACATCGCCGAGACCTTCGCCGCCTACCGCGCGACCGACGGCAGGAAGCTGTGGGAGATGCCGGTGCAGAACGTGCCGATCGCCGCGCCGATCACCTTTACGGTCGATGGCGAGCAGTACGTCGCGGTCAACACCGGCTGGGGCGGCGGCCTCGCCCACGTCGAACGCTCGAACTACAAGGAACTGTTCCTCGGCAAGCCGCGCCTGCTGGTGTTCAGGCTAGGCGGCACGGCCAAGCTGCCGCCGATGCCCAAGGTTTCCGAGGCGGTGCCCGAATTGAGCCCGCCGCCGAAGTTCACCGGCACGGCGGAACAGGTGGCGCAAGGCGAGAAGCTTTACGCCGAGCATTGCGCGCTGTGCCACGGCGCGCAGGCGCGCGGCGGGGTCAAGGATTTGCGCCACATGTCGCCGCAAACCCATGGCGAGTTCCTCGACATCGTGCTCGGCGGCAAGCGCGCGCAGAGCGGCATGGCACCGTTCAATGACGTGCTGAGCAAGGACCAGGCCGAAGCGATCCACCAGTACCTGATCCAGCGCGCGAACGAGGATTGGGAGAAATGATTTCACGCGAAGACGCGAAGGCGCGAAGAGGGAGCGCCAAGCGGCAAGCCCTTCGCGTTCTTCGCGGCTTTGCGTGATTCGAATGGAAACAGGAGGTTGGGAGAGATGTTGAAAACCGCAATCAAGACCGCGCTGACCGGCGCTTTGCTGGTGGCGGGCGCCATCGCCGCCACCGCGAGCGCCAAGCAGCCGCATTACTCGCCCACTTACGGCAACGACCGCGCCGAGATCGAGGATCTAATGGCGCGCTATCTGTTCGCGATCGACTACAGCGACTGGGATGCCTACGTCGAGACTTTCGCCCCCGACGGCGAGCTGACGTTCGCCAGCGGCACCAGCAAGGGCCGCGACGCGATCCGCGCGGCGGTGACCAAGTTTTCCGAAGGGATCGGCAAGTTCTACCACACCGCCGATGGCAAGCCCGCCAAGCTGCGCCACATCATCCTGCAGTCGGTGATCCGCGTCGAGGGCAACCACGCGTGGGCCCGCTCGCAATGGCTCGAGATGGCGAACCACGGCGAAGGCGACCAGCCGAAGATCGGCACGTACGGCATCTACGAGGACGAGATGGTCAAGCTGAACGGCCAGTGGTTCTTCGCCAAGCGCAACGTGCTCAACGAGTTCATCCCGAAGCGCAATTCCGGCCCCGGCAACCCCGTGCGCGACATGGACGCCGCGGCGGATGCGCTGAAGGGGAAGAGAGGGCTTTAGCAGTCACCTGTGCGGCTGCATTCCGTAGGGCAGCTCCGAGCTGATCCGCTGGATCTGCTCGACCCTGCCGTCCTTGAACCGGAACACTTCCACCACCTGCAAGGTGCGCGGATAGCTGGTCGGATTGGGCATCGTCGTGCCGTTCGGCCCGGTGAAGCTGCGCGGAACCGACGGCTGGTCCTCGAACCCTTCGACCGCCACCAGCCCGCGCGCCTCGTCTACCGCGAGCACCCGGCGGTCGCGGAAGCCCGCGAGCCATTGCAGGGAATTGGCCACGAACGGCGCCGCGCAAGCGCCCAGCGCCTGGCCGTTGGCGGTCCATTGGCAGCCGTCCGCCAGCCCCGCCGGCACCTGGCCCTGGTGCGCGTTGAACGCGACGTAGAACCCGTCGATCGCCTTCAGCATATCCTCGCGGCTGGTGCGCTGGCCTTTCGCCAGTTCGCCGAACGACGGCGCCGCCGCCGGCTCGGCGTAAGGGGCCTTGTACTCCTTGCGCCGGAACACCGCGTCGACCGCGCCGACTTTCTTGCCGGCCGCGGTGACCGTGACCGCGGCCCACGCCGGCTGGCCGTGGTCTTCGATCCGGCCGATCCACACCGCCTTGCCGGTCTGCGCGTCGGCAATCACCAGCGGCTTGTCGTCGACCGCGGTGACGGTGGCCCAGGTGCCCTCGCCGATCCGCACGCCGACGCTGTCCTCGCCGTAACCGACTTTGTCCGCCCAATCGACGGTCTGCCAGTGGTTGCCGACCATCGCCTTCATCACATTGCGCGCGTCGGCGTCGAGGCAGGCGTCGTTGCACGCCTCGGGCTGCGGCGCATACTGCGGCGGCGAGGAGTCCGGGCCCCAGAACGGATTGTGCATGAAGTACGGGACGTAAGTGAACACCGCCTCGATCCGCTGGATCTCGCCGTTCTTGATCCGGAACGCCTCGAGCAGGCTGATCGAGTTCGGCCACTTGAGCGCGGTCTTCATGTCGCGCCCGTCGGTCAGCTTGTAATGGTCGAACTCGTTGGCGTGGTCGAAGAACCCTGCCGCGACCACGATCCCGCGCTCGGTGTCGACGATCGGGTAATAGCGCCGGACGCGCTTGTTGATCTTGTAGATGCCGAGCTTGAACTGGTTGAGGCAGCCGACGCTCAAGTTGCCCGCGCCGAACCCGCCGTTCTTCGGCGCGGCGGTGGTCGACATCCCGTTCTCGAGCCGCTCGCAATCGTCGGAGAACGGCGCGAACACCTGCCCGTCGTTGAGTTCCACGGTATCGAAATAGCTGTGCGCGATCGCCAGCAGCCGCTCGCGCGGGCGCTGCTCCTCGGGCGCGAGCACGTCGTTGAACGCCGGATCGTGGTGCAACTTGGTCGCGTCGCCGAACGGGCCCATCATCGTGGTCTTGCGGTTCACCACGCTCTCGATCTCGTCGATCAGGCCATGGCTCACGTGGATGCGCACCGCGTAGATTGCGGGAACGCCGTTCTCGCGCACCCCGCCGAACCACGCGGCGTTGCCGGTGATCGGATCGGCGACCTCGAGCCCCTGCCGGTCGACGTCGGTGACGGTCTGCCACAGCCCCTTGCCGAGCGGCAGCACCACGTCGTCCTCGGTGAAGCGGACGTCGCCGGTGACGTGGAGGCGCGAGGCGTCGCCCGCGCGCAATGCGGCGATGTACTTGTCGAGATGGCCGATCAGGCAATCGTGGCCGCAGGAGGTGTCGACCACCGCGCTGTCCTCGCCCGCCGCCTGGGCGAACGCCGGCCCGGCGCTCAATGCCGCGAGCGCGGCCAATACGACACGGAAACCGCGCATGTTCATTTTCCTCCCACCGAAGCGTCCTGGTAATCGTCGTTCGCGCGGCTGATCAGGTAGGCGTGGATCGCGTCCACCTGATCCTTCGTCAGCACGTCCTTGAAGCTCGCCATGCCCTTGTCCGCGAGGACGCCGCCGAGCACGATGTCCTGGAACCTGGCGTGCTCGTCGGCCGTCAGCCAGCGCAAGTCCTTGACCCCGCCGATCGCATCGTCGCCGTGGCACTTGCTGCAGTTCGCGCCGTAGAGCGCCCGGCCTTGCGCCACCTGCGCTTCCGGCGCGGTCAGCCGCGGCGGGCGCGGGATCGCCGCGACCGCCGGCATCGGCGGCAGGGTCACGCCCTTTGCATCGAGCCGGAACACCAGCAATTTGGCGGTGGCGGTGCGGAACGGGCCGTTCTTGTTGAGGTTCATCACCGGCGAGCCGCCCCAGCCGGCATTGATCGCGATATATTGCACCCCGTCGATCATGTAGGTGATCGGTCCGGCGACCGGCGCCTGGTCGATGTTCATCGACCACAATTTCTTGCCGTTGTCGGCGCGGTAGATCGCCAGCTCCTTCTCGATCGTGCCCTGGATCAGCAGGTTGCCGGCGGTGGTCAGCACCCCGCCCGAGCCCGGCGTCGGATAGGGGATGCGCCACGCCTCGCTGTGGGTCGCGGGGTTCCACGCGAGCAGGTAGCCCTTCTCGGTCGCGACCGCTTCGGCCTGGAGCTTCTTCCTGAGCTCGGGATCGTTGCCATAGTCCTCGCCGGTGTTGGTCACGCCGGGGCCCGGGCGATAATGATACTGGCCGTCGGGCAGGCGGGCATAGACCGAGCCCTGTTCCTGCGCGGAAAGATACACGAGCCCGGTCTGCGGATCGTAGCTCATCGGATGCCAGGTGTGCCCCGCCATCCACGCGGGGAGCATCAGGTGCGGGGTGGTGGTGTTATGCGCGCCCGGTTGCAGGATCGGCCGGCCGGTCTTCATGTCGATCGCGCTCGCCCAGGTGTTGTGCGAGAGATAGTTGGTGCCCGAGATCAATTTGCCGTTGGTCCGGTCGACCACGTAGAAGAAGCCGTTCTTCGGCGCCTGCATCGCGACCTTGCGCAATTTGCCGCCGATGGTGATGTCGGCCAGCACGATCGGCTGGGTGCAGGTGAAGTCCCAGTCTTCCTCCGGCACTTCCTGGTAATGCCACTTGTACTTGCCGGTGGTCGCGTCGAGCGCGAGCATCGAGCACAGGAACAGGTTGTCGCCTTTGTCCTGGCTGCGGAAGTGCCACATGTGGGGGCTGCCGTTGCCGGTGCCGACGATCACGGTGTTGGTCTCGGGATCGTAGGCGAAGCTGTCCCACGCGTTGCCGCCACCGCCGGCTTCCCAGAACTTGCCCGACCAGGTCTTGGCCGCCATCGCCATCACGTTGTCGCTGGCTTCGTGGTCCGGCCCCTTCGACGGGTCGCCGGGGACGATGTAGAACTTCCACAATTTCCTGCCGGTCTCGGCGTCCCACGCGCTGACGAAGCCGCGCGAGCCGTAGTCCGCGCCGCCGTTGCCGATGATCACCTTGCCGTCATAGACGCGCGGGGCGCCGGTGATCGAATAAGGCGCGTCCTTGGGGTCGAACGTGGGCGAAGACCAGACTTCGTGCCCGTCCTTCGCGTCGACCGCGATCAGCCGCCCGTCGAGCGCGCCGATGTAGATCTTGCCGTTCCACGCCGCGATCCCGCGCGCCGAAGGACCGCAGCACGCCAGCCGCGCCCATTCCTTCCCGACCTTGGGATCGTAGGTCCACAGCTTCCTGCCGTTGCGCCCGTCGTAGGCGGTGACGACGTTGTAGATGCTCTCGTTGTAGAGCACCCCGCCGATCTCGAGCGGGCTCGCCTGGACCCCGCGATAGGTCTGGAGATCGTCGTACCAGGCAAGCCCCAGGCGCCCGACGTTGCCCGCGTTGATCTGGTCGAGCGGGGAATAGCGCTGCTCGTTCCAGGTGCGACTGTAGCTCATCCAGTCGCCCACGTTGCCCGGCGCATCGGCGTGGCGCATCCGGCTTGCATCGACCGCTGCCGGGCCTTGCGACGTGGTTGCCGCGAACACCAGGCTGCCGGTCGCGAGCAGCGCGATCAGCGGCGCGGCAAGCCCTTTTCCGATGGAGTTAAGAAGCCGTCTCATCCTCGATCCCGTCCCCCCGTTATCGCGCGCGGTTGTGCCGGGGGCTTGCCCGAAAGGGAAGCCCGAACGGCGCCGGGAGCGAACAATCCCCCATCACCCCCTTTTTTCGTGCGCCGCCCGCTCTATGCTGGCGGCCGGTCCGTCGGGAGAGGAAAGAAATGAAACGCTATGCAACCGCGCTCGCGGGTCTGGCCCTGGCGGCATGCGCGAGCGTCGCCGCCTCCGCGCCGCCGTCGACGATCACCATCGAAGGCAGCCGCATCTTCCCCGAAAGCCTGGCGGCCGACGCCGCCGGCAACATCTATGCCTCGAGCCTTTCGGGCACGATCTATCGCGCGACGGCAGGCAGCACGACCGCGGTCGCGTGGATCAAGCCAGACGACACCAACAAATTGCTCTGGTCCTTGGGCGTGCTGGCGGACGACCGCTCGAACACGTTGTGGGTTTGCACCGCCCCGGCCGGGTTCCTCACCCCGCCGCGCAACGGAGATTCGGCGGCGGTCGCGTTCGACCTCAGGACCGGCGCGTTCAAGGCGCGCTACGTATTGCCCAAGCCCACCGGCGAGAAGGCGCCGCCCGGCGCCACCTGCAACGACATCGCGGTGGACCGCACCGGCAAAGTCTACCTGACCGACATCAGCGCCGGGCGCCTGTTCAGCATCGCCCCGGGCGCGACGGAAGTGACGCTGGAATCGGCCGACCCGCTGCTCGTCGGCGTCGAGGCGCCGGCGTTCGCGGCGGACGGCACGCTCTATCTCAACAACACCCGGCAGAACACGCTGCTCCGGGTCGATCGCGCCGCCGACGGCGCGTTCAAGGGCTTGACCAAGCTCACCACCTCGATCCCGCTCAACGGCCCCGACGGCATGCGTCCCTACCGGGGAAACCAGTTCCTCCAGGTCGAGACCGGCGGCAGCGGACGCGCCGAGCTGGTGACGATCGACGGCGACAACGCCAGGATCGACGTGATCGCCGAAGGCACCGGCTCGGCCGGGATCACACACATTGGCGACACCGCCTACACCGCCGAAGGCAAGATCGGATACTTGTTCGATCCCAAGCTCCGGGATCAGGACCCTGGCCCCTTCACGATCGTCGCGCATCCGATCGGACACGGCCGATGAAGCCGCTGTCCTACACGCGAACGTTCTGCCATGACCCGATCGATGACATCGGCCCGCCCTCCGCGCGACAGCGCCCACGCGAAGTATCCGGAGGATACCGCGGTGCTACCCCGGAAGTTCACATCGCCCTCTCACCGTCCGTCCTCAAGCTTCTGAGATGACATGAAAAATATCGAAGGTCACACAAACCGGAACGGCTCTCGGCGCGAGTTTGGACGGCGCTTGACCGCCGTGGGCGGACTGCTCGCGGTTGCGCTATGCGGAGCCGCGGCGGCCCAGCAGTTGACCGACCGCGATTCGGCGAACTGGCCGATCGACGGCCACGATTACTCCGCGCAGCGCTATAGCCCGTTGACGCAGATCGACGCGGCGAACGTTTCCAGGCTTGGCCTTGCCTGGTACGACGATCTCGACACCTATCGCGGGGTCGAGGCAACGCCGATCTACGCCGACGGGGTGCTGTACAACATCCTGCCGTGGAACATCACGGTCGCCTACGATGCCAAGACCGGCAAGCGGTTGTGGACTTACGATCCCAAGGTGCCGCGCGAATATGGCCGCTATGCCTGCTGCGACACCGACGCGCGGGGCCTGGCGATGTGGCACGACAAGATCGTGATCGCGACGCTCGACGGGCGTCTGATCGGGCTCGACAAGACGACCGGGCAGCCGGTGTGGACCGCCCACACGTTCGACGACACGAAGTACGCCTATTCGATCACCGGCGCGCCGCGGGTGTTCGACGGCAAGGTGGTGATCGGCAATTCCGGAGGCGACCTCGGCGTGCGCGGGTTCGTCGCGGCCTATGACGCCGATACCGGCAAGAAGCTGTGGAAGTTCTTCCTGACGCCCAATCCGGACGGCAAGCCGGACGGCGAGGCGTCCGACCCGATCATGCCGATGATCCGCAAGACCTGGGCCGATACCGGCCTGTGGAAGACGCTGGGCGGCGGCGCGAACCCGTGGGATTCGATCGCCTACGATCCCAAGAACAAGCTGATTTTCGTCGGCACCGGCAACTCCAGCCCGCACACCCAGTTCTATCGTTCCGAGGACAAGGGCGACAACCTGTTCGTGTGCTCGATCGTCGCGCTGCACGCCGAGGACGGCAGCTATGCCTGGCACTATCAGATGGTTCCGGGCGAGGAGTGGGACTACACCTGCACCAGCTCGATCATCCAGGCCGACCTGAAGATCGACGGCCGCATGCGCCAGGTGCTGATGCAGGCACCGAAGGACGGCTATTTCTACGTCCTCGACCGCAAGACCGGGCAGTTCATCCACGCCAAGCCGTACGTGAAGATCAACTGGTCGCTCGGGCTCGATCCGAAGACCGGGCGGCCCAACGTCAACCCGGCGGCGCGCTACACCACCGATCCGGCGCTGGTCTATCCCGGCCCCGGCGGCGCCCATAATTGGTTCCCGATGGCGTTCAGCCCGAAGACCAAGCTGGCCTACTTCCCGGCCTACCAGTCGGGCTTCGTCTATGCCCGTCAGGACGGCTGGACCCCGCAGCCGTTCCGCTCGAACAGCGGCTGGGGCGGCTACACCGGAGAAGCCGGAAAGAAGCGCGCCGAGCTCCAGAAAATCGCCGACGCCGACGAGAAGGCGATGCTGGTCGCCTACGATCCGGTGCAGCAGAAGATCGCCTGGCAAGTCCCGCTGCCGCGCCACGGCAACGGCGGGGTGTTCGTGACCGCCAGCAACCTGGTGTTCGAAGGCACCACCCGGCAGACGTTCGCCGCGTTCGATGCGCTGACCGGCAAGCAGCTGTGGGAGTTCCCGACCCAGAGCGCGCCGGTCGCCGGCGGGATCACCTACGAAGTTGACGGCGAGCAGTACGTCGCGATCAACGCCGGCTGGGGCGGCGGCGCCGGCCAGATCGAGCGCGGCGCCGGCATCGAGCTGCCGCGCGCGAAGGCCCGGCTGCTGGTATTCAAGCTCGGCGGGACCAAGACCCTGCCGCCGCTCCCGCCGCAGGAGCCGATCCCCAACCCGCCGCCGCTGCGCGGGACCGAGGCGCAGATCCAGAAGGGCGCGCAGCTGTTCGCGGATACCTGCGCGCAGTGCCACGGCCATGAGGCAGTCGGCGGGGTCAAGGACTTGCGGCACCTGACGCAGGAAACCCACGCCAAGTTCAACGACATCGTGCTGGGCGGGATCTACAAGGACAAAGGCATGGTGAGCTTCGCCGACATCCTGAAGCCCGAGGACGTCGAGGACATCCACGACTACCTGATCAGCCGCGCGAACGAGGATTGGGGCGGCAAATGAGTTGCGCAATTCCCCTACTGCCGGGTTAACCGTATCGCCCGCCCGCCGCGTTATGCACGAGCGGTGCGCCTCGCGACGATCACCAACTGGGCTTACGGCGTGACGCTCGCCCTCACCCTGACGTCGGGCGCGACGATGCTGCTCGCCTCGGACGCGCTGCAGAAAGAGCGCGCGGTCGTCGAGCAGCGCCACTGGCTCGAACGCGCGACGTCGAACATCGGCGACGACGTGTTCGAGCTGTCCGACCACGCGCGGCAGTACCTCAACACGCGCGACGAGGCGGACCTCAGGCTCTACCGCGCCGAGCGCGGCCAGTTGCGGCCGGTGGACGAGCGCGCACAGGACATTGCCGATGCCGGAGCAACCGCGGCCGAGCTGGCGATCCTGAAGAGCGCCATCGCCCAGGCCGACACGTTGCACGACGAGCAGGACCGGGCGATCGCCGCCTTCGGCAACGGCGACGAGGCGCTGGCGCGCAAGATCCTGTTCGGCGCGGAATACGAGCGCGAGCTCGACCGCGCCGAAGCCGTGCTCGAGCGTTTCCGGGACCGGGTCGACAGCCGCGTCGAGGCCGACGTCCAGCGCAGCGGCGAATGGGCGCGGATGTGGAAGGCGCTGTCGGAAATCGCCCTGACGATCACCGGCCTCGTGTTCCTGTGCGTGCTGTTCTTCGTGTTCCGCCTGCGCGTGCTGCGCCCGGTGGTGAAGCTGAGCGACGTGGTCACCCGGCTCGCTGAGCAGGACTATGCGGCCGAGCTGCCCAAGATCGGCCAGATCGACGAGATCGGCGACATCACCAAGGCGATCGAGATCTTCCGCGACAACGGACTCGAGCGCCAGCGCCTCGAAGCCGAGCGCAATGCCGACATCGCGATGCGCGATATGCTTTCGCGCATGACCCAGCGCCTGCAAGGCTGCGATTCACTGTCGGATCTGACCCGGATCGTCACCCGCTTCGCGCCCGAGGTCGTCCCCTCGCGGGCCGGCCGGCTCTATCTGCTCGACGACGGGCGCAACGCCGTCGCCGAGGCCTGCAGCTGGCTCGATCCAGTCCATTCGCAGAGCGAGTTCGCGCCCACCTCTTGCTGGGGATTGCGCCGCGGGCTGCCCCACCGCCCGACCAGCCGCGCGGTCGATATCCCGTGCGAGCACCTCGCGCTCACCGGGTGCGAGATGCCGGACACGCTCTGCCTGCCGCTGATCGCGCAAGGCGAGACGCTGGGGCTGCTCTATTTCGAAGCGCCACGCGCCGGCGTACCGGAGACGCCGGAAATCTATCTCGCGATGCTGGCGGAGAACATCAGCCTGGCGCTGGCGAATTTCCGCTTGCGCGATGCCCTGCGCGAGCTCGCCCTCACCGATCCGCTCACCGGCCTCGCCAACCGCCGTCAGCTCGACACGGTGTTCGAGGACCAGCTCGACAAGGCCTTCCGCAGCGGCCAGCCGATCAGCTGCCTGATGCTGGACGTCGACCATTTCAAGCGGTTCAACGACACCTTCGGCCACGAGGCGGGCGATGCTGTGCTGCGCGAAGTCGGCAGGCTGCTGCGTTCTTCCGTTCGCGAACCAGAGCTCGCGTTCCGCTACGGCGGGGAGGAATTCATGCTGCTGCTTCCCGGCCTCGATGCCGAGCGCGCGGCGGAACGCGCAGAGGAGCTGCGCGGCCGCGTGGCCGACCTGCAGACAGCGCATGGCGGAACCGATCTCGGCCCGATCACCGTTTCGGTGGGGGTCGCATGCGCGCCGGAACTGTGCCGCTTCGGGCGCCTGCTGCAAGTCGCCGACAATGCCCTGCTCGACGCCAAGGCGCGCGGGCGCGACCGGGTTGCTGTCGCGTCCGCGGAAGCAACGCCCGCGACGCTCGAACGCCGCCGCGGAGTCGCATAAATCCGCGTTTAAGCGGCTGAAAAACGGGAACCGAAGCTCCCGCTTAACCGTAATCCCTGCGCACCGGTCAAGCCAGTCGTCGGAGGGAGAAAACGGCTCAGCTATTTCCACCCGCCGCTGACACCTGGCTGCGTTTCGTGCTCGCTTCGGTCGCGCTCGTCCTGGTCGGGCTCACCGTCAGCACGTTCGCGTACCCCGAATCCACGTACGTCACCGAAGTGGGCTGGGTGCAGGACCAGCCGGTCCCGTTCAGCCATAAGCACCACGTGGCGGACGACGGGATCGACTGCCGCTATTGCCACACCGGGGTCGAAACTTCGGCCGACGCCGGATTGCCGCCGACCCACACCTGCATGACCTGCCACTCGCAATTGTGGAACGATGCCGCAATGCTCGCGCCGGTGCGCAAGAGCCTCGAAAGCGGCCAGCCGATCCGCTGGAACCGCGTCGCGCAAGTGCCCGACTACGTCTATTTCGATCACTCGATCCACGTCGCCCGCGGGGTCGGCTGCGTCGAATGCCACGGACGGGTGGACGAAATGCCGCTGATGATGCGGGCGAAGCCGTTCCAGATGCAGTTCTGCCTCGACTGCCATCGCGACCCGGCGACCCGCCTGCGCCCGCCGGAACTGGAAACGCAGATGGCGCCGCTCGGCTGGAGCGAAGCGCGGAAACGCAAGTTCGGCGAGCAAGTGATGCACAAGCACCACATCGATCCCAAGGTGCTCGACAATTGCGAGGTCTGCCACCGATGAGCGAGACTGCGCCTTCGCTGGTCGAGATCGCGCGCGGCTTTCCCGCGCTCGCCAAGGCCGGGCTCGTGCGCCGCGACCTCCTGAAATACCTCGGCGGCGCGATCGCGCTTGCCGGGCTCGACGGCTGCGAGCGGCTGCCGAACGAAGAGGCGATGCCCTACGTGACGATGCCCGAAGGCGAAGTCACTGGGATCGCCCGCTATTACGCGACGATCGTCGAGCTCGACGGCGTGGCGCAACCGGTGATCGGCAAGACGTTCGACGGGCGCCCGGTGAAGCTCGAAGGCAACGAGGGGCACCCGGCGAGCGGCGGCGCGTCGTCGGCCTTCGTCCAGGCGGCGCTGCTCGGCCTCTACGACCCTTCGCGCTCGAAGCTGGTGCGCGAGAACGGCGAGCCCGGCGGCTGGAATGGCTGGGACCGAGCGACAGCCGATTTGCGCGATCGTAACGATCGCAGCGCTGGGGGCGGTTTTCGCCTGCTCACCGGACCGGTCGGCTCGCCCACGCTCCGTCAGCAGATCGCGGACATGCTCGACCGCTGGCCCCAAGCGCGGTGGCACGAATACCGCGCAATCCCCGACACGGGCCGCGAGCGACTGCGGCTCGACCAGGCGCAAGCTGTCGTCGCGCTCGACCACGACGTGATCGGCCCCGGGCCCTTGCAGATTTTCCACGCGCGCGGCTGGGGCCTGCGTCGGCGCGCGTTCCAGGCCGGTCAAGGAGACGCGCTATTGTTCGTCGCCGAGCCGAGCCCGACGATCACCGGCGTCACCGCCACCGAGCGGCTGGCGGCGCACAAGGACAGGGTCGGCGCGCTGCTGATGGCGTTGGGCGAACGGCTGGGCCTTGCGATGCAGGCCCCGGCCCTGAACTCGCTTGAAAGCGGCTGGGCCGATCGCGCCGCGGCGGCTCTGCGCGCCCATCCTGGAGCAGGGCTGGTTACTGTCGGGCCGCACCACCCACCGGCAATCCAGGCTGCGGCGCGGGCAATCGACGCGAAGCTCGGCAACCTCGGCAAGACGCGGATCACGCTGCCCCAGCCGCAAGGGCCCACGCCGGGCGATCTCGACGCCTTGATCGCGGACATGAATGCCGGCGAGGTGGAAACCTTGTTCGTGCTCGAAGCCAACCCCGCTTACGTGTCGCCGCGCGCCGCGGAGTTCGCCGCGGCGCTGCGCAAGGTGCCGAACCGCTTCCACGCCGGGCTTCATGCCGACGAAACAGCGATGCTCGCAAGCTGGCATGCCCCCCTCGCCCACGGGCTCGAGAGCTGGAGCGACGGCGAGGCAGCGGACGGGTCGGTGCTCGCCGGGCAGCCGCTGGTGCAGTCGTGGCTGCCGGTGCGCTCGCGGGTGGGGCTGCTAGCCGGCTTGCTCGGCGATGGGCGTTCCGATCGCGAAGTGATCCGCGCGACCTGGCCGCAGCTCGGCGACGACAAGGCATGGGAACAAGTGTTGCTGGGCGGTGTCATTGCTTCAGCCTTACCCTCGTCATTGCGAGGAGGCGAAGCCGAGGAAGCAGTTCGGGGCGGCGCGCGCGACTCTGGATTGCCACAGGGCCTTGCGGCCTCTCGCAATGACGAACGTAGGAAAACGGAGGGCTTGGCCCTTATTGTCCGTCCCGATCCGTCGGTGTGGGATGGTCAGTTCGCCAGCAATCCGTGGCTGCAGGAGCTGCCCAAGCCCCTGACCAAGATCGTGTGGCAGAACGCGGTGCACGTCAGCCCTGCCCTCGCCCGCCGCCGCGGGCTCCAGAACGGCGATCTCGTGCGAGTGAGCGCGGGTGGTCACGCCGTCGAGGGCCCCGTGTGGATCATGCCGGGGCAGGAACGCGACACCGTCCTGCTCCACCTCGGCTACGGCCGGCGCGAGGGCGGCGCGGTTGCCCAGGGCATGGGCTTCGACGCCTGGCCGCTCGCCGGCGCGGCTGGCGAAGTCACGCTGACACCGCTTGGCGGCAATGACCCGGTCTGCACCACCCAGCACCACTTCACGATGGCGGGGCACGATTTCATCCGCTTCGTCGACAGCCTGGCCGACAAGCTCCCGCCCGAGCCGCCCAAGGCGCATTTCTACCCCCGCCAGATCTCGAGCCCGGCGTGGGGCATGGCGATCGATCTCGACTTGTGCATCGGCTGCAATGCCTGCGTCACCGCGTGCATGGCGGAGAACAACGTGCCGACCGTCGGGCGCGAGCAGGTCGCCAAAGGCCGCGAGATGCACTGGCTGCGGGTCGACCGCTACCAGCAGGGGCCGGAGGACGAACCGCAGCACGCATTCCAGCCGGTGCCGTGCATGCATTGCGAGAACGCGCCGTGCGAGATGGGCTGTCCGGTCAACGCCGCGGTGCACAGCCCCGACGGCCTCAACTTGCAGGTCTACAACCGCTGCATCGGCACCCGCACCTGCTCGGCCTATTGCCCGTACAAAGTCCGCCGGTTCAACTGGTTCGACCTGACCGACGACGATCCGCCCGAATTGAAGGCAGTACGCAATCCCGACGTCACCGTGCGCGGGCGCGGGGTGATGGAGAAGTGCACTTATTGCATCCAGCGGATCAACCGCGCGAAGCTCGACGCGCAGAAAGACGGCGACCGGCCGATCTCCGACGGCGAAATCGTCACCGCCTGCCAGGCCGCCTGCCCGACCCAGGCGATCGTGTTCGGCGACGTGTCGAAAACAGCGAGCGAAGTCAGCACCCGCAAGGCGAGCGGGCGCGACTACGACCTGCTGCCGGAGGCCAACACCCGCCCCCGCACCACGTATGGCGCGCGCATTCGCGGCGGGGGATCGATCACATGAGCGGCAAGACGCAAACCCACGGCGATCCGACGCGCGTCCTGCGCATCCCCGCCTATTTCCCCAACCCGAAAATCTGGTGGGCGCTGTTCCTGTTCGCGCTCTGCCTGTTGTCGCTGTTTCTCGTCTCAGTCGTCTACCTGTTCGGCAAGGGGCCGGGAATCTGGGGCAACAACATCCCGGTCGGGTGGGGCTTCCCGATCGCCAATTACATCTGGTGGCTGGGGATCGGCCACGCCGGCACGCTGATTTCGGCGATGCTGCTGTTGATGAGCCAGCAATGGCGCAATTCGCTGAACCGCTTCGCCGAGGCGATGACCCTGTTCGCGGTGGTGCAGGCCGGCATCTATCCGATCATCCACCTGGGGCGCCCATGGCGGTTCTACTGGATGATCCCCTACCCCAACACGATGAACGTATGGCCGCAGTTCAAGAGCCCGCTGACGTGGGATTTCTTCGCGGTGCTGACCTATCTCACCGTGTCGGTGCTGTTCTGGTATATCGGCATCATTCCCGACCTCGCGGGCGCGCGCGACCGGGCGAAGAAGAAACGCTGGGCGATTTTCTTCGGTATCTTCGCACTCGGCTGGCGCGGCTCGGCCAAGCACTGGAAGCGCTGGCGCCAGGCCTACCGCACCACCGCGGCGATCGCGGTGCCGCTGGTGGTTTCGGTCCACTCGGAGATCTCGCTCCTGCTCGCTGCCGGGCCCGTGCCGGGTTGGACCTCGAGCGTGTTCCCGCCCTACTTCGTGCTCGGGGCGGCATTCTCGGGCTTCGCGGTGGTTTCGATGCTGACGGTGTGGCTGCGCGCAATGCTCGGGCTGCAAGGGCTCGTCACCGAGCGCCACCTCAACATGCTCGGCATCCTCACGCTCGCGACCGGCCTGATGACCGGTTACGGCTACGTCGCCGAAGTGCTCACCTCGGCGTGGGCGGGCAGCTATGAGCTCCAGACCCTGGTCGACCGCTTCACCGGGCCTTACGCCTGGAGCTTCTGGGGCGCGGTGTTCTTCAACTTCGGGCCGCTGCAACTGCTGTGGTGGAAGCGCATCCGCACCAGCCCGATCCCGCTGTTCGTAATCGCGACCTGCGCCGCGGTTGGCATGTGGTTCGAACGCTACATGCTGGTTGTCAGCTCGCTCTATCGCGACTGGCTCGAAAGCTCGGAAGGCCTGTTCCACGCCACCTTCTGGGACTGGTCGGTTTACGCGGGCACCCTGGGCCTGTTCCTCACGCTGTTCCTGTTGTTCATTCGCTTCCTGCCGGTGCTCTCCGCCTTCGAGGTCGAGGAGGCCGCGAGTGAGTGACGCCAAGCTCTATGGCCTGCTCGCCGAATTCGACACGCCCGAAAAGCTGGTCGAGGCGGCGAAAGCGATGCGCGGCGCCGATTGCGGCGAGCTCGACGCATTCAGCCCGTTCCCGGTCGAGGGGCTGGCCGAAGCGCTCGATTTCCACACCAGCGCGGTGCAGACTGCAACGCTGATCGGCGGGATCGTCGGCGCGGCGAGCGGCTTCCTGCTGCAGGTCTACACCAACCTCGATTTCCCGATCTGGATCGGCGGGCGGCCGTTGGTGGCGGTGCCCGCGTTCATGCTGATCACCTTCGAGTTGATGGTGCTCGGCGCGGTGCTGGCGTGCATCGGCACGATGCTCGTCGCCAACCGCCTGCCGCGGCTCAACCATCCGGTGTTCGAGGCGCCGGAGTTCAACCTCGGCCGCCCCGACCGGTTCTTCCTCGCCGTGCTGGCCGGCCCGGGGTTCGACCGCGACGGGGCCGGCAAGGCGCTGGCGAGCCTCAAGCCCGAAGCGATCATCGAAATTCCCCGAGCGCCTCAATGAAGCGCTTCCTCGCCCTCCTTCCGCTCGCGCTCGCCGGGTGCCACGAGGACATGGTCCAGCAGCCCCGCTACGACCATTACGAAAGCGCCGCGCTGTTCCCCAATGGGCAGGCGATGCAGGCGCCGCCCGAAGGCACGGTCGACCTCGCCCAGCCGCTGCGCGACGCGGCCAGCGAAACGCCGCCCTCTGTCACGCGCGCCGAACTGCTGCGCGGGCAGCAGCGGTTCGATATCTTCTGCGCCGTGTGCCATGGCGAGGACGCCCGGGGGAACGGAGTGGTCGCCTCGCGCGGGTTCCCGCATCCGCCCAACCTGCTCGCCGCGGACAAGCGCGCGCTCGACGACCGGACGATCTTCGACGTGATCACCAACGGCTACGGGATCATGTATTCCTACGGCGACCGGGTTCCGCCGCAGGACCGTTGGGCGATCGTCGAATGGGTTCGCGTGCTGCAGGCCGCGCAGCCGGTCGGCGACGACTGGCAGCAGCGCGAGCGGGCCCAGCGACCCTTCCAGGGCCAACAGCCCGATGGCTAGACGACCCCTGCCCCGCCTCGGCGTGCCGCTGATAGCCGGCGCCGTCCTGACGCTCGCCGGGCTGCTGACGGCCGTCGTGCTGCCCGGCGCGATGGCCGGGTGGCTCGGCGCCGCAGTGCTGTTCAGCGCGGTGCCGTTCGGCGCGCTGTATCTCGAGATGATGATGCGCCTGATCCCCGGCGCGTGGGGCGAGGAGCTGCGGCTTTCGACCGAAGCGGCGACGCTGCTGACGCCGTGGGCCGCGCTCGTTTTCCTGCCGGTGCTGATCGGAATGGGTGCGATCTATCCCTGGCTTCAGCCGGTCGAGCTGACGGGCCTTCAGCAGGTCATGCTGAGCCCGGCCTTCTTCGTACTGCTGACCGTCGTTCGTTTCGCTGCGCTGTGGTGGCTCGGCGCACGGATGCGTCGACGGCGCGCCCCTGGACCGACTGCCGGCGGCGGGTTGGTGCTGCTGCCGGTCCTCGCGCTGCTCGCCGCGTTCGTGTGGCTGATGTCGCTCGATCCGAAGTTCGCATCATCGGCGTTCGGACTGCAATTCCTGGAGCGCGAGTTCATGGTCGCGTTCTGCGCCCTGCTGCTGTTGCGCCTGTCGATCGGCCGGCCGCCTCGTCGTCCCGGCGTGCTCGGCGGGCTGTTGTTCACGTTGCTGCTGCTGTGGGCCTACATCGAGTTCCTGCCTTATTTCATCAGCTATTCCAGCAATCTGCCGGATGCCGCCAAATGGTACATCGAACGTGGCACCGATGGCTGGGGCGCATTGCTGTGGACCTGGGGCGTGCTGAGCGGGGTGCCGTTGTTCGCGCTGCTGTTCGCGAAGCTGCGCAACTCCAGCGTGGCGCTGCGCGCGTTCGCCGCGGCGATTCTGCTCGGCAAGGCGTGTGAGATGGCGTGGGTCACGCTGCCGCAATTCGGCACGCCGGCGGTAATTGCATTCTGGCTCTCCTCGGCCGGGCTTGCGCTCGTCGGGCTGGCGCTGCTGCCCGGCGCATTGCGCCGCCGCATCCGTTCGCGCATGCCGAAGGAGGCGCGTTGATGGCGCTCCATCCAAAGACGAATCCTCAGCGCGCCAAAGCGCCGCCGCCCGAGGAAGGGCCGCACCAGGAACACCGCGATGCCCCTCCCGCCCACGTGGTCGCGGTGGCGGCGGCGTTCCTTTCCCTGGTGCCGATCGGCCTCGGCCTTGCCGCCGGCACGATCGAGGCGCTCGACGCGCGGCACGGCATCGTCATGCACTATCCCCAAGCGCCGCTGTTCACCCATCCAAGCCTGCCGCCGCTGCTCGCCGATCCGGTCCGCCACCGCCGCGAGGTCGAGGCCGAGGCGCGCAGTCACCTCGACCCGGCCAGGATCGAGGCGGCGATGGAGCAAGTCGAGCGGCAAGGCGGAGGCGGCGCGCAATGATCCGCCTTTTCGCCTTTATCCTGCTCGCGATCGCCGCCCCCGCCGCCGCCCAGCAGTTCGACCCTTTCCACGAAGCGCGGATCGACAAGCGACCGGGCGCGGCGATCCCGCTGAACGGCACGTTCCTCGATCGCGACGGCAAGCCGGTCACGTTGAAGCAATTGGCGGACGGCAAGCCGATGGTGCTGGTACCCGTCCTGCACGAGTGCCCCAATTTCTGCAGCGTGACACTGGCGGGGGTGACCAAGGCGATTGCCGCCCTGCCCCCGGGCACCGCACCGTTCGCAACCGTCGCATTCGGCATCGACCCGAAGGAAGGGCCGGCGCAGGCGAGGGACGATCTCGCCCGGGTCGCTGCGCAAACCGGGCGCAAGCTGCCCCCCAGCACTTACGCGCTCACCGGTCCGGCCCCGGCGATCCACCAGGTGACCGATGCCCTCGGCTACCATTACGCGTGGGACGCGCGGATCGGCCAATACGCCCACGCGGCGGCCTTCGCGGTGATTACGCCCGGCGGGAAACTGTCGCGCTGGTTCTACGGCCTTTCGCCCGATCCGGGCGAGCTCGCCCAGGCGCTTCAGGCCGCGCGCGAAGACCATGTCGGAAGCTGGACGCAGCAACTGCTGTTGATCTGCTTTCATTACGATCCGGAAACCGGCCGCTACACCGCATCGATCATGAAGATCCTGCGCCTCGCGGGCATTGCAACCGTGCTCGGGATCGGGCTGATCATCCACTTCGCGCGAAAGCGGAGGGCGGCGTGAACTCCGTCCAGCTCTGGCCCATCGCGGCATCGCACCATGCCCACGAAGTCGACGTGCTGATCGCCGCGTTCGGCGCGCTGGTGTGGCTGCTCTCGCTGCCGGTGTTCGTGCTGACGATCTGGTTCACCTGGCGCTATCGCCGCGAGCGCCAGATCAACCGCGTGCACGCGCAAGACCGTAACGTGTGGCTCGAGACGAGCTGGTCGGCGATCCCGTTCCTGCTGATCATGGGGTTCTACGTCTGGGCGCTTTCGCTGTTTCTCGACCTGCAGCACCCGCCGACAGACGCGATGACGGTCAACGTCGTCGCCAAGCAGTGGATGTGGAAGTTCCAGCACGCCCAGGGCCCGCGCGAGATCAACGACCTGCATGTGCCCGTCGGCACCCCGATCCGGCTGGTGATGACCTCGCAAGACGTGATCCACAGCCTTTACCTGCCAAACTTCAGGATCAAGCAGGACGTGCTGCCGGGGCGCTATACGAGCGAATGGTTCACCGCCGACGAGACCGGCACGTTCCCGCTGCGTTGCGCCGAATTCTGCGGCGCGGATCACAGCGTGATGGGCGGCAAGTTGGTCGTGATGACGGCCGCCGACTACGCGGGTTGGCTCGCGGCGCGCACCGCCAGCGGCGGCGAGACGCCCGAGCAGCGCGGGCTGCGCCTGTTCCAGACCAGCGGCTGCGCGGCCTGCCATGGCCAGGTCGGCGGCCATGTCGCGCCGCGGCTGCCCGGCATCTTCGGCAAGCGCATCCCGCTCGACGACGGCAGCAAGACCGTGGTTGACGACCAATACCTGCGCGACGCGATCCTGCTGCCCAACAAGCAGGTCGCCGCCGGCTTCCGGGCGATCATGCCGTCTTACGCCAACACTTTCGATACCGACGAGGTGAACGACCTCGTCGCGTTCCTCAAATCGAACCACGAGGGGCTGAAACAGTGACCGACACAGCCCACGATGCTTGGGAAAACCCGCCCGAGGAAGCCCATCCGAGCTATCTTGCAGCCGGGCACAGCTTGCGTTCGTGGTTCTTCACCACCGACCATAAGCGGATCGCGTTGCTCTATCTGTTCTCGATCAGCTTCTTCTTCCTGATCGGCGCGATCGCCGCGGCGCTGATCCGGATGGACCTGCTGACCCCTGCCGGAGATCTGCTGACCAACGAGGGCTACAACCGCGCGTTCTCGCTCCACGGGATCATCATGGTGTGGTTCTTCCTGATCCCGTCGATCCCGAACACGTTCGGCAACTTCCTGATCCCGCTGATGATCGGCGCGCGCGATCTCGCGTTCCCGCGGATCAACCTGCTTTCCTGGTATATCTACGTGTTCGCCGGGCTGATCACGCTCTACGTGATGCTCGCCGGCGGGGTCGACACCGGCTGGACGTTCTACACCCCGCTTTCCTCGGTCTACGCGAACGGCGCGGTGGTCGCGGCGATCCTCGCAGTGTTCATCAGCGGCTTTTCCTCGATCCTCACCGGGCTCAACTTCATCGTCACGATCCACAAATTGCGCGCACCGGGAATGACCTGGGGGCGGCTGCCGCTGTTCGTGTGGTCGCACTATGCGACCTCGCTGATCTTCGTGCTGGCGACGCCGGTGCTGGCGGTCACGCTGCTGCTGGTCGCAGCGGAGCGGGTGATCGGGATCGGCGTGTTCGACCCCCGCCTGGGCGGCGATCCGCTGCTGTTCCAGCACTTGTTCTGGTTCTACAGCCACCCGGCGGTCTACATCATGATCCTGCCCGCGCTCGGCGTGGTGAGCGAGCTGATCACGTCTTCCGCGCGCAAGACAATCTTCGGCTACTGGTTCGTCGCCTATGCCTCGATCGCGATCGCGGTGCTCGGGTTCTTCGTGTGGGGGCACCACATGTTCGTCTCGGGCCAGTCCTATTACGCGAGCGCCGTGTTCAGCTTCCTGTCGGTGGCGGTCGCTGTGCCGAGCGCGATCAAGGTCTACAACTGGACGGCCACGCTCTACAAAGGAGACATCGCGATCAACGCGCCGCTGCTCTATGCGCTGGGGTTCATCTGGCTGTTCGTCGCGGGCGGGCTGACCGGCCTGATGCTGGCGATGCTGGCGATCGACGTCCACGTGACCGACACGTACTTCGTGGTCGCGCATTTCCACTACATCATGGTCGGGGGTTCGGTCACCGCGTTCTTCGGCGCAATGCATTACTGGTGGCCGAAAATCACCGGGCGGCTCTATTCGGAAGCCTGGGCGCGGGTCGCCGCGGTCACGATCCTGATCGGCTTCAACGTCACCTTTTTCCCGCTGTTCATGCTCGGCTACGAAGGGATGCCGCGGCGCTATCACGTCTATCCGCCGCAGTTCCAGATGCTGCAGGACATCTCCTCGGGCGGGGCGGTGTTGCTGGCCCTCGGCTACCTGCTTCCGGTGGTCTACCTCGTGTGGTCGCTGTTCTACGGGCCGCGCGCACCGGCCAACCCGTGGGGGGCGACCGGGCTCGAATGGACCACCTCCTCGCCGCCGCCGAAGCACAATTTCCTCGAGCAGCCGGTGGTCGAGCGCGAGCCGTACGATTATCCGCTGCCCAGCCACGAGGGCGACGCCGATGGCTGACGAGGGCGCCCTGCACGAACCGTTCTTCGAGCTTCACCGCCAGCACGAAGCCGGCCGGCTCGGCATGCTGGTCTTCCTCGCGAGCGAGATCATGCTGTTCGGGGGGATCTTCGCCGCCGCGCTGGCGCTGCGCTTGCATCACGAGCAATCCTACATCGATGCCGCGCACCACCTGAAGCTGTGGATCGGCACCGCCAACACGGCAGTGCTGCTGACCTCCAGCCTGTTCGCCGCGCTGGCGGTGACGGCGGCGCGCGGCGGCGCGCCCCAATGGTGCGGCCGTGCGCTGGGCGCGGCGGCGGCGCTGGGCATGGCGTTCCTGGTGCTGAAGGCCGTCGAGTACGCAGGCGAATATCACGAGGGGCTGATGCCGGGCACCCCGCCCGCCGACTTCAGCAGCCCGTTCGAGCGGCTGTTCATGGACCTCTATTATCTCGCCACCGGACTGCACGCGGTGCACGTGACGACCGGTATCGGGCTGCTGATCTTCACCGCATTCAACCGCAAGGCCCGCAACGATCGTTCGGCAACGTTCGTCGGCAACATCGCGCTCTACTGGCACCTGGTCGACATCGTGTGGATCTTCCTGTTCCCGACGCTCTACCTCGCAGGGGTCAAATGAGGGGCGAGGCGCTGCGCATGGTGGCCGTGTGGGCGGCGCTGCTCGCGCTGCTGGCGCTGACCGTATTCATGGCCTTCCTGCCGCTCGGGGCTCTCAAGGCGCCCGTCGCCTATGCGATCGCCACCGCCAAGGCGGGCCTGGTGCTATGGTTCTTCATGGAGATGCGCCGCGAAGGCGGAATTCCGCGGCTCGCCGCCGCCGCGGGGTTCGTGTGGATTTCGGTGCTGCTGATCCTCTCTTCCGCGGACTTCCTCACCCGCATGTGAGCGGAACCCATCCAACAGCCTCCCGTTAAGCCTTCAGGGGCGAAATCCAGAGGAGCTCAGCTATGGAAGAGGTGCGCGCAGGCGATCCCGCCGCAACCCAGGACCCCGACACCGTTCAATATGAAGGCCCCGCCGGCGGGTGGGGCTCGGTCAGGGGCATGAGCCGGGTGTTCGGCGCCGAGCTCGACAATCCGGCGATCACCGAAACGCTGATGCGCCAGAACAAGCCGGGCGGATTCATGTGCGTGTCGTGCGCGTGGACCAAGCCTGCGAACTACCACAAGTTCGAATTCTGCGAGAACGGCGCGAAAGCCACCTTATGGGAAGCGACCAGCCGGCGCTGCACGCCGGAGTTCTTCGACCAGCACACCGTGAGCGAACTCAAGAACTGGACCGACTTCGAGCTCGAACAGGCCGGCCGCATCACCCATCCGATGCGCTATGACCCGGCGAGCGACAAGTATGTCCCCGTCGGATGGGATGAGGCATTTGCCGCGATTGGCGCGGAACTGAAGGCCCTCGATCCCAAGTCCACGGTGTTCTACACCTCGGGCCGCGCGAGCCTCGAGACCTCGTTCCTCTACGCCCTGTTCGCCCGGCTCTACGGCCACAACAACCTGCCCGACAGCTCGAACATGTGCCACGAGACGACTTCGGTTGGCCTGAAGAAAGTCACCGGCTCGCCGGTCGGCACCTGCAAGCTGTCCGACATCGAGAAGACCGAGGCGCTGTTCTTCTTCGGCCAGAACACCGGCTCGAACAGCCCGCGCTTCCTGCACACGCTCAAGAGCGCGGTCGAGCGCGGGGCGAAGATCGTCACCTTCAATCCGCTGCGCGAAAAGAGCCTGCTCGAATTCGTCGATCCGCAGAACCCGGTTCAGATGCTGACCCAAAAGGCGACGCCAATCTCGTCGCTTTATTTCCAGGTCCGCCCGGGCGGCGACATCGCGGCGATCATGGGGCTGTGCAAGCACGTGTTCGCCCGCGAGGACAAAGCCAACGCACTGAAGGGCGAGCATGTTCTCGACCTCGACTTCATTGCCCAGCACACCAAGGACTTGGACGCATTCAAGGCGAAAGTCGACGCGACCAGCTGGGAGGCGATCGAACGCGAATCCGGCATCCCCCAACGCGACCTGGAGATCGCGGCCGACATCTATTGCGATGCGAAGACTTGCGTGGGAATCTACGGCATGGGCCTGACCCAGCAGGTCCATGGTTCGCAGTCCATCGGCATGCTGGTCAATCTCCTCGCGCTGCGCGGCAATATCGGCAAGGAAGGCGCGGGCATTTCCCCGGTGCGCGGCCATTCGAACGTTCAAGGCCAGCGTACGGTCGGCATATCGGAAAAGCCTGAGCTGGTGCCGAACGACAAGCTGAAGAAGCTGTTCGGGTTCGAGCCGCCGATGGAAAAAGGCGTCAACACGGTCGAGGCCTGCGAAGGCATCCTCTCCGGCAAGATCAAGGCGTTCGTCAGCCTGGGCGGCAATTTCGTCCGCGCAATCCCCGAGCGGGAGAAGATGGAAGCCGCCTGGCCCGACATGCGCCTCACCGTCCAGATCGCGACCAAATTGAACCGCAGCCACCTGATCAACGGCGAAGTTGCCTACCTGCTGCCGTGCCTCGGCCGCAGCGAGGAGGACGTCCAGCTTTCGGGCCCGCAGACGGTGACGATGGAAGACAGCCTGAGCATGATCCATGGCTCGGTCGGCAAGCGCGCGCCCGCTAGCGCGCATCTGCTGTCGGAGCTGACCATCGTCGCGCGGCTGGCGAAGGCCACCTTACCGCCCAATCCCAAGGTCAAATGGGACGAGTGGATGGCCGACTACGCGCGCGTGCGCGACCTGATCGAGGAATGCTATCCAAAGAAATTCAAGGACTTCAACCAGCGGATGTTCACCCCCGGCGGATTCTACAAGGGCAACAAGGCGCGCGAGCGCATCTGGGAAACCGAGAGCGGCAAGTGCGAGTTCACGGTGCCCGACGTGCTGCAGTCCACCGGGTTCGACGACGCGCCGGGGCGTTACCGGCTGGTCACCTTGCGCTCGAACGACCAGTTCAACACCACGATCTACGGCTATTCCGACCGCATGCGCGGGATCGAGGGGACGCGCGACGTGCTGCTGATGAGCCCGGATGAAATCCACCGCGCGGGCCTCAAGGCGGGGCAGAAGGTGGCGCTGGTGAGCGACGCCGAAGACGGCGTGCACCGCGAGGTTGGCGGGCTGGTCGTCACGCCCTACGATCTCCCGCTTGGCTGCGTCGCCTCCTACTATCCCGAGATGAACCCGCTGATCCCGCTATCGCACCACGATTGCCTGTCGAAAACCCCCGCGGCGAAGGCAGTGCCGGTGCGCGTCGTCGCGTAGTGCCACGGCCGGATTTTCCGCCGGCGCTGCACGCGCTGGCTGTGGTTTCGTTGATCGTCGGCTTCATCTGCGCCGGCGTGATCGTGCTCGATCTGCTGCGCCACCCGCAGAAGATGTGGATCATGAACCTGGTCTGGCCGATCACGGCGCTGTTCGGCTCGGTGCTATGGCTGGCGTTCTACTGGCTTGCGGGGCGCAATCTGGGCGAGGAGGGCAAGCCGCCTATGCCGATTGCCGTCGGCAAGGGCGCGAGCCACTGCGGCGCGGGCTGCACCCTGGGCGACATCGTGGTCGAATGGCTGGCGTTCGGATTTCCGGCGATCGCGGTGTGGTTCGGCTGGCATCGCATGTTCGGAGAAAAGACGTTCGCAGTGTGGATTCCCGATTACCTCGTCGCCTTCCTGTTCGGCATCGTGTTCCAGTATTTCACCATCGCCCCGATGCGCGGGCTTTCGTTCGGCAAGGGAGTGCTCGCCGCGGTCAAGGCCGACTTCGCCTCGATCACCGCGTGGCAGGTCGGCATGTACGGGTTGATGGCGCTGATCCAGTTCCTCTGGTTCAAGCCCGCCTATGGCGCGGTCGCCCCGGTCGCCAGCCCGGAGTTCTGGTTCGCGATGCAGCTTGCGATGCTGGCGGGGTTCATCACCGCCTATCCGGTCAACTGGTGGCTGATCGCGCAGGGCTGGAAGGAGAAGATGTAGCCCGCCCATCCTTCTGCCGCTCGTGCGTCGGGCCGTATCCCGATAGATTCATCGCCGCGACCACCAGCGCCAGGTGGGACAGGCCTTGGGGGAAATTGCCCAGCAGCCCGTTCGCGTCGGCTTCTTCGGCCAGCAAGCCAAGGTCGTTGGCGCGGTCGCACAGGCTTTCGAACAATGCCCGCCCTTCATCGCAGCGATCCTGCAGCGCATAGACGCTGACCAACCAGAAGCCGGCGGCGAGGAAAGCGCCTTCCTGGCTCTCGCCGATACCGTCCTCGAACTTCTCCGGGCGATAGCGCCAGACCAGGCCGTCGTGCAGCAGCTCCTGCTCGATCGCCGCAACCGTCGCCTGCATCGCCGGCTCGTTCGCATCGATGAAACCGACCAGCGGCAACCGCAGCAGCGCCGCGTCCATTTCGGGTTCGCCGTAAGCGGCAGTGAAAATCCCGCGCTCGCGGTCGATGCCCTTTTCCAGAACCTCCCGCCGGACACTATCAGCCAGTGCCTGGTAACGTCCGCACCGCTCCTCGTCGCGCTCGCGGAACCATTGCGAAGCGCGCGAGAAACCGACCCAGCACATGACTTTCGAGTAAACGTATTGGTGATTGCCGCCGCGGCCTTCCCACATGCCTGCATCCGGCTTTTCCCACAGCTCGCACAGCTTGTCCGCCAGCAGACGAACCAGCTCGTCGCTGTCGGCATCGTGATCCATGCCCTGGCGGCTTGCAGCGTATAGGGTGTCGATCACCTCGCCGTAGATGTCGAGCTGGAGCTGCGCCGCCGCCCCGTTGCCGAAGCGCACCGGCTTCGCGCCGTTGAAACCGGCGAGCCAGTCGGCTTCCCACTCGGTCGCGCGGCGGGCGCCGTCGATGCGATAGAACGGGCGCAGATCGATCGGCTCGCTGCCGATCGCCTTGCGCAGCCAGTTGAACCAGCCCTCCGCATCCTTGCGAATGCCCGCGCGCAACAGCGCGAGCAGCATGAACGTCGAATCCCTCAGCCAGCAGAAGCGGTAGTCCCAGTTGCGGCTGCCGCCGGGAGTTTCGGGCAGGCTGGAGGTGGGCGCGGCGACCATCGCCCCGGTCGGGCGGTGGACCAGGGCGCCAAGCGTAATCAGCGATCGTTTGACCTGCGGCGCGTAGGGCCCTTCGACCTTGGCGTCGGCGACCCAGTCGTTCCAGAAGTCGCAGGTCTGATGCAAGGCGAGCTCGGGGTCGATCCGCTTCGGAACCTGCGCGTAGGAATCGAACGATGTAAGAACGAAGTGCAGGCGCTGGCCCTCCTCCACCTCGAATCGGCTGACGAAGCAGCGATCCTCGACCTCGATCGGAACCGCGAAGTCGAGCAGGACGCCGTTGGGCCCCGAGATCGCCTGGATCCGGCCATCGTCGCACGGGCGCACCAGCGGATTGAGCTGGCCGTAATCGAACCGCAGCTTGAGCTTGCTGGTCAGCGCGACTTTGCCGCCGCGCCCTTCGATGATCCTCACGACGTCGGGCGCTTCGCCGCGCAAGGTGGGCATGAAATCGATCACCGCGATCGTGCCCTGCGGGGTTTCGAACTCGCTTTCGAGCACCAGCGTATCGCCGCGATAGCGCCGGCGGCAGGCGGTCGCGGCTTCGTTCGGCGCCAACCTCCAACAACCGTTCTCTTCCGTCCCCAGCAGCGCGGCGAAGCACGCAGGGGAATCGAAGTGCGGCAGGCACAGCCATTCGATTGCACCCGAACGGTGAACCAGCGCGGCGGTCTCGCCATCGCCGATCAGCGCGTAATCCGCGATGCGCTTTTCGCTCACGCCCGCGCGCGCGCCGTCAGCCATGCAAGTCCCCCTGCCGCGAGCGCTACACCGGCTCCGAGCGCCGCCTGCATCCGATGCGTGGTGAGCCACAGTTGCGGGCTGCGGGTGCGTGCCCAGCCGTCGAACCGGCCGTGCGCCCCATGGTCGCCGGGAACCGGCTCGTAAAGGTTGTCCCGGTAATCGGCCGGCACCGGCTGCTTGTCCTGCTGCCCCTTGAAACCGGTCGCGGCGAGGTAGCGGTCGAGCAGCGGCGAAGCCAGCCGATCGCCCCAGATCGCCTCGATCGTGGGCCAGCCGAGCTTGATCTCCTTGCGGCGGTGGTGTGCGGCATAGTGGATCGCCTCGGCAGGGATTTCGGGCTGATAAGGCGGGCTCGCCGGCTTGGACAAGTGCGGCATCTCATTCCTGATCCAGTCGAACTGCGGCGTGTTCACCCCGGGCAATTGCACCATGCTGACGTGCACGTTCGATTTGGCGTGGAGCAGCTCGGCCCGCAACGAATCCTCGAACCCCTGAATCGCGTGCTTCGCCCCGCAATAGGCCGATTGCAGCGGGATCCCGCGATAGGCGAGCGCGCTGCCGACGAGGACGATCGAGCCCTTGTCGCGCGGCAGCATCCGCTCGAGCGCGGCGCGGGCGCCATGGACCTGGCCCAGATAAGTGACTTTGGTGACGCGGTCGTAATCCTCCATGCTCATGTCGACGAAGCGCGCGAGCACGCCGGCGAATGCGGCGTTGATCCAGACGTCGATCGGGCCGAGCTCCTGCTCGATCCGTTCAGCCGCCGCTTCGACCGCGGCGTAATCGGCGACGTCGCACTGGCAGATCAGCGCCTCGCCGCCCGCCGCCTCGACCTCGCGTTTTGCTCCTTCCAGGCCATCGCGCCCGCGCGCAATCAGCCCGATCCTGGCCTTGTCCCTGGCGAACCGTCGCACAACCGCGCGGCCGACGCCGGCCGACGCGCCAGTCACCACCACCACGGGCGGTTTGGGAAGTTTCTGTTTCATAGTCACTTAAATCTCACCACGGCGGGAGAGTTCCGAAATCCGGTCGGCGGTGCGGCAGGCGATCGCCTGGATCGTCAACGAGGGGTTGGCCCCGCCGACCGTCGGGAACACCGACCCGTCGCAGATCCACAGGTTCGGGATGTCCCAGCTGCGGCAATCGGCATCGACCACGCTTGTCGCGCGGTCGCTGCCCATCCGCGCTGTGCCGCCAAGGTGGCATGTATCGTCGGTTTCGCGCCAGCGGTTGCGCGCGCCGACGGCGGCTAGGCTCGCGTCCATGAAGTCGAGCGCGTGCGAAATCATCGCGTACTCATTCTCGCGCAGCGAGAAAGTGACGCGCGGCACCGGCAGGCCGTACTGATCCTGCTCGTCGGTCAGCGTGACCGTGTTGCGCTCGTCCGGCAACACTTCGCCGACCATCTTGAGGCCGACGACGTGGTTATAGCGGTGCATTTCCTCGACCAGTGCCTTGCCCCACAGGTTGCGCCCGCCCGAAAGGATGCCCGCCCAGCCGACCGGTAGCGGGCCCTGGCTCATGTAGCACCAGCCGCCGTGGTAATCCTTGCCTTCGTCGCAGTAGTTCCAGTGCTCGCTGATCGCGAGGCTGGGAGGCGCCTTGTAGCTGCGCACTTCCTCATCCACTTCACCCCACGCGGCCTGGTTGAGCTGCACCATCAGGTTCTTGCCGACGAGGCCCGAGGAATTGGCGAGACCATCGGGAAACTCGCCGTTCGCCGAATTCAGCAGCAACCGCGGGGTCTCGATGGCGTAGCCGGCAACGACCACGTTCTTCGCCTTCTGGAAGCGCCATTCGCCATTGCGTTGGTAGTGCACGCCGATCGCGCGCCCGTTCTTCGTCTCGATCCTTCCGACCATCGCGAGATCACGGATCTCCGCGCCCGCCGTCAGCGCGCGCGGCAGCCAGGTAACCAGCACCGACTGCTTGGCGTTGGTCGAGCAGCCGGAGATGCAGAACCCGCGATAAACGCACGGATGCGCCTTGCCCCGCGGCGCTGAGAGCGTAGCGATCGGGGTCTCGGTCCATTCGATGCCGAGCATCTTCGCGCCGCGCGCCAGATAGACCGCCGGCGCGTTGAGCGGATGCGCCCGCCCCGGATAGCGCGGCCGCTTGGGCCCCCACGGATAGGTGATCGGCCCGGACACCCGCAGCGCCTTCTCGACCTCGCCGTAGTATTCCCACATCTCGCGCCAATCGAGCGGCCAGTCGGCGCCGTAGCCCAGCTTGCTGCGGCTCTTGAACCATTCGGGCCGGAAGCGCAGCGAAACCATCGCGAAGTGGACGGTCGAGCCGCCGACCGACTTGCCCGAATTGTTCGCGCCGAGCTTCACCGGATTGGCCCCGTCGACCACCCGCGGATCGGTCCAGTAGAGCTTGGCCTGCTCGCTTTCGTCCGAGGCGAAGTCCTCGAGCGGACGCCAATACGGCCCGGCGTCGAACGCCACCACCGAAAAGCCCGCCTCGGCCAGCTTGCAGGCGAGCGTGCCGCCGCCCGCCCCGGTGCCGACGATCGCGAAATCGACTTCCTCGTCCTCGGGATATTCGCGCATCGGCACCCAGCCGCCCGGCACGAATACGTCTGGCGCGCGGCCGCCGGCGGCGCGGGGGACATTCTGCGGATCGTCGTCAACCATGGTGCCTCGGCAATCCGCGCATCGTCTCGCCCGCCTCGATTGCTTCCCACGGGTCGCGGCGGTCGATCCCGGTGCGGACATAGCCTTGCGGGCTCGCCGGGCCGCCGAAGCCCATCGCGCTCCACAAGGAAGGCTGCGCCCAGTGCGCCGATACGCAATCCAGCAGCAGCCGCCAGAACCAGAATTCCTTCGCCGGCAGCGTCTCCCATTCCGCGGCGCGGACGTCGCCTTGGGCGATGCACTCGAGGATCGTGTCGGCTTCGGCATCGACTAGGGCCGCGAAAGGATACCCGCGGCGCACCCGCGCTTCGGCTTCGATCGCATCGAGGCCGCGCTGCCAGCACTCGCGCGTGCCCGGCAATGCGTGGTGGCGATAGCCGTCGCGGCCGTCTTCGGCGATCTTCTTGATGACCATCGCCAGCGTCGTGGTCGGCGGGCGTCCTTCGGGATCGGGCACCACGCGCGCGACCACCCGGCGCAATGTCGCAAGCTGGACGTCGCTGAGCGGGTGGGGCGGAATCTGGAGCGCGAGCCGCTCTTCGACCACCTTGCGGGTCTGCCGGTTCCAGGCGGGGGTGTCGCGCTTGGCGAGCACGTCATAGTCGGGAAACGGATCAGCCACGGCGCACCTTGCGCATCAGCAGCAGCGCGCCCAGTCCCGCGATCGCGAGCCCGGTGAAGCTCGGCGGCGCAGGCAGCGGCGGGCCCGAAAGCAGGTTCTGGCGCCAGTTGCGCCACCCGCCCATCTCGCGCGAGATGCCGTAGGCGTGGAAGCCCGACCCGGCGAGCCCGAGCGCCGCGGTGACCGCCAGCGTCGCGGTGACGATCCAGCTCGTCCGTCCGGTCAAGGCCGCCCCCGCCAAGGCCAGCGCCGCGAGCGGGGTGATCGTGACCGGCAAATACATCGCCTTGTTGTGGTACGCGCCGCGGAAGTGCAGCAGGGCGACTTCGGCGGCGTTGCCGGCGATACCAACCGCGCACAGTCCGGCGATCGCGCGTCCCGAAACCAGCCACGGATTGCCGCTCGCCAGCGCCTGCGCCGCCGCGCCGAGAACGCCCGACAGCACCAGCGCCGCGGGCGCACCGATCGGCGCCTGGTAGAACAAGGTGCCCCACCGGATGCCGCCGACCTGCTTGGCGATGTTGTAGGTATGGAACCCCAGCCCTGCCGCGCCGATCGCCGCGCTCGCGGCATGCGCGCCCATCGTGTAAACACCCGCCCGTGCGCCGAGACCGCCAGCGATGATCGCGCCGTCCGCCATCAAGGCGAGCGCCGAGCCGGCCAGTGGCGCGGGCATCGCACGGTTGTCGAACGAGCCGCGGTAATGCTCGACCGCGGAATCGGCGAACACCGCGCCCGCGAGCAGTGCCGCTCCCCCGGCGATCAACCGGGAGGCCTTGCGCTGAGTCGGGGAACTCAAAAGCCCTCTCCCCTTGCGGGAGAGGGTTGGGAGAGGGGTCGGCGGCGCGCGCCGCCGCTCGCGCGGCGGCCCCCTCTTCCCCCGCCCCTGCCGGGGCTCCTCCCTCTCCCGCAAGGGGAGAGGGCTTTTTGTCGACCTTTGCTCATGCCCGCGTCAATCTTCGGCGAACACCGAGCTCAGCACTTGCTTGATGCTGCCTTTCAGCATCGAGCCTTCGTCGGGGTCGCCTTTCACGGCAGTGCTGGTGAAGGCGCGCGCCTGCTTGAAGGTGATGTGCGGCGGCAGCGGCGGCACCTCGGGGTCGGTCTTCACTTCGAGCACGCACGGCTTGCCGCAATTGAGCGCACGCTCCCACGCCTCGCCCAGCATCTCGGGGTCTTCGACCAGGATGCCTTCGAAGCCGATCAGCTCGGCGAACTTGTGATACGGAACGTCGGGCAGCGTCTGGGTGATCTCGGCCTTGGGATTGCCTTCCATCACCCGCTGCTCCCAGGTCACCTGGTTCAGGTCCTGGTTGTTGAGCACCAGCACCACGAAGCACTGGTTCGGCCACTTCTCGTGGTATTTCTTGACCGTGATCAGCTCGGCCATGTTGTTCATCTGCATTGCCCCGTCGCCGACCATCGCGATCACGGGGCGGTCAGGATAGGCGAACTTGGCGGCGATCGCGTACGGCACGCCGGCGCCCATCGACGCGAGCCCGCCCGACAGCGACGCGCGCATGCCGCGGCGGATCTTCACGTCGCGCGCATACCAGTTGGCGCAACTGCCGCTGTCGCTGGTGAGGATCGCATGGTCCGGCACGCGCGGGCTGAATTCGGTGAACACGCGCTGCGGGTTGACCGGAGTGGCGGCGACCATCGCCCGGTCGTGCAGGGTCTGTTCCCAATCCTGCTTCCACCCGGCGATCTTCTCGCGCCAGCTGGTATCGGTCTTGTGCTGGAGCAGCGGCAGCAGCGCCTCGACCGTCGCGGCGACATCGCCCTCGAGGTTCACCTCGTGCGGAAAGCGGATAGACAGCATCGCGGGGTCGATGTCGACCTGCACCCCGCGCGCCTGGCCTTCCTTGGGCAGGAACTCCGAATAGGGGAAGCCCGAGCCGAGCGTCAGCAGCGTGTCGCACTCCATCATCAGGTCGTAGCTCGGCTTGGTGCCGAGCATGCCGATCGAGCCGGTGACCCACGGCAGGTCGTCGGGCAGTACATCCTTGCCGAGCAGCGCTTTGGCCGCGCCCGCGCCGAGTGCATCGGCGATCGCGATCACTTCGTCGGTCGCGCCGCCCGCGCCTGCGCCGACAAGCAGCGCGACTTTCTTGCCGGCGTTGAGCACCTCCGCCGCGCGGATCAGGTCGGCCCGGTGCGGCACCGTCTTCGGACGCGTCCAGCCGATGCCGGACATCACCGCACCGTGCTTCCTCGGCGGATCTTCGTAGGGCAGCTCTTGCAGGTCGTTGGGGAACACCAGCGCGGTTACCCGGTTGCGCGCTTTGGCGATGCGCACCGCGCGGTCGATCAGATGGCGGACTTGCGCCTGGACCATCGCGTAGCCGGTGAACGCGCCGGCGACGTCCTTGAACAGCGAGGTCATGTCGACTTCCTGCTGGTAATGTGCGCCCACCGCGGTGCGTGCCTGCTGGCCCACGATCGCCAGCACCGGCATGTGGTCGAGCCGCGCGTCGTAAAGCCCGTTGAGCAAGTGCACCGCGCCCGGCCCGGACGTTGCCATGCAAACGCCCAGCTCGCCGGTGAATTTCGCATGGGCCGACGCCATGAAGGCGGCCATCTCTTCGTGCCGCACCTGCACGAAGTCGAACTTGTCGCGCATCTTGTCGAGCGCGCCGATCAGGCCGTTGATGCCGTCTCCGGGATAGCCGAACACGCGGCGCACGCCCCATTCATGGAGCCGCTCCCAGAAAAACTCGCTGACCGATTGCGCCACGCTGCGTCTCCTCGAATTGCCCGTTATTCCGCCGGTTCGCCCTTGATGAGATAACCTATCGCACTACGATGCGTTCCGGCCGGGCAGCGCATCGGCCCGCACGAGAATGTCCGGCGAAAGCTTGTCGAGCGACGGCACCCCGAGCTGGCCGAGCTCGTTGTCGATCTCGCCCTTGAGGATTTCGAGCGCGCGGGCCGCGCCTGCACTCCCCGCCGCGCCGAGACCGTAGAGCACCGCGCGTCCCGCAAGCACCGCGTCCGCGCCGAGCGCCAGCGCCTTGAGCACATCGGTGCCGCAGCGAATGCCGCCCGACATGTAGAGCGCCGCCCGATCGCCGACGATCGCGCGCGCCTGCGGCAGAATATCGAGCGCCGAGACCGCCCAATCGATCTGCCGCCCGCCGTGGGTGCCAAGCATGATCCCGTCGGCGCCGCTGTCGCACGCGCGGCGCACGTCGTCGGGGTGCAGGATGCCCTTGATGAAGAACGCCCCCTTCCAGCGCTGACGGATCTTCGCGACCGTGTCCCACGACAACGACTTGGGCATCTGCTCCCTGATCCAGAACGCGCTCGAGAAGAACCCGCGCCGGTCCTTGGGAATGAAGTCGATGACGTTCGAAAACTCGGGCATTCCGTGCGACAGCGTGCGCATCAGCCAGCCGGGATGGAACCCGGCATCGACGATCGTCGGCAGCGAAGGCATCGTCTGGTTGATCCGCAGCCGCGCATCCCAATCGCGCTGGCCGAAGATCTGCGCGTTGGTGGTCAGCACTAATGCCTCGCAGCCGGCGGCGGCTGCGCGGTCGACCAGCGACTGCCAGATCTCGTCCGGCCCGAACACGTAGAGCTGCCACCAGTGGCGCAAGCCGGGCACTTTGGCGACATCTTCCATCGGATCGTTCGACATCGTGCCCTGGACGAACGGCACACCGACTTTCGCCGCCGCTTGCGCCAGCGCGGTGTCCGCATGGCGCTGGAACAGGCCGTTGAGCCCGGTTGGGGCGATGATCATGGGCATCGGCGCGTCGCGCCCGAGGATCGGATACGGCCCGCTGCGGTGGGATTCGTCGACCAGCGTATGCGGCACGAAGCGCCAGGCGGCGAATGCCTCCCGTTCGCGGTCGAGCGTCGCCTCCTCGCCTGCCCCGCCTTCGAGGTATTCGAGCGCGATCCGCGGCAGACGTTTGTGCGCCCGCGCGCGCAAGTCGGCGATCGAATGCATCCGCGAAAGATCGCCCCCGGTGTAATATCGTCGGCGCGGGGTGCCGCGGAACTGGGCGGTGCTCATCGAGACCGAAACGGATATCCTGGTTAAGGCGTTCCACCGTCGAGAAACTTCGCCCCCGCTCGGGAGTTGTCCCACCGGAGGTACGCTTATGGCGGCACGCGCATTTTGGCAGGGCCAGATCAGGCTGGCGCTGGTTTCGATTCCCGTTGAGATTTACGCCGCGACCAAGTCGGGCGCGAAGATCGCCTTCCACCAGATCCACGAACCCAGCGGCAAGCGGATCCAGTACGAGAAAGTGGTGCCCGGCGTTGGCCCGGTCGACCGGGACGAGATCGTCAAGGGCTTCGAAATCTCGAAAGGCCACTACGTGCTGCTCGACGAAGACGAGATCGAGGCGGCCAAGGTGGAGAGCAAGAAGACGCTCGAACTGGTGCAATTCGTCGATAACGACGAGATCGACCCGCTCTATTTCGACAAGCCCTATTACGTCGTTCCGGCCGACGATCTGGCCGAGGAAGCCTACGTCGTGCTGCGCGACGCCTTGCGCTCGGAGAAGAAGATCGCGCTCGGGCAGCTGTCGGTGCGGGGGCGCGAATACCTCGTGTCGATCAAGCCGTGCGGCAAGGGCATGTTGCTCGAAACCCTGCGCTACGCCGACGAAGTGCGCGCGGGGCAAAGCTTTTTCAAAAGCATCGGCACGGAAAAGCCCGACAAGGACATGCTCGAGTTGGCCGCCGCGCTGATCGACAAGAAGACCGCGCCGTTCGAGGCGGGCGAATTCCACGACCGCTATTCCGACGCGCTGATGCGGATCATCGAGAAGAAAGCGAAGGCCAAGGGGAAGAAGGTGATCGAGGAAGCCGAAGAACCGGCCGGCCGCGGCAGCAACGTGATCGACCTGATGGCGGCGCTGAAGAAGTCGGTAAGCGAGGAAAAGCCGGCGAAGAAAGCTGCCGCGCCGGCCAAGTCGCGCGCGCGCAAGCGGGCATAGGCGTCAACGATGGCCGCCGCCAACCTGCTCGCCGAATACAATCGCAAGCGCGATTTCAAGAAGACCGCCGAGCCGGCGGGCAAGCTGGGCCGCAGCGAAAGCGGGCACTTGTTCATCGTCCAGAAGCACGATGCGACGCGGTTGCACTGGGACTTCCGACTCGAAGTCGACGGCGTGCTGAAGAGCTGGGCAGTGACCAAGGGCCCCTCGCCCGATCCCGACATCAAGCGGCTGGCGGTCCGCACCGAGGATCACCCGATGTCCTACGCCCACTTCGAGGGCAACATCCCGAAAGGCGAATACGGCGGCGGATCGGTGATGCTGTGGGACCAGGGCACCTGGGCGCCGGTCGAGGGCAAAAGCGCGAAAGACCTCGAAAAAGGTCACCTCCACTTCACGCTCGAGGGCGAGCGGATGAAGGGCGAGTGGCTGCTGATCCGGCTGCGCAAGAAGCCGGGCGAGAAGCGCGAGAACTGGCTCTTGCGCAAGCTCGACGACGAATATGCCGAACCTGGCGATACTTTGGTCGAGCATGGCCTGACCAGCGTGCTGACCGGCCGCTCGATGGCTGAGATCGAAGCCGACAAGAAAGGCGAGCACTCGCTCAAAGGCAAGCGTGGGAAAGCGTTCGCCGCCGAGATGGAGAAGGCGGCCGAGCACAACCAGAAGCGCACCAAGAGTCGCGCCAAAGCGCCCAGGCGCGGCACCGCGCCGCCCAAGTTCCGCCCGCCGCAGCTCGCGACATTGGTCGACGCGGTGCCGGCGGGGAACGGCTGGATGCACGAGATCAAGTTCGACGGTTACCGCGCGCTGGTCGCCGCGGCGGGCGAGAAAGTGGTTGTCTACACCCGCAGCGGCAAGGACTGGTCCGACAAGTTCGCGCCGCTGATCCGCCACTTCGCCGCGCTCGACCTGCCGCCGTGCCTGATCGACGGTGAGATCGTCGCCTACGATCGCGAGGGCAATCCCGACTTCTCCTCGCTGCAGAACGTGTTGAAGCGCGGCCACGGTTCGCAGGGCGAGAAGGACAACCTCGCCTATCATGCGTTCGATCTGCTCGAACTCGACGGCGAGGACTTGACCCGCCTGCCCAACATCGAGCGCAAGGAGCGGCTCGAGGCGCTGCTGCGCGATGCCAAATCGCCGATTCATTACGCCGACCACCTGATCGGCGCGGGCGAGAAGCTGTTCAATCAAATGTGCGGCGCCGGGCAGGAAGGGATCATCTCGAAACGGATCGATGCGCCTTATCGTTCGGAGCGGACCAAGAACTGGGTCAAGGTCAAGTGCACCAATCGGCAGGAGTTCGTGATCGTCGGCTGGAAGAAGAGCTCGGCCAAGGGCCGCCCGTTCTCCTCGCTCGCGCTGGCGCAGAACGAAGGCGGCAAGCTGACCTACAAGGGCCGGGTAGGCACCGGCTTCAACGCCGACACGCTCGACGAGCTGACGCGCAAGTTCAAGCCGCTCGAGCGCAAGACCGCGCCGGTCGAGGTCGAGCGGCCCGAGGCGCGCGGCGTGACCTGGCTCGAGCCCAAGCTGGTCGCCGAAATCGCGTTCGGCGAGATCACCGCGCAAGGACACGTGCGCCACGGCAGCTTCATCGGCCTCAGGAGCGACAAGCCAGCCAAGGAAGTGAAGCCCGAAACGGCCGAGGACGCACCCGAGGAGGAAGCCTTGGTCAAGATCAGCAACCGCGACCGGGTGATCTTCCCCGAAAGCGGCCAAACCAAAGGCCAGCTGGCGGACTATTACACCGAAATCGCACCGTTATTGCTGCCGTTCGGCGCCAATCGCCCGATAAGCCTGATCCGCTGCCCGCAAGGCCGAGCGAAGAAGTGCTTCTTCCAGAAACACGACACCGGCAGCTTCGGGCCCTACGTCCACCACGTGCCGATCGCCGAGAAGAAAGGCGGCACCGAGGATTACATCTACGTCGAGGACGTCGCCGGAATCCTCGCCTGCGTGCAGATGGGCACGATCGAGTTCCACGGCTGGGCCTGCCGCGCGAGCGACGTCGAAGCCCCGGAACGGATGATCTTCGATCTCGATCCCGACGAAGGGCTAGGCTTCGAAGACGTGGTGAAAGCGGCGACCGACGTGCGCGATCGCCTGGCCGACCTCGGCCTCACCACCTTCGCGATGACCACCGGCGGCAAGGGAATCCACGTGATCGCGCCACTGACCCCCGGGCATTCGTGGGAAGCGCACACCGATTTCGCCAGCCGCTTCGCCCAGGCGCTTGCCGCCGCCGAGCCCGACCGTTTCGTTGCGACGATGAGCAAGGCCAAGCGCAAGGGCAAGATCTTCATCGACTGGCTGCGTAACCAGCGCGGCGCGACCGCGGTGGTGCCCTATTCGGCGCGCGCCCGCGAAGGCGCGCCGGTCGCGGCGCCGATCGCTTGGGGCGAACTGGAGGGATTGAAGAACGCCCACCCCTACTCGATCGCCGATGCCGGAAAATTGCTCACCCGTGCCAAAAGCAAGGCGCTCGCCGGTTGGGGCTTCGCCGATCAGGCACTGCCAGACGTTTGACCGTCAGAGGCGGCAAAGGAGGCCGGCGATGACGAAGAAAAAATGGTCCCATGAAGTCACCGAGCACTCGGACGCGCTCGACCTCAAGGAAGGGCTGTTCAAGCAGGACGACCCCAAGGAGATCGCCAAGTCCCTCAAGCGCTCGGCCGAGCACAGCAAGCGCCGCAAGGGCACGCCGGCGCAATCGTCGATGGCGATGCTCAACTTCTACATCAACCGCGCGGGCAAGAACCTGTCCAAGGCCGAGAAGGAGAAGCTGGAGCGCGCGAAGGACGAGCTGCACGCGCTGTTCGAGAAGGATTGAACGAGAGAAAAGCCAATATCCCGTCATCCCCGCGCAGGCGGGGATCCAGATAACCTATCGGTCTGCGAGAAGCTCAATGTCAGCTGGGCCCCTGCCTGCGCAGGGGCGACGACATTTTGTTTCGACTATCCGTTGACGATGGTCCCACCATTCGGATGCAGCACCTGACCGCTCATGTAGCTGGCATCCTCGCAGGCGAGGAACAGGAAGCTGGGCGCCACTTCGTTCGGCTGACCGGCGCGGCCCATCGGGGTGCTTTCGCCGAAGTGCTTGACCTTTTCCGGGTCCGCGCCGCCCATCGGGTTGAGCGGGGTCCAGATCGGGCCCGGCGCGACCGCGTTCACGCGGATGCCCTTTTCGATCAGGTTCTCGCTGAGCGAACGGGTGAATGCGGTGATCGCGCCCTTGGTGCTCGAATAGTCCAGCAGCGCCTTGGAGCCCTGGTACATCGTCACCGAGGTGGTGTTGATGATTGCCGAGCCCTTCTTCATGTGCGGCAGCGCCGCCTGGGTCAGGTAGAACATCGAGAAGATGTTGGTCTGGAACGTGCGCTGCAGCTGCTTGTCGGTGATTTCCTTGATGTCCTCGTCGGGATGCTGCTCGCCGGCGTTGTTCACCAGCACGTCGATCCGCCCGAACTCGGCGACGACTTTGTCGACCACCTTCTGGCAATGCGCGGGCTCGCCGAGATCGCCCGCGATGGTCAACGCGCGTCCGCCTTCGCTCTCGACGATCTGCGCAGTCTTCTTCGCGTCGTCGTGTTCGCACAGGTAGGCGATCGCGACGTCCGCACCCTCTCGCGCGAAGAGCACGGCGACCGCGCGGCCGATGCCGCTGTCGGCGCCGGTCACCAGCGCGACCTTGCCTTTCAGGCGGCCCGACCCCGGATAGCGCGGCTGCCACTCCGGCTTGGGCTCCAGCTCGCTCTCGTGGCCGGGCAGCTCGTCCTCATGGACCATTCCGACCTTCTGCCGCTCGATCGTCGCGGCGTCGGCGGGAGAATCAGTCGTCGACATGTTCGGGCTTCCCCTTGCGCTTGGTGCTGGCGAACTCGTCGAGCTGCTTTTCGCTCATCGACTTGTACATCGATTTCGAAGCGCCTTTGAGCTCGCTGACTTTCGTGTCGCCGCGCTTGGCGGAAAGCGCGGCGCCGGCAGCTTTCTGCTGCGCCTTGGATTTGGCAGGCATCACCGTTCTCCAACAACAGGGGCAGCATCGCGCCGGAAATCCGGACCGTGGAGTGGGGTTGGGGTCGTCCGGGAGGTGCCGGCGCGATGCTGCGTTTGGGCCGGCCGAGAGGGTGTCATCCGTTCTTGCCAGTGTCGAAAAGAGACAAGCCAGCCCATGCAGCCCCAACGGACGCCGCTGGGCGCGTGTTCCATCAGGCCGGTCGGTTCGTCGCATCCCGGCCACTTGCGGTCGGGCTACTCGGCCGGCGGATCCCCGGTATCGGAAGATGCTGCCGCGGGTTCGGCGGTGGGCGACGGCGTCGGCCGCTGCTGTTTCGCGAGCTCGCTGTCGACGCCCGACGCCTGCGCGCGGATGTCCTTGTCCGCTTTGTCGTAGCGATCGTCGAAGCTGGGCTTGCACGCGGCAAGCAGCAGCAGCGTCAGGATCGCCGCGCGACGCATCAGTAGTTCTTCTCGTAGCGGATGCTGAAGTTGGTCGCGCCCGAACCGCCCGCCTGGCTGAGGATCGACAGTGCCTTGGTCAGGCTGATCTCCAGCTGGGTGGCGGTGAACCCGCGCGCGTCGGTGATCACCTCGATATAGATGTTGTCGGTGATGTACTTGCCCGCGGCGATTGCGGTGCCGCGCCCTTGCGTCTCGTCGGCGCCGAGCACGCGCAGCCGGTCGAGCCCGGTCGCCGAGCGCAGCTTATCGAGCGGGTTGAACCCGCCCCCGCCACCGCGCAGCGAATTGAGCGACGCGGCGAGCTGGAGCGCCTGGATCGACGACAGGTTCGCCGCCGAGCGACCGAACAGGATGCGCGAGACGATCTCTTCCTGCGGCAGGCCCGGGGTACTGGTAAACGCGATCTGCGGATCGCTCGAGCGGCCGCTGACGTTGATCTGGACGGTCGTTGCGTCGATATCTTCGGAAGCCTGGAACGAAATCTGCGGATCGATCGGATTGTCGCCGACGAAATCGATCCGCCCATGGTCGATCTTGAACGAATGGCCGGCGAACCCCAACGTGCCGCGCACCACCTCGAGATTGCCGGTGAGCCGCGGCTGGGCGCTCGTTCCGCCGACCGTGAGGTCCGCGCTCCATTCGGATTCGAGACCCATGCCAGAGACGTAGAACCGCTCCGGCGCGGTGACCTTGATGTTGAGCTGCACTTTGCTGAACGCGTTGGGGACTTTCGCCGGCTGTTCGTTGCCGGTGATCTGCGCGGGGCCCTTGCGCGGCTTGAAATGCACGCCGGTGAGCTGCGGGATCTTCTCCGCGCCGCCGCGCACGAACTTGTAGCGGGTGTTCGGCAGCGTGATCTGGCCTGACAGCAGCGGCGGCTGCCCGGCGGCCTTGGTCAGGTGCAGGTTGCCGGTGGCGGCGGCCGACAAGTCGTCGCTCTTGGCCAGCTGCGCATTGTTGAGGTCGAGCTTCACGTCCATCGGGAACCCGCGGTCGGCTGCAAGGCTGACATAGCCGCTGCCGCTCAGCGTGCCGTCGCCCGCCTTGGCCGTCAGGCTCGCGATGTCGATCCGGTCGCCGGTGAAGCGGCCGTCGATCGCAAGATTGGTCAGCGTCGTGCCATAGGTGAGGTTCTGGTAGGTGAGGTTGTTCGCCTTCACCACGCCGGTGAGCTGCGGCTGGCGCACATGGCCCGAGAAATCGGCGGCAACCCCGATCGGCCCCGACAGGCGCTGGTCGGCGAGGCCGCCGAGCGAGAACAGCGTGTCGGCCGGGCCGTTGTAACGCAAGCCGCCGGAGAACGGCGCGTCCATCAGCCGGGTGACCCAGCTGCCCGCGCCCGGCCCGAGCGGCCGCAACGACGCCTGGAGGCGGCCGATCACGGTGTTGCCGCGGCGGAACACGGCGCTGCCGGTGCCGCCATCGGGCACCAGCTTGCCGGCGAAGTTGAGGTCGACCGGCATGCTGACGGTGGCGGCGGTGGTGCGCGTGAAGCCGTTGATCCGGATGCGCGCGTCGGCGCTGGGGAAGGCGCTGGAATTCGCCTGGGCGAAATCGAGGCTGCCGTCGAGCGTACCCCCGACGCCCAGCGCCGGGATGAAGCTGTTGACCAGCGAAAGGTCGATGCCCTCGATCCGGCTCTGGATCGTCAGGCCGTTGCCGTACTTGCCGGCGAGCCGCGCGGTCCCCTTGCCGATCGTGAACGTGCTCGGCAGCAGCTCGTAGCCGTCGGCCCGCGGGACGATGCGCGCGGGGCCTTTCGTGGCGATCTCGATCCCGCGAATGCGCCCGGTAAGCATCGCGCTCCACAAGTCGGGCTTGAACTCGACATTGCCGGCAAGCCGCAGCGGGAACGCGTTCGAACCCTCGGCGACGAACTTCGCCGCCCCGGCGCCGTCCTTGTAGTCGACTTGCGCGCGCGCGACGGTGAAGTTGTACTGGCCGTAAGCGAAGTTGCCGAGCTGCGCATCGAGCTGGATTTGGGGACGCTCGTAAAGCACCGCGCGCCCGTCGATGATCGCCGAGCCGATATAGACCGCTTGCGGGCCGTCGAGCCGGGCGTCGTTCGCACGCAAGTTGAAGTCGACCTGCTGGTACTTGCCGGCGGCGGCAAGGCGCACCACCCCGCCCAGTCCTTTGCCGTGGGCCTGCAGCTCGCCGGCGAACGGGCCTTGCGCGGTCTGCGTGAGCGAGCCGGTGAAGTCGATCCCGCCGAGGTTGGCGGAATTGATCTTGAGCGACTTCGCATGCGCCAGATCGAGCGTAACATCGGCAACCAGCGGGCCGTAGTCGGTGCTGGCCTTGGCCTTGAGATTGTAGGTCCCGTTCCTCCCGGTCACTTCGGCCGTAAGGTCGGCAAGGCCGATGCCGAAGCCAGGATGCGCAGCGGTGACCACCGCGTGCGGGCTGTTGAGCGTGCCATTGAGCGCCAATGTGACGGGGCCATATTGCTGGGTCTCGGCGGCGAGCTTCAGCGCGATCTTGCCGCCCGGCTCGTAACTGCCGCTGCCGCCGGTGATGTGAATCAGCGGGGATTCGAGCTGGACGTTGCTGACCCGCACCACGCCGTCGGTGCCGTAACGCACGTTCGCCGCCGCGACCGCCTGGCCCCCGAGGAACGACGCAACGCTCGCGTTGGTGATCTTCGTCGAGCGGGCGCGCACCCTGCCCTCGATCGCGTAGCCGCCGTTGCGCCCGGTCTTGAGATCGAGCTTGCTCTCGATGTTGAAGATGCCGACGCTGGCGATGCGGTAGTTGTTGATCCGTCCGTTGATCGCCCCCGCGTAAAAGCCTTTGGACAAGTCCGCGATCACCGTCAGCTTCGCGTCGATCCGGCTGGAGCGCAGGCGCAAGTCATCCGACAGGATGCGGCTGCCCTGCATCGCCACGTTGCCGTCGAGCCGCACGTCCTCGAGCGTGCCGCCGGCGACCGAATCCAGCCCGGTTATCCGGGCGACGCTGGCGTGGAGCGGCGTGCGGTAGCCCCGTTCCGACATCGTCACGCTGCCGCGCGCCCGCAGGCGGTCGAGGACGATGTCGTTCACCTTCACTTGGGCCGCAGCGATGTCGTAATCGACGGTCGGCGTCTTGAACGCCCCGTTGAGCGTGAGGTGCGCCGTCAGCCCATTGCCGATGAGGTTTTTGGTGAGCTCGGCGGGCTTCAGCAGCGCCACCGACACGTCGAGATCGTCGAACCGGTTCTCGCCCAGATCGACCGTGCCTTTGGCCGCGAGGTTGAGCGTGTCGCTGGTGATCGTGCCGTCGAGCGCCGCGCGGCGGTGGACGAAATCGGCGGACAGGTCGATCGCGGTCACCGGGCCCAGCAGGCGGGAGACCTGCCCGGGCACCAACTGAGCGACGCGGGTGTCGCCCTTCACGTTGAAGTGCCCGTTGCGCCCGGTGATCGCGATGTCGGCAAGCTGATCGCCCCCGAGGCTGCCGGTGAAATGGCCGTCCCAATGGTTCCAGTCGCCCTTGCCTGCCAGGCGCGCAACGATGGGCTTCTTCATCCCGGCCATCGCCGCGATCACCCCGTCCGCCGGGGCGTCGAGCGCGAGGTCCATCGCCAGCCGGTTCTTGTCGGGCTCGGCGTCGATCGCGGCGACCAGCCGGTCGCCGCCGGGGGCTTCGCCCTCGACCGCGATGGTCTCCGCCTTGAGGTTAGCGATCGCGCGCCCGTCGGCGATATGCGCGGTCCCGCCGAAGCTCAGCACCCGGCGTTTGCCGGTGACCGCGGGCAGCGCGACGAAGCGATCCACCTGGAGTTTGCCGACGTCGATGTCGATGTCGGGCAGCAGCGGCCCTTTCTGCTCGCTCGGCTTGAGGTGCGGCACCCGCTCGAGCGTTACCGTCTGCGCGGTCAGCGAGCGCACGTCGACATGGCCGAACAAGTACGCGATCGGCCGCCAGTCGAGCTTGGCGTGGGGGATCGCGAGAAATTCGCCTTGCGGATCGGACACGGTCAGGCGGTCGACCGTGAGACTGCCGAACAGATTGCCGTTCAGCCGCCCGATGCCGATCTTCATCCCGTTCTTGAATTCGAGCGCCTCGATCTGGTGCGCGACGAACCGCCGTCCGCTGTCGGTCTGCAGGAAACCGAACAAGCAGGCGACCAACAGCACGACCACGCCCAGCGCGATGGCGACCCATTTGAGGATCGTGCGCACCGGGTGATGCCGGTGGGGCGTCTCGACTGCCGGCTCCTCGGCAACTTCGGGCTCTTCCGCCATCAGAACGCCTGCCCGATCGAGACGTAGACCGCGAGCCAGCTCTCACCTTCGCGGCGATCGAGCGGGGTCGCGAGATCGACCCGGAGCGGCCCGAAGTTGGTGTAATAACGCACGCCGACGCCCGCGCCGAAGCGCAAGTCGGACAGCTTGGGGAAACTCGATTCGTAAGCTTGCCCCGCGTCGACGAACGCGACCGCGCCCCAGGTGCCGAAGCGATAGCGCGCCTCGATCGACGCCTCGTTGAAGCTGCGTCCGCCAAGCGGATGGAGGATCGTCGGCGGGTCCTTTTCCTTGGGATCGGTCGGATCGTAGTCGGGATTGGGGATCACCACTTGCGGCCCGAGCTCCTGATACCCGTAGCCGCGGACCGAGCCGCCGCCGCCCGAATAGAACCGCCGCGAAGGCGCGAGATCGTCGCGCGCGACGCCCTGGATCGAGCCGGCCGCCACGCGTCCGGCGAGCACGAACGAGCCGAACGGCACGTAGCCCGATGCGTCGAGCCGCATGCGCACGTACGGATGGAACCCGTCCTCGACCGACGCTTCCGGCTCGACTTGCGCCTTCAGGCGGAAGCCTTTGGTGGCATTCAGCAAGTCGTCGGTAAAGTCGAGCGTCGCCTCGCCGTCGAGTCCGGCGATGTAGAACGTCCGCCGCGACAGGTCGGCGATCGCCGGATTGTAGTCGTTCTCCGCGGTGACGAGCACTTCGCCGCCATAGGCATAGCTCAAGGTCTTCCGCCAAATAGGGGTGGAATCGTAGCTCCAGCGGGTCGACAGGCTCGCGGTGTAGCCGTTGACCGCCGCATAGTCAGTATGCGCGGCCTGCGCGGAAAGCTGGAAGGTCTTGTCGCGCCGGCCCGCGTTCGAGCGGGTGAAGGTGACGCCGACGCTTTGATCCTGGGTGCCGAGAGTGCCGAGCACCGTCAGCGCGCCTTCCGGCGGGAACAGGTTACGATGGGTCCAGCTTGCCTGCACCTTGATGCCCTCGCCGGTGCCGTAGCCGGCGCTTCCGGCGATCGTACGCGGCGGGCCTTTGTGCTGTTCGACGTAGATGTCGGTGTATTCGGTGCCGTCGCCCACCGCGACGCCAGTGCGCTGCGGCTTGGCGGAGACGGTGGCAAACAGGCCGGTGGCGACCAGCGCCTTGTTGAGATCGTCGAGCTTGCGGCTGTCGTAGAGCTCGTCGCGCTTGAACCGCGCGATCACCGCGACGTGCTTGGCGTCGAATGCTTCCTCGCCGCCGCTGGTGATGTTGCGGATCCGCACCCGCGGGCCGACGTCGACCGGCAGCGTGTAGTCGCCCTTGCCGGTGTCGTGATCGAGCTCGATGTCGCGGTCGCCGACCTGGGCGAAGGCGTAGCCGTTCTGCGGCAGGACCAGCGCCACCCGCGCCTCGGCCCCCTGGACCCGCGTAGCGACGATCGGCTCGCCGACCTTGAGCGGGAAATTGTCGGCGATGAGGTTCGGCGGAACGGTCGGATCGGCCTTCACGTCGATCGAGCCGAACGTGAAACGCTGCCCTGGCTCGACATCGATGACCGCCGTAAGCTTGTCCGGCGCGTTGTCGGCCGTCGCGCCCACGTGGGTGTCGATGCGCGGCTCGTACCAGCCTTCCGAAGCGAGGATCTGATTGAGCAGCTCCGCATCGTGCTGGGCGCGGGCGTAGATCTGCGAGATGTTCGCCGCTTCGCCGCCGCCGTCTTTCAGGGTGGAGACATCGTTGAACAGGCCGCGCAGGTCCGCATCGGTCTCAGCGTCGGCTTTGTCGAGCCCGTCGATCTCGAAAGCGTATCCGATCTTGTCGGCCGGCTTGGCCGCGTCCTCGCCAGTGATCTCGACCGGCTCGACTTGGAAGCTCTGCAGCGGCGGCAGCGGCTGGAGCAGTTCGGCATCGCCGAGCGGCGCATCGGGGACGGCTTCGGCCGCGTTCTGATCGCCGAGCGGCGAGGCCGCAATCTTGTCATGGTCGGTGGCGGCGCCCTTGGCCTTCCCCGTGCCCGCTGCGGTGTCGGGGGCAGGCTTGGCATCCAGCCGTCGCTCGAACTCTTCGATCGATTCGAGCGGAGTGTTGAGCTCGTTCTGCTCGGCCGGCGTGAACTCCGGCACCGCATCCTTGAACTGGTCGTCGGGAATCACCGGCTCGACTTGCGGCAGCGCTGCATCGGCCGGCGGCTGGGGCAGGCTTTTCATGTCGGCATCGAACGTGTCGATCGGCGCGGGGGCTGCCGCCGGGGGCGGGGTTTGGGTTGCGGCAGCGGGCGATTCCTGCGCCCATGCCGCCTGGTGTACGCTGGCAGCGGCCAAGCCTATCGCCCATGCGGCGGCCACGGCACAAAGCCGCGCCCGGCGCGTTGGTTGCCAGCCAGATGACTCAACTAGACCCATCCCCCGCTCCGGAGAACGCAAACCACGGAAACAGCTGTCCGGTCCCAAGCGAGGGCGGAGCTGAAGCGAATTTTGCGGTCGGTTCCGGTCCCCACAGCCCCCTGTCACCGATAGACACCCCCGGAGCTACGGCGCACTCGCCCGTCGCCATGCCGGTGGCGGCATGGCGTCAGATACTCGGTCGCGCCTGGACGATGTCCAGCGTTCACAGGCTCTCCTTGCTCTCAGCGGGGGTGGCGTTCTTCGCCTTCCTTTCGCTGACGCCGATGATCACCGCAACCGTCATTGCGTACGGTTTGTGGGGTGATGTCGAAATGGTCCAAAAGCAAATGCGTTCCATCGAAGCGCTCGCGCCGCCGGACGTGGCGAGCGTGATCGACCGACAACTGCTCGACGCGGTCACCACCAACGGGCAGACCGCGGGCCTGGCGCTGGTGGTCGCGTTCCTGTTCGCAATCTACGGCGGCACGTACGCGGTGGGCGGAATGATCGGCGCGCTGAACGCGATCAACGAGGAAGAGGAAACCCGCGGGTTCTTCGCGCTGACGCTGCGCGCCGCATGGATCGCGCTGCTGGCGATCCTCACCGGTGCGGTCGGGATCACCACCGCGGGGGTTTTCGCGTGGCTGCAGACGCAAGCGCCGGACTGGCTCGGCCCGGCAAGCCAGGCGCTGCTCAAGATCGCCGTATGGGCGATTGTGGTGACTTTCGGCAGCGCCGGCTTCTCCCTGATCATGCGCTACGGACCCGATCGGCGACCGGCGAAGTGGCGCTGGATCCTGCCCGGGGCGCTGCTGGCGCTGGTGCTGTGGATGCTGATTTCGGGCGGGTTCTCGCTCTACGTCGCCTATATCTCGAACTACAATTCGACTTACGGTTCGCTGGCCGCGATCGTGGTGTTCGTGATGTGGCTTTATCTTTCGTCTTACGTGCTGCTGCTCGGCGCCTTGCTCAACGTCGAGACCGAACGGCAGACTTTGGTCGACACCACCATCGGGCCCGATATGCCGATCGGGGAGCGCGGCGCGGTGATCGCCGACAGCCATGTCGCGCTCGGCCTGGTGCGGCTCGGCCAGAAGCGGGACCGTCGGCGGGCCCGCAAGCTGCGCCGCCGTGGGTTGTCCTGACCGGCTCACATCGCTTTCCGCAATTGGTGCGCCGCAACCAAATCCGCAATCGCGCGTTGGAAAGGTGCTCCGGGAGGGCGCTCGGCTGCGCCAGCCCGACACGAAAACCCTTCCGAACGGAACCCGCCCATGAGAATCGCCCAAGTCGCCCCTCTGGTCGAAAGCGTGCCGCCCAAGCTCTATGGCGGCACCGAGCGCGTGGTCTCCTGGCTGAGCGACGAACTGGTCCGGCAGGGCCACGATGTGACCGTGTTCGCCAGCGGGGATTCACACGTGCTCGGACGGCTGGTGGCGATCACCGACCAGGCGTTGCGCCTCAATCCGCAAGTCAAGGACCCCCTTGGATATCACGTGATGATGCTCGACCGGGTGTGCGCGCTGGCAGACAGCTTCGACGTGATTCATTTCCATATCGACCTGCTGCACGCGCCGTTCCTGCGCAATCTTCGGGTGCCGGCGCTGACCACGCTCCACGGCCGGCTCGACCTGCCCGACCTGGTGCCGTTCTATAAGGCTTTCCCCGAGTTTCCGGCGGTCTCGATCTCGGATGCCCAGCGGCGGCCCCTGCCGATGGTCAACTGGCTCGACACGATCTACCACGGCCTTCCAGCGGATCTGCTGCCGGCGACGCTTCAGCCGCAAGGCGATTACCTCGCGTTCCTCGGCCGCATTTCGCCGGAGAAACGCCCCGATCGCGCAATCGAAATCGCCGTGCGCGCCGGCATGAAGCTCAAGATCGCGGCCAAAATCGACAATGCGGACCGCGGTTACTGGGACCGTGCGATTGCGCCGCTGGTGGCGGCTCATCCCGATTGCGTGGAATTCATCGGCGAGATCAACGACGCGCAGAAAACCGGGTTTCTCGGCAATGCGCGTGGGCTGTTGTTTCCGATCGATTGGCCCGAGCCGTTCGGCCTGACGATGATCGAGGCGATGGCCTGCGCGACCCCGGTGATCGCCTATTCCTGCGGATCGGTGCCGGAGATCATCGAGGATGGCAAATCCGGCTTTCTCGTCAACAGCATCGACGAGGCGGTCGACGCGGTTCGCAGGTTGGACCGGCTTCCGCGCGCCGGCGTGCGCGCTTGCTTCGAGCGGCGCTTCACCGTCGAACGCATGGCCGCTGACTACGTCGATTTGTATCGCCGGGTGGCAGGGGCGACTTTCGCCGAGGCCGACAATGTCGTGCTGCTGCGCGAACCGGAAGTCAGCGTCGCGAGCGGCGCGGCCTGAACCACGAGGCGTGAACGAAAGAGGAGGGCATGGCAGCACAGCCTGACGCCAAGAACCGATCCGACACCCATGAGGAAAAGCTCGCCGCGCCCGCGCCGCACGACGAGTTCGAGATCTCCACGATCGTGTCGATCCACGAACGGCGCCCGCGAACGCTCAAGCACAACGATTCGTTCGCCGTGTTCGACCATAGCGGCGACGTGATCACCGCGCTGGCGAACTCGGAAGGCTTCTTCCACCTCGATACCCGGCACTTGTCGCACTTTTATCTGACGATGTGCGGCGGGCTGCGTCCGATCCTGCTGAGCTCGGGCCTGCGCGACGACAACAGCGTGCTGACCTGCGATCTCAGCAACCCGGATATCAAGGACGAGAACGGCAGCGTGCTGCTGCAGAACGACCTTGTCCACATCCGCCGCACCCGGTTCATTTTCAACGGGTGCATGTTCGAACGGGTGACGTTGACGAACTATCAGGAAACCGCTCACGAGTTCGATTTCGAACTCCACTTCGCGAGCGACTTCGCCGATCTGTTCGAGGTGCGGGGGGCAACGCGCCCGCGGCGCGGTCAGATGCTGCCTCCCCAGGTCGAGACCGACCGGGTGGTGCTCGGCTACTCCGGCCTCGACGGCAAGACCCGGTATACCACCCTGACGTTCGACCCGCCGCCCGCGCGGCTGAGCGAGAGCACCGCCGAATTCCGCTTTCGGCTCTTGCCCCGCAAGAGCGCGACGCTGCTGATCGAGATCGCCTGCGAAGACGGCCGGAGCGAAGAACCGCTGCGCCGGCGCCTGATCCGTGCTTATCGCGAGGCGCGCGGCCAACAGCGCGACAAGTCGGCCCAGGCGGCGACCGTATGCTCGACCAACGAGATCTTCAACCAAGCCGCGCGACGCTGCATCGCAGATACCTCGATGCTGGTGACGACGACCGAGTATGGGCCTTACCCTTATGCGGGAATTCCGTGGTATTCCACGGTGTTCGGGCGTGACGCGCTGATCACTGCGATGAACATGCTATGGCTCGATCCGAGCCTGGCCCGCGGAGTGTTGTGCTATCTCGCGGCAAACCAGGCGGACACCATCGATCCGACGGCGGATGCCGAGCCGGGCAAGATCCTCCACGAAGTGCGCCACGGCGAAATGGCCAATCTCGGCGAAGTGCCGTTCCGCAAATATTACGGCACGATCGATGCGACGCCGTTGTTCGTGATGCTCGCCGGTGCCTATCTCGAGCGGACCGACGACATCGAGACGCTCGACGGACTGTGGCCGAACATCGCGCGCGCGCTGCAATGGATCGACCGCTATGGCGATCGGGACCAGGACGGCTACGTCGAATACGGACGACTGACCGATCAGGGCCTGATCAACCAGGGCTGGAAGGACAGCCATGACTCCGTGTTCCATGCCGACGGCACGATCGCCAAAGGGCCGATCGCCCTCGCCGAGGTCCAGGCTTACGTCTACGGCGCCTGGGTCGCCGCAGCCACGATTCTCGAGCGTCGCGGCGAGAGCGACAGTGCCGCGGCCTTCCGTCGCCGCGCGGCGAAGTTGCACCAGGATTTCAACGCGGATTTCTTCGATGAGGAATTGGGCACATTCGTGCTCGCGCTAGACGGCGATAAGCGCAAGTGCAGGGTGCGCTCATCGAACGCCGGGCACGTGTTGCTGACCGGCCTCGCGACCGACCGGCATGCCGACCGCGTGGCGGACACGCTGATGCAGCGGGCTTCGTTCTCCGGCTGGGGCATCCGCACGATCGCCGCGGGCGAGGCGCGCTACAACCCGATGAGCTATCACAACGGCTCGATCTGGCCGCACGACAACGCGCTGATCGGCGCGGGTTTCGCGCGCTACGGCTTTCGTTCGCACACCGCCCGGATATTCGAAGGGCTGTTCTCGGCGGCCACTTACGTCGACCTGCGTCGCATGCCCGAGTTGTTTTGCGGCTACGTCCGTCGGCCGGCGAACGGGCCGACGTTCTATCCGGTCTCGTGCATTCCGCAGGCCTGGTCGGCGACGGCGCCTTTGTCGCTGCTGCAATCGTGCCTCGGCCTCACCATCGACGGCCGGCGCAAGCTGGTGCAGTTCAACCAGCCGATGCTGCCGCCGTTCCTCGACGAGGTGACGCTCGGTCGGCTCGCGATCGGCCGCCACTGGGTGGATCTCAAGCTGTGCCGCTCGGAATCCAAAGTGCTGGTGGAGGTGCTCCGGCGCGAAGGCGACCTGCAGGTGGTGACCTGCATCTGAGGGATGGAGTTTACGGCTTAGAAGTGGCTGCGCTCAGCCTTGACGATCGCCTCGTGCAGCATCGTCAGCGCCGAGGCCGTCGCGAGCAGGCGCCCCTCGGCGCAGCCGACCTCGCCGAACCGGAACTCGTTGTGCTTAACCCGTCCGACCTGATCGGTCACCGCGATGTGCACCAGCCCGTTGTTGTGCCGGCCCATCGGTCCGGTGTGGCCGCATACGCCGACCGCGACGTCGGCCCGCGCGATCCGCAAAGCACCTTCGGACATTGCGATGGCGACTTCCCGGCTCACTCCGCCGTTGCGCTCGAGCTCGCCTAAGGGGATGCCCAGCAGCGCCGCGGTCGCCTCGTTGGAATGAGCCACGAGGCCACAGCGAAACCAGCTGCCAACCCGCTCGATCCCCGAAAGAAGCGCGGAAATCTGGCCACCCGTGCAGCCTTCCGCGGTCGCGACGCTCATGTTCGCCCAGCTCGCGACCGTCAGAACATTCTCTGCCAAAGCCGAAAGGCTCGCGGTCTCGACGCGCTGAACGATCGACTTTTGTTCCACGGAGGATCCTGCTTGTTGCGACTTCAGACACCTAACCTTGGGCGAGGCGGACGGTTCCCGCTGGCCGGCCCAAACGAGCCCGGCGCAGGGCGACGCGACGCACGGCCTCAGAGTGTTGGCGGCACGTATCGCCCTGCCCGCCGCGCAGGCCGTCGAAATTCCGGGCGATGCCGGGAACTTCGCCGAACTCGCGGACCTATAGAAAGGTTAGCCGATCGGCCCCGGCCGCGCGGCATCGATAAAGGAACTCGACGATGGCCGAATACGAACCCAATGATTCGCGGATCGTGACCCAGAACCCGTCAGCCACTCCGGGCGAACCCGAGCGGACGGGCCCGCGCGAGGGCGCGACGCGCGCCGGCGACCGCACTCCGCCCGAGGCGGACAAGACGATCGGCAAGGATACCGAAGAGCGCTGGCAAGTAACCAAGAGCGACCGCCGCTGGAGCGAAACCGCGACCGACGGCGACGAGCAGTGAGATGACCTTTCCCTTCTGGTTCTTCGCTACGGTAATCGGGCCGGTCTTGCTGATCCTCGCGATCTACTGGGGCTTCTGGCGCAACCGCGGCGGCCGCGCGCGGCGTTCGGAGCAACGCAGCGAGCAAGGGGCCCGCGAACTGCGCGCCGAAATCGCGAGCGATCCTAATTACCGTGACGAGTGACCGGCTGCGGCGAGCGGATTAAAGCTCCACTCGGGCAGCCTCGATCGCGCTCGACAGCTGCGCGGCGAGCGTTTCGAACGTGAATGGCTTGCGCAGCACTACGAACCCTTCGGCGGCCGCATCGGCAGCGGCGGCACTGTAGCCGGTCATCAGCACGATCGGCAGGCGATCGTCCTTCTCGCGCAGGCGCCTGGCCAGAGCCAGGCCGTCCATGCTTCCGGGCATGACCATGTCGGAAATCGCCAGATCGACGCGAGCGCCGGCGAAAGCGCGCAGCCCGGCTTGAGCGGAACGGGCGCGGATCACCGTCGAGCCCAGTTCTTCGAGCATCTGGCCGACGAAATCGCTGAGCGAAGCATCGTCTTCCACCAGCAACACACATTTGTGATCGATGCGGACCGCCGGCGCCTGCACCGGCTCGGTCGCGGTGGCGGCCGGCGCCGGAGCGCTGCGCGGGAACGTCAGCGTGACGATCGTTCCCGCGCCGAGCTCGCTCGCGATCGCCGCGCTGCCGCCGGCGCTGCGGGTGAAGCCGTAGACCTGGCTCAAGCCCAGCCCGGTGCCCTGCCCCACGTCCTTCAGGGTGAAGAACGGCTCGAACGCTTTCTCCGCCGCTTCGGCCGACATGCCGGTGCCTTCGTCCTCGATGCGCAGCTGAACCGCATCCTTGCCATCGAGGCCGGCGGCAAGGTTGCGCGCGGAAATCACGATTTCGCCGCCGGTGGGCATCGCGTCGCGCGCGTTGACCGCGATGTTGAGCACCGCGATGTCGAACTGCGAGGCATCCACCTCGATCGGCCAGACGTCGCCGGGAATGTCGAACGAGACGGAGATGTTCTCCCGCAGCGAATGGTGCAAGAGCTCGGCAAGCTGATCGATCCGGTCGGCCACCGAGATCACCTCGGTCTGGACCGGCGACTGGCGCGAGAACGCCAGCAGATGATGAGTGAGGCGCGCGCCATGATCGAGCGCATCGCGCACCCCCTTCTTCAACTGCCCCTGCCGTTCGGGATCGCTGGTCCGCTCCATCAGCTCGAGCCCGCTCGAAGCGGCCATCAGCAAGTTGTTGAAATCGTGCGCCACCCCGCCGGTCAACTGGCCGAGCGCCTCGAGCTTCTGCGCCTGGCGCAATGCCGTTTCCGCGCGCTCGCGAGCAACGATCTGGTCTTGCAGCTCCCGGTTGGTTGCCTTGGCTTTGGCGTTGGACGCGCCAAGGATGGCGATCAGCAGCGCCGCCATGATCACCACGATGCCGATCCCGCCGTAACGGGTGAGGCGGGCGCTGAGCGGCTCGATGGAGGTGCGCAAATACACCGAGCCGAGCAGCAGATCCTCCTGCCGCACTTGCCGGACGACGGAGAGCTGGAATCCGGCGATCCGCGGCGGGTGGATCCGGACGCTGCGCGGAAGCGCACCGCCGTCCTTGCTGAAGCCGGCGACCAGCGCCCCCTGATCGTTATAGATCCCCGCCGCGAGGATATCCTGGTCGAGGCCGAGCGCGTTGAGGTATTCCTCCATCGTCGACTTGTCATCGAACGCGAGCGCTCCGCCGACGCTGGCGGCGAGGATGTTGGCCTGGACGTCCGCTTGGCGCGCCTGATCGGCCGAGATCGCATGCTCGCGCTGCAAGCCCAGCGCGATGCTCGAGGCGATCAGCAGAGCCGCAAGCACCCAGCCGATCCATCGGCGCTCGAGCACTCCGCCCGCGGCATGCTGGAACAGGGATCGGCTCATCGCTCGACCTCCGCTGCGACGTGGAAAAGCTCTGAATCCAGCGCGAGCTTTCGGCTGGTCGCCTCGCGCCGATCCACCGCAAACCTGACCTTTCCACCCACCTCCATAAATTCGATCACCCCACCCCGCGTTCCTGCGGTCCGGTCGGTCACGATCAGTACCGGCTGACCTCGGGTGGCGGAGATCAGCATACCGGCGGTCTGAGCCCCTCGGCCCAGAAACAGCATCCGGCATGCGGCCAATTGCGGCGATTGCGGCGATGCGACTTGTGCGACCGAAACCGACCGGTTCTCGATCTGCTTGCCGTTTGCGAACGCCATCAACAAGCCCGCGATATCTTCACGCCCTGCGACGCAGATCTTGAAGGAATCGCCCTCCGCCAGCGGCGCCGGCCAACGGACGAAAGAAGCGAGCTTGAACAGGTAGGCCGCCTTCACCTGCGCTTCGAGCGAAGCGCCGTCCACTGCGGCCGGACTGGCCGCGAGCAGCACAAGCGCAAGCAAGGCTTGCAGGCTCAGCATGGCCCTCCACTTCAAAAGCGCAATTCCAGGCCGGCCATCACCCGTCGCGGGATAAAGTCGGCGTCGGGATATTCCTGATGCCGGTCGTGCAGCAGGTTCGTGCCGGAAACCGATAAAGTGGCCTTAGAAGCGACTTGCCAGGCCACGCGCCCGTTAAGCTCCTGGTAGGCGGGGACCGCGGTATCGCGCAACGCGCCGACCGCACGAAAATCGAGGTCGAGGCTCACCTGATCGCCGAAATTCATCATCGAACGCACAGTTGCATAATAAGGTGGATCGTTCCCGTCCTGGGTGACCCCGCCGATCTGCGCCGAGCCGGGATCGAACTCAAGGTCTTGTTCGAGCAAAGTGAGCCCTCCCGACAGCGACCACCAGTCGGCGAGCCGCCATTCGGCTGACGCATCGAGCCCGTAGATGTTGCCGTGGAGGGAGTTTCCCCACCCGAGCGAAAGCGCGGCCGGCCCCGGAGCGAGTTCGATAGTCCGCAAGTCGTCATAGCGGTCGAGGAACAGCGTGGCCGAAAGCGAAACGCCGCGCGCCGGCTGCACCCGCGTGCCGATCTCGAAAGCAGTGAGCTTTTCAGTCCGGAACTCGGGATTTCCGCTGATCGACACGAGATCGCCCAAGCGTTCCTGAACGTCGGTGTCGAACGGAGTGGGCGAGCGCACCGCGCGCGAAATCGAACCCCACAGCAATACCGCCGTCGAAGGCTTCCATGCGAGCGTGACCTGAGGCAGCAGCGAATTGCCCTCGTACGGCAGATGCTCGAGCTTCAGCCCCGCCGTCGCGACGAGTTGGGGGGTGACTGACCAGCTGTCCTGAACAAAGCCGTTGGCGATGAACAAAGTGCGCGCGGGCGGGTCGAAAAACAGGGAATCGGTGCCGTTGATCGAATAGACCACCGCCCGTGCGCCCGCGCCCCAGACGATCTTTTGCTTGCCGACCGTCAGGCTGTGCTGGAAATCGCCATCGTAAGTGTCGGCGTGGAAGTTGCCGTCGGCACCGGAATTGCGCGAAAACCGATCGTAGAACAGTTGTGCCTGCAGTTCGCTCGATGGGTTCTGCCGGTTCCATCGCAGGACCAGGCTGCGGCCGTCTGTGTCCTCGCCGCCGGTGGGCCGATCGGCCAGTCCGTCGAACAGATCCCCCTGGAATGACACCTGGTCGCGATCGCTTGGCGTCCAGTCGATGCGGACGTTGCCGCCCAGCCTTTCGAAATCGTCGTGCGCGGAAAGGCCCGCCGGAGTAAAATCGGCGCTCTCATTCAGCCAACGCCCGGTCACGCGATAGCTGAGTTGGTCGTTGAGATAGCCCGAGAGCCGCACGCCGATCGCCTGGCGGTCCGGTCCGGCGCGCGCATCCGCATAGAGGCCGCGGGTCTCCGAAGAATCGCGCGTGATCACGTTGATCACGCCGTTCACGGCGTTCGCGCCCCACAGCGTGGCGCCAGGCCCGCTGATCACCTCGACCCGATCGACGTTGTCGGGAAGGACGTCGGGCAGATCCCAATAGACGCCGGAAAACAAGGGCGTGTACACCGTCCGTCCATCGACCAGGACGAGCAGCTTGTTGGAATAGCTCTGCGCACCGTCGTTGCCGTTGAGGCCCCGTGCGGTGACAACCCAGTTCCAGGGACTCTTCTGATAAACCTGCAAGTTCGGCGCCAGGCGCAGCATTTCCGGCAGCGTCGCCGCGCCGGAGCGCAAGATATCGTCGCGGTTGATCACGTAGATGTCCGCCGGGGCATCGCTCAAGGGCTGGTCCGTCTTGCTGACCGACGTGACGTTGACCTCGCCGAGATCCTCGATCGGCAAATCGCCGAGACCATCGAGCCCGGCGGCCCGCGTCGCATTGGGCCACAGCAGCACGCAGGCGGCCGCGACAGCCATCCCGGCCGAATACCTCCCAACCGTGTTCAGCACCGGCGTGTCTTCCCCTCTCGTCCCTGCAAGTCTTCGCCAGGTAGAATTGCCCGCGATGGAACGAACTCTCTTCGATAGCGTTGGTTCCGGTTAGACTCTACCGGGGGGATAAGGATGGGAACTGAAAATCACATGGAAATGGATGGATCGGACGGGTCGCAGCCATGGCGAAACGGCGCGGCAGCAGCCGGCGATTCGATGAACGCCGCGCTGCTGGTCGAGGACGAGTTGCTGATCCGGGAGCTCGCTTACGAATATCTGTGCGATTTCGGTTTCGACGTGACGATCGCTCGTGACGCGACCGAAGCGCTGGGCATTCTTCGCGAAGGCAAGCGCTTCGACTTGTTGTTCACCGATATTCGGATGCCAGGAGGAATGGATGGGCGCGAGCTTGCCCAGGAGGCTAAGCAGATGGTCGAGGGCCTCCGGGTGATCTATGCGACCGGCTACGCGGATGGCGGCACGCCGCTCGAACGCGGCGAAAAGCTGATCGGCAAGCCCTATACGATGACCGCGTTGCGCGAGGCACTAAGGGCCCTCGGCTTCGGCGAACCCGGCACGACCGGCAGCGGCGCGTCCGCGGCTTCATAACGGCGGCGAGCGTCGCCCGCCACGCCGGCACTTTCGATGCCTATGCCTCGACCGTGCTTTGCCCCGGCGCGACGTACCACAGGCCGTCGCGCGACCCGACCCGTTCGAGCTTGCAGATCAAGCGTTCGGCGTTCCACAATTCGGCCTGCCGATCGCACTTGCGCCAGAACAGCGTCGACAGCGCGCTGCTTGCATCATCGTCGTCCAGCGGGACAACCTCGGTGCTCCCCGCACTGTCCTGCCTTATCCTGAGATGGAATTGTCCCATGACCAATCTCCGGCCGAAAAACGCGCCCTTACAACGCCGGCGCTTGCCGCTCCGCCGAGGGGCGGGTCCCGTCTATTGAGGCATAGGTTAACCTCGCCCGTATGGTGCGTCTGGCGCGTGTAACCCGCGCATAGCCAAGCGACGAGCCGCCACGAATTCACGACGAGGCGACCGCCGCGCCCATGTGGTCGCGCGTTTTTTCAGCCCCTCGAGGGACAAGTGCGGTTGCATGTCGCGTAAACCAACGGCTTGCGCAGCCTTCGGCCGCGGGAGGATGAGCGCGCTGCGAGACCACGCGATCCATCGGAACAACACGCCAGGGGGTCAGCGTTGCAGAAATGCCACAACCCAAACACGACCTTGAATGAGCGCCGAACCGTTGGGAACCAAGGCTGAAAGGTCCCGTTGAAGCGGCGAGTTCGCAAGTGGGGGCCTTTCGTGGTCAATTGCTCAGGTATCGCGGCAGCGACGGCCACAGGGCAACGCTCAGCGCTGCGTCGCGCCCGCCTTGCACTCACCGGTCACGTTTGCCGGCAACGGGAAACCGTGTCTCCGCTCAATAAGAGGGCGATCGCGCTCCGGCGCGTGGCTTAGGTCGCGCGCCACGCACGAGTTATGTTCCGAGGAGTTTTGATATGCAAAAAACCGTCTATCTATCCGCCGCGGCCACCGCGGCTGCACTGTTGGTATCGGCACCGGCAGCGGCGCGCGATGGCCACGCCTATATCGAAGCGGATGCGGGCGTGTTGTTGCCCACCGACATGCATGTCGATTCCGACAACGCGGACCGTGCCGCCACGATCAATCCGAAGACCGGCTATGACGTTGCCGGCGTGGTCGGCTACGACTTCGGCGGGATCCGGCTCGAGGGTGAAGTCGGCTACAAGCATGCCGGCCTCGACGAACTGACCGCCAATTCGGGATTTCCCACCGCGGGAACGGGCCTGGTACTCGGCACCAATGACGTCGACGGCAACGTCCATGCCCTTTCGGGAATGGTCAACCTGCTCGCCGATTTCGGCCATGATGACGGATTCCAGGTGTTCGCCGGCGGCGGTGTCGGCGGCGCCAAGGTCACCGTGAATATGCCCGGCGTGGTCGACGATCAGGACGGCGGGTTTGCCTGGCAGCTGCTTGCCGGCCTGCGCTTCCCGGTAAGCGACAACGTGCAGCTGGGGCTGAAGTATCGCTATTTCAACGCCGACAACGTCGATCTGCTCGACTTGCACGGCAACGGTTTTTCTACCGACTTCAAGTCTCACTCGGTGCTCGCAAGCCTGGTGGTGAACTTCGGCCGAAAGGCTGCCCCGCCGCCGCCTCCGCCCCCGCCGCCACCGCCCCCGCCGCCTCCCCCGCCGCCTCCTCCGCCTCCTCCGCCTCCGCCGCCTGCGGCCGTGTGCAACAAGGGGCCGTACATCGTGTTCTTCGACTGGGATAAGTCGGACATCACGCCCGAGGCTGCGACGATCCTCGACAGCGCTGTGGCCGCCTATGGCAACTGCGACAACATTCCGATCATGCTGGCCGGCTACACCGACCGGTCGGGCTCGACGCAGTACAATCTCGGCCTGTCTGCTCGGCGCAATACCTCGGTCCAGAATTATCTGGTCAGCAAGGGCATTCCGCAGTCCGCTATCTCGAGCCAAGCGTTCGGCGAAGCCAATCCGCGCGTTCCTACCGCCGACGGCGTGCGCGAACTGCAGAACCGCCGCGTCGAGATCACTTACGGTCCCGGATCCGGAGGCTGACGAGCCCACATCAACAGGCGGGCGGAGGCATTGTCCTCCGCCCGCTTTTTTGTGCCTATTGAACGGCGTTCAGGCAGCCGAAAACGCGACGAATTGAAGATTAGAGGACGGAACCCGCTCGACCGGCTGTGCGTTAATTGCGATGAATGCCAATATCGCAAGCTGCCCGCGATCGCGCCTATGCCTGACCGAGCGAGGGGAGCCTGCACTCGGAGCACAGGCCATGAATGAACCGATCGGCGAACCCCGCGGCAGCGTAGAACCGTTTCCCGAAAACAAGCGCCCGCTGGTGGTGTCGGACGAACTGACCCGAATTCGCAAGCTGCTGATGGAAGAGCTGCCTTACGCAGCCGATGTCACTTTCGAATTCGACGGCACGCTCAAGGCGCACATCGACATCCGCAATCGCGAGGAGGTGCTGCTGGTGGAAGAGCGGCTCAAGCATCTGGGCGGCGGGCATCTGTTCTCGAAGATCATCCGCGGGGAAGTGCCGAACCATCCATTCCTGCACCGGATAACCGCGAAGATCGAAAGATAGCGCGCCCCTAGCGCGGCGTGTCGCGGCGGCGGTTCTGCAGCCAGAATGCATAGAGAATGAGCAGGAACGCCGCGAGGCGAAGCAGGTAAAGCCAGCTGCGTTCCTCGACGGGAATGTCGGTCAGCGTCATTACCGTCTGCGAAATGCCGAGCAGCCAGAAAGCCGACGCGAAGCCGAAGAACAGTCGATCGCGCGTGCGCGACCAGAACCGCGCGAAGAAGAGACCCGCGATCACGAACCCCATCGCGATCGCGCCGGAAAGGAAGCTATAGAACGTCTCCATTTCAGCCCTCCGACGAATCCCAGACGAAGCCGAACAACAGCACGCAGACCGCGGCAAGCGAGGTCAGCGAGCGCCAGGCGCGAAAATCTGTCTGTGGGAAGACCAGCAGGTCGAGGATGACCAGGAAGTTGTTGCCCGCAAGGAACACGAAGCACAGCGCGCTCCACATCAACAGCCGCATCCTGGTACGAAGATAGCTGCGGGCGAGCAGCCCCGCGCATGCCGTGCTGGTGGCGAAGCACAGCAGATAGACCAGCGTCGGAAACAAGGTCCCCATCCCCTTAGTCCTTCCGCAGTTTGAATGCGTCGGCGAACGCGGTGATGCCCGGCGACGATTGCGCGACGATCAGCCGGCGGACTTTGTCCGGGCTCCTGAGATAAAGGTCGATCGCCGAGCGCACGAGCGCGGATTGACGTTCGCTCGCATGATGCAGTTGAACCCGGCCTTCGCCGTCCACGATCACAAAGCCCGCCGCCAGAAGATTGCCCACGCTTTGCGATACCACAGCTTCGCTCACGCGCAGAGAGGTGATCAATTCGTCGGAGGAAAAAGAACGTTGAGGATTCTCGACGAGAAACTTCAGGACCTCGAGCGCCCAGACAGATCGGAAACTGTTGCCGATAAAGGATTCAAGATGATCTTGATCAGGCATCCGCTCGCGTTGTCGATGGTCGGTCCCTTGCTTCGCGTGGAGGCCTCCTCCTAAACTTTCCAACCCTTATGACAACCGCAATTTCGACCAAGCGAAAACTTTAGCGCAAGGGTCGGGAACCCGAGCCCGAGTGAGGTTTTGTGTTCTTACGGGGGAGTGGGACGCTCCCGTTCACCTGCGGGAGGCGTTGTTTGAACCGGCAATCCAGCAACCTCGAGTTTTCGCGGACCGACCGCGAATTGATCGTCGCATTGCGCCGCCTGCAACGGGGCGATTTTTCCGTCCGCCTGCCCGAGCAAGGCATCGGCGCCGAAGCCGAGATCGCGATGTTGTTCAACGAGGTCGTCTCGCGCAACCAGCAGATGATGGTGGAATTCGAGCGGGTCGCTCGCATGGTCGGCAAGGAAGGCAAGATCGGCCACCGTGCGAAAGTGCCGGGCGCCACCGGCGGGTGGGAGCGCAAGCTGCGCGCGATGAACGAGCTGATCGACGACATGGCGCAACCGACGATCGAGGTCGCGCGCGTGATCGGAGGTGTCGCCAAGGGCGATTTGTCGCAAACCATGGCGGTGGAGATCGAAGGCCGCCCCCTGAAAGGCGAGTTCCGTCGCATCGGCAAAGTCGTGAACACGATGGTCGAGCAGCTGGCGAACTTCGCATCCGAGGTGACTCGCGTGGCGCGCGAGGTGGGCACCGAAGGCAAGCTCGGTGGCCAGGCGCGCGTGCGCGGCGTGGCAGGAACCTGGAAGGATCTCACAGACAACGTGAACCTGATGGCCGCGAATCTCACCGGCCAGGTGCGCAACATCGCCGAGGTGACCACGGCCGTTGCGCGCGGCGACTTGTCCAAGAAGATCACCGTGGAGGTGCGCGGCGAAATCCTCGAGCTGAAGGATACCATCAACACGATGGTCGACCAGCTGAACTCCTTCGCTTCGGAAGTCACCCGCGTCGCGCGCGAGGTCGGCACCGAAGGCAAGCTCGGCGGCCAGGCGCAGGTCGAAGGCGTCGGCGGCACGTGGAAGGACCTGACCGACAACGTGAACGCAATGGCCGGCAACCTGACCGGTCAGGTCCGCAACATCGCAGAGGTCACGACGGCCGTCGCGCGCGGCGACTTGTCGAAGAAGATCACCGTCGACGTGAAAGGCGAAATCCTCGAGCTGAAGAACACCATCAACACGATGGTCGACCAGCTGAACTCCTTCGCCTCCGAAGTGACCCGCGTGGCGCGCGAAGTCGGCACCGAGGGCCGCCTCGGCGGCCAGGCGCAAGTTCCGGGCGTCGCGGGCACTTGGAAGGACTTGACGGACAACGTGAACCTGATGGCCGACAACCTCACCGGCCAGGTGCGCAACATCGCCGACGTGACCACGGCCGTTGCGCGCGGCGACTTGTCGAAGAAGATCACCGTCGATGTGAAGGGCGAGATCCTCGATCTCAAGAATACGATCAACACGATGGTTGACCAGCTCAACGGCTTCGCGTCCGAAGTCAGCCGCGTCGCGCGCGAGGTCGGCACCGAAGGCAAGCTCGGCGGGCAGGCCCAGGTCCCGGGAGTCGCCGGCACCTGGAAGGACCTGACCGACAACGTGAACCTGATGGCCGACAACCTCACCGGCCAGGTGCGCAACATCGCCGACGTGACCACCGCGGTGGCGCGCGGCGACTTGTCCAAGAAGATCACCGTCGACGTGAAGGGCGAGATTCTCGAGCTCAAGAACACGATCAACACGATGGTCGACCAGCTCAATTCGTTCGCTTCGGAAGTGACCCGTGTCGCGCGCGAGGTCGGCACGGAAGGCAAGCTCGGCGGGCAGGCGCAGGTCGAAGGCGTCGGCGGTACCTGGAAGGACCTGACCGACAACGTGAACGCGATGGCCGGCAACCTGACCGGTCAGGTCCGCAACATCGCCGAGGTGACCACGGCCGTCGCGCGCGGCGACTTGTCGAAGAAGATCACCGTCGACGTGAAGGGCGAGATCCTCGAGCTCAAGAACACCATCAACACGATGGTCGACCAGCTGAACTCCTTCGCTTCCGAAGTGACCCGCGTGGCCCGCGAAGTCGGTACCGAGGGCCGGCTCGGCGGCCAGGCCCAGGTGGAAGGCGTCGGCGGCACCTGGAAGGACCTGACCGACAACGTGAACGCGATGGCGGCGAACTTGACCGGCCAGGTGCGCAACATCGCCGACGTGACCACCGCGGTGGCGCGCGGCGACCTTTCCAAGAAGATCACCGTCGATGTGAAGGGCGAGATCCTCGAGCTCAAGAACACCATCAACACGATGGTTGACCAGCTCAACGGCTTCGCTTCCGAAGTCAGCCGCGTGGCGCGCGAGGTTGGGACCGAAGGCAAGCTCGGCGGCCAGGCGCAGGTGCGCAGCGTCGCCGGCACCTGGGCCGACTTGACCGAGAACGTGAACTCGATGGCGGCGAACCTCACCGGGCAGGTGCGCAACATCGCCGAGGTGACCACGGCCGTCGCGCGCGGCGACTTGTCAAAGAAGATCACCGTCGACGTGAAGGGCGAGATCCTCGAGCTCAAGAACACCATCAACACGATGGTCGACCAGCTGAACTCGTTCGCTTCGGAAGTGACTCGCGTCGCGCGCGAGGTCGGCACCGAGGGCAAGCTCGGCGGCCAGGCTCAGGTGCCCGGCGTCGGCGGCACCTGGAAGGACCTGACCGACAACGTGAACCTAATGGCGACCAATCTCACCAACCAGGTGCGCGGCATTGCCGACGTCGTGACCGCGGTCGCCCAAGGCAACCTGAAGCGAAAGCTGACTTTCGACGCCAAAGGCGAGATCGCGGCGCTGGCCGAAACGATCAACGGGATGATCGAGACGCTCTCGACCTTCGGCGACCAGGTGACCAACATGGCCCGCGAGGTCGGCGTCGAGGGACGCCTGGGGGGCCAGGCGCGCGTGCCGGGCGCCGCGGGCCTGTGGCGCGACCTGACCGACAACGTGAACCAACTCGCGGCCAACCTCACCAACCAGGTGCGCTCGATCGCCGACGTGGCGACCGCGGTGACCAAGGGCGATCTCACCCGCTCGATCGCGGTCGAAGCCTCGGGCGAGATGGCCGCGCTCAAGGACACGATCAACGAGATGATCCGCAACCTCAAGGATCAGACGCTGAAGAACGCCGAGCAGGACTGGCTCAAGACCAACCTCGCCCGCTTCTCGCGCATGCTCCAGGGCGAGCGCGACCTGACGACGATCTCCAACTTGATCATGAGCGAGCTCGCGCCGCTGGTGAACGCGCAGTACGGCGTATTCTACGTCGCCAACGACGATCCGGCCGGCACCACGCTCGACCTCGTCGCGACTTACGGCGCCGATACCAAAGGTAAGCTCGCCAATCGGTTCGAGCTGCGCGAGGGCTTGATCGGCCAGGCGGCCGCCGACAAGCGCCCGATGCGGTTGAAGAAAGTCCCGGGCGATTTCATCAAGATCGGGTCGGGTCTCGGGGCTGCGAAGCCGGCGAACATCAACATTCTGCCGGCGCTGTTCGAGGACGAGGTGAAGGCGGTGATCGAGCTCGCCTCGTTCGAGGAGTTCAGCGAAACCCACCACACTTTCCTCAGCCAGCTGATGGAAACTGTCGGCATCGTGCTCAACACGATCGCGGCGACGATGCGCACCGAAGAACTGCTGAAGGAATCGCAGCTGCTCACGCAGGAGCTCCAGGCCCGCCAGACCGAGCTCACCCGCAAACAGGAAGAGCTCCACGCCACCAACGAGGAGCTGCAGGAAAAGGCGCAGCTGCTCGAGAACGAGAAGCGCCAGGTCGAAGCGAAGAACTTCGAGATCGACATGGCCCGCCGCGCGATCGAGGAGAAAGCCGAGCAGCTGACCCTGACCTCGAAGTACAAGTCCGAATTCCTCGCCAACATGAGCCACGAGCTGCGCACGCCGCTCAACTCGCTGCTGATCCTGTCCAAGCTCCTGGCGGACAATCAGCAGGGCAACCTCAACGAGAAGCAGACCGAATTTGCGCGCACGATCCACTCGGCCGGCACCGACCTGCTCAATCTGATCAACGACATCCTCGACTTGTCGAAAATCGAATCCGGCACCGTCGCGATCGAGATCGGCGAGATGTCGCTCGCGAGCCTGCGCCAGCACATGGAGCGCACCTTCCGCCAGCTCGCCTCGGAAAAGCAGCTCGATTTCGTGGTCAAGTTCGGACCCGATCTTCCGCCGACCATCCGCACCGACGAGAAACGCCTGCAGCAGATCGTGCTCAACCTCTTGTCGAACGCATTCAAGTTTACCTCGGAAGGCAGCGTCACGCTGTCGGTGCGCAAGGCCAGCGCGGGCTGGAACCCGGCGCATCCGATCCTGGGCGACGCGCGCTCGGCAATCGAGATCGAGGTTTGCGACACCGGGATCGGCATTCCCGAAGACAAGCAGCGGCTGATCTTCGAGGCATTCCAGCAGGCCGACGGCACCACGAGTCGGAAGTACGGCGGCACCGGCCTCGGCCTTTCGATCAGCCGCGAGATCGCGAGCCTCTTGGGCGGCGAGATTCAGGTCCGCTCGACTGTGGGTGAAGGATCGACCTTCACCCTCTACGTACCGCTGAAATCGCCCGGCGTGGCACCGGCCATTTCGCTGCACGGCATGTCGATCAACGACGACGAGGACGTCACTCCCGCCAGCACAGCGATCGTCGACGACCGCGACGATCTGGGCAATCGCCCGTTCGTGCTGATCGTCGAGGACGATCCGGTGTTCGCCAACGTGCTGCTCGACGTCGCCCACGATGCGGCCGTCAAGGGCGTGATCTCGTCCGCCGGCTCGGGCACGCTGTCGATGGTCCGCAAACTTCGACCGAGCGCGATCACGCTCGACCTCGGACTCAACGACATCGACGGTTTCGTGCTGCTCGACCTGTTGCGGCACGATCCGGAAAGCAGCGACATCCCGGTATACGTCATCTCGGGCGCCGAGCAGGCCGCACATGCGCTGACGCTGGGCGCGGCCAAGGTAATCGAAAAGCCCGCCGACCGCGACGAGTTGATCGAGCTGTTCTCGACCATCGCGGTGGCCTTCGCCGACAAGCCCCACCGCAAGCCACGCAAGCCGCGGGGCAATCGCGACGCCCGGCCGCGAGCCGAGACGAACGAGCTTGCCGGCAAGCGCCTGCTGATCATCGACGACGACATCCGCAACATCTACTCCCTGGCGAGCGTGCTGGAATCGCACGGTGCCGAAGTGGTCCACGCGGAACGAGGCGCGGAAGGCATCGCACTGCTCGAGCAGAACCCGGACATCGATGTCGCGCTGATCGACATCATGATGCCCGAGATGGACGGCTACGAGACGATGCGGCGCATCCGCGCCAATCCGGCCCTCGCCCAAATTCCGTTAATCTCCGTTACCGCCAAGGCGATGAAGGGCGACCGCCAGAAGTGCCTCGCCGCGGGGGCGTCGGACTACATCTCCAAGCCGGTCGACATCGACCTGCTGCTCGCGCTGCTGCGCGTCTGGATCGGCCGGACGAACACCGGCCGGAGCAACGAACCGCCCGAAATGCTGATCGAGTCCGTCGCTTGATGAAGCCTTCTGCCGTGAAAGCCCGCGTGCCCGAGGAACGAAACCTGCCCGCAGAGGAGCGCCGGCCGCGCGTGCTGCTGGTCGACGATGACGAGCGCAACCTGCTGGCGCTTTCGGAGATCCTGGATCCGATCGCGACGATCGTCACCGCCAACAACGGCAAGACGGCGCTGCGCGAGCTGCTGAAGGGCGATTTCGCCGTGATCCTGCTCGACGTCTTCATGCCGGAGATGGATGGCTATGAAACCGCCGCACTGATCCGCCAGCGCTCGGCGACCGCGCGCATCCCGATCATCTTTCTCTCGGCGGTGAACAAGGAAACCGAGCACCTGATGCGCGGTTATTCGATGGGCGCGGTCGACTACGTGTTCAAGCCGGTCGATCCGGTGGTGCTGAAATCGAAGGTCGCGGTGTTCGTGGACCTGTTCGAGCTGCGCCAGCAGGTCGCAAGCCAGGCGGCGGCCGAGCAGGAACTGCGCGAGGCGGCGCTGCGGGCGGAGCACGAGGCGCTGGTCTACGAGCGCGAGCTGCAGCAGGCCCGGTTGCGGCAGGCGGCGATCCTCGAAGCGTTGCCGATCATCCTCTACCTCGAGGGACTTGATGCCGATCCGCGGGTCCCGCACCTGGTGGGCGGAAACTTCGCCGCGGTGACCGGCTACCGGTTCGAAGACGTGCAAGCCAATCCGCACCTGTGGCAGGAACGGCTCCATCCGGAAGACCGCGAGCGCACGCTCAAGGCGGTCGCCAACCGCAGGCGCAGCGGCACGATGGCGGTCGAATACCGCTGGCAATGCGCCGATGGACGTTACAAGCACTTTCTCGATCAAGCCGTGCTGTTGCGCGATCCGGCGGGCAAGCCGATCGAATATGCCGGCACGCTGCTCGACATCTCGGACCAGCGCGAGCTCGAGCAGCAGCTGATCCAGGCTCGCAAGTCCGAAGCCTTGGGTCAGCTGACCGGGGGTGTCGCCCACGATTTCAATAACTTGCTCGCGGTCGTTCTCGGCGGACTTTCATTGCTGGAAGCGCGCGCGGGACTCGGTGAGCGTGAGCAGAAGATCGTCGACCAGATGCGCCACGCGGCCGAAAGCGGGGCCGAGCTGGTCCGCCGCCTGATGGCTTTCGCCCGCAAGCAGGAGCTCTCGCCCACCGCGATCGCGCCTACCAAGCTGCGGGATTCGGTCGCCGGGCTGATCGCACACGCGCTGGGCGACAACATCACGGTGGAGTGGGACGTGCCCGACGTGGGCTTGTGGATCTACGCCGACGAGGGGCAGCTCGAGTTGAGCCTGGTCAACCTGCTGATCAATGCCCGCGACGCGATGCCCGAGGGCGGCAAGATCATGGTGAGGGTCGACCGCGTCGACGCGCGTGAGGCGCCGCGCCTGCTCGACCGCTCGCGCGATTACCTGAGGATCAGCGTGCGCGACGAGGGCTCCGGCATTCCGCCCGAGTTGATCGAGCGGGTGACCGAGCCGTTCTTCACCACCAAGGCCGCCGGCGAAGGAACCGGCCTCGGTCTGCCGATGGTGTCCGGCTTCATCCAGCAATCGGGCGGCGCGTTGCGGATTACCAGCGAGAGCGGGCGCGGGACCCAGATCGAGCTGATCGTTCCGGCTGCGGAGACCAACCACAAGCTCGTCGATGGCGCCGCGCACGGGGACGCCGAACCGGCCCTGGTCTCGTCGGTTCTGGTGGTCGACGATGACAGCAAGGTGCGAACGATCCTTTCCGAGCAGCTGCGCGACCTGGGGCTCGAGGTAACGGTTGCCGAAGACTCCGAGCAGGCGCTCAGCCTGCTCGAAACGCGGACTGCCGAGCCCCCCTTCGTGCTGACCGATTTCTCGATGCCGGGGATGGACGGGCTCAGCTTGTTGAACGAAGTAGGCAAGCGCTGGCCGCACGTGCGCGGCGCGATCATGACCGGCAATCCGCAGGAGCGGATCAGGAACGGCAAGCCGCACGTGCCGGTGATCCACAAGCCGGTCGACTTCCGCGAACTCAAGCGCCTGCTCGCCTCGGCCTGAGCCCTCGCCACCTACGCTGTCGACATGACGGCGCCCTGTCGCACCTCGCGCGCTGTTTATCGTGCGGTGACGGCGGGTGCGGAACGGCCCTCGTCCCGCACAAGTAGAATTGGATGACGAAAACTCCGAAGAGGATCTCATCCATGAGCAGCGCAACTACCACCACGGACCACGATAAAATCCGCAAATGGATCGAAGAGCGCGGCGGCCGTCCGGCGCGCGTCAAAGGCGCAGGTGACGGCGGCGGCTTGTTGCGCGTCGATTTCGACGAGCCCGGCGGCAACGACGACGATCGGCTCGAAGAGATCGGCTGGGACGCGTTTTTCGCCGCCTTCGACGAAAACAAGCTCGCGTTCCTGCACCAGGACCGCACCGAAGGGGGCGACACCAGCCGGTTCAACAAGTTCGTCGAACGCGCCGCAGCGGAGTGATCGCAGCTTAAGCGCGAGGCCGACCGGCTGAAACCGCTTCCACCTGCGACGACCTGCCGGAACGGCGTTCGCTTCCGAGAGGTTGGCTCGAGGTCAGCATATGAGAGTCAATCCAATGACCAACAAAGCAAAGACATTCGCCGGCCTTGCCGTCACCCTGGGCGCGGTCGGAGCCGGCGCGTTCATGGCGGCGCGAGCCAAAGCCACGCCGCCCAGTCCCGACGACGCGCCCGACTATACCGGCCGCAACCGCAACGGCGGGCTCGACGTCAGCGGACGCACCGTGACTACCGCGAAGCCGCGGCAAGAGCTTTATCAATTCTGGCGCGATTTCAATAATTTGCCAAAGATCATGGAAAATCTGCTCGAAGTCAGGCGGCTTGCCGAACCCGGGCGCAGCAACTGGCGCATTCGCGCGCCCGCGGGGATGACGGTCGACGTGGTGACCGAAGTCACCGAAGACCGTGAAGGCGAGGTCATCGCCTGGAAGTCGGTCGAAGGCTCGGACATCGAGACCGAAGGCCGCGTGACCTTCGCCGATGCCCCCGGTGAGCGCGGCACCCGGGTCACGTTGGTGATCCGATACAAGCCGCCGGCGGGCGCAATGGGGAAGATCTTTGCCAAAGCCTTCCTGCGCGAGCCGGCAATCCAGGCGCGCCATGATTTGAAGCGGTTCAAGATGCTGATGGAGACGGGCGAAATCGCCACGTCGGCGCGCACCAAAGCCGAAACCCGCAAAGCCAAGCTGGAAGAGGAGGCCTGAGCCATGCGCGCACTCACTTGGCAGGGAACGCAGGACGTCCGCGTCGAGACAGTCGCCGATCCCGAGATCATCAACCCGAAGGACGCGATCCTCAGGATCACCTCGACCGCGATCTGCGGCTCGGACCTGCACTTGTACGATGGCGTGATCCCCGGGCTGCTGCCGGGCGACATCCTGGGCCACGAGTTCATGGGCGAAGTGGTCGAGAAGGGTTCTGCCAGCACGCTCGAAATCGGCCAGCGGGTGATCGTGCCCTTCCCGATCGCCTGCGGCCAATGCTTCCACTGCAGGATCGAGCAGTATTCGTGCTGCGAGAATTCGAACCCGGTCGAAAAGCAGGACATGACCACGCCGCTCTACGGGCAACCGATGGCAGGCATTTTCGGCTATTCGCACCTTACCGGCGGCTATTCGGGCGGGCAGGCGGAATACGTCCGCGTACCGTTCAGCGACGTCGGCCCAGTGGCGGTGCCGGATCATCTCGACGACGATCAGGTGCTGTTCCTGACCGACATCCTGCCGACCGGCTGGCAGGCGGCGGAGAACGCCCAGATCGGCCCCGACGACACCGTGGCGGTGTGGGGCTGCGGCCCGGTCGGGCTGTTCGCGGTCCAGTCGGCGATCCTGATGGGCGCGAGCAAAGTGATCGCGATCGACCACTACCCGCACCGGCTCGAGCTGGCGAAGCAGCTCGGCGCCGAAGTGGTCAACTTCCGCGAGAGCAACGTGATGGAAGCGCTGATGGAGATGAGCGGCGGCATCGGCGTCGACGCGACGATCGATGCGGTGGGCATGGAAGCGCACGGATTCGCGATCGACAATCTGACCGAAATCGTGAAGCAGAAAGTCGGCATCGGCGCCGACCGCGCGCACGCGATGCGCCAGGCGATCCTCGCCGTGCGCAACGGCGGGCGAGTGTCGATCCCGGGCGTCTATGGGGGGATGACCGACAAGTTCCCCACCGGGGCGCTGATGGAAAAGGGCCTGCAGGTCCGCACCGGGCAGACCCACGTCCACAAGTACACCAACCTGCTGCTGAGCATGATCGAGGAAGGCAAGCTCGATACGACTTTCCTCATCAGCCACCGCCTGCCGCTCGAAGACGCGGCGATGGCCTACCGCAATTTCAAGGACAAGCAGGATGAATGGACCAAGGTGGTCCTCAAGCCCGGAATGGAGCCCAGTTCCGCCCCGGCAGACGAAACCCAAGCGATGGAGAACGTGTGATGCGCGGCAAGATCGACAAGCTCAGCGGCCTGGTGGTGGTCACCGGCGCGTCCAGCGGCATTGGGCTCGAGCTGGCCAAATGCGCCGCCCGCGATGGCGTCGACCTGATCCTCGCGGCCGATCGCGATCTTTCGGACGCCGAGGCGCAATCGCGTGCGGCCGGCGCGGCATCGGTCGAGACGATCGAATGCGACCTCGCAACCGACGAAGGTCTCGACAAGCTGGCGGCCGCAATCGGCAACCGGCCGGTCGCCGCGCTGATCGCCAATGCCGGCCATGGCCTGGGCGGCGAGTTCCTTGACGAGGACTGGAAAGAAGCGCGCCACGTGATCGACACCAACATCACCGGCACTATCCACCTGATCCAGCTGATCGGCCGCCAGATGCGCGAGCGCGACGATGGGCGGATTCTCGTCACAGGATCGATCGCCGGCCACATGCCCGGCGCCTTCCAGCTGGTCTACAATTCGACCAAGGCATTTCTCGACGACTTCTGCATCGGGCTCAGGAACGAGCTCAAGAACACCGGCGTCGCGGTGACGGTGCTCGAGCCGGGCGCGACGGAGACGCGCTTCTTCGAGCGCGCCGGGCTGGAAGACACACAGGTCGGCCGCGCCAAGAAAGCCGATCCGGCCAAGGTCGCGCAGGACGGCTATGCCGCGATGCTGGCCGATGAAGACCAGGTCGTCAGCGGAATGATGAACAAGCTGCAGGCGATCGCCGGCGACCTGCTGCCCGACGAATTGGTCGCGCAGATCCATCGCCGGATGGCGGAATCCGACAGCCACAAGGAAGTCGAGAAAGCGCGCGAAGCCGAGCACGCCTGACGCGCAGGGTCAGTCGAGGAGGCTCGCCGTTTCGATCGGCACCGCGAACGAGGTGCCGGTCGCGACCACTTTGGCGCCGTTCGCCAGCACCGTGGGCACCTTCACCCCTGGCTGCCAGACGTAGAGATAGCCTGGCGTCCCCGCCTCTGGGCGGTTGGTGCCCGTCCACGGCCGGCCGGTGCCATCGAGCGCGCCGACCAGCACGGCGTTCGGAAAGCCGGCTTTGGCCATGCCGAGGTTGCCGGGCCGGTCGAGCCCGGCGTTGCCCGCGGCCATCACCACCCTGATGCCCTGAGCGGTTGCTTCGCGTACCGCCTCGACGATCGAGGGATCATCCTTCAGGTTGAGTGAGATATTGATCGCCGAGACGCCCAGCTCGGTCGCCTTGCGGATCGCGCGCGCGATCGGCGCGGCGCTGGGCTGGCACGGCGGCGCGCTTCCTTGCGGACAGCCCGCCGGATCGTCGATCCTGAGCGAGACGATGTCGACCGGCCGCCGCGCCTGCCGCAGGAGGATCGTCGCGACCATCGTGCCGTGGTCGTAGCGCGGCTGAAACGCGGGGCGAGCGGGAGTGGCGGCCATATCGTATTCCGCGATCACCGCGTCGCCCAAGCCGGGGGTACGGGCGATGCCGCTGTCGATGATCGCCACGACCGGCCGCGCTGCCGACGCAGGCGTCAACGGCCGGGCCTCGAGCCCCTGTGAATTCTGCGCCGGATAAACCGCCGCCGCCCCCGCGCAGAGCGCGAGCAGCCAACCTGGAAACCGCAATTCGTCCCGTCCCGCGCGGCAAGCCGCGAACCGATCCCGCCGGCGAATCTGCCGACCGCCCTTCGTTACCCGACTTTTATGAACGCGGCTTTAGCGGCGTTCTGTTTTTGCGCCGAACGGTTCGGCCGAGGCCTGAGGCAGGCCGAGGCAATCGAGCGCGAGCTGGCGCAGCCACCCAAGGCCCTCGTCGGCCGCGAGGCGGCTGTGCCAGAGCATCGCCATCTCGACGCGGCTCGATTCTCCGCGGGTTTCGACGACTACGATGCGTTGTTCCCGGGCGCTCTTCTCCGCCAGGCGGCGGGGCACTTGCGCGACGAGATCGGTCGCCGCGACCGTGGCGATCGCGGTGATCGGATCGTGCAGCCGCTGCGATCCCTCGCGATAGCCGGCGAGCCCATCCTCCTCCGCAAACGGCGTCACCACCAGGCGTTCCAGTCCGCCCTCCCAGCTATACGCGCCGTGGCCCGGGAACGGCTGGCCCACGGCGACTTCAAGGCGGGAATGAGAAGGCAAATCCGCGAACGCTTCCGGGCGCTTGCACAGAGGATTGTCCCGGGCTGCGATCCACACCATTTCCTCATGGAACAGCGAATGGCGGACCAGCCGCGGTGGCGCCTTGCCGAACGCGCCGAATGCGAGATCCGCCCGCCCGTCATCGAGGGCCGCGAGCAGGCCAGGGGCCGGCCCGCCGATCTCGAAGAACACGCCGGGCGCGAGCCGCCGGGCGCGCGCGATCAGTTCCGGCACCAGCAAGGCACAGAAATACGCGCCCGCGTTGATCCGGAACCTGCGCCGTGCGGTCGCGGGGTCGAACGGCGAAGGCGCGAGCGCCTCCTGCAGCTGCGCAAGACCTTCGCGGATTCCGGGAGCGATTTCGATCGCG
>DASVLP010000061.1:0-8889 GCA_036384795.1 Sphingomonadaceae bacterium | reverse complement strand
GCGGCGGCGCCTGCCGCGGCGGCTCCGGTTGCGGCGGCACCGGCGGCGGCCGCTCCCGCAGCGGACGCCGCGCCCAGCATGGAAGGCGCAATCAAGTCGCCGATGGTCGGCACGGTCTATCTGTCGGCCGAGCCCGGCTCGCCGCCGTTCGTCAGCGTCGGCGGCACCGTGAAGGCAGGCGACACGCTGGTGATCGTCGAGGCGATGAAGGTGATGAACCCGATCACCGCCAGCAAGGCCGGCACGGTCAAGGCGATCCTGGTCGAGAACGCGCAGCCGGTCGAGTATGACCAGCCGCTCGTGGTGATCGGATAGTTCAGCGATGCCGATTACCCGCCTGCTGATCGCCAACCGCGGCGAGATCGCGCTGCGCATCCACCGCGCGGCGCGCGAAATGGGGATCGAGACGGTCGCGGTGCACTCGACCGCCGACACCGACGCGATGCACGTGCGCCTGGCCGACCATGCGATCTGTATCGGCCCCCCGCCGGCGAGCGAAAGCTATCTCAACATCGCCGCGATCATCTCGGCCGCCGAAATCTCCGGCGCCGACGCGATCCACCCCGGCTACGGGTTCCTCAGCGAGAACGCCAAGTTCGCCGAGATCGTCGAGGCGCACGACATCGCCTGGATCGGCCCGAAGCCCGAGCACATCCGCACGATGGGCGACAAAGTCGAGGCCAAGCGCACCGCCGGCAAGCTCGGCCTGCCGCTGGTGCCGGGCAGCGACGGGGCGATCTCCGATCCGAAGGAAGCGGCGAAGATCGCCGAGGCGATCGGCTACCCCGTGATCATCAAGGCCGCCTCGGGTGGTGGCGGGCGCGGCATGAAAGTCTGCAACTCGCCCGACCAGCTCGAAACGCTGATGAAGCAGGCCGGCAGCGAAGCGAAGGCCGCGTTCGGCGACGACACCGTCTATCTCGAGAAATACCTCGGCAACCCGCGCCACATCGAATTCCAGGTGTTCGGCGACGGCCAGGGCAACGCGATCCACCTCGGCGAGCGCGACTGTTCGCTTCAGCGGCGGCACCAGAAAGTGATGGAGGAAGCCCCCTCCCCGGTGCTCACGCCCGAAGAGCGCGAGCGGATGGGCGCGATCGTTTCCAAGGCGATGTCCGACATGGGCTATCGCGGCGCGGGGACGATCGAGTTCCTGTGGGAGAACGGCGAGTTCTACTTCATCGAGATGAACACCCGCCTGCAGGTCGAGCATCCGGTGACCGAGGCGATCAGCGACGTCGACCTGGTGCGCGAGCAGATCCGCATCGCGGAGGGCAAGCCGCTGTCGGTGCGCCAGGAAGACCTCGAGTTCACCGGCCACGCGATCGAGTGCCGGATCAACGCCGAGGATCCGTGGACGTTCGCGCCCTCGCCCGGCAAAGTCACCGCCTATCATGCGGCCGGCGGGATGCACGTGCGGGTCGATTCCGGGCTCTACGCCGGCTACTCGATCCCGCCGTACTACGATTCGATGATCGCCAAGCTGATCGTCTCCGGCCGCACGCGCGAAGGCTGCATCATGCGGCTGCGCCGCGCGCTGGAGGAAATGGTGATCGAGGGCGTGAAGACCTCGATCCCGCTGCACGAGGAGCTGCTCAAGCAGCCCGACATCCTCAACGGCGATTATTCGATCAAGTGGCTCGAGGAGTGGCTGGCCAAGCGGGAGGGGTGACGATGGGCACGAAAGCGCCGTGGCATCTGTGGGTGGTGGGGATTCTCTCGCTGCTGTGGGACGGTTCGGGCGCGTTCACGATCGTTTCCGCCCAGCACGACGCCATCTTCGCCTTCGCCCCCGACGAAGCCGAATATTACGCCGCGCAGGCCCCGTGGTTCGTCGCGCTGGTCGACATCGGGCTGGCGACCGCCCTCCTCGGCGGGATCGGTCTGCTGCTGCGCAAGCGCTCGGCGCTGTGGGCCTATGCGGTTTCGCTCGTGCTGATCCTCGCCGGCGACGCCTACGAGCTCGCGATCGGCACTTCGCGGGTCTATGCGAACGACGCGGCGGCGTTCGTGACCGGGCTGATCGCGGTGATCGCGGTGCTGCAGCTCGCCTATGCCAACGCGATGGCGAAGCGCGGGGTGCTGGGTTGACGCGGGGCGCTTATTCCAGCGGAACCCCCGGCTCCTGCTTGGCGGTGCGGATGGTCAGCGAGGTCTTCACGCTGGCGACGTTGGGCGCCGGGGTCAGCTTGCTGGTCAGGAATTCCTGAAAGCTCTGCAAGTCCTTGCTGACGATCTTGAGGATGAAGTCGATCTCGCCGTTGAGCATGTGGCATTCGCGCACGTCCGGCAGCGCGCGCACGTGCTGCTCGAACGCGCGCAGGTCTTCTTCCGCCTGGCTCTTGAGGCTGACCATCGCGAACACCATGATCGAATAGCCCAGCTTGGCCGCGTCCAGATCGGCGTGATAGCCGCGGATCACGCCCGCCTCTTCCAGCGCGCGCACGCGCCTGAGGCACGGCGGTGCGGTCAACCCCACGCGCTGCGCGAGCTCGACGTTGGTTACCCTGCCCTCGGCCTGCAGTTCGGCGAGCAGCCGGCAGTCGATCGCATCCAGGTTCGCCATGCTCGAAACCTTCCCGCTTGCCGCCCGCCGACATCGTGCCGGCCGGAAATTTCTAACACGCGCCCTCGCCCGTGGCAGCAATATTATTATACGGCGCTCCGAATGTCCCGCTTTGCGACGCGAGGTGCGGATTCGTTTCGCGCGCGCGCGAACCTGATAGGGCTGTGGCCGCCGACGAGGGGTTCCTCTACACCAATGGTGCCGTCCGGAGAATCGATGCAATTCGACGATCGCCTTGCCACCGTGCTGCGCATGCGTGCCGACGGCGAGCGCTCGGCCGGCACCCAGTATCGCCAGCTGCTCGACCTGCTCGGCAGCGCGCCCGGAGGCGCGGACGACGGTCTGCTGCAGAGCGCCTATTCGCGGCTCGAAGCGCTGTCGGCGATCCTGCCGCCCACCCGGCGCGCGGCGATCGTGCGCGAGCCCGGCACGCGCCTGCGCAATCCCGAGCTGGTCGTGTTCCTCGCCGCGCAGGAACCCGCGCTTGCCGCGGCGGCGATGGCTTCGGCCCAGCTTTCGCCGCTGCAGTGGGAAGACGCGGTTCCATCGCTGCCGGTCCCGGCGCGCGCGCTGCTGCGCCACCGTGCCGACTTGCCGCGCGCGACCGTCGAGCTGCTCGCCCGCATCGGCGTGCGCGGGCTCGGCTTGCCGAAGCCTGACGGCGCGCGGGCGCTGCGCGTCGAACCGGCGGCCGAACGCGGTGACGTGCTCGAGCTCGAACCGGCGCTCGAACTCGGCGCCGAGGAGAATGCCGGGATCGGCGCGCTGGTGCGGCGGATAGAGGCGTTCCAACGCGCGCGGGCGAACGCCACCGCGGCGAGCGACGCGCCGCTGCTGCCGCTCGAGGAAAAGCGCCCCGAGCGCCCCGCGCGGATCCAGGCGTTCGATTTCGCGACCAACGGCGAAGGGCGGATCGACTGGGCGGACCCCGCGCTCGCGCCGATGACATTGGGGATCGCGCTGACCAGCCGCCAGCCCGACGCGCCCGCCCGGCCCAGCCGCGAGGTGATCGATGCGATGCGCCGCCGCCAGCCGGTGCGCGGCGGACGGATCGCGCTCGACGGCGCGCCCTCGATCGCCGGCGAATGGCGTATCGACGCGACCCCGCATTTCACGTTCCCCGGCGGCGTGTTCGCCGGCTATCGCGGCCGCATGCGCCGCCCGTTCGCGACGGCCGTCCCGGCTCCGGCGAGCAACGACGACAACCCGGCGGACCGCATGCGGCAACTGCTCCACGAGCTGCGCACGCCGGTCAATGCGATCCAGGGCTATGCCGAGGTGATCCACCAGCAGCTGTTCGGGCCCGCGCCCCACGAATACCGCGCGCTCGCCGCGGCGATCGCGGGGGACGCCGCGCGCATCCTCGCGGGCTTCGACGAGCTCGACCGCCTGGCGCGGCTCGAAACCGGCGCGATCGAGCTCGACGAAGGCACTGCCGACTTTGCTCCGATCGTCGAGGGCATCGCGCGCCAGCTCGGTGCGGTGCTCGCCCAGCGCGGCGCCGCGCTCGAACTCGAGCGGCAGGAGCAGCCCTGCCTCGTCGGCCTGTTGCGCAACGATGCGGAATTGCTCGCCTGGCGCATTCTCGCGACGCTGTGCGGCGCGGCCGGCGCCGGCGAGGACTTGCGCATCCGCGTCGCGCCCGAGGGCGCCGGAACCGTGCTCGAGATCGATCTGCCGGCCTCGCTCGCCAGCCGCGCCGAAATCTTCGACAGCGCCGCGCCGATCCAGCCGCAGGCGGTGACCTCGGGCATGTTCGGCGCGGGCTTCGCGCTGCGCCTCGCCCGTGCCGAAGCCCGCGCCGCGGGAGGCGAGCTGTCGCGCCTGGACGACGTGCTGCGGCTCGAATTGCCGGCAAGCTCGGCCAATCGCGCCATCGGACGGGATAAACCGATGGACTATGACGGGAATTTCGCCGAGACCGGATGACGTTGGGAAACAAGGGCCGCAACCGGACAATGCGCGCGATCGACAAAGCCCCTGCCAGGGTGGACAGGGCCGTGTTCCGGCCGGAATTCGGGCAGCGCTTCATCCTCACGGTCGACACCGAGGAAGAATTCGACTGGTCGAAGCCGATCCGGCGCGAAGGCCACAGCCTCGATCACCTGCCGCGCCTCGCCAAGTTCCAGCGGTTTTGCGAGAATGAAGGCGTCTGCCCGATCTACCTGATCGACTATCCGGTGGCGACGTCGGCGCTTGCCGCCGACATCCTGCGCGAGCCGGTCGCGAACGGCCTGGCCGAGATCGGGGTCCAGCTCCATCCGTGGGTCAATCCGCCGTTCGACGAGGACGTCAACGAGCGCAACTCGTTCGCCGGCAACCTGTCGCCCGAGCTCGAGCGGGCGAAGTTCAACCGGCTGCGCCAGGTGATCGAGAAGAACTTCGAGACGGTGCCGCAGATCTACCGCGCCGGCCGCTACGGCGTCGGCCCCAACACCGCGCCGATGCTGCGCGACGGCGGGATCGCGATGGACAGCTCGGTGCGCACCAAGTTCGACTATAGCTCGACCGGCGGGGGCGACTTCCGCCACCATCCGTTGGTGCCGTACTGGCTCGATCCCGAGCACTCGCTGCTCGAACTGCCGCTGACCACCGTGTTCTGGGGCCTGCTGCGGCGGCAGGGCGATCTCATCTACCCGCTGATGTGGCGGATGCCTTCGCTGCGCGGAGTATTTTCGCGGCTCGGCCTGCTGGAGCGCATCCCGCTTACGCCCGAGGGCATCGCCGCGCCCGAGGCGCTCCGCGGGATCGACATCGCGCTCGACGACGGCCTGCCGCTGCTGGTGTTCTCGTTCCACAGCCCGTCGCTGCGCCCCGGCCACACCCCTTACGTGCGCGACGAGGCGGACCTCGATCGGCTTTACGATTGGTGGCGCGCGGCGCTCGCCTATCTGCGCGAGCGCAAGATCGCGCCGACCACCGTGCGCGAGATCATGCACTCGGTCGAGGTTTAGGGTCTGCAACCACGCGCGCTTGTTTTGCCGCCGGCAAGCGGCTAACCCGCGCCGCGCGCGATCGGCGCCTTCGGGCCTGTAGCTCAGCGGTTAGAGCTGGCCGCTCATAACGGTCTGGTCGCAGGTTCGAATCCTGCCGGGCCCACCAGGGCCGCCCGCGCGGACGTAAGATCGGCCAGGAAGGGTCGGGGAGTAGCGCAGTCCGGTAGCGCGCCTGCTTTGGGAGCAGGATGTCGCAGGTTCGAATCCTGTCTCCCCGACCAACCGGCTCAGGTGGCGCGATGCGTGTTGGCCAGCTTGCGCGCGCGCAACGCCATCTCCCCCCGCATCACGCCGAACAGGCCGAGCGCGAACAGCACGAAGCCGTCGTTGATCAGCGCCGGGCTGATCGCCCAGTTTTGCGCCTCCATCTGCAGGCCGCTGCGCAAGCCCATGCGCAGCAGGATGATCGCGACGAGGAAGATCAGCGCCCATGGCGAGCCCTGGACCATCAGTCGGCCATCGTCGGCCTCGCGCCAGATCTTCATCAGCCGGCCGCGTTGCCAGCCGAGCGCCCCGCCGAGCGCGAGCGCGACGACGAGCCATGGCAGGTCGCGCGCGGACGGCGGCGTTTCGGCGATGGTCAGCCCGGTGATGAGCAGGAAGACGGCCGGGATGATCCACAAGGTGGCCGGCTTGAGCGGCCGCTTGCGCGCCATGCTGCGGGCGCGGAAATACAGCATGCCGAGGATCGCCACCCCGACGATGACATATCCCGCAAGCGGCGTCTGACCGGCCGGCTGCATTGTCCCTCCTCGCAAAGCGCTGCGAATCGGCGATCGATAGCACGAATGCGATATGTTGCGCAGCGCGGCGGCGGAGGGCTGCTTAGCTACCCTTGCCGTTGAGGCCGGTCGCGAGCGATTCCGCCATTTGCAAGTGCTGCTTGAGCGCCGGCAGCGCCTGCTGGGCGAAGCTCGTCACGTCCTGCGGGTCGCTGCTGCCGGCTTCGGCCTGGAAGCTGTTGATCGTGCGCTGATGGTCCTTGACCATGAACGAAGCGAATTCCCGGTCGAAATCGGTGCCGGAAAGGCTGTTCAGCTTGTCGATCTCGGACAGCGCGTCCGACCGCGGATCGGTGGGAATCTGCGCGGCGTGCGCCCGTGCGAGCTGTTCCGCCTGATCCTTCGAGTTGCCGTGATCGCGCACCAGCGCCTGGGCAAGATCGCGCACGCCCTGGGCCGAAGCCTTGGTGCCCGCCATCTGCCCCAGCTTGATCTCGCCCAGGTCGCCGGCAATCGCGTTGGTCAGGAACTGCCCCACATGATCGTTCGACGGCCCCGCCGCGGGATCCGCACTGGTATTTGTGTTCTGCGGGACGTCGTCCTTCTTGGTGCAGCCCGCCAGTGCCAGGGCGCCCGCCGCCAGCGCTACGAGGGAAAGCCGGATCATCCGCCGCTCAGCCCTTCTGCAGCTTCTTCGCCGTGTCGAGGTGCGTCTGCAGCGTCGGCAGGCTCTGCTTCGCGAAATCGGTGACTTGCGCCGGATCGCTGCTGTTCGCTTCCTGCTGGAACTTGTCGATCGCCTTCTGGTGGCCGCTGACCATCGCGGAGGCGAATTCCTTGTCGAAATCGGCGCCCTTCAGCCCTTGGAGCTTCTGGTATTCGGCGTCGCCTTCGGGGGTCGTCGCGTCGGTCGGGGCAACGCCCATCGAGCTCGCGAGCTTGGCGCCCTGGGCCTTGTGCTTGGTGTGATCGTCGACCAGCATCTGGCCGAAATCCTTCACCCCCTTGCTCGAGCCCTGCGAGGCGGCGAGCTGGCCGATCTTGATCTCGTCGTTATCGGTTTCCGCCGCGTCGGTCAGGAACGAGGAGACGTGGGTGTCGGCGATCGCCTGGCCGGCGGCGGGGGTGGTGTCGGTCGCCGCGGCCGTGGTGCTGTCCTGCGTCGTGGCGGAGTCGCCGTTGTTGCTCGAGCAGCCGGCGACGGCCAGCCCGGCGCTTGCCAGGACCAGCGCGGAAATCGTCAAACGCTTCATCTGAAACCTCCTGCGATAGATCGCATGCCTGTCCCCAGCACAATCGAGCCGGGCGGCAAAGGTTCCGACAATGCGGTGATCGCGAGCCTGCAATCGGCCCCACCCGCGCTTGCAAATGACCGGGGCGCGGCACACAACCCTGCGATGCTCCGCCGGCTCACGCGCATTCAGGCACGATTGCTGCTCGCGGCGGTTGCGCTGGCATTGGCCTGGTCGGTTTCCCTCGGCCTTGGACCGAGTTCCGCGGGCCCGGCGGAAGCATCGCACGACTATTCCGACGTGCAGCTTTATCGCGACGTGGCGGCGGCGGTTGCGGCAGGACAGGACTATTACGCCGCCGCGACCTCGCTTCACCGGCTGCACGGTTTCCCGACCGTGCCGTTCTTCACCGTCCGCCTGCCCACCTTGAGCTGGGCCGCGGCCGCGTTCGGCTGGACCGCGCTGCAGGTAGTGCTCGGCGCGCTGCTGCTGGCGCTCGTGCTGGTCTGGTACGGCAGGCTCGAGCGGGAAGCCTCGAAGGCCGAGCTGGCAGGCGCAGTCGCGGCGCTCGTGCTCGGCGGCGCGATGGTCACGCAGCCGCAGCTGGTGCCGCAGCACGATCAATGGGTCGGGCTGCTGCTGACCCTCGCGCTGGCGTTGCGCACCGGCCGCAGCTGGCCGTGGGCGGTGGCCTGCGCCGCGCTCGCGCTGGCGATCCGCGAGCTCGCATTGGCTTTCGTGCTGCTGGCGCTCGCGTTCGCGCTGGTCGAGCGGCGCTGGCGCGAAGCCGCGGCGTGGATCGCGCTGATCACGGTGTTCGCCGCGGGAATGGCCGCGCACGCCCACCTGGTCGACGCGCAAGTCCGCCCGGGCGACCTCCATTCGCAAGGCTGGAATGCGATGCGGGGGCCAGCCGGCACGATCCGCGACGTGGTCGAGGATTCGCTGCTCAACGCGCTTCCGCTCGCCGCCGGGGCGCCGATCGCGATCCTCGCCCTGTTCGGCTGGACCGGAGCGCCGCCCCGGTTCGCGATCTTCGCGCTGCTGTGGTTCGCCGGGTTCGGCACGGCGATCGCGCTGTTCGCCCGCGAGAGCAACGGCTACTGGGCGATCGAGCTGATTCCGGCATGGTTCATGGGCCTTGCGTTCCTGCCGCGTGCCGCGCGCGACCTTGCCGCCGCGCTCGCCCCGAATTGACGGTGGGTCCCGCCTCGCTTCGGTGGGTTCGCCTGCTGCGCTTATGCGCCCTTGCCGGGCTGGCGGTCGCGCCGCTGGCGAGCGCGTCCGCCGCCCCTGCCGCGCCGCCGGAACGGCTGGTGCTGCGGCTCGACGCGGAGGGGCCCAGGTTCCGCCCCGGCGACGCGCTCGGCGCG
>DASVLP010000060.1:0-8758 GCA_036384795.1 Sphingomonadaceae bacterium | reverse complement strand
TCGGGGATCATCTTGAGGTGGATATAGCCGCGGAAATCGTGGCTCTGGCGCAGGATCCGTGCGGTCTCGACCAGCTGCTCCATCGTGTGGTCGGACGACTTGACGATGCCGGAGGAGAGGAACAGCCCCTCGATGTAGTTGCGGCGGTAGAACGAGAGGGTGAGCTCGGCGACTTCCTGCGGGGTGAACCGCGCGCGCTCGACGTTCGAGTTCTTGCGGTTGATGCAATAATGGCAGTCGAAGATGCAGCGGTTGGTCAGCAGGATCTTGAGCAGCGAGATGCAGCGCCCGTCGGGGGCATAGGCGTGGCAGATGCCCATTCCCTCGGTCGAGCCGATGCCCTTGCCGCCCTTGCTGTCGCGCTTCGCGGTGCCGGACGAGGCGCACGACGCATCGTACTTGGCCGCGTCGGCGAGAATCGAAAGCCGGTGCGCGAGCGATTGGCGTTTCATTTGTTCTTGATATGTTCATGCGCGTTGCAATCCTAGCGCTTTGCGACGAAGCGTTGCGCGCGCCCCGCGCCTGCTGATTGCGCGCATGACCGGCTCGTCGCCGCGCCCCACAGCGAACGCGGCCGGCCCCAGCGTGGCAACGGATGGGCTTGCTGCGGCGCAGCGAAACGTATAGGGGCGCGGGCCGAAACCTTCTCCCAAGAGTATTACGCAAATGAGCCTCCGCAACGTGGCGATCATCGCCCACGTCGATCACGGCAAGACAACGCTTGTCGACCAGCTGTTCCGCCAATCCGGCACCTTCCGCGACAACCAGCGTGTCGAGGAAAGAGCCATGGATTCCAATGACTTGGAGAAGGAACGCGGGATCACGATCCTGGCGAAGCCGACCAGCGTCGAGTGGACTCCGGAAGGCGGCCACGAACCCTACCACATCAACATCGTCGACACCCCCGGCCACGCCGACTTCGGCGCCGAGGTGGAGCGCATCCTCAGCATGGTCGACGGCGTGATCCTGCTGGTCGACGCGGCCGAAGGGCCGATGCCGCAGACCAAGTTCGTCACCGGCAAGGCGCTCGGCCTGGGCCTGCGCCCCATCGTCGTGGTCAACAAGGTCGACCGCCAGGACGCGCGGGCATCCGAAGTGCTCGACGAAGTGTTCGACCTGTTCGTGAACCTCGACGCGTCGGACGAGCAGCTCGACTTCCCGGTCCTCTACGCCTCGGGCCGCGCGGGCTACGCGAGCGAGGACCCCGAGGCGCGCGAAGGCGATCTCACCCCGCTGTTCAAGCTGATCGCCCACCACGTCCCCGCGCCCGACCTCGACGAGGACGCGGAATTCGCGATGCTCGCCACCCTGCTCGACCGCGACCCGTTCCTCGGCCGCATCCTCACCGGCCGGATCGAGAGCGGCCGGCTGGAGGTCGGCATGCCGATCAAGGCGCTCGACGTCGCCGGCAACCAGGTCGAGGCCGGCCGCGCCACGAAAGTCTTCGCCTACCAGGGGCTCGAGCGCGTCCCCGTGCTCCACGCCAAGGCGGGCGACATCGTCGCGATCGCGGGCCTCACCGAGGCGACCGTTTCCAACACCTTGTGCGATCCCAACGTCAGCGCCCCGATCGCCGCGCAGCCGATCGACCCGCCGACCCTGGCGATGACGTTCGCGGTCAACGACAGCCCCTACGCCGGGCGCGAGGGCAGCAAAGTCCAGAGCCGCGTGATCCGCGAGCGGCTCGAGCGCGAGGCCGAAGGCAACGTCGCGATCCGCGTGACCGAAAGCGCCGAGCGCGACGCGTTCGAGGTCGCCGGCCGCGGCGAGCTCCAATTGGGCGTGCTGATCGAAACGATGCGCCGCGAAGGCTTCGAGCTGTCGATCAGCCGCCCGCGGGTGCTGTTCCGCGACGGCCCGGATACTGAATCGGGGGGCCGCGAGGAGCCCTACGAAACCGTGGTGGTCGACGTCGACGACGAATTCTCCGGCACCGTCATCGACAAGATGGCGCTGAGGAAGGCCGAGATGACCGACATGCGCCCCTCCGGCGCGGGCAAGACGCGCCTGACCTTCTCCGCCCCCAGCCGCGGCCTGATCGGCTATCACGGCGAGTTCCTGTCCGACACCCGCGGCACCGGCATCATGAACCGCCTGTTCGAGAAGTACGGCCCCTACAAGGGCGCGATCACCGGCCGCCAGAACGGCGTGCTGATCTCCATGGAGCAGGGCGACGCGGTGCCTTACGCCCTCAACGCGCTGGAAGAGCGCGGCGTGCTGTTCATCTCTCCGGGCGAGAAGCTCTACCAGGGCATGATCATCGGCGAGAACGCCAAGCCGCAGGACCTCGAGGTGAACCCGCTCAAGTCCAAGCAGCTGACCAACTTCCGCTCGACCGGCAAGGACGACGCCGTCCGCCTGACCCCGCCGCGCAAGATGACGCTGGAACAGGCGATCGCCTACATCGAGGACGACGAGCTGGTGGAGGTGACGCCGGAGAGCATCAGGCTGCGCAAGCGCCACCTCGATCCGCACGAGCGCAAGAAGGCGGCGCGGGCGGCGGCTTAGGGGGACGCGATGCCACATCCTCTCACATGGGAGCCTTTACTCCCAGCGAACGGGCATCGTCTGCTTCACTAATCGTCGGAAAATAGGCGTCGGCAATCCCGCTCGCGATCGTCGCCGCGAGGACCGGAGGAACGGCGTTCCCCACTTGGGTGAATTGACGCGCGGTGGCTCCTAGAAAGACGTAGTCGTCAGGAAACGTTTGAAGCCTTGCGCATTCGCGAACACTTAACGTGCGCGGGATTTCCGGGTGCAGGTGCGAGCGGCCACCGCCGTTCGTTCCACCTGCAATAACGGTCTTTGACGGTAACGAAGGATCAAGCCGGTCGACACGGCCAAGCTGATCTCGCTGGCCATAGCGGAGCCGCATGTAACGTTCGATTGAACCCGATTTGTGGGAGCGGGTCTCGTGGTTTGCGACGCCAATGGGCAGATCGGTTAAAACGCTGGCCGCCCCTACGTGAGACCGCTTGGTGGGCGGTGAAAACACTCCACCGGTCCGCGCGCCGATCACGAACAAGCGCTCGCGGTATTGGGGCACCCCATAATCTGCGGCATCCAGCACCAACGGCTCGTTGACGCTGTATCCTTGGTCTTTCAAGAGTTCAATCGCCGCCGTCAGCTGCTCTCCGCCATCGAGATCGCGCAAGCCCGGGACGTTTTCGACGACGAAGACCTTCGGCTTGAAGCGGACCACGAGGCGAACGTAATCGAACAGAAGATTGCCGTTCTTCTCGTGAGCGAAGCCGATGCGCTTGAAGTTCTCGCCCCAACGTGAGAAGCGTTGATTAGCCGCTATGCTGAAGGGCTGACAAGGGGGGCCGCCGACGAACACCCCTTCGAACGGCTTTTGGATCAAGGTTTCCAAGGCAGCGGAAACCTCTTCGAATTCGGAAACATCGCCGTTTGCAAACGGCGGCCCGAAGATCTTCCAGTCAGGCCTATTCTTGCGGAGGGTCCGACAGAAAACTTCGTTGTGCTCGAACGCGGCGACGTGCGCAAAGCCGACCTTCTCGAAGCCGAGGTCCATTCCGCCGCATCCCGTGAAAAAACTCACCAAAGGGATGTTGCTGACTCGCCGCTTGAAATCGGAGAGTTGGGCAGGCTTTTCGCCCCCCCAATGCTTCTCGCAGGATCGCTCATAGATGAGATCGTCATAAGATAGACCGGCAATCCTGAGCGCAGTTGCCAGATCATCTCCCTGACGTTCAGCTTGCGCGACCAGCTTCATTTGGCGAGCGTACGCGCTATCGGAAGCCTTGGGCTTTGAACCGGCGGAATTCATGGCGTTTCCCTGCTCTGCTTCGCGGCGTCATAAATTTTTCGCGCTTCGTTCCCGTCGACAAAATCCTTCCTGCCCTCATCCTTCATCCACTTGGAGTAGTAGCGGTGCACGGCGCGATGGCAGGTCGGGCATACGGCGACCAGGTCAGCAAGCACGGTTCCCTTCTCGGTCGATCTTGTTCCGGAACAAAGCGGCAACACGTGGTGAATGTCAAGCACTCTGTCAGCCCAGGGATATTCCGCATGCGTGTCTCTTCCACAGACCTCGCAAGAGGTGGTGGGGTTGGCATCGAAGTATGCTTTGCGCACGGCCTGGTTTCGCTCGAGCACCACGTGGGTACGCTCAACGCGGGTTCCTTCCGAGAACCCAGCTTCCACTGTTTGATCGAGAGCTGTCTTCGAATAGTCGAGTTCGAGGCCAGCTACAGCTCCCTCAAACAAGGCAGAGCGTCGGATGATCTCCGTCTCACTATCGTTTGCTTGCTGACCTTTAACGGCTGCAAGACTCGTGAAGACGTCCAGCGCGTCCCGCTTGTCCAAAGACACCGTCACGTCAACCGACGTGGCGCTCAGATAGGTTACCTGACTCAGCACTTGAATGCTTTCGCGCGCCTGTCGATCGGGGTCGTCTTCACCGGGTTGTCGCTGAGGACGCGCCCAAGGCTTCTTCGCGATCCCTATGAAAGCCGCCTGATCCTCCTCGCCATCGAAACCGCTGCCCACATAGGCGCCGATGATTTCCGGATAGGCAACAACAGGTGCGTTCAACGTCGCTCGCGCCAGCAGGAATTTCAGGGTGAAGAGGAGAGGGAAACGTGGAGCGTCGGTGGGAGCCCAGTCCTGGAAAGACGGATTGGGATCGGTGAAAGCTTGGGCCAGAAAGTGAAAATACTCGTCGGACGTGACTTGTCCGTCCGTTGCCAGCAGATGAGCGATTTTGGTTGGCTGCGCTTGATCACCAATGTTCGCAACGAGCATCGCGGCGCGGAACATGCGCGAATAATTCCTCCAGGGAGGATACTCATCGTTGATTGGCCGAAAAGGAAGGCCGGTTGCCTCGGCGAGAGGCCCTCGCAGCGTCGACTTGAGATCGTGCTTGATCGCGAATTTCGCGATCTTCCTCAGCTCGTCGAACTGAAAGAAGGCAATTCGGCCTTGATCCCAACGCCACGACACGGTCTTGCCCCGCAGATGTCTCGTTTCGTGGACCATGATGGGAGTGGCGCAGATGGTCAAGCGAGCCACTAAGCGCAAACAGCGGCGCCCGCTCACGCGCTCGGAGCAAATGGCGACGATCCGCTCGCGCGACACTCAACCTGAATTGATCCTTCGACGCGCGCTTCATGCGGCCGGCCTTCGCTTTCGGCTACACGCGAGGGAACTGCCCGGACGCCCCGACGTAGTCTTTCGACCCGCTAAATTGGCGATTTTTGTCCACGGCTGTTTTTGGCATCGGCATGCCGGTTGTCGAAAAGCTCGCGCTCCGGCCACCCGGTTGGATTACTGGGAGCCGAAGTTCGAACGGAATGTAGCGAGAGACGAGAGCAACCATCAAAGGCTTGTGGAGGCAGGCTGGACGGTCATGACGCTATGGGAATGCGAGGCCAGCGACGCAACGAAGTTGGCGAGGTTCGTGCGAGCGGTTAGAGGCAAAGCAAGATCGGCCGCTCTCTCTCGTTGAGACAGAAACCATTTTCCTACAGCCCCTCTCCCTTGGCATAGGCTGGTGAGTCGCGCGCCGCGCGCGTGCTTTGCCGGGAGAATCGTGATGCAGAAGAAGGGGGCCGCGCTCAGGCTGGCTCGGGGGGAGGTTGGCGCTGTCGCGGGCGGTGGGGGCTCCGCCCCGGCTTCGCTTTCGGCGGGCTCGGGGCGGGCTGAAGCCGAGGCCGCGCCGCCGCTCCCCGACTTCACCCCCGTCCCGCGCAAGTATCGCCATGACGGGTGGACGCCGGCGCGGCAGCGGGCGTTCATCGAGGCGCTGGCGGACACCGGGTGCGTCACGCGGGCGGCGCGGATGGTCAACATGGCGCAGGCCAATTGCTATACGCTGCGGCGCGCTCCCGGGGCCGAGGGGTTCCGGCGGGCGTGGGACGCGGCGCTCGATCTGGGGCTCAAGCGGCTGAAAGACGTGGCGTTCGAGCGCGCGATCGAGGGCGAGCTGGTCCCGGTGTTCGCCGGCGGCAAGCTGATGGGCTTCCGCCGCAAGCGCAACGACGCGCTGCTGATGTTCGTGCTGCGCCACTACGGCCGGGACGGCGAGGGGCGGCGCACGACGATCAACTATTTCTCCAGCCGGGCGAGCGCGGGGGCGGCGAGTGGCGATGGGGCGAGTTCGGACAGCCCCCACCCCAACCCCTCCCCTAAAGGGGAGGGGCTTTCGGTCGCGGAAGCCTCAACGACGACGGTGCGGACGGTGATCTCCGGGTCGGCGGATGCGAAGCGCGGGGCGGAGGCGGACGATGCGGCGGCGCAGGTGCTCAACGGGTTCGACGGGGTCGCGCTCGACGCCGAGGCGCAAGGTGCGATCATGGCGGCGCTGGAGGCGTGCGCCGAGCGCGCGCGGGCGGCAAACGAGGCCCTCGCGCGCGGCGGCGAGGAGGCGGCGGACGCGGCCGAGGACGATCCGGACGAGCCGTTCGTCACCCTGCCGCGGAACGGCACGCCTTATCGCGGCGCGCTGGAGCCGCCGGTCGAGCTGGTGGAGGTCGACGCGGAATGCGCCGAGCCGGACTGGAAGCTGCTCGGCGCACAGATGCCGGAATGGGAGCGGGACTGAGGCGGGCGGCGGGCGCTTTTGCCTATGCGCTACTGCGGCGGCGCGGCGCCTTCGTCTTGCGACAGGCCTTCGACCGGCTGGCTCTTGCGCATCGCCTCGATCTCGGCGGCGGTCTTGAAGTCGAGCAGCTCGACCTGGAACACGAGGTCCGCATTGGCGGGGATCGGGCCTTGGGCTTGCGCGCCGTAGGCCAGCGCCGCGGGGATGCACAGGCGGACCACCCCGGTCTTGCCGAGCAGCTGGAGCCCTTCGGAGAACCCCTTGATCACCTCGCCGACCGGCATCGGCGTCTGCATGTTCTGGTCGAACACGGTGCCGTCCGCGGCGAGGTAGCCGATGTAGTTGACCAGCGCGGTGTCGGTGGCGGCGGGCTTGGCGCCGGCGCCCTCGCGCAGCATCGTGTAGCCCAGCCCCGACGGCGTGTGCGCGGTGCAGGCGCGCTGGGCGGCCGGCACGATCGGCTCGAGCGGCAACGGGATGATGCCGGCGTCCGCAGCGGCGGCGTGGGCGGGGAGCCAACCCGCGAGCAGCGGCAGGGCGAGGGCGGAGACGAGCAGGCGCAGCGCGCGCGGGGAGTTTGTCATGACCGCCGCCATACGCACGGCGCGCGCCTTTTATCAAGCGGCGGCGAAGGAGCCGCGGGCGCGGAGCGAGGCCCGCGCGACATTCCCGGCGATGGCCGCGAGCAGCAGGAGCCAAAAGATCGCGCCGAACGGCGCGGCGTTGCCGAGCGCCAGCCGGGCCAGGAACGTCGTGAGCAAGGCCGCCGGCGTGCCCCATACGACGCCGCTCCACGCTGCCCTGAGGCGCGGTTCGTGGTGCCCGCGCCGGCGGCGCTTGCCGAGCCAGATGTACGTGCCGGTCGCAACGATCGCGGTGAGCGCGAGGCCGAACGCGAAGTAGGCGAGCTTCACCGGCAGCCCGCCGTAGTTGCCGAAATGCAGGTTGTAGGTCGATGCCGCCGCCTGCTGGCCGAGGTCGCCGTCGCTGAGGCCGACCTTGCGCGTGAACCGTCCGGCTCCGTCGAAATCGTAGTATTCGCCGAAGATCAGCCGGTGGCGATGCTCGCCGACCACCTCGATCCGCTGGCCGGCGGTGCCCGGCGCGGCGAGGGTGACGCTGGCCACCCGCACGGCGGGATAGTGCGCGCGCATGTACGCGAGCGCGGCGGCGAGGTTCGGCACCGGCGCCGGTGCCGGATCGGCCGCGGGCTCGCCGCCGAAGATCGGGGCGTAGGCCCGGTCGTCGTCGCCGGCGTAATAGCGCGCCGCGACGCCGTTCGCGGCGAGCGTCGCGAGCCCGATCACCGCCCCGGTGAACGCGACCGCCACCGCGAACGGCAAGGTCCATACCCCGAGCCGGTTGTGCCAGTCGGCCAGCGCGATCCCCCCGCCGTCGCGCGCGCGCAGGCGGAACGCGTCGCGCACGATCCGCGGGTGCGCGATCACCCCCGAGAGCGACAGCGCGAGGATCATCGCCCCGAGCCCGCCGACCAGGGTGATGCCCCACAGCCCCGGGATCTGCAGCGTGTAGTGCAGCGCGTAGAGGAAATCGCACCACGCGACCTGCCTGGGCCCGGCGATGCGGCCGTCGGGGGCGAGGTAGACGTTCTGGTGGTCGGTGCTGATCGCGGCGCGCGGCAGCTTTGCGGTCGGAAGCTGGAAATAGAGATTGGCGCTCTTCGGCCGGCCCGCTTCGCGCGCCAGCACCGCGGCGAGCCCGCGCTGGGCCGCGTCGGGCGCGAGCGCGGTCATCTCGGGCATCTGCGGCTGCTCTATCCGCTGCCATTCCTCGTAGAACACCAGCACCGTTCCGGTCAGGCACACGATGTAGAGCAGCGCCCCGGCAACGAGGCCGATCGCCGCGTGGGCGGCGAGGGCGCGCTTCACCGTCGAGGCGTCCGGCACCCACTTCACAGCACGGCGCTCACGATCACCGGGAGCACCGGCACCGCGCAGGCGAGCAGCACCAGCGCCTGCTCGCGCCGCCGCTGCTGGATCAGCACGACGTACGCGATCAGCCCCCAGGCGAGCGGCGGCAGCAGCAGGCCGAGCGCATTGGCATTGGCCTCGCTCCCGCCCAGCGCGACCGTCAGCCCGCGCAGCGCGACGCCGAGGCCGACCGCGAGCGCCAGGGCGACCGGCGCCGCGAGCACGAACGTCAGCAGGCGGCCCGCGATGCGCAGCGGCTCGC
>DASVLP010000059.1:0-52657 GCA_036384795.1 Sphingomonadaceae bacterium | reverse complement strand
GCGCACCCGCTCGCGCACCTCGCCGGCAATCCCCGCGGCGGCGAGCGCCTGCCCTACGCGCCGCGCGCCGTAGCCCCGCCGCAGCAGCCCCCCGCTGCGCGCCCGGGCAAAGGCCTCGTCGTCGACATAGCCAAGCTCGACATAGCGGCGGACCAGCGCGGCGATGTCCGGCTCGCCATCGCCGTCCCAGCCGCGCTCGCGCAACTTGCGCTTCAGGTAAGCCTCGAGCTTCGCCGCGCTGGTCGCGAACCGCGCGACGTAAGCCAGCGCGAGCTCCTGCAGGCGCGCCGAATCCAGCGGCGAAGCCTTCCGTCCCTCCCGGCGCGCTCGGCGATCATCCGTCATAAGCGCCTTATTCGTGCCACAGTCCCCTCGGATGTGGAAAGGCGGTGTTAGCCATAAGAGGCGCTAGAGCCCCATCAGCCTGCGTTCATGCGCCGCCGTAGAGTGGCGCGAAACAGACAGTTTTCACGGGTTTCGCGAGAGAACATGACCGACGACACCATTCAGCCGACACCGAATCGCTGTGCGCTGCCGCGCCGCTTTTCGGACTTTTCGACCCTTGGCGAAGCGCTCGATTATGCCGCTCGCGGCGTGCGCGGCCTCAATTTCCACGATCCGCGCGGCAACCTCGTGCGCGCATATCCCTACGCCGAATTGCGTGAGGACGCGCTGGCGATGGCCCGCCGCCTGATCGCCCAGGGCGTGAAGCCGGGCGAGCGGATCGCGCTGGTGGCCGAGACCGGTCCGGAATTCGCCGCGCTGTTCTGCGGCACGGTCTATGCCGGCGCCTGGCCGGTGCCGCTGCCGCTGCCGACCAGCTTCGGCGGGCGCGACAATTACATCGACCAGCTTTCGGTCCAGCTCGCGAGCTCCGACCCCAAGATGCTGCTCTATCCGGCCGAGATCGCCGAGATGGGCGAAGCCGCCGCCGCGCGGCAGGGCTGCGGCGGGATGAGCTTCGAGGACTTCGCAAGCCTGCCCGCGCCCGAGGCCGAGCTGCCCGAGGCCCGGCCGGACGACATCTGCTACCTGCAGTATTCGAGTGGGTCGACCCGTTTCCCGCACGGCGTCGCAGTGACCCACGCGGCGCTGCTCAACAACCTTGCCGGCCATTCGCACGGGATGGAGCTGTGCGAGAACGACCGGTGCGTGAGCTGGCTGCCGTGGTACCACGACATGGGCCTGGTCGGGTGCCTGCTGTCGCCGATCGCGAACCAGGTATCGGTCGATTACCTCAAGACCGAGGATTTCGCCCGCCGCCCGCTCGCCTGGCTCGACATGATCAGCCGCAATCCGGGCACCACGCTCTCCTATTCGCCGACGTTCGGCTACGACATCTGCGCGCGGCGGATCTCGAGCCAGAGCCACGTTTCGGAGCGCTTCGACCTATCGCGCTGGCGCATCGCCGGCAACGGCGCCGACATGATCCGCCCCGACGTGATGCAGGGCTTCGTCAACGCGTTTGCCGAAGCCGGCTTCAAGGCGAGCGCGTTCCTGCCGAGCTACGGCCTTGCCGAGGCCACTCTCGCCGTCACGCTGATGCCGCCGGGCGAAGGAATCAATGTCGAGCTGGTCGAGGAAGAGCGGCTTTCAGGCACGCCGCGCGACCTCTCGCGCCCGGCGCGCTACCGCGCGATCGTCAATTGCGGCAAGCCGGTGATCGACATGAAAGTCGAGATCAGGGGCGAGAACGGCAAGGCGCTCGGGCACCACCGGATCGGCAAAGTGTGGTGCAGCGGGCCCAGCATCATGCATTCCTACTTCCGCGACCAGGAAGCGACCGACGCCTGCCTGGTCGACGGCTGGCTCGACACCGGCGACATGGGCTACCTCGACAAGCAGGGCTACCTGTTCATCGTCGGCCGGGCGAAGGACATGATCATTATCAACGGCAAGAACCACTGGCCGCAGGACATCGAGTGGGCGGTGGAGCAATTGCCCGGCTTCAACCACGGCGACATCGCCGCATTCTCGATCGAAACCGAAAACGGCGAGGAAACCGCCGCGGTGCTGGTCCACTGCCGCGTGTCGGACCTCGACAAGCGGATGGAGCTGCACGAGCAGATCCGCGAGAAAGTCCGCGCGGTCACCGGCATGAATTGCGTGGTCGAACTGGTTCCCCCGCGAACCCTGCCGCGCACCAGCAGCGGCAAGCTCAGCCGCGCGAAAGCGAAGACGCTGTACCTCTCGGGCGAGATCGAGCCTTACAAGCTGCTCGAGGCGGCGTAATTCAAGCCGCGCGCAGCACCTCGCGTGCCGCCTCAGGCATTCCCGCGATCACCGACAGGTAGGCACTGGCCGTCGCGTCCGGGTGTCGGCGGCCCTGCTCCCATCCTTTGAGGGTCGCCAGCGGAATTCGGTAGGCTTTCGCGAATTCTTGCTGCGACAGGCCCAGCCCCTCGCGGATCGCCTTCGCATCGGAAAACTCGATGACGTGAACCCGCGCGCCGACATCCTTGCCTTTGGCATAATCCAACGCTTCATTCAGCCCCTGCATGATGCTGTCGAAAGCTTCGCTCATCTAGGTTCTCCATAAGTTGCCAGCAGCGCCTTGCCGACTTTTACCATCGCCGCCTGTTCGGCCCGGCTCAGATTGTCCTTCTCGTTCTTTGCGAACACGGTGATTAGGAACACCGGCATGTTCGTTCCGCCAAACACATGGATCGTGCGGTAGCCGCCGCTCTTGCCTCCACCCTCGCGAGGCAGGCGCACCTTGCGCAAACCACCGCCAAGCGAAACGCCGGCTTCGGGGTTGGCTGCAATGTAATCCACCAGCGCCGTGCGCTCACCGTCGGACATGATGGCCCTAGCGCGCCGCAGAAATTCCGGCAACTCAACCACGGTTTGCAAGACATGCACCAAAACGTGCATAGGCGTCATTGACGTATATGTCAATGACGCCCTCAATTTAGTTCGACCGATGTATCGTCTTACGGATGCCTGTCGCGCAAGCCCCCGCCGATCGCAGCCGACACGCAGGCGATGAACGCGCCGATCAGCATTGAGAAGCCGGTGAACAGCGACAGCGTGATCGCCGCCTTGCGCGCCTGGTCGGCCATTTCCGGAGTGACCGCGACATCGCCGGGCGCGGGCGCGGCGAGGCCGGCGAGCGTGGTGACCAGCATCGCGCACCCCGCGACGATGACCGTCGCGACCGACCACATGATCAGGCCTTGCGCGGTATCCCGGAAGAATACCTCGTGGCCGTGCAGGCTGTGCCAGCGGGCGCGCATCCGCCCGGCGATGTAGCCGCCGGCGGCCGACGAGACCCACTGCATCACGATCAGCCAGATGCCCGCGCCGATCGCGAAGGTGGTGATCTTCGGGCCCGCGCCGGGCCAGGGAGAGACGGGCGCGAGACCGAAACCCGCACCGATTGCCAGCAACATCAGCGAGATCGCGATCGCGGTCGCGGCTCCCGCCCAGATCGCGCCCCAGCTCAGCGCCGGGCCGCCCACTTCGACTTCGTGCACCGCCGGATAGAGTTCCGGGTCGAGCGTGGTGCGCCAGAGTTCGGCCACGGCTCAGTGCCAGATCAATGCGAGGAGGATGATAACCGGGATCGGAACTCCCAGCAGCCACAACAAGATACCTTTGCCCATCGGTCTCTCCATCGTTCGCCAAGCAAGGCAAGCAACGGGATTTGCAGGCAAACGTTCCGCGTTCGACCCTCGGGGACGAGCGGACAGAACCCGCTTTCCTACAGCATCGCCGGCGGGCTAATGTTCCGGCGGCTCTTTCACATGGTCGATCCGGGCACGTTCGCGACTGCGCCGGCGCGAGTGGCGGGCACGCCCCCAGCGCGGAAAGTCACACCCGGGGGCAGGCGCGCAGCCGCAAGCGATTGAGTTATGGAGCCTTTGGGCGGAAGGTCACACAACCGGATCGCTCGCTGTGGGCGACTTTGCAGGTTGCAGCAGTGCTTGAAAAGCGTGTGCTACCCACCTAATACACTGGACGGAACCGCAAGCCTGGGCCAGCTTGGGCCCGGCGCGCAGACTCGGGAGGTTCGAGACAGCCATGGCGAGCAACGAAGTTCAGACGAAGCCGACCACCGACCTCAACCTGACTCCGCCCGATCCGGTGCCGCCGGTCGCGGCCGCCCAGGCGAGCGGGCTGGTCCCGGTGTCGGACGAGAAGAAGTCCAAGCTCGACGAGAAAGTCGATGCGTTCGTCGCCGATCTGGTCTCCGTCGATGCGAACTCGCCCGAATTCGGCAAGAAAGTCGATCAGCTCACCAACATGGGCCGCAAGGAGATCATGGCCGCCTCGGGCATGTCGAACCGCTTCCTCGACCGGCCGGTGCGGGCGATGGACAAGGATGAAGGCGTCGGCGCGAACCTCACCGAACTGCGCCGGGTGGTCGAGGAGCTCGATCCGGGCAAGCGCGGCAAGCTCACCACCGGCAGCAAGTTCCTCGGCATCATTCCGTTCGGCAACAAGCTGAAGAACTACTTCCGCACCTATCAGAGCAGCCAGACCCACATCCAGGCGATCCTCTCGCGCCTCGCCTCGGGCAAGGATGAGCTGCTGATGGACAATGCCGCGATCGACGTCGAGCGGCAGAAATTGTGGGAGGCAATGGGCAACCTGGAACAGATGATCCACATCTCCAAGACGCTCGACGCCAAGCTGGAAGAGAAGGCGATCGAGCTCGACGCGACCGACCCGGCCAAGGCCAAGGCGATCCGCGAGAGCGCGCTGTTCTACGTCCGCCAGCGCACGCAGGACCTGCTGACCCAGATGGCGGTGAGCGTGCAGGGCTACCTCTCGTTCGACCTGGTCAAGAAGAACAACGTCGAGCTGGTGAAAGGCGTCGACCGCGCGAGCACCACCACGGTCAGCGCGCTGCGCACCGCAGTGACGGTGGCCGAGGCGATGACCAACCAGCGGCTCGTCCTCCAGCAGATCACCGCGCTGAACGACACCACCGCCAACATCATCGATTCGACCAGCTCGCTGCTCGCCAGCCAGACGACCAAGATCCACGAGCAGGCCGCCGCGAGCACGATCCCGCTGGAGACGCTGCAGCGCGCGTTCCAGAACATCTACGACACGATGGACAACATCGACACGTTCAAGGTGAAGGCGCTCGATTCGATGAAGCAGACGGTCGATGCGCTGTCGAACGAGGTCGAGAAGTCGAAAGGCTATATCGCCCGGGCCGAAGGCGCCGCGCAGGCCAAGCAGGAAACCGCCGCGCCGTCGCTGCTGTCGCTGGAGGGTTGAAGGCCGGATGGCAGATAGTACCAGCCAATCCGACGCGATCCTCGACGCAGCGGGCAAATCGCTGGCGGTCCAGCGCGCCGGCGGGCTGCATCGCCGGGCCCTTTCCCGGTCGATCGGTCGGGGCTCCGCGGAGCTCAAGCTGGAGCACTTCGCCGGCAAGCTGAAGCGCATCCTGATCGCCACGTTCGCGGTGCTGGTCGCAGCAACGGTGGTCGGCCTGGTGATCGACGGGATCGGCTTCGGCGGGATCGTGGTCACGTTCCTGGCGATCGTCGCTGCGGTGTGGGCGTTTTCCGCGTTTCCGCGGATGAAAGTGCCCCAGCTCGCGGATCTCAACACGGGCGATGTGCGGCATCTGGTGGGCCGCACCGAGTTGTGGCTCGAGGCCCAGCGTCCGGCGCTGCCGCCCCCCGCGGTCACGCTGGTGGATCAGATCGGGCTGCAGCTCGACGCGCTCGGCAAGCAGCTCGAAGGGGTAGACCAGGCTCACCCGGCAACGGCCGAAGTGCGCAAGCTGGTGGGCGAGCACTTGCCCGAGATGGTCGATTCCTACCGCAAGATCCCGCCCCAGTTGCGCAAGGAACAGCGGGCGGGAAGCACTCCGGACCAGCAGCTGGTCGAAGGGCTCGGCAAGATCAGCCACGAGATCGACAGCGTCACCCGCCAGCTCGCCAGCGGCGCGCTCGACGATCTCGCGATCCGCACGCGGTACCTCGATTACAAGTATGGCGGCGACGACGTGAAAGTGGATGGGGCCTGATGCGCGTTCCGATCCCCCACAATCTCGGCAAGGACGAAGCGCGCCGGCGGTTGAGGACGCGGATCCACGAGCTCGCCGGCCAGCTTCCCGGCGGCGCGGGCGAAGTCACCACCGCCTGGCCGAGCGAGGACCGGATGACGATGCGGGTTGCGGCGATGGGCCAGCAGCTCGACGGGCTGGTCGACATCGAGGAAACCCAGGTGGTATTCCAGGTAACCCTGCCCGCCGCGCTCTCGTTCATCGAGCCGATGGTCGCCGGCGCGATCCGCAAGAGCGGGCAGAAATTGCTGGCCGCGCCCGACTAGCGAAACGCCTAGAGCTGCCGGTGGTGCTCGAGATACTCCGCCGGGATCCTCAGCGCCGCCGCCGCCTCGCGGGTTTCGCGCAGGAACAGCAGCAATGCGGTGATCAGCAAGGCCAAAGCGATGATGAACGTCGTCGCGACGAACGGCTTCAGGTTTAGCCCGGCGAAATCCTCGACGAACAGCAGCACCACGGTGATTCCGATCGACAGGCTGGCGAGCACCAGCAGCAGGATCGCGCGGGCGATCAGGTGGATGCGCCGGTCGACCAGCCGAATCTCACGCACGATCGCGTCGTGCTCCGGGCCTTCGGTGCCGCGATGCCGTTCCTGCAGCACGCGGCTGCGGTCGACGATCCGCCCGAGCCGGGTGGAGAGGATGTTCATGATGTTGCCGATCGCCACCAGCACGAACACCGGCGTGAGCGCGAGCTGGATGGTCTGGGCGATCATGGCTGGCTTATTCACCGGCCCCGCACGGTTGCGCAAGCAGGCAGCACGCGTCATCCGCAATCGCGATATCCGCGATCGAATTGGCCATCGCGCACTGGCCGGGGGCGACCGGCTGTCCCGCGACGAGCGCTGCGCCGTGCAACGGAATCGCCAGCAGAGGCCCTCGATAGCGCCGCACCAAACCTTCGGGCGCAGCGCCCGTGACATGATCGATCCGGAAGAATGGCCCCTCGGCGAGCGCGACGCAGCCTCCCGCCGGCACGTGGCGGCGCAACGCGGGATCGTGCGGCATTCCGTGCGCCGCGGCGATGCCCTGTTCGAGGTGCAGTTCGCGCGGCCGGCCGTAGTCGTACAGGCGGTAGGTGACGTCGCGGTTCTGTTGCACTTCGATCAGGCTCACCCCCGCGCCGATCGCGTGGACGGTGCCGGCCGTGATGTAGAAGAAGTCGCCCGCGGTTACCGGATGCCATTCGAGCAAGTGCTCGATCGAGCCGTCGAGCGCTGCGGATCGCATCCGGTCCGCGCCGAGCGGCTCGCGAAACCCGATCCCCAGCTTCGCATCCGGTTCCGCCGCGACCGCCAGCCAGCACTCCTCCTTGCCGCCCGGCCCGCCGGGGTGGACCTGAACCGAGAGCTTCTCGCTGGTGAACAGGTACTTGACCAGCAGCGCGTCGAGCCCGGTCGGCGGCTCGAACCAGATCTCGCCGATCCGCTTGCCCGCCGGCGAGGCGAACGGCGCGGGCAGCGTGTCGCGCCCCCACGGCTTTTCGACCAGGCGTACCGGCAGCAGCATGTCAGCCGCCTTTTGCGCCCTTGAGTTTGCCGACTTCGGCGGCGCCCTTGCCGCTGGTCACCAGCACTTCGCCGCCGTTCACAACCACGATCACGTCGTCGAGCCCGACCACCGACACGCGCGGGCCGTCGCTCTCGACCATTACCTTCCGGCAGTCGATCAGGTCGGCCGGCCCCGCGACGATGTTGCCCTCCGCGTCACCTTGACGCGCATCGCGCAAAGCCTGCCAGTTGCCGATATCGGACCAGCCCATGTCGGCCTCCACCATCGCGGCGCGTGCGGTTTCCTCCATCACCGCATAATCGACCGATTCCGCCTCGATCTGCGCGAACGCGGCGGAATCGGGATGGAACCGCACGCCCTCCTGGCGGCCGCGCACCGCGGCGTCGCGGGCGGCTTCGGCCATCTCCGGGCGATGCATCGCCAGCTCTTCGAGAAAAGTCCCGGCGCGGAACGCGAAGATCCCGCCGTTCCAGCAATAGCCGCCGTCTTCGAGAAAGGCTTCCGCGCGCGTCCGGTCAGGCTTTTCGACGAAACGCTCCACCCTGAAGCCGCCGGAAAGCGCCTCGCCGACCTGGATATAGCCGTAACCGGTCTCGGCCCGGTCAGGCGCGATGCCGAACGCGACCAGCCAGCCCGCTTCGGCCAGCGCGGCCGCCTTTGCCGCCGCATCGCGGAACGCGCGGGCATCGGCGATGTGGTGGTCGCAAGGGCACACCAGCATCACCGCATCCTTCGGCAAGCGCGCGGCCGCGAGCGCGATCGCCGGGGCGGTGCTCTTCGCCGCGGGCTCGACCACAATCTCGCCGAGCTCGCCGCCTGCCTGGCTCTCGACCAGCGCGAGCTGCCCTGCGCCCGCGACCAGCAGCGGCGGCGCGAACGGTTCGCCCGAGCAGCGCGCAACGGTCGCCTCGAACAGCGTTTCCTCCCCCAGCAGCGGCAGGAACGGCTTGGGCCGCGCAGGGCGGCTGAGCGGCCAGAGCCGCGTGCCGCTGCCGCCGCAGAGAATGACTGGCGTGATCCCCATGGCGCCCTTCTAGCTTCGCCGGGTTAACTTGCCAGTATCATCGCAGCAAAGGGCGCGGGTTCATCGAAAGAAGCGCTGCTGCCAATAGAACGTCGAGACCACCGGCTCGCCGCGCGCGTTGGTGGCGGGGCGGAAGCGCAGACGTTGCATCGCAAGGTCGCAGGTACGCTCGTCGGTATCCGGCAAGCCGCTCGAGCGGTAGACGCTGCAGTCCGTCGGGACGCCGTCGATGCCGACCGTCAGCGCAATGATCACCGCGCGGCCGATCCGCGCTTCGCGCCCGCCGGGTGGAATCGGGAAATCCTTCGCCGCATCGATCGCGCCCGAGATCAGCACCGCCTTGGCCGCGAGGCCGCCGCCCTGGCCGCTGCCGGAGGCGCCGCTGCCGGCGCCTGCACCCTCGCCTGCGCCGCCGAGGCCTTCGCCTATCGCGGTTGCGCCACTTTGCGCCTGGGCGCCGGTCGAGGCCACCGGCGGGACTGCCGCCGGTTCGAGGCGTACGAGCGGACTCGGCGCGGACATCGGCAACGCAGCGGCCTTCCGGCCTTCGGCAGCCGATGCGCCGGCGTCCGGCTTGGCGGGTGCGGCGGGGGGTAGCGCTTTGCGCATGGTCACGCTGACCAGCACCGCCCCCATCTGTCGCGCCGCCTGCCGGGCCAAATCGGGCGTAAATACCCGCACGAGCCCCGCGATCGCCAGCAGATGGAACAGCGCGACGACTGCCAGCGTGCCCCAGCGCGGGCGGCGAGGCGGCGACAGGCGGAACGCGGCGCCCATGTCGTGCGCTTAGCTGTCCCCCGAGCTCTCGCCCGCGAACACGTCCTTGGGATCGATGTGGTGAACTTTCATCGAGCAGCGCTCCACCGCCGACAGCGCGGCCGCGGTGCCGGCTAGATTGTAGGCGGCGATCTTCCGATCTTTGTAGAACAATACGATGGCGGTCGCGTTCTTGAGATCGGCGAGCGCCGGCTCGGCGAGATTCCGGCTGACGAACACGCGGCTTCCATCGGAATCGACCCCGAGCGTGAACTCGGTCCCTTCGCGGCTGTTGTCGATCGTGCCGTCCGCGCGCTTAAGATAGATATCGATCGTTCGCGTATCACCTTCGTCGAGCGACTTGGCGTCGGCGTTGGTGAACACGATCTTGGTCGAGCGATCGGATGCATCGTAGGCGATGCCGAACAGCTCATTGTTCGAGAACACCGAGTAAGCCGAACAGTTGTCTTCGTTCCGGTAGATCGACCAGCCCGCGATCTTGTCGATCGGAGCGGCCGTTGCGGGCATCGAACTCGCAAGGAACAAGGCCAGGGCGAAAAGCCTCAATTTCATCCAGGTAAACTCCGATCACGCGGCTTATGCAACAACCAGCCGCAAAATGCCAAAATTGCTTCGGATCGACGAACCCGGCGTATCAGGTGCGACTATAGAGGAACGCGGCGAGGTCCCGGCTATCCAGCTCGGTCATCGGCAGGTCCGGCATCGCGTTACCAGGCACCACGCTCTGCGGATGCGCGATCCAGCGTTCCATCAGCTGCGCGACGTTCCGATCCGTGATGTCGGCAAGATCGCTGTACCGGGTGCTGGCGTAATCGCCGCCGGGGACGTGCCATTCGCCTTCGACGCGCCCGCCGGCGGCAGCAGCGGCCGCCGGCCGGGCGAGCGCGGCAGCAGTATAGGGCCGCCGCTCCACGGCCGTCCGATCGGAAGATCGATGAAACACGAACAGCGCGATGGCGCCGGCTACGACCAGCACAAGGACTGCAACCAGACCTGGCCCTGACCAACGTCGAGCCATCGCACCCTCGTGAGCAAACCCCAAACCGAAGGCAGAACGTCACCAGAGCAAGCGAGTTCCGCTTCTTGCATGGTATCGGATAAATCAACCGGTGCGCTTAACAAATGTATCCGCGCTGCCGATCCAGGGCGGCGAATTCGACGCTAGGGGATCGAACATTCATCCGCCCGTGCCCACGTGTTCGTGCGGCAATGGCGCTAAATCGCTGCGGGAATATGGTGAGCCCTGCTGGATTCGAACCAGCGACCTACTGATTAAAAGTCAGTTGCTCTACCGACTGAGCTAAGGGCCCCCGAATTGCGGGTTCGGCGCGGCTCCCTAGGCAGGGGCCGGGGAGCGGTCAAGCGCGCGAGCAACTGGCGCAAGGTTCGTCCGGTCAGCGGATCGCGCCAGGCCGGGGCGATCGCGGCGGCCGGCCGGAGCACGAAAACACGCTCGCGGGCGCGCGGGTGGGGGATCGTCAGGCCCTCCCCCGCGTAAGCCCCCCCGTCCCACAGCACGATGTCGAGATCGAGCACCCGCGAGGCCCAGCGCTGCCCGCCCGGGCGGCGACCGAAACCGGCCTCGATCTCCTTCAGCAGCGCGAGCAGGTCTTCCGGCTCGAGAGCGGTCTCGATCACCGCCGCGCCGTTGGCGTAGCGTCGCCTCGAGGGGCCGAGCGGCGCGGTGGAGATCGTCGGAGCCGTCGCCAGCACCGCGACGCCTTCATCCTCGAGCGTCTCCAGCGCGGCGCGCAACACGTGCGCCGGGGCGCCGAAACGGTGATGCCGCACGTTCGAGCCAAGCGCGATCACATAGCGATGCCTGCCGTCCATCCGTGTCACTCGTCGCGGCAGATGCGGCCGTAGAGCTCGGGGCGACGATCGCGGAAGAACCCCATGCCGGCGCGGTGCTTCACCGCCCGGGCAAGATCGAGCACCGCGGTCAGCACCCCGCTCTCCTCGCCGCCGAATTCGGCGACCAGATCGCCCCATTCGTCGGCGACGAAGCTGTGGCCGTAGAAGCGCTGGCCGTTCTCGCTGCCGATGCGGTTCGCGGCGACCACCGGCATGCAATTGCTCACCGCATGCCCGATCATCGCCCGGCGCCACATCCGGCTTGTGTCGAGCTCGGGGTCGTAGGGCTCGGAGCCGATGGCAGTGGGATAGAGCAGCACTTCGGCCCCGAGCAGCGCCATCACCCGCGCGGCCTCGGGGTACCACTGGTCCCAGCATATCCCGACGCCGACGCGGGCACCGCATACGTCCCACACCTTGAATCCGTCGTTGCCCGGGCGGAAATAATACTTCTCCTCGTACCCCGGCCCGTCGGGAATGTGGCTCTTACGGTAGGTCCCGAGTACCTCGCCGCCCGGCGCGATCATCGCCAGGGTGTTGTAGTAGTGGTGCCCGTCGCGCTCGAAGAAGCTCGTCGGGATCGCGACATCCAGCTTCTCCGCCAGCTTGCGCATCGCGGCGACCGAGGGATGGTCGGCCGCAGGCCGCGCGAGCGCGAAGTTCGCCTCGTCCTCGGCCTGGCAGAAGTAGGGCCCGGAAAACAGCTCGGGCGGCAGGATGAGCCGCGCGCCCCGCGCCGCGGCCTCCTCGACCAGCGCGGAAACCGCGGCGATGTTCTCCGTCTCGTCGGTGGAGCCGAGCGCGAGCTGCAATGCGGCGACGGTGAGCTGGGTCATGCGCGGGAGTTAGGAGTGCCGAGGGGCGAAGTCCACCGGCACGATCGACAGCTCAGCCGCCCCCGCGAAACGCCGGATAAAGCGTCATGCCGCCATCGACGAAGATCGTCGTGCCGACCACATAGTCGGCCTCGTCGGACGCCAGCCAGGCGGCCACCCGGCCGATGTCCTCGGGCACCCCGACACGGCCATAGGGGATCAGTTTCAACAGTTCCTCGCGCGCCGCTGCGGTGGTCCACGCCGGGCGGTTGATGTCGGTCTCGATCGCGCCGGGGGCGATCGCGTTCACGCGGATCTTCTCGCCCGAAAGCTCCTGCGCCATGCTTTCCATCAGGAGCTTCAGTCCGCCCTTGGAGGCGGCATAATTGACGTGGCCCGCCCATGCGATGCGCTGGTGCACCGAGTTGGTGAACACGATCTTGCCCAGCGCCGCCGAGCGCGAAGGGTCCAAGCCCTGCCGGCGAAACCGCCGCACTGCTTCCTGAGCGCAGAGGAACTGGCCGGTGAGATTGACGCCGATCACCTGCTGCCATTGCTCGAGGGTCATCTCGGTGAACGCCGCATCGGCCTGGATGCCGGCGTTGAGGACGGCGATGTCCACGCCGCCCCACTGGGTGTCGGCCGCGTCGAATAGGCGTGCGCAATCTTCCGCGCGCGACACGTCGGCCTGGACCGCGATCGCGCGGCCGCCGCCGGTTTCGATCGTCGAAACAGACGTCCGCGCGCCGGCTTCGTCCGAGTGATAGTTGACGATCACCGACGCGCCGGCTTCGCCAAGCGCGCAGGCGACCGCGGCGCCGATGCCCGAGCTGGCGCCGGTGACCACTGCCCGTTGACCTTCGAGGAGCTTGCGCGCGATCATGCCGCTTTCCAACGAACGGCGCGGTGCGAAGTTTCGCGGCTAGCGAGAACCAACGCAATGCCTCGGGCGTTTGAACGGAGAGCCGCCGATGACCCATACGCTCCACATCAAGCGCATCTACGAACCGCCGAAGCGCGGCGACGGCGCGCGCGTGCTGGTCGACCGCGTGTGGCCGCGCGGCGTCAGCAAGGACGAAGCCGAGCTCGACTTGTGGCTCAAGGAGATCGCGCCGAGCACCGAGTTGCGCAAATGGTTCGGCCACGATCCCGAGCGGTTCGCGGAGTTCAGGAAGCGCTATCGCGACGAGCTGAAGGACAAGGACGAAGCGATCGCCGAACTTGCCAAGCTACGTCCGAAGAACGTGACCTTGCTCTATTCCGCGCACGACGAGCAGCATAACCAGGCGGTGGTGCTGGCCGAATATCTCGGCAGGCATGGCTTTCGCCTCCATAAACCTGCCGCCTAGTTCCGTTTCCGGAACAACAGCGTCATCCGGTCGCTCTCGCCAATCGCGTCGACTTTGGCGCGTTTCTCTGGCGTGTCGGCGCCGGCGCGGTCGGGCGGCAGTTCCCACACGCCGATCTTCCAGTTCTTCGGATCTTTCGGGTTGGCGTTGATCTCGCTCTTGGCGACGAGGTCGAAGCCGTAGGCCTCCATCAGGTGGATCACGTCGCTTTGCCGCAAGTAGCCTTTGTTGCCGTCGGTCATCGAGAACGGCGCGTTCTCGTTCATCCGGTGATCGACGATCCCGAGCAGGCCGCCGGGCTTCAGCATCCGGCGGATCGCCAGCATGTCGGCGTTCAGCCAGCCGAAGCGGAACTGGTTGTGCATCTCGCGAAAGATCAGCACCCGGTCGACCGTGCCGTCGAGCTCCTTGGGGTAATTCTGGGTGTTGAAGCCGGAGACTTTGGCGTCGTTCGCCCCCGCCCACTTGGCATGCTCGGTGGCGACTTTGCCGGCGACATCGGCGTAGCTGTCGTGGAGATATCCGGTCGCCTGCGAGACATCGGGGTTCATCGCGATGTAGCGGCCGTTCGGGCCGAGATACGGCACCAGCACCCGCGTGTACCACCAGCCGTTGGGCATGTAATCGACCACCGTCATGCCGGGCTTCACCTGGAAGAACGCAAGCGTCTGCATCGGGTGGCGATACTTGTCTCGCTTGCCGTCTTCGCCGCGGACCGGCGAGGCAAGCACGGCAGCGAGCGCGGGATTGGGGGAAGCCGCGGCCTGCTTGCCGGCGAACGAGGGCGAGGCGATCCCGCCGAGCGCCAATGCCGTCGCCGCGGCCAGTCCGAGCACGATGCGCATTATCCCCTACCTCTTCTAAAACACGCGCGGCCTCGGCCGGTGTTATGAGCGATGACAAGGGGGAAGGCCATGCCTATCTCCCAGGGGCAAAGGAGTTGAACGGCGATGAGCAGCAACGAGACGGCGATCCTCGCCGGCGGGTGCTTCTGGTGCACCGAGGCGGTGTTCCGCGACGTGATCGGGGTAAACGCGGTAGAGAGCGGCTATATCGGCGGCACCGTGCCGAACCCCAGCTATCGGCAGGTGTGCTCCGGCGACACCGGGCATGCGGAAGCGATCAAGGTCGGCTTCGATCCGGCTGCGATCAGCTACGCGGAGATCCTCGACGTGTTCCTCGGCACCCACGATCCGACGCAGTTGAACCGCCAGGGCAACGACATCGGCACGCAATACCGCAGCGCGATCTTTCCATTGGACGACGCCCAGCGCGCCGAAGCCGAAGCCGCGATCGAGCGGTGGAATGCCGAGCATCCGGGCCAACGGGCGGTCACCACCGTCGAAGGCCCGGCCGAATGGTATCCGGCAGAGGACTACCACCAGGAATACTGGGAAAACGAGGGCCAGCGGAACCCTTATTGCCTGGCGGTGATCCCGCCCAAATTGATGAAGCTCAGAAAGAGCTTTGCCGCGCGGGCGAAGGCGTAGGCACACCAAACCTTCTCCCGTGGACGGGAGAAGGATAGCGAAGCTTGTTCCGTAGGAACTAGCGCAGCTTGGATGAGGGTTGCCTGCCTTCGAAGAGAAGGACAACCCTCATCCAACTCCGGCTAAGCTCGCTGACGCGAGCAAGCCTGCGTATCCTTCTCCCGTCAACGGGAGAAGGTTTAGGCACCGAATCGCCCAACGAAGAATCCGTCGAGCCCGCCGGCTTCCGGCAGCATTCCAGGATCGGTGCGCAGCCAGCCTTCGAGCGCGGGCGAGAGGCCGGAAGGCAGCTCAGACGGCAGGATCGGCACGGTTTCCAACGGGACCTGCGCGGCGATCGCCTCGCCTTCCTCGCGTTCGAGCGAGCACACCGCATACACCAGCGTTCCGCCCGGCTTCACCCAGGGTTGCGCACGCTCGAGCAGCCGCGCTTGCAGCTCGGCCATTTCGGCGATCTGGCGCGGGCCGATGCGGTGCAGCACTTCGGGGTGGCGGCGGCAGGTGCCGGTGGCGGTGCACGGCGCGTCGAGCAGCACCGCGTCGAACCGGCGATCGGTTTGCCATTCGAGCGCGTCGGCGATCGCGAGTTCGGCGGCAAGGCCGGTGCGGGCGAGGTTCTGCCGGACACGCTCCATCCGCCGCTTGCTCTTGTCGAGCGCGATCACCCGCCACCCCGCGGCGGCAAGTTGCAGCGCCTTTCCCCCGGGCGCCGCACACAGATCGAGCGCGGTTCGACCCTCGCCTTGCCCGAGCAGCCGCGCGGGCAGCGATGCGGCGAGGTCCTGCACCCACCACGCGCCTTGCGCGAACCCGGTCAACGCCTCGACCGCGGTGCCGCGGGGCAGGCGGAGATGTCCCGGCATCAGCGAGACGCCGCCCAGCGCATCCACCCAGCGTTCGGTTTCCGCGGGGTCGCGCAGCGTCAGGTCGAGCGGCGGCGGCTCGGTCAGGGCGGCGGCGATCTCGGCGGCGCGCGAGGGCCACCGGGCCGCGACCTCCGGGGGCAAACTCGGCGCCTGCGGCAGTTTTGCGCCTTTGCGCACCAGGGTCCCGAACACCCCGTGCGCCAGCCGGCGGGGCCCGCCGGCGAGCAGCGGCAGCCCGGTCGCGATCACCGCGTGCGGCGGAGTCTCCAGCCGCAGCCATTGCGCGAGCATCAGCCGCAATACCGCGCGCGCCTTCGCGTCGCCGGGCAGGCGCTGGCGGGTTGCGGAATCGATCAATGCGTCGAAGTCCGGCAGCCAGCGGAACACCTCTGATGCAATCGCCCGCGCGAGCGCGCGGTCGGCCTCGGCAGAGACGCCCTTCAGCGCTGCCGGGCCCGCCTGGTCGAGCGTTTCGCCCCGCCGCAGGACCGCGTCGGTGAGCCTCAGCGCCGCGTTGCGCGCGGCAAGTCCGGGGATTTCGGGCATCGCGCGCGGCCTTACGGAGAATTGCCTTCGGACGCCAGCCGGGGCATCCTGGCGCTTATGGTCAAACGTGCGACGAAGCGCCCGAAGGAATTCGCGAAGCCGGCCCACTGGGACAATTCCCCGCCGCCGAAGCCGGCCGATGCGACCGCGGGCGAGCCCGATACCGACGGCCTCAGCCCCACCCGCTACGGCGATTGGGTGAAGAAAGGGGTTGCGGTCGACTTCTGAACGCGGAAGAAGGGCTGGATGGGTTTCGGACATAGTCAATGAGGGATGGGGATGCGGGATAATCGCAAGTGGGCGCTGCTGGCTTCGGGGGCGCTCGCCGCCGGGTTGTTGACCGCAGGCGCGGCGGCGCAGGACCGGGCGCCGGAGCGGACGTCCGGCATCGGCTATTCCGCCACCGCGATGCCGCTCGATCTGCACCAGCCCACGCCGGTCAGCCAGGCGCAGATCGACAACCCGCCCCCAGGCGATTGGCTGAGCTTCCGCCGTACCCTCAACGGGTGGGGCTACAGCCCGCTCGACCAGATCACCGCCGCCAACGTCCACGGGCTCAGGCTCGCCTGGGCGCGCCCGCTGGCCGAAGGCGGCTACGAAGGCACCCCGCTGGTCCACGACGGGGTGATGTACATCATCGAGCCCAACGACGCGGTCGAGGCGGTCGATGCCGGGACCGGCGACCTGATCTGGAAGTTCAAGCGCCAGTACCCAAAGGACTTCCGCGGCGGCGGCACCAAGCGCAACGCGGCGATCTTCGAGAACCTGCTGATCGACACCAGCGCCGACGGCTACGCCTATGCGGTCGACATCCACACCGGCAAGCAGGTCTGGGAAACCAAAGTCACCGACTGGAAGACGCAGGCGGCGAGCACCAGCGGCGGGCCGATCATCGCCGACGGAAAGGTGATTTCGGGGCGCAACTGCGCCGCCGAAGCCGGGCCGGACGCCTGCGTGATCGTCGCCAACGACGCGCGCACCGGCAAGGAGCTGTGGCGCCTGCACACGATGGCCAAGCCCGGCGAGCCGGGCGATGCGAGCTGGGGCGGCGTGCCGTGGGAAAAGCGCCTTCAGGTCGGCACCTGGATGCCCCCTACGTACGACCCCGAGCTGCACCTCATCTACTACGGTACTTCGGTCACCGCCCCGACGACCAAGTACCTGCTCGGCGGCAACGATAAGCAGCACCTCTATTCGACCTCGACCCTGGCGATCGACGCGCAGACCGGCAAGATCGTCTGGTACTACCAGCACGTGATCGACCATTGGGACTTCGATCACACCTTCACCCGGCTGCTGGTCGATACCCAGGTCGCGCCCGATCCGAAGCAGGTCGCGTGGATCAACCCGAAGATCGATCCTCACAAGACCTACAAAGTGCTGACCGGCATCCCCGGCAAGACCGGGATCGTCTACACGCTCGACCGCACCACCGGCCAATTCCTGTGGGCGACCCCTACCGTGAAGCAGAACGTCGTCCAGTCGATCGACGGGCGCACGGGCAAAGTCACCGACAACCCCGCGGCAGTGTTCACCGGCCCCGGCCAGAGCCTCGAGGTCTGCCCGAGCTTCGCCGGCGGCAAGAACTGGCCCGAGGGCACCTACAGCCCGAAGACCGGCCTGATGTACATGCCCCTGCAGAACCTGTGCGAGACGGTCTCGACGCCGAAAGCCGGGGAAACCGGTGCGATCGGCATGGGGATCAACAACGTCGCCAAGATGGCGCCGGGCGAGACCAACGTCGGCACGATCCGCGCGATCTCAGTCAAGACCGGCGACACGGTGTGGAAGTTCGACCAACGCGCGGGCGCGATGTCGCTGATGTCCACTGCCGGCGGGCTGGTGTTCGCCGGCGACGCGGTCGGCCGCTTCAAGGCGCTCGACGATGCGACCGGCAAGAAGCTGTGGGAAGTGAACCTCAACGTGCCGGTCGGCGGCTTCCCGATCAGCTATGCGGTCGACGGCAGGCAATACGTCGCGGTCGGCACCGGGCTTTCGCCGGAGGCCTTCGCGCTGATGGGGATGAGCCCGGAGTACAAGCTCGGGAACGGTGGGAACGTGCTTTACGTGTTCGCGCTGGGCGGGGAGTAGCGCCGCCGCCAGGCGCGACTGCGCGCGGCACTTCACCCGAATTTGCCGCGAATCGTCCCAATGTTCGCACTGACCATGGCTCCCTCTCCGACACCGTGCCGGCGACTCTTTTGAACATCAGAGCAGGCTGACAGATTGGTGGCATCTAGGAAAATGCTTTACAGTTAGCGCGGGAGCAAACTGGGGAGGGCATCGTGCCATTTTTTTCTATCATCGCGGCGAGCGCTCTGTCCGTTGCGTTGAACGATGTCGGCACTGCCACGCACCTTCAAAATGCCTATCACGGTAGCGAACGCGGCAGCGTTCTTTTTCGCGCCTGGGTCGCTCCGTCAGGAAAAATTCTCGAGTGCGAAGTGCTGGAGGTTAGCGTCGATGAAAGGCTCCGTTCCACCTTTTGCCCAATTTATCAGCGGCAGCGAATAACGCCCGCGAGAGGCCCCGATGGGAAACCCACCTACAGCCTCATCGAGAGCATCAATATTTTTGATCCTGGATCGGTCAATGATCTGAAATTGCCGGCAGATGCGACGTTCACCGCGAACGACCTGCCTGACGGAGCACCCGAGTATCGAATTTTCGCAACGCTGGTGGTGGATGAACGGGGAAAAGTGTCGGAGTGCGAGACCAGCCGCAAAGCTTCACAGACTTACGCAAAGCTGCTTTGCGCTGCAGTTGCAGAACGCCGGATGGAAGTAAAATACGATGAAGCGGGTCAGGCCGTTCAATACGTGACTGGCTTCTGGGGTTCGTTTCGGCCGTCTGCCGGCGGCTAACAAACTCCGTTTTCGTCAAACCCAGCCCGCCAGCTCGCGGCGCACGAGCGTTTCGAGCATCGCCATCCCCGACTCCCCCGCGTTGAGGCAAGCGAGCGTTGCGAAGTGTTCGCCGCCGGCTGCGAGGAACTGTTCCTTGCCGCGGATCGCCAGTTCCTCGAGCGTCTCGAGGCAGTCGGCGGCGAAGCCCGGAGCGGCGATCGCGAGGCGCCGGGTGCCGGCCTGCGCCTCGCGCGCGAGCACCGCATCGGTCGCCGGTTCGAGCCACTTGGCGCGGCCGAAGCGCGACTGGAAGCTGGTCTCGATGCGCAGGTCCGGTCGCGCCAGCGCTTCGCCGAGCAGCCGCGCGGTCTTCTGGCAGTGGCAGTGGTACGGATCGCCCAAATGCAGACTGCGCTCGGGCAGGCCGTGGAAGCTCAGCAGCAGCACTTGCGGAGCGAACGGCAGCGCGGTCAGCTGTGCGCCGAGGTCCTCCGCCAGCGCGGCGATATAGGCGGGGTCGTCGTAGTAGGGCGGCAGCACCCGCACCGCCGGCTGCCAGCGCATCGCCGCCAGTGCCGCGCCCACCGCGTCCATCACGCTGGCGTTGGTCGCTGCGGCGTATTGCGGATAGAGCGGCGCCACCAGGATGCGCTCGCAGCCTGCGTCTTTCAGCGCGTTCAACTCAGCCGCGACCGGCGGATTGCCGTAGCGCATCGCGAACCGCACCTGCGCCAAGTCGCCCAGCCGCCGCTGCAGGGCGGCGGCCTGGTCGTGGGTGATCACCGCCAGCGGCGAGCCGCGCTCGGTCCAGATCTGCGCATAGGCGTGGGCGGACTTCTTCGGGCGGGTGTTGAGCACGATCCCGCGCAGGATCGGCTGCCACACCAGCGGCGGAATCTCCACAACCCGCGGGTCGGACAGGAATTCCGCCAGATAGCGCTTTATCGCCGCCGGGGTCGGCGCGTCAGGCGTGCCGAGGTTGACCAGCAACACGCCGACGCCGCCGGTCGCGACGAGCTTGTGATCTTCGGGAAAGGCGGATGGCTGGCTCACGCGGTCTCCGATTCCGACAGCAGCGGCAGGCGCCGGAAGCGCAGGCCCGTGGCCGAGAACAGCGCGTTGGCGATGGCCGGCGCGACGACCGCGAGGCCCAGCTCGCCGGGATCGGCGGGCTCGGCGCTGCTCTTGACGAAATCGATCTCGATTTCCGGACAAGTCGCGAGCACCGGCAGGTTCATCGCCGCGAGCCGCCCCGTCAGCGGATAGCCCGCGGCGTATTCGACGCTCGCCCCCAGTGCGAGGCCCATCCCGAACACCAGCCCGCCCTCGATCTGCTGGCGCGCGATGTCGAGATTGACGATCCGCCCGATGTCGACCGCTGCCGAGATCTTCGACACCGTCACGCCGTGTTCGCCGCGCGCCGCGGTCGCGACTGCGGCGATGCGGCCTTCCCCGATCCGGTGGCAGGCGATCCCCTGCCCGCTCTGGTCGACCCCGCCGCCCCATTGCGCCAGCCGCGCGGCGCGCTGCAGGCACTGTGCGAGGCGCACGTCGTCACCCAGCATCTCGATCCGGAAGGAGAGCGGCTCGCGGTTGTTCTTGTGCGCGATCTCGTCGACGAAGCTTTCGGTGAAGAACGCAGTGTAGCCGTGGGCATTGCCGCGCAGCCGCCCGGTCGGCAGGCCGATCCGCACCGGAACGTGGTCGATCGCGACGTTGGGAATGCCGTAAGGCGGATCGGCCCCTTCGACCGCCAGCGCATCGGCCTCGCCGGAGCTTGCATCGATCGCCGCCCAGCTGGTGCGGTTGCCGAACAGGCGGCGGCCGAATTCCTGCGCCGTGGGCGGCAGCGCGAGGCGCGCGCGCCAGGTGTCGATATAGCCGCCTTCGCCGGTACGCGCGGCGAGCACCGCGACCACCGGCGGGCGCACCCGGTCCATCACCGCCTCTTCGGCGCGGGACCACACCAGCTGCACCGGCAACTTGACCTCGCGCGCGATCAGCGCCGCCTCGATCGCGTGATCGTGCTCCAGCCGCGCATCGAAGCTGCCGCCGGCGGGCATCGGGTAGAGCACCACGTCGAGCTCGGACATGTCGAGCGCCTTGGCCACCGCCGCGCGGGCATGTTCGGGCGCCTGGCTGGCGAGCCACAGCTCGAGCTTGCCGTCGGCGAGCCGGGCGGTGACGCTGGCGGTCTCGATCGCGGCGTGGAGCGCGGGCGCGACGTCGTAGCGTGCCGAAAAGCTCGGCTTGCCAAGCGATTTGTCGCCCTCCCCGCGCCCGCTGATCCGCTCGGCCTCACCTTTCGCGATGCCTTGCTCGAGCGCGGCCTCAACCGCGTCGCTGTCGAGCGCGCCGGCGATGCGGAAAGTCGGCGCGAGCCGGTCGAGCGCGTGCTCGGCAGCCCACCAGGTGCGGGCGACCGCGGCCAGCCAGCGCTTGCCTTTGACCACGCCGATCAGGTCGTGCTTCGCCACCGCCGCCCGGTGATCGAAGTGGGCGAGTTCGCCCTCGTCGATCGGCGCATGGCGGATCGAGGCATAGGCCATGTCGGGCAGCCGCACGTCGCCGGCGAACTGGTAGCTGCCGTCGACTTTGGCCGGCAGATCGAGCCGCGGGTACGGGATCGGCGCTCCGTCGCCCATGTCGTTGGGCAGCTCCTGCGGCGGCGTGGTGCGCAGCGGCGGAGGATCGGGCGGCGCGCGCCCTGCCGCGCCGAGCGCGAGGTCGGCGAAGCGCAGCTTGCGGTCCTCGTTGACGATGAAGCCGTCGTGCGCGTCGCATTCCTCCCACGAGATGCCCCAGCGGCTCGCCGCTTCCTTGGCCAGCATCGAGCGGGCGCTCGCCGCCGCCAGCCGGCAAGGCATTTCGTACGCCGCGAGCGAAGTGCCGTCGGCGGTGACCGCAAAGCTGTGGTCCTGCGCCCAGCGCTCGACCAGGATGTCGTCCGGGTCGTTCTCGAGGAACGGCAGCAGCGGCCGCCACAGCGGCGCCCAGCGCGCGGCGAGCGGCACGTTGGCGTAAGCCCCGCTCGGCGGCGGGGGTTCGACCGCCACCTGACGCCAGTCGGCCCCGAGCTCGATCGCGACCACTTGCGGCAGGATCGTGCTGACGCCCTGGCCCATCTCGAGCTGCGGCACCGCCACGGTCACCACGCCGTCGCTCGAAATCTTGAGCCAGGCGTCGAACACCGCCTCGTTGCGCGCGGGCTTGAGCGGGGGCACGAACTTGCGCGGCCGCAGCTTCCAGGCGACCACCAACCCGCCGCCGAGCGCGGCTCCGGCCAGCAGCCCCCGGCGGGTGACGTACATCGTCTAGCCGGCTCCGGCGCCTGCGCCGGCATCGAGCCAGTCGGCGAGCCGCGCGGCGATCCGGGTGAACGGCGCGGCCTCATCGCCGTCGCCCGCGGCCGGCGGCGTGCCGGCATCGCTCGCTTCGCGGATCGCCAGGGTGAGCGGCACCCGGCCGAGGAACGGCAGGCCGAGCTCGCGCGCGGCCGCTTCCGCCCCGCCTTTGCCGAACGGGTCGCTCGCCTCGCCGCAATGCGGGCAGACGTAGCCGGCCATGTTCTCGACGAACCCGACGATCGGAATTCCGCCCTGCTGGAACAGGTTCATCGCCCTGCGCGCGTCGATCAGCGAGAGATCCTGCGGGGTCGAGACGATCACCGCGCCGGCCGGCTTGAAGCGCTGGAGCATGGTGAGCTGGACGTCGCCGGTGCCCGGCGGCAGGTCGACCAGCAAAGTGTCGACATCGCCCCACCGGGCATCGATCAGTTGCCCGAGCGCGTTCCCCGCCATCGGCCCGCGCCAGGCGATCGCGCGGCCCGGCTCGACCAGGTGGCCCATCGACAGCAGCGGCACGCCGGCCGGCGTCGGCACCGGGATCAGCTTGTTGTTCTCGGCCTGCGGCTGCTCGCCTTCGGTCGCCAGCAAGGTCGGCTGCGAGGGGCCGTAGATGTCGGCATCGACGATCCCGACCTTGCGCCCGGCGCGCTTGAGCGCGATCGCGAGATTGGCGGTGAGGGTCGACTTGCCCACCCCGCCTTTGCCCGAACCGATCGCGACGATTCTCGGCGCCGCGCGGGGAGGCGCCTTGTCGGCGGTCATCGCCACCCGCACTTCGGCAACCGCGCCGCGCAAGGTATCGCGTACCGCCACTTCCATCCGGTCGCGCGCGAGCGCATCGAGCCCGCTCGCGTCGAGCACCAGGGTCGCGGTGCCGTCGGCGAGCCGCAGCGATTGCAGGCGCTCGAGCGCCTGCGCGGGAAGCCGTTGCTTAAGTGTGTCTTCGTCGGTCATCGTCGCCCTGCTAGCGGAGGTGTGCCGCCCATGCATGGGAAAATCTGCGCGGCGCACCCTGTTTTTCGCGAACGCGATCCCTATAAGGGGGCGATGGCACGTTCGGGAGGACTGTTCGGCAGGATCGCGCTGGCAATGGCCGGCAAGGGCAGCCCGTGGGGCGGCCCGCCCAAGCCCGAGGGCGAGCGCGGCGAGGACGACACGCCGAAGGGCGACGCACCCACGCCCGGCGACAAGCCCGCCGGTCCGCGCAATCCCTGGCTTCCCGGCGGCAGCGACGACCGGCGCCGCTCGCCCAGCATCGAGGATCTGTTCAAGAACCGCGGCCCCGAAGGCCCGCGGCGCGGCCGCGGCGGCCCGCCCGGCGGCCCGCGCCTGCGCCTGCCGCAAGTGCCGGGCGGCAGGAACCTACTGCCGCTGGCGATCGGCGGCGTGGTGGCCCTGTGGCTCGCGTTCTCGATGGTCCACCAGCTCGGCCCGAAGGAACAGGGCATCGTCACCACGTTCGGCAAGTATTCGCGCACGATCGGCTCGGGCGTGTCGCTGACGCTACCGTGGCCGATCCAGTCGGTCGACGTGACGCCGGTATCCCAGATCCGCATCTTCCAGATCCCCGACAGCGACGCCGAGCGGCTGATGCTGACCAGCGACCAGAACCTGGTCGACTTGTCCTACCTGGTGCGCTGGAACATCAAGGACCTGAAGCAGTTTCGTTTTGCGCTTGCCGAGCCGGAAAGCACAGTGCGCGAAGTGGGCGAGGCCGCGATGCGCGCCTCGGTAGGCGAAGAGCCGCTGAACACGGTGTTCTCCGGCGAAGGCCGCGCCGACATCGAGCAGGCGGTCGCCATGCGCATGCAGCAAGTGCTCGATTCCTACCACGCGGGCGTCAACATCCAGGGCGTCGAGATCCGCAAGACCGATCCGCCGGCCGAAGTCGAGGACGCGTTCAAGAACGTCTCGGCCGCGCAGCAGCAGGCCGAAAGCTATCGCAACCAGGCCGAGGCCGCCGCGCAGCAGGTGCTCGCCCGCGCCGAGGGCGACGCGGCGGCGTTCGACAAAGTCTATGCGCAGTACAAGCTCGCGCCCGAGGTCACCCGCCGGCGGATGTATTACGAGACGATGGAGCGCGTGCTGAGCAAGACCGACAAGACGATCATCGAGGCGGGCAACGTCACGCCCTACCTGCCGCTGCCGGCGGTGAAGAGCGACGACGCAGGCGGCGGGAAGTAAGCCGATGGCCGAGCTGTGGCATACCTACAAGCTGGCGATCGTCGCGGTCGCGCTGGTGGTCGTCGCGCTGCTGGCGAGCGTGGTCGAAGTGCCCGAGACCGAGCAGGCGGTGGTGATCCGCACCGGCGACCCCGTGCGGGTGTGGAACCAGTTCCGCCCGCGAACCGCCTACGGCCACACCGATGCCGGCCTGCACTTGCGGATCCCGTTCTTCGAAACGGTCCAGCGGGTCGACAAGCGCGTGCGCGATCTCGACATGCAGCCCCAGACGGTGCTGTCGACCGACCAGCTGCGGCTCGAGGTCGATGCCTATGCGCGCTACCGCATCGTCGATCCGATCAAGATGGTGCGCAACGCCGGCTCGATCGAGAACGTCGAGGCGCAGCTCTCGCCGATCCTGAGCTCGGTGGTGCGCCAGCAGCTCGGGCGGCAGAGCTTCCAGTCGCTGCTGACCGCCGAGCGCGGCACCACGATGCACGCGATCACCGCCCTGCTCGACAAGGAAGCGCGCGAATACGGCGCCCAGGTGATCGACGTCAGGATCAAGCGCGCCGACCTGCCCAACGGCACGCCGCTGGCATCCGCCTTTACCCGGATGCAGACCGCGCGCGAGCAGGAAGCCGCGACGATCATCGCGCAAGGGCAGAAGGACGCGCAGATCATCCGCGCCGATGCCGACGCGAAGGCCGCCAAGATCTACGCCGACGCCTACGGCAAGGACCCCAAGTTCTACGATTTCTATCGTGCGATGGAGAGCTACGACACCACGTTCGGCTCGGGCAAGGGCAAGAGCTCGATCATTCTTTCGCCCGATAACGAATACTTGCGGCAGTTCCGCGGCAAGCCCTGAACCCCGCGGGAACGGCCGGGGAACGATTACGGCTGTCATTCAATTTCTGTTCAGACCCTGGCGGGCACCTGCCGGCGCGACCAGCGCAAAAGATGAGAGGAAGAAGGACGTGAAGCCCGTGCGTTACGCTTATGGAATTTCATCGGCCCTGTTGATCGGAGGCGCCGCATTCTCGCTCGCCACCGGCTATCCCGCGGGCGCCCAGGAGGCGCAGAACGAACCCAGCAAGATCCAGTCGGTGATGCCGCGCAGCGGCGCTCCGGCGAGCTTCGCCGGGCTGGTGGACCAGCTCCAGCCGGCGGTGGTCGGCATCCAGACCCGCCAGCAGGTCAAGGTCAACAACGGCCAGGGCAACAACCCGCTGTTCAATTTCTTCTTCGGCCCCGACGCGCAGCCGCAGCAGCCGCGCACCCAGACCGCGCATGCGCTGGGCTCGGGCTTCCTGATCTCGTCCGACGGCTACATCGTCACCAACAACCACGTGATCACCGCCGAAGGGCAAGGCGTCGCCACCTCGATCACCGTCACCCTGTTCGACGGCACCGAATATCCCGCGACGATCGTCGGGCAGGACGATTATTCGGACATCGCGGTGCTGAAGATCAAGGCGAGCAAGCCGCTGCCGTTCGTGAAGTTCGGGCAATCGGCCAACGCGCGCGCGGGCGACTGGGTGCTGGCGATCGGCAACCCGTTCGGCCTGGCCAGCACGGTGACCGCCGGCATCGTCTCGAGCGCGCACCGCCATGCCGGCCCGGGCGCCTACAACGAGTACATCCAGACCGACGCGTCGATCAATCCGGGCAACTCGGGCGGCCCGATGTTCGACATGAACGGCAACGTGATCGGCATCAACCGCTGGATCGTCTCGCCCAACGGCGGCGGTAACGTCGGCATCGGCTTCGCGATTCCTTCCGAAGTCGCGCGGCCGATCGTCGACAAGCTGATCCACGGCCAGGCGATCGAGCGCGGTTACCTCGGCGCGCAGTTCTCCGACGTCAGCGAGGACATGGCGGACGCGCTGGGCCTGCCGCACGGCAAGGGCCAGTACGCCGAGGCCGTCGTGCCCAACGATCCGGCGGACAAGGCGGGGCTGCAGCGCGGCGACATCGTGACCGCGGTTAACGGCGAGCAAGTGACCGAGGACCAGTCGCTCGCCGCGATCATGGCGCAGACCAAGCCGGGCACGCGGGTGACGCTGAGCGTGATCCGCCAGGGCAAGCCGATGACGCTGAACGTGACGGTCGGCACCCGGCCGTCGTCGGAAGAGCTCAGCAAGAAGGATTTCGGCGGGTTCTCCGGCCAGTCGCCCGACAACGACAACGGTGGCCCGGGCGACAGCGGGGCATATTTCGAGCAGTCGCTGGGGCTGCACGTGATGGCCGTCACGCCGCGCGTCGCCCAGCAGCTCGGGCTGTCGTCGAACGCCACCGGCGTTGTGATCACCTCGATCGAGGACGGTTCCGGCGCGGCCGACACCCCGCTCGACCGCGGAATGATCATCACTTCGGTGAACTACAAGACCGTCACCTCGACCGCCGATTTCCATGCTGCGGTCGCGGCGGCCGAACGCTCCGGCCGCAACGCGGTCCTGCTCCACGTCCAGGCGCCCAGCGGGCAATCGGCCGACGTGGCGGTGCGGGTGGACAGCGGCAAGACGGAGTAGCCGTCGCTGCTGCGACCCCGGCGAAAGCCGGGGTCCGCCCCCACGCGGGGCATGTCGCGCGCTTCGGGGTTCCTGCTTTCGCAGGAACTCATCCCCCTTGTTTCGTTAGTAGCCGTTTGCGTTCGGGCGGACTTGCCCCGTGCGCGGCGCCGGCACCACGTCCAGCGCCGACTGCGGCCGGCGCGGAGCGGCCGACGACGGGTTGCGCCCGGTCGCGCGGTCGAGGAACTCTTCGCTCGCCGCCGGCGGGGCGGGGCTTGCCGGGACCAGTTGCCCGCCGGCGCCGTCCTGGTCGCCGTCGTCGCCCTCGGGCTGTTCGGTGCGCCCCGCCTGGTTGCGCGGTTCGATGAGGTTGCCGTTCTCGTCGACGTAATAGTAGTTGTCCCCGGTCTCGCCGTAATATTCGTCGTCCGGCTCGAGCTGCCAGTCGGGCAACTTGACCTGAGTCTGGAACTGCTCGACCGGGCGGGTCTTCACCGCCTCGCGCATGTAGGCGGCGAACGCCCGAGCCGGCGCCGTGCCGCCGTAGAGCCCGCGCACCGGCTTCGCGTCGTCGCGGCCCATCCACACTCCGGTGGTGATCCCGCTGGAGAAGCCGAGGAACCAGCCGTCCTTGTTCGAGCTGGTGGTTCCGGTCTTGCCCGCAACCGGACGACCGATCTGCGCCGCCCGGCCGGTGCCAATGCTGACGGTGGTCTGGAGCAAGTCGGTGATCCCGGCGGCGACATAGTCCGGCACCAGCTGATAGCTGCTGGCCGGCTTATGCTCGTAGAGCACCCACCCGTTGACGGTGGCGACCTTGGTCACCCCGTAAGGCTCGATCGAAAGCCCTCCCGCCGACACCGATCCGAACGCCCGGGTCATGTCGATCAGTCGCACGTCGGAGGTGCCGAGCACCATCGCCGGCTGGGTGTTGATCGGGGTCGAGATGCCGAACCGCCGGGCCATCGAGGCGACCGCGCTGAAGCCGACTTCGTTGCCGAGCTGCGCGGCGACGGTGTTCTTCGAATAGGCGAACGCGGTGCGCACGTCGATCTGCCCGGCGAACTTGCCGTCATCGTTGCGCGGGCTCCAGCCCTGGATCGTCACCGGTTCGTCGACCACCCGATCGTCGGGCTTGTAGCCGGCTTCGAGCGCCGCGAGATAGACGAACAATTTCCACGCCGAGCCGGGCTGGCGCACCGAATTCACGGCGCGGTTGTAGTTGGTCGAAACGTAATCGGTGCCGCCGACCAGCGCGAGCACCGCCCCGTCGCGGTCGAGGCTGACCAGCGCGCCTTGCGCGCCCTTGGGGGTGTTCTGCTGGATCGCCTGGGTCGCCTCGCGCTGCATCGCCGGATCGAGCGTGGTCCACACCTCCAGCGGCTGGTTGGTCTCGGGCAGCAGCAGGTCGAGCTGCGGCAGCACCCAGTCGGTGAAATAGCGCACCGAGTTGAGCCCCGCATCCTTGTGCAGCTTGACCGAGGAGACTTTCACGGTCTTCGCCTCTTCGGGCGAGATCGCGCCGTATTTCGCCATCTGCTCGATCACCACGTTCGCGCGGCCGACCGCCGCGTCGACGTCGGCGGTGGGCGAATAGCGCGACGGCGCCTTCACCATCCCGGCGATGATGGCCGCTTCGGGCAGGCTGAGATCGCGGGCCGAATGGCTGAAGAACTTGCGGCTCGCCGAATCGATGCCGTAGGCGCCGCCGCCGAAATAGACCTTGTTGAGGTACAGCTCGAGAATCTGGGCCTTGGTGAACTTGGCCTCGAGCGCCATCGACAGCACCGCCTCGCGCGCCTTGCGGTCGAGCGTGCGGTTCGAGTTGAGGAACAGGTTGCGGGCCAGCTGCTGGGTGATGGTCGAGGTCGCACTGGTCCGTTCGCCGGTGGTCAGGTGGACCCACAGCGCGCGCAGCAGGCCGAGGGGGTCGATCCCGATGTGCGAATAGAACCGCCGGTCTTCGACCGAGACCATCGCGTCCTTCATCACTTGCGGGATTTCAGCAGACGTCAGCCATTGGCCGTAGCTCGGCCCGAGCACGACCAGCTCGCTGCCGTCGCGCGCGCGCACCACGATCGTCTGGCCGACCTGGCTGTTCTTGAGCTGCGAAAAGCTCGGCAGGTTGCGCTCGGCGAAGAATACCGCGGTGCCCAGCGCCAGCGCGGCCAGCAGGACCAGCGCCGCGCCCCATGCCAGCACGCGCCGCGTCCAGCGGCCCAAGCGGCCGCGCTTCGCCGGACCGTTGCCGCGGCCGCCGCCCGAATCGCTCGCCCGCGCGCGTTCGCGAGGTGTTGCCTTGGAGCCGATGCTCCGCTTGCGTGCCATCCGAGCGGTCTGTCCCTAGCGTCTAGCCGCGCCGCGGCGCGGGCCGTCCATCGTCCCGGCGCCTTGCATAGAGGAATTGTAATGCAGCGTTAACGGCGAAATACCCGGCGCCGGGCCGCTCAACTTTCCGGATCGAAATCGAGGCTCGCGCTGTTGATGCAATAGCGCAGGCCGCCCTGGTCGCGCGGCCCGTCGGGGAACACGTGCCCCAGATGCCCCTCGCAGCGCGCGCAGCGCACTTCGGTGCGGATCATGCCGTGCGAGGCGTCGGTGTGTTCATCCACCGCGTCGCCCGCGACCGGCGCGGTGAAGCTGGGCCAGCCAGAGCCGCTGTGATATTTGGTCTCGCTGGAGAACAGCGGCAATCCGCAGCCGGCGCAGCGATACATGCCGGCGGCCTCGTTGGGCTCGTACTTGCCGGTGAACGCGCGCTCGGTGCCGGCCTGACGCAGCACCTGGTACTGCTCCGGCGTCAGCTTCTCGCGCCACTGCTCCTCGGTGAGGTTCATCTTGTCCGGCATCGGGGATCTCCTTTGACGGCGATATGGGCACTGGAGGCCTGTCCTGAAAGGGGAGGGACTTTACGCGTTGACGTCGGCGTAGTGCTTGGGCGGCTGGATCACGTCCATCCGCTCTGCGAGCAATGGGCGGAAGCTCGGCCGGCTCTTGAACACCGAGTACCAGCCGCGGGTCTGCTCGTGGCCGGTCCAGTCGATCCCGCCGAGATAGTCCGCGACTGAGATCTGCGCGGCGGCAGCGAGGTCGGCGAGGCTCATCTGCGCGCCGGCGAGCCACGGCCGGTTGTCGATCAGCCAATCCATATAGTCGAGATGCTCGTTGGCGAGCTTCATCGCCTGGCGCAGCAGCGCCGAATCCGGCGGCGCGCGCAGGAACAGGCGCTTGGTCATCCGTTCGGAGAGCAGCGGCGCGGTGACATCGGCGAAAAAGTTCTCGTCGAACAGCGCGATCAGCCGGCGGATCTCGGCGCGGGTGGCGGCGGTGCCGACGATCATCGGCGCGCGATCGTCCACTTCCTCGAAATATTCGCAGATTGCCCGGCTATCGACCAGGGTCACCCGCTTTTCGGGATCGTGCAGCACCGGGGTGCGCCCGGCCGGGTTCATCGCCAGGAATTCGTCGCGCCCTTCCCACGGGTTCTCGCGCTCGAGCTCGTAGGCGACGCCTTTCTCGCTCAGCAGCAGCCGGACCTTGCGGCTGAACGGGCAGAGCGGGAACTGATAGAGGCGCCACATGTACCGGCTCCCATGCCGCATGCCGCGCGGCACGTCCACCGGGGAGCGCGCAAATTTCCGGCAGTTTTGCCGGGATTTAACCTGTCACAAACCCGCGCCTGCCAGCTCTTCCAGACACGGCTGCATCACCTGGTCGAGATAGCCAGCAGGGTCTTTCGCCGCAGCGCTGCCCTGCTGGAGCTGGACGACCTGCTGCTGCAGCAATGCCTGGACCTGCTCGCGGGTGAGGTGGCGCTCGTCCATCAGCTGGGCAGACGCCTGGACGAAGAACTCCTTTCCCCGCGCGGCGAGAGGCGGATAAGCCTTGGCCGCCGGTAATCCGCGCGCCTGATCGCCGGCGACCAGCGCGAACGCGGCCGAGCAGCGCAACAGGATCGCGTCGCCGGGATCGAGCGGGCTTTCGTTCGGGGGAGCGGCGCCCGCCAGCACGGCGAGCGAAAGAAGCGCGGCGATCGGTTTCATCGGCGGGGCCTTGGCACGGTGCAGCTTAACCGCGCCTGCTAGCCGACCTCGTTCGCCTTGCGCCGGATCTCGACGAAATTGTCGCGCCGCAATTTCTCAAACCCGACCCGCTGGTCGAAACCCGCATCCTGCGGATAGTCGCGATAATCGCCGAGGATCTCCTCGAACAGCTCGCGTACCTCTTCCTTGTGATCGGGATGGGTGAAGATGTTCGCGCGGTTCTCCCGGATGCCCTCGATGATGCGGGCCCCGATCACGTCGGGCTCCATGCCGAACTCGTGAATGCCCGCCAGCCGCTCGACCGCGTGGTGGTCGACCGGCTTCATCGCACCCTTCAGGTCGTCGGGGCGGATGTCGTCGCTGGCATAGATGTAGCTCTTCACCAGTCCCGGATGCACGACCGAGACTCCGACGCCGTACTGGAACATCGAGTGGCGCAACGAATAGCTGAGCCCGCGCACGGCGAACTTCGAGGTGTTGTAGATCCCCGGCGCGCCGCTGCCGATGAACGAGGCCATGCTCGCGGTGTTGATGATGTGGCCGCCTTTCAGCTCGCCCGAAAGCGCGCGGGCCTTCATCCGCGGGGCGAACGTCATCACCCCGTTGACGACGCCCCAGAAGTTGACCCCCATCACCCAATCCCAATCGTCGTAGGACGAATCCTCGATCGTCTGGAAAAGGTTCACCCCGGCGTTGTTGAACAGCAGCGACACCGGGCCGAGCGCTTCCTCGGCCCGGTCGGCGGCTTCCCTGAAGCCTTCGCGGCTCGAAACGTCGAGGCGGATGCCGATGACCTCGCGGTTGTCCAACGTCGCCAGCGCCTGGTCGATCGAGTTCTGGCGGATGTCGGCGATCGCGACCTTGCATCCCTCGGCCAGCAGATTGCGGACGATCCCGATCCCGACGCCGTTGGCGCCGCCGGTGACGAACGCGGTGCGTCCCGCGAAATCCTTCATCGCCTCAGTTCCTGTCCCTGGCGGAATCAGCCGCGGCATCCATGAGGCCGACCGGATTAACCGGCGACGAACCGCGATCCTTCAGGAACTCGTTGTAGATCTTGCGCCGCTTGAACTTCCACGCGCCGTCCACGCGCACCAGTTCGTCTTCGTAATGGCCGAACGTGCCCATCTTCGGCGCGCCCGCGGGCCCGTCGTTGGCCATTTCGAACCAGAACCCGGTGTTCCACGCGCGGTCGCCCTCGACCCGGATCGCCTTGTGCGCGACGACGTGGCGCAGCTTGGCGGGATTGCCGTCGGAATCGACGAACAGTTGGCCGACATTATCCTTGAATTGCTTGGCCTCGGCGCGGATGTTCTCACGCCCGCGGGTGATGCCCATCGCATAGTCGAGCTCGCCGTCCTCGGTAAAGCACTCGGCGTAAGTGTCGTAGTCGTTCCAGTCCATCGCGAACAGATAGCGCGCCATCAGGTCTTCGATCTCGGCGCGGTCCTCGGCATAACTCGGCTGCATTTCCGTTTGTCCCATCTGCATTTTTCCCCGACCAATTCGCTTGCCTCGCCTGGCCTCGATGGTGCACCTTCGCCCGGCGCGCCCCGGTTCGTTCGAAGACAATTGGCGACAATTTTAGGCTCGCCTTTTGGTATCGACCACCTACAAATCGGCCAAGCGAATTCCGGCGAACCCCGGGGCAAGAGGGTCAGTCGGAAAACAGGGAGAGGGAGAACAGCGGATGGCAATTGCGCCAACCCCCGCCGAGATGGTCGCCGACGCCCAGAACGCGAAAGCGGCAGACAGCAGCCTGCCCTGGCCTTCGGAAGCCTGGGGCTTCTTCGCACTGTTCGCGATCGTGTTCGCGACGTTCGTCACGTTCTTCGACCAAACGGTGTTCGCGATGCTCGCCGAGCGGATCAAGGGCAGCTTCGGCATCTCGGATTCGACCCTTGGCTTCCTGCTCGGCCCGGCGAGCGTCATCGCCTACGTCATCGTCGGCATCCCGCTGGCGCGGCTGGTCGATATCTTCCCGCGCAAATACGTGCTCTCGGCAGGCATCGCGGTGCTCGGCGCGATCATGGCGCTGGGCGGGCTGGCGCAGAACTTCGCGCAGCTGATCGGCACGCGGCTGTTCGTCGGCGCATCGAGCTCGGCCAACGGGCCGGGCTCGTATTCGATGCTGGTCGATTACTTCCGCCCCTGGCGCATCCCGCTGGTGTTCGCGCTGCTCCAGCTCGGCTACATCGGCGGCAGCTCGATCGGCAACATCGTCGGCGGGCAGATGATCGCCTGGACCGGCACGATGCCCGCCATGATCTCGATCCTCGGTGTTCCGGCATTCAACTGGCAGCTGGTGCTCGTCATCATCGGCTCGCTGGGGATCGTGGCCGGGATCGTGCTGCTGTTCGTCAAGGAACCGCCGCGCCGCAGCCCGCCAGAAGCCCACAAGCTGACCGCGGACGATGCCTCGTTCGGCCGCAAGGTCGCCGCCTTCATGGGCTGGGACGCCGCGGTGGCGATCTGGGGCCGCAAGCAGGTGTTCCTGCCGCTGTTCGCCGCGCTGGCGCTGTCGGCGGTCGAGAGCCAGGGCCTGCCCGCCTGGCGGATCCCGTTCATGGCGCGCACTTACGGCTGGAGCGAGGCGGAAACCGGGGCGTTGCTCGGATCGCTGCAGCTGGTGGCCATGCTGCTGGGAATCTTCGTCGGGGGGGTGTTCGTCACCTGGCTGGGCAAGCGCCACAAGGACGCCAACATCCGCGCGACCGCGATCATTTTCGTCTGCACCACCGTGGCGACGATCGCCACGCCGCTGATGCCGACAGGCGAGCTGGCGCTGACGATGATGGCGCTGGGGGTGTTCTTCGGCCTCGCCGGGGCGCCCGCGCAGAACGCCGCTATCCAGCGGATCGCACCCAACGAGATGCGCGGCCAGGTGAGCGCGCTGTATCTGTTCATGTTCACCTTCTTCGGCGCGATGGGCAGCTTCGTGATCGGCTGGGTCAGCACCTATATCGTCGTGGACGAGAGCCAGGTGTGGAAGGCGATCCTGATCACCGCGGCGATCTTCCTGCCCACCGCGACGTTCTTCATGTGGCGCGGCATCAAGCCTTATCGCATGGAAGTCGAGCGGCTGGAGAAGCTTGGCCTTTAGCTCCAATCCCGGTTGACAGCGCGGGGCGATCTCTCCCAAATCGTCAGTAACGCATACTAATTTCGGGAGAGTCGTTGATGTCGGAAGAGAACCTCGCCGCGCTCGACGGTCTCCGACGAACCGGTCGAGCAGCGCCGGCAACGCGCGGCCGAGCGCAACGCGGAGCGGGCGCGGGCGAAAGGTTGATCTAAGGCGCAACCCCGGCGCCAGCCGGGATCGCCGCTTTCCTGGTGCAACGCGATAGCGGTCCCGGGTCCAGCTTGGGACGACGGAGTTTTTTTTGATGACCCAATACCCATCCCTCCACATGGTGATCGACGGCGAAAAGGTCTCCGGCGGTGGCCGGCGGACATTCAACGTGGTCAACCCCGCGACCGGCGAAACGATCGGCGAATTGCCCCTGGCCGAGCCGGCCGACCTCGACCGCGCGCTCGAAACCGCGGCAAGGGGTTTTCAGATCTGGCGCAAGGCCCCCGCGGCGCAGCGCTCCGCGGTGTTGGCCGGCGCCTCGAAGCTGCTGCACGACCGGCAGGAGGAGCTCGCCCGACTCGCGACGATGGAGCAGGGCAAGCCGCTCGCCGAAAGCCGGATCGAGGTGATGATGGTCGCGCACCTGTTCAGCTTCTACGCCGGCGAGTGTCACCGTCTCTACGGGCGCGAGCTGGTGCGGCCCGAGGGCCAGCGCTCGACCGTGCGGCACGAGCCGATCGGCGTCGTCGCAGCGTTCGCGCCGTGGAACTTCCCGCTCGGCAATCCGGGCCGCAAGCTCGGCGCGCCGATCGCAGCGGGCTGCTCGGTGATCCTGAAATCGGCCGAGGAAACGCCCGCGTCCGCGCTCGGCGTGCTGCAGTGCCTCTACGACGCCGGGCTGCCGAAGGAAGTCGCGCAAGCGGTGTTCGGCGTGCCGGACGAAGTCAGTCGGCACCTCTTGGCCAGTCCGGTGGTGCGCAAGTTGAGCTTCACCGGCTCTACCGTGATCGGCAAGCACCTCGCCAAGCTCGCGGCCGACAACATGCTCGCGACCACGATGGAGCTCGGCGGCCATGGCCCCGTGCTGGTGTTCGGCGATGCGGACTTCGACAAGGCGCTCGAAACGGCGGTCGGCGGCAAGTACCGCAACGCGGGCCAGGTCTGCGTGTCGCCGACCCGCTTCATCGTCGAGGAAAACGTCTACGAGAAGTTCCGCGACGGCTTTGCCGAGCGCGCGGCGAAAGTGAAAGTCGGCAACGGGCTCGACGACGGCACCCAGATGGGCCCGATGGCCAACCCCCGCCGGCCCGAAGCGATGGACAAGTTCATTACGGACGCGACGAGCAAGGGCGCCACGCTTCACACCGGCGGCGAGCGGATCGGCAACCAAGGCTACTTCTACAAGCCCAGTGTGCTCAGCGAGATCCCGCTCGATGCCGAAGTGATGAGCGAAGAGCCGTTCGGCCCGCTTGCCCTGATCAACCCCTACAAGGGCGAGGACGAGATGATCGCCGAGGCGAACCGCCTGCCCTACGGCCTCGCCGCCTACGCCTGGACCGGCGACACCAAGCGCCAGCAGCGCCTCGCGCGCGAGCTGGAGGCGGGGATGGTCGGGATCAACAGCCACATGATCGGCGCCGCCGACAGCCCGTTCGGCGGGGTCAAGTGGTCCGGCCACGGCAAGGAAGACGGGCCCGAAGGCGTGCTCGCGTGCATGGTGCAGAAAGCGGTGCACGAGGGGTGAGAAACTCCTCCCCGGAACGGGGAGGGGGACCATGACGTGAAACGGCATGGTGGAGGGGGCGCGCCTCCAAGCGCAGCGCGGGTGGAGAGCCCCTCCACCCCCGCCTGCGGCGGCGGTCCCCCTCCCCGTTCCGGGGAGGATTATAAATGTCGCATGAACTGAACACCGGCGGCGACCGCGGCTACTTGCGCATCGCCACCGAGGAAGCTTTCGCCACCCAGGAGCAATTCGACGCGATCATGCGCCAGGTGCGCGAGGGCCGCGCCGACAAGGGCACCGCCAGCCTGTGGGGCTTCTACGGCACCAGCCCCAGCGAGCGCACCACCTTCATCCGCGAGCGGCTGCTCGACCTGGGCGAGCTGCGCATCGGCGCGATGGACGAGAGCGGGATCGACAAGGCGGTGCTGGCGATGACCAGCCCCGGCGTGCAGACCCTGTTCGACGTCGAGGAAGCCAAAGGCATCGCCCGGCGCTCGAACGACATCCTCAAGGCCGCGTGCGAGAAATACCCCGACCGCTTCCATGGCATGATCGCGGTCGCCCCGCAGGATGCGGAATGGTCGGCTGAGGAGCTCAAGCGCGGCAAGGAAGAACTCGGCTTCCACGGGGTGCAGGTGAACAGCCACACCCAGGGGCACTATCTCGACGAGCCGCAGTTCGACCCGATCCTGCGCGCCTGTGCCGAGCTCAACCTGCCGCTCTATATCCACCCGCAGGGCCCGCCGGACGAAATGATCGGCGACATGGTCGGCGCGGGGCTCGACGGGGCGATCTTCGGGTTCGCGGTCGAGACCAGCTATCACGCGATGCGGCTGATGACGACCGGGGTGTTCGACCGCTATCCGAACCTGCAACTGATGCTCGGCCACGGCTGCGAGGGCCTGCCGTTCATGCTCTATCGCCTGAACTACATGCACCAGGCGGGCTTGCGCAGCGGGCGCTATCCGCGCCTGAAGCCGCTCGAGCATGACTTGTTCCACTACATGCGCAACAACGTGCTCGCGACCAACAGCGGCCTGCCGTTCGGGCCGGCGATCAAGACGATGATCGAGGTGATGGGCGACGACCGGGTGATGTACGCGATGGATTACCCCTACCAGTACGTGCCCGACGAGGTGCGCTGGATGGACGATCTCGACATCACCGACGCGCAGAAGAAGAAGTTCTTCCAGACCAACGCCGAGCGCTGGTTCAAGCTGTAGGAAGAAGGTCCTCCCTGTCGCGAAGCGATGGGGAGGTGGCGCCGGCCGCGGGCCGGTGACGGAGGGGAAAAAAGACGCAAACTGCCCCTCCACCCCCAGCCCTTCGGGCTGGCGGTCCCCCTCCCCATCCGGCATAGCCGGACGTGGAGGATCGAAACGGGAGAGGGACAAATGGCCACGACGGCTGAAGGGGCGAACCCTTATCTGAAGGCCGACGGCACGCTTGGCAGCCGCACCGCGTGGTACGCGCTGACGCTCGTGGTGCTGATGCAGGCGATGTCGATGGTCGATCGCCAGGTGCTGTCGATCCTGCTGCCACGGATCAAGGCGGACCTCCATGTCGGCGATGCCGAGATGGGCCTGCTCTACGGCACCGTGTTCGCGCTGTTCTACGCATTGTTCTCGCTCCCGCTCGGACGGCTGTCGGACGGCTGGGTGCGCACCAAGCTGATCTCGCTGTCGCTGTTCGCCTGGTCGATCGCGACCGGCCTGGCCGGCTTCGCCAGGGGCTTCAGCCTGCTCGCGATCTCGCGCCTGGGCGTCGGAATCGGCGAGGCGAGCTCCCAGCCTGCCGGCCTCTCGCTGCTGTCGGATGCGTTCCCCAGGGAGAAGCGGGGGATGATCGGCGCGGCGATGTCGATCGCGGTCGCGATCGGGCTCGGCGCGGCGCTGACGCTCGGCGGCTCGATCGCCGACTGGTGGGACGGCGCCTATCCGAAGGGCACCCCCGCCCCGCTCGGCCTCGCCGGCTGGCAGGCGGCGTTCATCGGCTCGGCCTTGCCGGGCCTGGTGCTCGCGGCGCTGATGTGGCGCCTGCCCGAACCGAAGCGCGGAGTGGCCGACGGCATCGCTACCCCGCCCGACCCCGCCCCGTTCAAGGCGAGCGGCGCAGTGCTGGGCGCGATCCTGCCGGTGCTGGTGTGGCTCAACTTCGTGCGCCGCCGCGCCAGCGCGACCGACTGGGCGGTGAACCTGATTGCGCTTGTGGTGATCGTCCTCGCCGCCGTCTGGCTCACTCACTGGACCGATAGCTTGCGCGCGGCGAACCCGATCGCCATTGCCGGCCTCACCGGCAACGCGGTGCAGTGGTCGGTCACCGGCTTCGGGCTCTACGTGCTGATCAACTGGTTCCAGTCATTGAAGCTCGGCGACCGTCCGGCCTACGCGACCCTGGTCAAGAGCCCGGCGACGGTGATTGTGATCCTCACCGCCTCGGTGCAGACGATGCTGAACTATGCGGTGATGGGCTTCACCCCGTCATACCTGATCGGCCACTTCCACCAGAGCGCGACGCAGGTCGGGCTGATCTTCGGCCCGTTCATCGCGATCCTCGGCGTGGTCGGCCCGCTGATCGCCGGCCCGGTCTCGGACTGGGCCGAGCAGCGCTTTCCGTCCGGGCGCCTGTGGGTGACGTTTGTGTCGCTGATCGTGTCGCCGCTCTGCGCGGTGGCGGTCTACACCACGCAGGACCTGACGATGTTCTACGTGTGGTTCACCGCCTTCAGCCTCTCGACCACGATGTGGCTGCCGCCGATATACGCGACCCTGATCGAGCTGGTGCTGCCGCGGATGCGCGGGATGGTCACCAGCTTCTACATCCTGTCGATCACGATCATCGGCCAGGGCATCGGGCCTTACGCGGTGGGGCTGATGGCCGACCGCAACGGCGGCGACATCGCTTCGGCGATCCTCCACCTCTACTGGGTCGCAATCCCGATCCTGGTGCTGGCGGGCCTGTCGATCTGGCGCTACCGGATCGACAAGCCGCTGGTGCTCGAACGCGCCCGCGCAGCCGGGGAGCCGGTTTGACCTACATAAGCCCCTCCCCTTCAGGGGAGGGGTTGGGGTGGGGGCTGTCAACATGGCCCGGCGCTTATGGCGAGCCCCCACCCCCTGCCCCTCCCCTGAAGGGGAGGGGTTGAAGGTAGCGCCGATGACTGCCTAAGGAGCCAGCATGCCCACCGTAAGAGAAGCCGCCTACCGTATCTTCGAGCACTTCGGGATCGACCGCCTGTTCGGCAATCCCGGCTCGACCGAACTGCCCATGCTGAAGGCGATGCCCGAAGGCTTCCGCTACGTGCTCGGGCTCAACGAGGCGGTGGTGGTCGGGATGGCCGACGGCTTTGCGCGTTCGAGCGGCAAGCCGGCGCTGGTCAACCTGCACAGCGCGGCGGGCACCGGCCATTCGCTCGGCAACCTGTTCACCGCGTTCCGCAACTGCGCGCCCGTGGTGGTGACCGCGGGCCAGCAGGCGCGCAGCATCCTGCCCTACGACCCGTTCCTCTACAACGAGCGGGCGAGCGAATTCCCGCGGCCGTACGTGAAATATTCGGTCGAGCCCGCGCGCGCGGAGGACGTGCCGCAGGCGCTGATCCGCGCATTCGTCACCGCGCTGACCCCGCCGATGGGGCCGGTGTATGTCTCGATCCCGGTCGACGACTGGGAACGCGAGTGCGAGATGCCGATGCTGCCCGAGCTCACGCCCGCGCCCGTGCCCTCGCCCGACGGCCTTACACGGATCGCGGCGCTGCTCGAGGGCGCCGAGCGGCCGGCGCTGGTGCTCGGCACGGGGGTCGCCAATTCGGGCGGATGGAATGCCGCGATCGCGCTCGCCGAGAAATGCGGCGCGTCGGTATGGACCGCGCCCTACAACGCGCGCGAGACGTTCCCCGAGGATCATCCGCAGTTCGCCGGCTTCCTCAACGCCTGGCGCGATCAGTTGCGCGATGCGCTCAGCGCCCATGACGCGATTCTCGTCGCCGGAGCGCCGGTGTTCACATATCACGTCGAGGGCAGCGGGCCGCACTGGCCCGAGCATGCCCAGCTCGCCGCGCTCTCCGAAGACCCGCAGCAGATTGCCGCGCTGCCCGGCGGGTTCGGCGTGCTCGGCAATGTCGCGGCGGGGCTCGCCGCGCTGACCGAACGGGTTCAGCCGCGGCCGTTCTCAGGACCGACGCACAAGCTGATCGACCCGCCCGCGGAGATGAAGGCCGCCTATGTGTTGAAGCGCGTCGCCGCGCTGCGCCCGGCAGAGGCGGTGGTGGTCGAGGAAGCTCCCACCGCGCGCGGGCCCGAGCACGTGACGCTGCCGATCGTGCGCGAGGGCGGGTTCTATTCGTGCGCCAGCGGGGGCCTGGGCTATTCGCTTCCCGGCGCGATCGGGGTCGCGCTCGGGCAGGACGACAAGGTGATCGCGGTGCTCGGCGACGGCGCGGCAATGTACGCGATCCAGGGACTGTTCTCGGCGCGCGAGGAAGTGGCGAACGTCAGCTTCCTGATCCTCAACAACTCGGCCTATGCGGCCCTCACCGGCTTCTCGGCCGAGTTCGGGATGAACTCAGTGCCCGGCTGCGACCTTTCGGGGATCGATTTCGTCGCGCTCGCCGAAGCGCAAGGCGTGCCCGCGCGGCGGGTGGAAGAGCCGGGCGACATCGACGAGGCACTCGCCTGGAGCTTCGAGCAGAGCGGTCCGACGCTGGTGGATTTCCGCATCGCTTAATGCAGCTTTAGCCGCGGCCTCACGATCCGCGTGACGCGGCCGACGAGGATCAGCACCACGCCCTTCAACCAGCCGTGGATCGCCAACAGGTGCTGCTGGTAGAGCGAAACGTAGGCGAGCCGGGCGAGGCGTCCCTCCACCGCCATGCGCCCGCCGACGAGGTTGCCCATCAGGCTGCCGACGGTCGAGAACCGGCTGAGCGAGACCAGCGAGCCATGGTCGTGGAACACGAACGATTTGAGCGCCCGCCCGTCCATCGAGCGGACGAGGTTGGTGAACACGGTCGCGGCCATCTGGTGCGCCGCCTGCGCGCGGGGCGCAACCGGACGGTCCTCGCCCTCCGGCGTGAACGAGCAGCAGTCGCCGAGCGCGAAGATCCGTTCGTCCTGCGTGGTCTGCAGCGTGGGTTTCACGATCAGCTGGCAATTGCGGTTGGCTTCAAGGCCGAGCGTGCCGAGGAACGCCGGTGCCCGTACGCCCGCCGCCCACACCATGAGATCGGCGTGGACCGTCTCGCCTCCCTCGGTGACGATCTCGTGCGGCCGCGCCTCGACCACCCGCACGCCCGCCAGCACCCTCACGCCGAGATGCTCGAGCTCGTGCTTCGCCGCATCGGCCAGCTTTCCAGGCAAGGCCGGCAGGATCCGAGGGCCCGCCTCGACCAAAGTGATTTCGAGCCGGCTCTCGTCGAACACCTCGAGCCCGTAGTGCCTGAGCGCCGCAGCCGCGTTGTAGAGCTCGGCCGCCAATTCGACGCCCGTAGCGCCGCCGCCGACAATCGCGATGCGAACATGCTCGTCGGCGTCGCCACGCGCGGTCATCGCGCGCGACACGCGCAAGCAGTGATTGAGCAGGCGGTTGCGGAAGCGGTCGGCCCCGGCGCGGTCGTCGAGGAACATGCAGTTGTCGGCCACTCCCGGCGTGCCGAAGTCGTTGGTCACCGAGCCGAGCGCGAGCACCAGATAGTCATACCGAATGCGGTGGCGGGCGACGAGTTCGGTCCCGTCTTCGTCGACCAGCGGCGCGACGATCACCTCGCGCGCCGCCCGGTCCACGCCTTCGAACGTGCCGAGGAAGAAGCGGTAGCCCCACCGGTGGCAGTGGCTGAGATAGCCGACCTCGTCGAGGTTGGCGTCGAGCGCGCCCGCCGCCACTTCGTGCAGCAGCGGCTTCCACACGTGGGTGCGGTTGCGCTCGATCAGGATGATGTCGTGCCGCTTGCGCCCATAACGCGCGCCCAACTTGCGAACGAGCTCGAGCCCGCCGGCCCCGCCGCCGACCACCACGATCTGGGTCTTGCGCTCAGCCAAGCGCGGCCGCCTTCGCGTCCCAGCCGCGCGACGCGGTGACCAGGCCGCCAGCTTCGTCGACATCATGGGAGGCGAACTCATACATCAGATAGCCCTCGTCGCGCTTGCCTTTGTACTCGGCCGCCCGGGGCTCGGTCTAGACGTCGGGATCGCGCCGACTCGCCTGATCGGCGATCGAACCGGCCGCCGCAAGGAGCCTCTTCGCGAATGCCCGGCCGCTTGGGTTCAAATTAAATCGAGCCGGGGAGAGGGCCGGCATTGCCCTCTCCCCGGCTCGAACGAATGCGAGCTGCCGCTTGGGCGCTTATTCGCCGCCGGAACGGGCCGGAGGCGGCGTCGAAGCCGCGCCCTTGGCCGGCGGAGCGGCGGCGCCGCGCGGCGGGAACTTCGGCGCGTCGGGCGAAACCGGATCGAAGTCGAACTGTTTGGCGAACGTCTCACGCCCGTCGGGCGCATTTGCCTGCAGCTTACCTTCGGCGATCTGCTTGCGCTTGGCGCGCGAGGCATTGATGTAGTTGCGCACCTGCACGTCGCCTTCGTGGCACGCATATTCGGCCATGTAGTAATCGTTGTTGCGGGTCCAATCGAGGCGCGCGGTCCAGGGCTTGGTGTACACTTCGGGATCGCTGTAGGTGATCTCGTAAGTGAGCGTGTTAGGCCCGGTCTGCGTCAACCGCTCGGTGGTGTGCGCCTTGGAGCTGGTCGGGATCGTGTTGAGCAGCGGCACGTTCTGCGTCGCTTCGTTGAGCGGCGAGGAACTGCGCTTGATGTTGTCGTGCGACGCGCTGTCGCCGGACTTGATATTGTCCGTCTCGATCACCAGCGTGTTGCCTTCCCAGTGCCCGTGGCTGCTGCCCATCCAGGCTTCGACGTTGTCGGGCCATGGCGGCATCTTGCCGATCGGGATCACCCGGGTGCCGAGCATCTCGAGATGGATCACCACGTAGCCCGGCGACTGGAAGATCTGGACCCCGTTGTTGTAGCGGAACGGGAACATCGATGCGGGAAAGCCGCGCGACACGCAGCGGTCCCAGCTATCGAAATCGTCGACCCAGTCGAACTCCTGCTTCGGAACCCAGTCCGACCGCCCGGCGTGATACAGCGCTTCGGCTTGCGGGGTCATCGGCGGGACCTGCCCGTCTGGCGGATCGATCAGCATCGACGTGCGATGCGCCATCGGATCGGTCTTGATCCACTCGGCGAAACCTTCGGTGCCCGGCGTGTTGAGGCCGCCGCTGTCCGCCGAATACGCCGCATCCGACTTCGTCGCGTTGTCGACGCGCTTCTGGTATTCTTCGGGCGTCAGCCACACGCGGGTGCCCCATCCCTTCGGCCGCTGGAACAGGATGTGGGCATCGGGAATGTGCTCGATGGTGTAGATGGAACGGAAGTCCGGATCGCCCCACGGGGTCTTCTTCACCGGGAAGTTGGTCGGCACCGGCGGAATCGAGTTGAGATCCGCCGGCGGCTCCTGCGCGATCGCCGCGCCCGAAGTTGTCAGTGTCGCGGTTGCAAACCCCAGCGCGGCCGCCGCGGCCGAGAGGCGCAATGCCAGATTTCGACGGGCCATTCGGATTCTCCCAGATCCCATTTTGGTTGACTATGTCTGTTGCCTTAGACCGCCGCGCGCCCTGCCTTCAAGTGCAGAACGCACCTGGCTCACGATTTCTGGAGCCCCAGGTTGAGCCGCCGCGTGACGGTGTAATCGACCACCGTGACCAGAAACCAGCTGATCGACCAGCGCACCCGGTTCCACCACTTGCTGCGCCGGCGATGGAGCGCGGGGGTCACCTCGGTGGAAAACGGCAGATGGCCGGCGATGAATTCGCGCATCCGGCTGGCGAGCGCGGCATCCTCCACCCGCAGCATCAGCTCGAGATTGAGATAGAGGCTGCGCATGTCGAAATTGGCCGAGCCGATATAGACCGCGTCGTCCACCACGATCAGCTTCGCGTGGAGCTTGCACGGCTTGAACTCGTGAATCTCGACCCCGCGCCTCAGCATGCGGCCGTAGTTCGCGCGCGCCGCGCCGATCGTTGCGGCGTTGTCGGACTTGGCGGCGAGCAGCAGGCGCGCGCCGCCGCTTTCCGCGTCGCTGGCCTTCCCGCGCTCGGCCACCAGGCCGATGCGGCGTACCAGTCCGCTGCGCGGCGAGAAGTATGCCACCATCATGTCGAGCTTGGTCGCCCGGTCGATGTCGTTGATCACGCTGCGCGCCCACGGGCTCAACGTCCGCGAGAGGCCGCCGACCAGCCAGCGCACGTTGCCCGAGCCCGACTTCCAGCGGCGCACCTGGCGCCGCGCCTGGAGCAGCCGGACCTTGCCGGCCGCGGTCCACTGGTCGAGCAACGCGAACCAGGCAGCAAGGTTCGCGACCGCTTCGCCCTCGACCTTTACCGCGAGATCGTTCCAGCCGTTCTTGTCCGGGGGATCGAAATAGGCTTGCGCGATATTGAACCCACCGATGATCGCCAGCCCATCGTCGGCGATCAGCATTTTCTGGTGATTGCGGATCAGATAGCGCGCGCTCCAGTGCGAGCTGAAGCGCCGCACCGTTCCCCCCGCGTCGACCAGCGGCTTGAAGAAGGCGGCGTCGGCGCTCGAGCCGAAATCGTCCACGATCAGCGTGACCGCGATCCCCCGCGCTGCCGCCTCGGCCAAAGTGTCGCGCACTTTGGCGGCGCAGGCGTCGGTCGCGAAGATGTAGAAATAGAGCTTGAGCGAGCGCCGGGCGCCGCGAATCGCGTCGAGCAGGGCGGCTATGCGGTCATCGCCCCCCGCATAGAACGTGAGCTCGAGCCCTTGGGCGCTGAGCGAGAACGGCTCGGGGTCGCGATACTGCGCCTCGCCCGCACGATCTTCCGCCTCGCTCTCCATCGCCCGCGAAAGAGCATAAGGCCGACGCCGCGACAAGGGCCCGATCGCATCCGTTGCCCCGCATTTCCTTGACTCGCGCGGCCACGACACCTATCTGCCGCGCCTTCCCAAGGCTTGCTAACCGGAGTGCCCCATGGCGCGCGTCACCGTCGAAGATTGCGTCGACAAAGTCCCCAATCGCTTCGATCTCGTGCTCCTGGCCGCACAGCGCGCGCGGGAAATCTCGGGCGGTGCGGAGCTGACGATCGACCGCGACCGCGACAAGAACCCGGTCGTGGCCCTGCGCGAAGTCGCCGAAGGCACCGTGCGGCCGAAGGACCTGCAGGAAAGCCTGACCTTGTCGCTGCAGCGCGTACTGCCCGAGGAAGAGGACGAGGCCGACGAGATCGGCTCGCTCAGCCAGTCGGCCGAGGCGCTGCGCATCACGGCCGCCGCCCCGACGCGCTCGACCTCAATCGGTTCGGATTACGACGGCTGAAGCCGCGCCCGCCGCTGGCATAAAAAAGGCCGCCCCACCGGGCGGCCTTTTCTTTTGGCAGGATGGGCGAAGCGCGGCGTCAGGCCCCTTGCGGCGCCGCTCCGCCGCTCCCGGCGAACCGCTTGCCGGCGCGCGGAACGGCCGAGCCGCGCGCGGGGGCGACGAGCGCCGGACCCGCCGGCATATCGGGCCGGTCGAGCTTGCCGTCCTTCAGCAGCTGGGCGATCTCCTCGCCGCTCAGCGTCTCATATTCGAGCAGCGCCTGCGCGAGCAGGTGGAGCTGGTCCTCGTGCTCGCCGAGAAGCTTCTTCGCCGTGTCGTAAGCGCCTTCGACCAGGCCGCGAATTTCCGCGTCGATCGCCTTGTTGGTCTCGTCCGACATGAAGGTCCGCTGGCTGCCGCCCATGCCGAGGTAGCCTTCCTGCGTCTGCTCGTACTGCAGCGGACCGAGCTTGTCCGACATGCCCCATTTGGTGACCATGTTGCGCGCCAGGTCGGTCGCGTAATGGATGTCCGAAGAGGCGCCCGAGGAGACTTTGTCGTAGCCGAAGATGATCTCCTCGGCGACACGCCCGCCCATGCTGACCGCAAGGTTGGCGTGCATCTTGTCGCGATGGTACGAATAGTTGTCGCGCTCGGGCAGGCGCATCACCATGCCCAGCGCGCGGCCGCGCGGGATGATGGTCGCCTTGTGGATCGGATCGGAGGCCGCTTGGTGGATCGAGACGATCGCGTGGCCGGCCTCGTGATAGGCGGTCATCTTCTTCTCGTCGTCGGTCATCACCATGCTGCGGCGCTCGGCGCCCATCATGACTTTGTCCTTGGCGTCCTCGAATTCCTGCATCGCGACCAGCCGCTTGCTGCGCCGCGCGGCGAGCAGCGCCGCTTCGTTCACGAGGTTGGCGAGGTCGGCGCCGGAAAAGCCCGGAGTGCCGCGCGCGATCGTGCGCGCGTTGACGTCCGGCGCCAGCGGCACTTTCTTCATGTGGACCGAAAGGATCTTCTCGCGCCCGTCGATGTCGGGGATCGGCACGACCACCTGGCGATCGAACCGGCCCGGGCGCAGCAGCGCGGGGTCGAGCACGTCGGGCCGGTTGGTCGCGGCGATGATGATGATGCCTTCGTTCGCTTCGAACCCGTCCATCTCGACCAGCAGCTGGTTCAGCGTCTGCTCGCGCTCGTCGTTCGAGTTGCCGAGGCCATGGCCGCGATGGCGGCCGACCGCGTCGATCTCGTCGATGAACACGATGCACGGCGCGTTCTTCTTCGCCTGCTCGAACATGTCGCGCACGCGGCTGGCGCCGACGCCGACGAACATCTCGACGAAGTCCGAGCCCGAGATGGTAAAGAACGGCACGCCCGCCTCGCCCGCGATCGCGCGGGCGAGCAGGGTCTTGCCGGTACCCGGAGAGCCGACCAGCAGCGCGCCCTTGGGGATCTGGCCGCCGAGCTTGGAGAAGCGTTGAGGATCGCGCAGGAACTCGACGATTTCCTGCAACTCCTCACGCGCCTCGTCGATTCCCGCGACGTCGTCGAACGTCACCCGGCCCTGACGTTCGGTCAGCAGCTTGGCCTTCGACTTGCCGAACCCCATCGCCCCCGATCCGCCGCCTTTCTGCACATGGCGCAGCGCGAAATAGGCGACGCCGAGGATCAGCAGGAACGGCAACGACTGGACGAGAATGTACAGCAACAGGTTCGGCTCCTCGGTCGCGGCGCCGGTGAACTTGACGTCGTTGTTCTCGAGCAGCGTGGTCAGTTCGGTGTCGTTCGGCACCGGCACGGTGGTGAAGGTCTGTCCGTCCTTCAGCTTGCCGGTGATCCGATCGGGCGAGATCTGGACATCCTCGACCACGCCTTGCTCGATCTTCTGACGGAAATCCGAATAACGCAGCTGCGTTCCCTGCGGTGCCGCCGGATTGCCGAACATCGACACCACCAGCAACAAGGCGACCACGATACCGCCCCATACCAGCAAGCTCTTGATCCACGGATTTCCGCCGGGATCGCGATTGTTATTGGGGTCTTGTCCGTCGCTCATGCACGCAACCTGCCTTTCGGACCACAATGTAAGGCGCGCATGGTGAATGGCAAGCTAATGGGCGCCCGGTCGAGCGCCCATTAGGATCATGCGAGCGTCGGTTAGCGGACGATCGCGTTACTGGCCCTGGTTGCCGACCTGGCCCTGCTGGCGCTCTGCCCCGCCGCTGCTGCCGCCGGCCTGCTGTTGGCCGCGCCCCTGATCGGCCTGCTGCTGGCCGCCTTGCCGCTCGCTGCCGCCGGACTGCTGGCCGCTGCCCTGGCCGGCTTGCTGCGCTTGGCCCTGCCGGCCCTGCTGGTCTTGCTGACCCTGCTGGCCGGTCGTGCCCGACTGGCCCATAGTGCCCGATTGGCCGCGGTTTTGCTGATCGCTGCCCTGCTCGGCCTGCTGCTGCTGCCGATCCTGCCCCTGCCCACCTTGCTGCTGACGGTCTTCCATTTTCAGATCTCCTCTTGTGCCTCCGCACTTGCGCGAGGCGGCAGGAGACCAATCCCATCGGCCGCACATCTATCCCGTCCGTATCCGCGAACGCGCCGATCCGGCGCGGCGATGCGCCGGGACGCTCAACCCGGCGGAAAACGCGGCTCTCCGTTGCGGCGCACGTCGATCCGGCAGATGAGCCCGTCGCGCAACGCATATTCGACATGCACCGGCACTTCGACGAATTCGCCCGCGCGCAAGGGCGCGACGACGAAATCCGGGGCATCCGCCACCGCGGTGAAGCGGCTGATCGCGTCCACCGCGATTTTCGCGTCGCTCGCTTCGAAGCCTTCCACCGCCACGTTTTCGCGCACGGTCTCGAACATCGGACGATAGAAATCGACGATCCCCTGGCGTCCGCGGACTTCGCCGACCGAAGGCAAGGTGAGGACGACGTCCTCGGTGTAGAACCGCGGGAAGCGCTCGCAATCGCCGTTCGAGAAGGCCGCCGCATAGGCGTGGAATGCCGCCACCTGGCTCGGGTGGCTTCCGAGCCTCGGCAACTTGCTGACGCCGCGCTCGGGCGGCCAGGTCATGCTTTTCAGCTCGGCGATCAACCCCTGCGCATCGAGCCGGTAGGTGACGAAGAACTTCACCGTCACGAGGTCGCCCGGATGCAGCTGGCCGAAGGGGAAATCGGCGCGCTGCTTGCTCGCGTGGAAATCCATGTCGACTTCGGCGAACAGGACGCCGTCTTCCGACAGCACCCGCTGCGGGCGCATCACCTCGCGCACCCCGTCGTGCGCCCAGTGGAGGAACGCGAGCAATTCCGCCCGGCCGCGGCGCACGCCGCTGGCGCTGAGCATTGCGCAATCCTCGGCGAAGAAGCGCGCGACGAGCGCGGCATCGTCGCCGGTGTTGAACAGCGCCTCGTAAGCCTGATAGTCGAGCTCCATCGACCGGCTTATGGCCGCTCAACCCACAGGGGGGAAGCCCGCGCATGACCTCGCCGCTGTTTACGCCGTTCCGGCTGAAGAACCTGACGCTCGCCAACCGCTTCGTGATGCCCGCGATGCAGCGCGGGATGTGCGAGGACGGCAAGCCGACGGCCGCGCTCGCTGCCTATTACCGCCGCCGGGCCGAGGGCGGCGTGCCGCTGATCATCGGCGAGAGCGCCGCGGTCGATCACCCGACCGCTACCCGCCAGCCTGCCTCGGCCTGGATCAACGCCGCGAGCCGGGACGCCTGGGCGCGCTGCGTCGATGCAGTCCGCGAAGCCGGCGGGCACATGCTGATTCAGCTGTGGCACGAAGGCGCGGTGAGGAAGGACGACGGGCTGAGCGTCAGCCCCTCGGGACTGGTGCAACCGGGCCGGCCCAACGGCCGCGCCGCGACGCTGGCCGAGATCGCCGAGTTGACCCAAGCCTACGCCCGCTCTGCGCTGCTGGCGCAGGAAGCCGGCGCCGCCGGCGTCGAGGTCCACGCCGCGCACGGCTATTTCCTCGACCAGTTCCTGTGGGCCGGGATCAATCACCGCGATGACGGCTACGGCGGACCGGACATCGCCCACCGTGCACGGTTCCATGCCGAGATCGTCCGCGCGATCCGCGCGGCCTGCGGCGAAGACTTCGTGATCTCGCTGCGCTTCTCCCAATGGAAGGAAGTCGACTATTCGGCGCGCGTCGCGGCGACGCCGGAGGAGCTCGCAACTTTCACCGCCATGATGAAGGCGGCCGGGGTTGACATTCTCCACGCCTCGACCCGCCGCTTCTGGGAGCCCGAATGGGACGGCGATGCGCGCAACCTCGCGGGCTGGACCAAGGCGACCAGCGGCCTGCCGGTGATCACCGTCGGCAGCGTCGGCCTCGACACCGACGTGATGACCACTTTCATCGAGCAGCGCGACGCCAAGCCGCGCGTCGCCGAGGCGATCGAGGACCTGGAAGCGCGCATCGCAGCGCACGAGTTCGACCTCGTCGCGGTCGGCCGCGCGCTGATCGGAGATCCCGATTTCGTGAACAAGATCGCAGCGCGCGATTACGCCGCGATTCGCCTGTTCCAGCGCGCGGACCTCGGCAGCCTCGAATGGGACACCGACATCATCGAGGCCGCGCACGCTTGAGCGCTAGGCTCCGCGCGCGAGCAGCGGCAACCACCTTCGTCACTGCCGAGATACCATTGCAAGGTCTCGGCGCGCCCGTCGCCGAAGCCGTGCGGGCCCGTTGCCGAGTTCGTCCCGCGCTTTGCTAACGCGCCGACTTGCCGCCGGAAGCCGCGAGCTTCCTCGCCTGCCCAAGCAGGTCGACCACTTCCGCATCGCTCGTCTGAGCGAAATCGTCGTAATGCGCGCCGACCGCGCGAAACGGCTCCGGCTGCATCAGGCAGACGATCCTGTCGCAAAGGTTGCGCAACTCGCCCAATGTCTCGGCCGGCGCCACCGGCACCGCCAGCACGATTTGCGTCGCCCCGACCTCGGCCAGCGCCTGCAGCGCGGCTTTCACGGTGCCGCCGGTGGCGATCCCGTCGTCGACGACGATCACGCTCCGACCCCCGAGCGAGACGGCGGGGCCGGTGCAATAGACCGCACGGCGGCGCTCGATCTCGGCCCGCTGCCGCTCGATCTCCCGGTCGATGTAAGCCTCATCCGCGCCGACCAGCCGCGCCGCCCGTTGATCGATCACCACGTGCGGCGAGGCGCCGTCGACCAGCGCGCCGATGCCGTACTCCTCGTGCCGCGGCGCGCCGATCTTGCGCACCAGCAGGATATCGAGCGGCGCGCCGAGCGCGCGGGCGACCTCGAACCCGACCGGCACTCCGCCGCGCGGCAGCGCGAGCACCACCGGATCGTGCCGCGACAGCGGCATTACCGCCTCGGCAAGCCGGCGCCCGGCCTCGCGGCGGTCGGCGAAGCGGCCTAGGCTCACAGCCCGAACGGCCACGTCTCGGGCGCGCCGCGCGGTCGCTCGGGCCCCAGCGGCGTCACCGCGCGCGTGTCTTCGAACCACACGAACGCGTCGAACTGGTCGGCGAGCACGGCTTCGAAATAGTGACTCGAAAGCTCGCTCTCGGGACGATAGACCACGCCGATCGCGCGTTCGAGGAGCGACTGGCCGAGCGCACCGCCGAGCTCGGTATGCTTGCTCCCGCGCCAATCGGTGAGGCTTCGCGCGACGCCGGTGCCGCGGAACGCCCCTTCCCAGCTGTCGGCGCGGGCGGGGCGCACTTGCATCACGTCCATATCGGCACCCCAGTCCGAAGCGGCCGCCACGGTGCCGCGGTCGGTGCCGAAGCCGATCAGCACCGCCTGCTCGCCATAGGCCTTGCGCACCAGTTCGCCGATGTTGAACTCGCCCTGCCAGCCCATCGCGGTCGCATCGGCATTGCCGACGTGCGAGTTGTGCGCCCAGACCACCGCCCGGGCTTCCCTGGTATGTGCCATCAGCAATTGGAGCGTGTCGAACATGTGTCGGTCGCGCAAGTTCCAGCTCTCGACCGCGCCGCGATACATCGCGCGGTAATAGCGCTCGGCCGCGCGGACGATCCGCGCGTTCTGCTCGGCGTCGAAGTACGCTTCGCCATCCTGCGCGATCAGTTCCATCCGCCGCCTGAGCAGCTCGCCGAGCTGCTCGACCAGCGTATCTTCGCACGTCGCCAGCCCGCCGCGCATCACCGCATGGCCGTACGCCTGCGGCTCGTCCTGCCAGGGCGTGAGGCAGCCGTAACGCCGCTTCGCCTCGTCCGTTTCTTCCGGCGCGTGCTCGGCGAGATAGGCGACGACCGCGTGGATCGATTCCTTCATGCTGTAGACGTCGAGCCCGCGCATGCTCGCCCGCCGCTGCTCGGGCAGCGCCTGGTTGTGCTGGCGTAGCCAGTCGGCGAACGCCTGCACTTCGGCATTGCGCCACATCCAGGTCGGGAATCGGGCGAACGCGTCGCCCGCGCGCGGGCGCCGGGCGCTGTGGCGGACATAGTCGTCGATCCGCGCGATATCGGGCCAATCGCCCTCGACCGCTACCAGGTTGAACCCGTGGCGCTCGATCAACCGCCGGGTGATCGCCGCGCGCGCGGCATAGAACTCGTGCGTGCCGTGGGTCGCCTCGCCCAGCAGCACGATGCGCGCGTCGGCGAAGCGCTCGAACGGGTCGGCGAACGCCGGGGCGTCAGGGGGCGGCAACGCCACGGCATGTTCGCGCAGGACCGCGGAGAGTTCGCCTTGCGCGGGAGCGATGGAGGCATGGACCGTCATCGTCGGCCCTCCTTTTGCACGGAACGGGTACCCGTCCAACCGACGGCCGTAGCCCATGTTCCGAAACGATCATGTTCCGAAACGGTGGTGCCCAGAAGAGGACTCGAACCTCCACGCCCTTTCGAGCGCCGCCACCTGAAGACGGTGCGTCTACCAATTCCGCCATCTGGGCACGGGCCGCGGGGTGTCTGCCGCGCGGCAGGTAGGGGCGGGCCGATAGCGGGAGGCGGGCGCGCTTGTCAACGGCTTCGCCGCGGCCGGTGCGCGCTGTATCCGCCGCGGGCAGGCGGCGCCGGGGCACCTTGCGGCGCGGCGCGGGTTACGGCATGGGCGAGAGCGATCCCCGAGGCAGGTGGCAAGGCAGGCAAGACTTCGATGGCGAACGACAACCGGCTCGACAGTGGGGCGCTCTACGGCAGGCTGGTGGTGCTGATCGGCGGCAGCGGCTTCCTCGGCGCGCACCTCGCGCAGGAGCTGATGGCGCGGGGCGCGCGGGTGCGGATCGCCAGCCGCCGGCCGGAGCGCGCGTTCCGCCTCAAGCCGCTCGCCGCGCTCGGCCAGCTCCAGCGTGTGCGCTGCAACGTGACCC
>DASVLP010000058.1:0-39196 GCA_036384795.1 Sphingomonadaceae bacterium | reverse complement strand
CAGCTCGGCGCCTGGCGCGCGATCGCGACCCGCCCGTCGGGCGCGACGATCGCGGTGTCCGGGCCTTTGGCGACGACGACGGCTCCGGTTGCCCGCGCGAGCTCACGCGCAACCGCGAGCTTGCCTTGCGCGAAAATGCCGAATGCGGTGGCGAGCGCGCTCAACTCGCCCTCATGCGGGGTCAGGAGCAAGGGTGCGCCTCGCCCGGCAAGCGTTCGCGGTGCAAGCAAGGCAAGCGCATCGCCATCGAGCACCAGCGGCAAATGGCGGGCGAGCGCCTCGCCGAGCCGGCGACGTGCAGCCTCGTCACGGCCGAGGCCGGGGCCGACCAGTGCGGCATCTGCCCTGCTGTCACGCAATGCCTCGGGCTGCACCACCAGCTCCGCAGGCGCTGCTTGGGGCGGCTCATCCGCCGCCAGCCTGACATAGCCCGCGCCGCCATGCATTGCGGCCTCAGCCGCAAGCAGGCTCGCTCCGGGCATCGCTCCCGCCACGATCACCGCCAGGCCGCGCGTGTATTTGTGCGCATCGGCGGCCGGCGCGGCCAGCTTTGGGCGTTCGATCAGCAGTGCGGCGCCGGCAATGTGGTCGACGCCGATCTCGACAAGATGGCGCTCGCCCATCTTCGCCGAAGCCGGCATCAGCCAATGCGCGAACTTCCATGCGCCCAGTGCGACGGTGAGATCGTAGTCGGGCAGGCCTTCGTTGAGCAGTTCTCCGCTGTCGCTGTCGACGCCGCTCGGCAGGTCGACCGCGATGCGATGCGCGTGAGCCTTGGCGAGCGCGTTCAGCAGTGCCAGCAAATCGCCACTCAGCGGCCGCGTCAAACCGCTGCCGAACAGGCAATCGACCAGCGTTCCGCCGTGGCGGCCGTCCGGAGCGTCCAGCATCGCGCCATTGTAGGCTGCGCGCGCATTCCTTGCCGCATCGGTCGCCGGCTCGAGCGGTGCGACCACCGCCACGTCCAGCCCCCGCTTGCGCAAAGCCTCGGCGATCACGTAGCCGTCGCCGCCGTTGTTGCCGGGGCCGCACAGCACCGTCACCGGCCGCGGCCAGGCGAGCCGCCAGACCCACTCGGCCGCGCCACGCCCCGCGCGCGCCATCAGCGCGTCGACGCCGGTCCCGCCGTCGATCAGCGCCTGTTCGGCCGCGCGCATCTGCGCGACAGTCAGAATCTGGCTATTCGCCGCCGCCATGTTTCCGGATTGTTGCGGGAAAGCGGTAGCGATCTCCGCCCACCGCCACTTCGAGCTGGCCGTTCACCACCGAGGTTTCGGCCTCCTCGGCGCCATCGGCGGTCGCCAGGCCATGGCCGTCGGTCAACACCTCGAAGCGGCGGAAGCCGCCGTCGGGATGGCGCACGATGAGCGTTTTCGCACCATCGACCTTCGCCTCTTCGACTTTGCAGTCGCGCTGAAAACTTGCTGCGCCGCCGACCGCGCATTCGATCGTGTCGTCAACCGCCGCGGCAGTCGGCTTGGGCGCGGGACTGGCGGTGTCACTCGGATCGGGGCCCGAACAAGCGGCAAGGAGCACTGCCCCCGCCAGCGCCGCCCCCCGCATGCTCATTTGAGCTGCGAGATATCGCGCACCGCGCCGCGCGCGGCGCTGGTGGTCATCGCGGCATAAGCCTTGAGCGCGGTCGAGACCTGGCGCTTGCGCGGCTTCTCAGGTTTCCACGCCGCTTCGCCTCTGTCTTCCATTGCCGCGCGGCGGTGCGCGAGTTCCTCGTCGCTCACGGCGAGGTGGATCGTGCGGGCCGGGATGTCGATCTCGATCGTGTCGCCGTTGCGCACCAGGGCGATCGCCCCGCCCTCGGCCGCTTCGGGCGAGGCATGGCCGATCGACAGGCCGGAGGTGCCGCCCGAAAAGCGCCCGTCGGTGATCAGCGCGCAGGCCTTTCCAAGCCCCTTCGATTTCAGATAGCTCGTCGGATAGAGCATTTCCTGCATGCCGGGGCCACCCTTGGGCCCTTCATAGCGGATCACCACGACATCGCCCGCGACGACCTGGTCGGTCAGGATCGCGGTCACCGCGTCATCCTGGCTCTCGTAGACTTTGGCCGGGCCGGAGAACTTGAGGATGCTCTCGTCGACCCCCGCGGTCTTCACGATGCAGCCGTCCTGCGCGATGTTGCCGTAGAGCACCGCGAGCCCGCCGTCCTTGCTGAACGCATGCTCGGCCGAGCGGATCACGCCGTTCTGCCGGTCGGTATCGAGCTCGGCCCATCGGCGGCTCTGGCTGAACGCGGTCTGGGTCGGCACGCCGCCCGGGGCGGCCTTGTAGAATTCCTGGACCCGCGGATTGTTGGTCAGGCGAATGTCCCAGTCGGCTAGGGCGTCGCCCATCGTCGGGCTGTGCACAGTGGGGAGTGCGGTGTGGAGCAGGCCGGCGCGGTCGAGCTCGCCCAGGATCGCGACGATCCCGCCCGCGCGGTGGACGTCTTCCATGTGCACGTCGCTCTTGGCCGGCGCGACCTTGGACAGGCACGGCACCCGGCGGCTCAGCCGGTCGATGTCGGCCATCGTGAACTCGACCCCCGCTTCGTGCGCGGCGGCGAGCAGGTGAAGCACGGTGTTGGTCGAGCCGCCCATCGCGATATCGAGGCTCATCGCGTTCTCGAACGCCTCGAAGTTCGCGATCGCGCGCGGAAGGACGCTCTCGTCGTCCTCCTCGTAATAGCGCTTCGCCAGCGTCACCACGAGCCGCCCGGCCCGCTCGAACAACTGCTTGCGGTCGGAGTGCGTGGCCAGCTGCGAGCCGTTGCCCGGCAGCGAAAGCCCAAGCGCCTCGGTCAGACAGTTCATCGAGTTCGCGGTGAACATGCCCGAGCACGACCCGCACGTCGGGCACGCCGAGCGCTCGATCGCGGTCACTTCCTCGTCGGTCATCGCCTCGTCGGCCGCGGCGACCATCGCATCGATCAGGTCGAGCGCAACTTCCTTGCCCTTGATGACGACTTTGCCCGCTTCCATCGGCCCGCCCGAGACGAACACGCACGGAATATTGATCCTGAGCGCCGCCATCAGCATGCCCGGCGTGATCTTGTCGCAGTTGGAAATGCACACCATCGCATCGGCGCAGTGGGCGTTGACCATGTATTCGACGCTGTCGGCGATCAGGTCGCGGCTAGGGAGCGAATAGAGCATCCCGTCGTGCCCCATCGCGATCCCGTCATCGACCGCGATGGTGTTGAATTCCTTCGCCACCCCGCCTGCCGCCTCGATCTCGCGCGCGACCAGCTGGCCCAGGTCCTTCAGGTGCACGTGGCCCGGAACGAACTGGGTGAAGCTGTTGACCACCGCGATGATCGGCTTGCCGAAATCGGCATCCTTCATCCCCGTCGCGCGCCACAGCCCGCGCGCCCCGGCCATGTTGCGGCCATGAGTGGTGGTGCGGGAACGGTAGGCGGGCATCGGTCGGGCTCCGGTGAATGCGTTGGAAGGGCCTCTAACGCAGGTAGGAAGCCAGCCGAAGAAGAAAATGGGTTAAGCGCGCAGAGGTTTTCTTCACCCGACTGCCAGAGCGACCTCGTTGCATACCCGCACCAGGCGCTCGGCCCACTCGGCCTGCTGCTCGCGCGTCGTCACGCGATCCTGCCGGATCTCGACGCCGAAATAGGGCCGGCCCTCCGCTTCGGCATGCCGGTTCATCGTGGTGTTGAGCAACTTGCCCGAATAAGGCTGCTGGTCGCCCACCATCAGCCCTTCCGCCTTCAGCAAGGGGATCGCGAGGCGGGCGGCGCGATCGTCGTCGTTGTAGAGCACGCCGCAATCCCACGGCCGCCGGCACCCGGGATCGCTCGACAGCTGCGGCGTGAAGCTGTGCAGCGAGAGGATCAGCGCGGGCGGATTTTCATCGAGAATTCGGCTGAGCGCGGCATGATAAGGGCGATAGAACCGCGCGAACCGAGCCTCACGGTCCATTGCGAGATTCCCCGCAATTTCGATCCCGTCGCTCGCTTGCGGGATGGCCGACGCATCCTGTTCCTCGCGGTTGAAATCGCACACCAGGCGACTGACGTTGCCCTGGAATGCGGCGATCCCTTCATGCCGCGCCATCAGCTCACCGACCGCACCGACGCCGATGTCGATCGCGATATGCTGGTCCATCAGTCTGGGATCGATGCCGAGCTCGATGTCAGCCGGCACGCGGTTCGAAGCGTGGTCCGACACCACCAGGATGCCGCCGAACCGCGGCGTGCCGACCAGGCGCCAGGCTTCTTCCTCGATCACCGCAGCCTGCCCTGCATCTGCCACCAATCAGGGTGCTGCGCGGCGAGCCGCTCGCGCGCTCCGGCCAGGCGCTCCTCGGTCTCGAACAGCCCGAAGCAGGTCGCGCCCGAGCCGGACATCCGCGCGAACCATGGCTGGGTCTCGCGCAGATCGTGCAGCACTTCGGCGATCACCGGGCACAAGCCGATCGCCGCCGGCTCCAGATCGTTGCGTCCCTGCCATGCGATCATCGTCAGATCGCCCTCGGGCAGCGGCCCACGATCGACACGATCCCAGGCGGCGAACACCTCGGCCGTCCCAAGCGCTACGCGCGGGTTGACCAGCAGCACCGGCATTCCGGCGAGTTCGCTGTCGATCGGCTCGAGCTGGGCGCCGGTGCCGCGGCCGATGCAAGTCACGCTTTCGACGCAAGCCGGAACGTCCGCGCCAAGTTTCGCCGCGCGTCCGCGCCAGTCCTCGGGCAGGCCGTGAACCTGCTCGATCAGCCGAAACACCGCCCCCGCGTCTGCCGACCCGCCGCCCAACCCGGCCGCGACCGGCAGGTTCTTCTCCAGCGTGATCGAAAGCCCGCCCGCGCGCGGCAATGCGCCGAGTGCCTTGTTCACCAGATTGCCGAACGGATCGCCCAGCGCCCGGCCGAACTCGCCGGTGACATGCAGCGAATCCTGCCCCGCCGGTTCAGCGCCCAACACATCGCCCGCATCGACAAACGCGAACACCGTCTCGATCTCGTGATACCCGTCGTCTCGCCGCGCCCGCACATGCAGCGCGAGGTTGATCTTGGCGTAAGCGGTTTCCCTGAGCCTCACGCGGGCTTCTCGTTCTTGCGCGCAGCACACAAGCCACCCGCAAAGCGTTTGTCGACTAGCGCGATCGTATCATCCCGCAATCCTGCGATATCCAGGTCCTCACCGCGCTCGACCCGCTTCTGCATCATACTGATCGGATGACATTCCGCAGCGGCCGTGGGATGCGCCAACGACGTCTCTGACCCGTATTCGTCGGTGAGCCGGACCCAATAATAACCGGCCTGCGCGACGATCAATTCACCGAAAGCGACACCGAGCGCGATCTTTCCTTCGTCAAAATCCGGATGTTCGTCTTTCAGGACCTGATACAGCGCCTGCACTTGCGCCACCGAAAGCGGGAGCGCCCCTCCCACCAACCGAGCAGCCATTTCCAAGGCGGAGATCCTGGCGACCTCCTCCTCAGGTGTCAGCGCTCTTATTTCAACGTCCACGACACCTCACATATTCGGATAATTCGGCCCGCCGCCGCCTTCGGGCGTGACCCAGTCGATGTTCTGGGTCGGGTCCTTGATGTCGCACGTCTTGCAGTGGACGCAGTTCTGGGCGTTGATCACCAGCTGCGGCGCGCCTTCGTCGAGGCCGGTGAATTCGTACACCGCCGCCGGGCAATAGCGCGCCTCCGGCCCGGCGTACTCGGCGAGGTTCACCTCGACCGGGATCGCCGGATCCCGCAGCCGCAAATGACTCGGCTGGTCTTCGGCATGGTTGGTGTTCGAAAGGAACACCGAGGACAGCCGATCGAAGCTCAGCACGCCGTCCGGCTTGGGATAGACGATCAGCAGGTGGTCCTTCGCCTTGCCGGTCGAGGCGGCGTCGGTGCGGTGTTTCATCGCGATCGGCAGGCCGATGCCGAGCGTGCGCATCCACATGTCGATGCCGGCCACCAGCGTGCCCCAGAAGCCGCCGTACTTCGCCACCGCCGGCTCTGCGTTCTGGACTTTCTTGAGCTCCGCCGCGATCCAGCTCGCTCGCAGCGCCGCGCCATAGCCGGTCAAGGCGTCGCGACTGCGCCCCGCCGAGAGGGCTTCGGCAATGGCTTCGGCGGCCAGCATCCCGCTCTTCATCGCGGTATGGCTGCCCTTGATCCGCGGCACGTTGACGAACCCGGCCGCACAGCCGATCAGCGCGCCGCCGGGAAACTCGAGCCGCGGCACCGACTGCCAGCCGCCTTCGTTGATCGCCCGCGCGCCGTACGACACGCGCTTGCCGCCCTGGAGCACCTCGCGGATCGCCGAGTGGTGCTTCCAGCGCTGGAATTCCTGAAACGGGCTGAGATACGGATTGGCATAGTCGAGCGCCGTCACGAACCCCAATGCGACCTGGCCGCCGGCCTGATGGTAGAGGAACCCACCGCCCCAGGCGCCGCTTTCGCTCAGCGGCCAGCCCTGGGTGTGGATCACCCGCCCCGGATGATGCTTCTCCGGCGCGACGTCCCACAGCTCCTTGATGCCCAGGCCATAGGTCTGCGGCTGACTGTCCCGGTCGAGCTCGAAATGGGCCTTGAGGCGCTTGGTCAGGTGCCCGCGCGCGCCCTCGCCGAGCAGAGTGTACTTGGCGTGGAGTTCGATCCCCGGCTGGTAGTCGGGCTTGCGGCTGCCGTCCTTTGCCACGCCGACGTCCTGGGTGGCCACGCCCATCACCGCGCCGCTCTCGTCGAACAGCACTTCGGCCGCCGGGAAGCCGGGAAATACCTCGACCCCCAGCGCTTCGGCTTTCTCCGCCAGCCAGCGGCACAAGTTCCCCAGAGAGCCGGTGTAGTTGCCCGCGTTGCTCATCAAGGGGGGCAGCACGAAATGCGGGATCGCGAACTTGCCGTGGGCGGACAGCACCCAGTGATGGTTCTCGGTAACCGGCACTTCGGCGAGCGGACACCCTTCGGTGCGCCAGTCCGGCAGCAGCTCGTCGAGCGCCCGCGGGTCGACCACTGCGCCCGACAGGATATGGGCACCGACTTCGGAGCCCTTCTCGAGCACGCAAACGCGGATTTCGGCGTCAAGCTGCTTCAGCCGAATCGCCGCCGCGAGCCCAGCAGGGCCCGCGCCGACCACGACGACGTCGTATTCCATCGACTCGCGTTCGCTCATCTCGGCCCCTCGAAACGGTGCTTAACCGGCCCGGACAGACTTGATTGCTTGCGCGCGGCAGGTCAAGTTTCGGACGGAAATGGAGCGGGACACCTCATCGAGTTTGGCCGACCAGCTCGCCGCCGCGCAGGAATGGTGGCGCGAGGCAGGGGTCGATTGCGGGTTTGCGGACGAGCCCGCGAGCTGGCTCGAAACCTCACAAAGCCGCGCCGCCTCGGAACCGCCCGCCTCCGTGCCGACTGCGATGCCGGCGAAGCCCGCGCCGCCGCCCAAGCCCGTGATCGGCGGCGATCCTGCCGGCTGGCCGGTCGACCTCGCCGGGTTCGCGCAGTGGTGGCTCGAGGAGCCCAGCCTCGACTTGGGCGGCGCCCGCCCGCGCGTCCCGCCGCGGGGCCCGGCACGCGCGAAAGTGTTCGCGCTGGTCCCCCAGCCCGAAGCCGAGGACCGCGAGCGTCTGCTTTCGGGCGAACAGGGCAAGCTGCTTGCAAGCTTCCTGCGCAACGCGGGGGTCGACGAAGCCCAGGTCTATGTCGCGTCCGCGCTGCCGCGCCACACGCCGATGCCGGATTGGCGCGAGCTGCGCGCGGCGGGTCTCGACGCGGTGCTGCGCCACCACATCGAGCTCGCCCGGCCCGAACGCGTGATCCTGTTCGGCCAGGACGTCATATCTCTGCTGAGCCACGATCCGCCGCAAAAACCGGCACATTCACTCGACTTTAACCAACAACGGGGCAGCGTCGGCGCGCTCGCTGCCAGAAGCCTCGAGCACATGCTGAGGGTGCCCTCGGCGCGCAAACGGCTCTGGCAGGACTGGCTGGACTGGACGGACGGGAACCCGTGAGACTTTTTCGCACTTCGCGCGCCGCGCTGACTCTGCTTGCGAGCGGCATCGCGCTCGCCGCAGCCGCGCCGGCGATGGCCGAGAACAGCGGCAGGATCGGGGCGGAGCCAAGCGCCGCCATTCCAACACTGCTCTCCAGCAACGACCGCGACTATTACCGCAGCCTGTTCGCCGCGATCGATAAGGAAGACTGGACGAAGGTCCAGCAGATGTTCGCCGACCGCCCGACCGGGCCGCTGCACCAGGTCGCGCTCGCCGAATATTACCTCGCCGCGCATTCGCCCAAGGTGGATGCGGGGCAAGTCCAGCAATGGCTCGCGAACGGCGGCACCGCGCTGCCGCAGGCACAGCAGTTGGTCAATCTTGGGCTCAAGCGCGGCTTGACCGACGTTCCCCAACTGCCTGTCGAGCAGCCGTTCTACCGCCAGCCGGCCAGCCCGCAGCGCACCCGCCCGGCGACAGTTGCCGACGGCACGATGCCCGACACCGTGCGCCAGGCGATCCTCGACCGGATCACCAACGATGATCCCGACGGGGCGCGCCAATTGCTCGACGGGGTCGATGCCGCGCTCAGCCCCGAAGCGCGCGCCGAATGGCGCGAGCGCGTCGCCTGGAGCTACTACATCGAGAACCGCGACGCGGATTCGCTCGCGCTCGCGCAGACCGTTTCCGATGGCGCGGGCCCCTGGGTGGCCGAGGGCGACTGGAATGCCGGGCTTGCCGCCTGGCGCCAGAACGATTGCGTCAATTCGCTCGCCGGGTTCGAACGGGCCGCCGGGCACAGCACCAATCCCGAGTTGACCGCGGCGTCATGGTACTGGGCGAACCGTGCCGCGGTGCGCTGTCGCGAGCCCGAGAAGGCCGCCACCAGCCTAAAGCGTGCGGCCGCGCTCGATGAGACGCTGTACGGCATGCTCGCCGCCGAAGCGCTCGGCACAAGCTTGCCCAAGCGCGCGGCCGGCCAGAATTTCGCCAGGGGCGATTGGGACCGTCTGAAGGACGACAACAACGTGCGCGTCGCGATCGAGCTCAGCGAAGTCGGCCGGGACGATCTCGCGAGCGAAGTGCTGCTGCACCAGGCGCGGATCGGCGATGCGAGCGACTATGCCTCGCTCGCCCGCCTTGCGCGCGGGCTCGGCCTGCCGACCGCGCAGCTCTACATGGCCTACAATGCCCCGCCGGGGGCCAAGGCCGACCTCGCGGCACGCTATCCGGTCACCAAGTGGCAGCCGGTCGACGGCTGGCAGGTCGATCCCGAGCTCGCCTATGCGCACATCATGCAGGAATCGCGCTTCCAGACTGCAGCGGTAAGCCCGGCGAACGCGCGCGGGCTGATGCAGATCACCCCGATCACCGTGCGTCAGCACGCGGGGCGGCTCAACCTCGATGCGTCGGACGTCGATCTCAAGGATCCCCGGGTCAACCTCGCGTTCGGGCAGGAAAACCTCGAAATGCTGCGCGATTCCCCGGTGACCCAGGCAAGCCTGATCAAGGTCATGGCCGCCTACAACGCGGGCCTGACGCCGGTGACCAAATGGAACGGCCAGGTGAACGACCAGGGCGATCCGCTGCTCTACATGGAATCGATTCCGTATTGGGAAACCCGCAGCTACGTCGCGATCGTGATGCGCAATTACTGGATGTACGAGCGGCAGGCCGGCGACGGCTCGCCCAGCCGCCAGGCGCTCGCCGCGGATCATTGGCCGATGTTCCCCGGACAATCGGGGGGCAGCAGCTCGGGTCGGGTCTACCTGACCGCCGTCGCCGAGAACTGACGTGGCGGTCGACCCCGCGCGCGAATTCAAGCCGATCAATCTCGCCCTGCTGACCGTGTCCGACACGCGTGGGCCGGACGAGGACACGTCGGGCGACATCCTGGCCGAACGGATCGAGGCCGCCGGCCACCGCCTCGCCGCTCGTGCGATCGAGAAGGATGATGCGGGCACGATCTCCGCCCGGCTCGAGAACTGGATCGAGGATCCCGCGATCGACGCGGTGGTCATCACCGGCGGCACCGGGCTCACCGGCCGCGACGTGACTCCCGAGGCGCTCGAGCGGGTGAAGCAGGCCGGCGGCGGCCGCGACATCCCCGGCTTCGGCGAGCTGTTCCGGATGATCAGCTATCAGACGATCGGCACCTCGACGGTGCAGAGCCGCGCGTGCGCGATCGTGTCGCGCGGAACTTACGTGTTCGCCCTGCCGGGCTCGAACGGCGCGGTGAAGGACGGCTGGGACGGGATCCTCGCCGAGCAGCTCGACAGCCGCAACCGGCCCTGCAACTTCGTCGAGTTGATGCCGCGCCTCAGGGAAAAGTGACGCCCCCGGCGGAGGGCAGCACTCCTTGTTCAGCTTTTGAAACCTCGCTCAGCTAGCCAAAATGTTCTTGTTATGTTCTCGTACGCCCGATAGCCTGCGGGAATGGCCGATTCCCCGACAATCCCCGGCCCCAAGATCAAAGGCAGGGGCGCCCAGTCCGGCGCGGCGCCGCAGCGCTTCAACCTAGCCGCGCGCGAGACCGACGGCGATTGGCGCGACGCCGCAGAAGCACTCGACGGCATGCCTCCGCCGTTGCGGACAACGGTGACGGAAGAGCATCCGAAGACGATCCTCACCTTCAACCAATCGCCGGACATCGGCTTCGACCGCTCGATCAATGCCTACCGTGGATGCGAGCACGGCTGCATCTACTGCTTCGCCCGGCCGACCCATGCCTATCACGATCTCTCGCCCGGGATCGACTTCGAGACCAAGCTGTTCGTGAAGCCCCAAGCCGCCGAACTGCTGCGCAAGACGTTGGCGAAACGCGGCTATACGCCGCGGCCGATCGCGATGGGCACCAACACCGATCCCTACCAGCCGATCGAGGGACGTTACCGGATCACCCGGTCGATCCTCGAGCTGTGCCTCGAGACGCGCCACCCGGCCATCATCACCACCAAGTCCGACCGGGTGCTGCGCGATCTCGACCTTCTCGCGGAGATGGCCCGGCACAAGCTGACGATGGTGTCGATCTCGGTGACGAGCCTCGATGCCGAGCTGTCGCGCAAGCTGGAGCCGCGCGCCGCCGCGCCGCTGAAGCGCATCGCGGCGCTTGGCAGGCTGGTCGAAGCGGGGGTGCCGGCGCACGTGTCGGTCGCGCCGGTGATCCCGGCGATCACCGACGAGTTCATGGAAGGGATCGTCGAGCGCGCCGCCGCACTCGGGGTCCGCAGCGCGAGCTGGATCCTGGTCCGCTTGCCGCATGAGGTCGCGCCGCTGTTCCGCGAATGGCTGGCGACGCACTTCCCCGACCGCGCCGGAAAAGTGATGGCGATCATCCGCGAAGCCCGCGGCGGGCGCGACAACGATCCCGGGTTCTTTACCCGCAACCAGCCGCAAGGCGCGTTCGCCGAATTGCTGCGCACGCGGTTTCGGGTGGCGTGCAGGCGCTATGGGATCGCGAACGAGCGGCTCGCGGTGGACTGCTCGAAGTTCGTGCCGCCGAGCCTGGATGGACAAATGCGGTTGCTGTGAGAGGGTGTGAGTCCCTGCGCAGGCAGGGACCTCCGCCCATCGGCGCGGTGCTGGCGGCGGGCGGCTCCTGCCTTCGCAGGAGCTCGCGCCTTGCCTAAGCCACCAGCCGCAGGTTCGCTCCGCCTTGCGGCTTTGCCCGCAGCGAGACTTGCGCGATGCCGGGGATCTCCTGGATCCGCTCGGCCAGTTCGCCGTCGAGCACGAAGTGGCTGCCAAGCCGCACCAGCGGGTCGCGGCCTTCCCCCGTGTGCAGGCGGGCGAGCACTTCGCCCTTGGCTTGCTCGGACGGCACCAGCAGCAGCCGCAGCGCCGCCAGCGCAGCGGGTTCGCTGGCTTCGAGGGTCAGCAGCATCCGCACATTGGCGGAGACTTCCGCCAGCGGCCGCGCGCCGCGCACGGTGACGCGCGGCGGCTCGTCAGGGCTCGGCGCGTCGAGCTCGACCGTCAGCAGCACACAGGTGCCGTCGGCCGCCCAGCGCTGGAACGGCTCGACCAGCGCTTCCTCGAAGCACGCCGCGGCGAACTGGCCAGAGCTGTCGGAGAAGTCCGCGCGAATGAAATCGTGGCCGCGCTTGGTCTTGCCGCGGTTCACGTTTTCGACCAGCGCCGCCATCATCGCTTGACGCCGCCCGCCACCGGGCACGCCCGATTCCATCAGGCTGGCGTAGCTCATCGCGCCATTCGCCGATGCGACCGCACGATATTCCTCGACCGGGTGCGCGGCGAAGTAGAACCCGAAGTTTTCGCGTTCGGCCGCCATTTGCTCGGCGCGGGTCCACGGCTTGGCCTCCGCGAGACGCAGCGCGGGCTCGGCGTGATCGTCCCCACCGAACAGGCCGCCCTGCCCGCTTTCCTTCTCGCGCAGCGCCGTGTCGGTTACCGCCATCAGCATCTCGGCGTTCGCGAAGACCAGAGCGCGGTTCGGCTCGAGCCCGTCGAACGCACCGGCGCCGGCGAGCGCCTCGAGCTGGCGGCGGTTCATCGCGCCCGCCGGCAGGCGGCGGAACAGGTCCTCCAGGCCGGCGAACGCCCCATTCGCCTCGCGCTCGGCGACGATCGCGTCCATCGCCTTCTCGCCGACGTTGCGGATGCCGGCGAGCGCATAGCGCACCTGGTGCCCTTCGTCGGTCTGCTCGACGGTGAACTCGGCTTCGGACATGTTGATGTCCGGACCCGCGAGCGCGATGCCGTTGCGCCGCATGTCGTCGACGAATACCGACAGTTTCTCCGACTGGTGCATGTCAAAGCACATCGAGGCGGCGTAGAACTCGTGCGGATAGTGCGCCTTGAGCCAGGCGGTATGGTATGTGAGCAGCGCATAGGCCGCCGCGTGGCTCTTGTTGAAGCCGTAACCGGCGAACTTGTCGATCAAGTCGAACAGCTCGTTGGCCTTCTTCGCGTCAATCCCCGACGCTTCCTTGCAGCCGTCGATGAACCGCTGGCGCTGGGCGTCCATCTCGGCCTGGACTTTCTTGCCCATCGCCCGCCGCAGCAGGTCGGCCTCGCCCAGCGAGTAGCCGGCGAGCAGCTGCGCGGCTTGCATTACCTGTTCCTGGTAGACGATGATCCCGTAGGTGCCCTTCAGGATGCCCTCGAGCTTGGGATGGGGGTACTCGATCGCCTCCTCGCCGTTCTTGCGCCGTCCGAACAGCGGGATGTTGTCCATCGGGCCCGGCCGGTAGAGCGCGTTGAGCGCGACGATGTCCTCGAACACCGTCGGCTTTACCGCCGACAGCGTGCGGCGCATGCCTTCCGATTCCACCTGGAACACGCCGATGGTGTCGCCGCGCTGGAGCAGCGCGAACACCGCCGGATCGTCCCACGGCAGGCGAGCGAGATCAATCTCGATCCCGCGCCGGGCGAGCAGGTCCACCGCCTTGCGCAGCACCGACAGGGTCTTGAGGCCGAGGAAGTCGAACTTCACCAGGCCGGACAATTCGACGTACTTCATGTCGAACTGCGTCACCGGCATGTCCGACCGCGGATCGCGGTAGAGCGGCACGAGCTGGGCAAGCGGCCGATCGCCGATCACCACGCCGGCCGCGTGGGTCGAGCTGTTGCGCGGCAGGCCTTCGAGCTGCATCGCGAGGTCGACAAGCCGCTTCACGTCGTCGTCGCGCTCGTACTCGCGGCGGAACTCGGCGACACCGTTCAGCGCGCGCGGCAGGGTCCACGGGTCCGCCGGGTGGTTCGGCACCAGTTTGCACAGCCGGTCGACATGGCCGTAGCTCATCTGCAGGATGCGCCCGCAATCGCGCAGCACCGCCCGGGCCTTCAATTTGCCGAACGTGATGATCTGCGCGACGTGGTCGGTGCCGTACTTGCCCTGGACATAGCGGATCACCTCGCCCCGGCGGGTTTCGCAGAAGTCGATGTCGAAGTCGGGCATCGACACGCGCTCGGGGTTCAGGAAGCGTTCGAAAATCAGGCCGAGCCGGATCGGGTCGAGGTCGGTGATGGTCAGCGACCAGGCGACCAGCGAGCCCGCGCCCGAGCCGCGCCCCGGCCCGACGGGGATGCCCTGCTCCTTCGCCCATTTGATGAAGTCGGCGACGATCAGGAAGTAGCCGGGAAAGCCCATCTTCACGATCACGTCGATCTCGAACGCGAGCCGGTCCTGATAGACTTTCAGCTCTTCCTCGGGCAGCGGGCCGTAGGCCTCGAGCCGCAAGGCAAGCCCTGCGCGCGCGTCCTCCGCCAGCATCCGCGCCTCGCCTTCGGCATCGCCCGCAAGACTGGGCAGGATCGGATTGCGCTTCGGCGGCGCGTAGGCGCAGCGCTGCGCGATCACGAGCGTGTTCGCGGTCGCCTCGGGCAGGTCCTCGAACAGTTCCTCCATCATCGGCCCGGACTTGACCCATGCCTCGGGCGAAGAGCGCGTGCGCTCGGCGGCATCGAGATGGGTCGAGTTGGCGATGCACAACATCGCGTCGTGCGCGGCGTGGAAGCCCGGATCGCCGTAATTCGCCGGGTTTGTCGCGACGAGCGGCAAGTCGCGGGCATACGCCAGCTCGATCAGCGCGTCTTCGGCGGCGTCCTCGACGGGGTCGTCGCGCCGGGCGATCTCGATGTAGAGCCGGCCGGGAAACAGGCGCATCAGCCGTTCGGCATAGTCCTCGGCCGCCGCGGTTCGCCCGTCGGCGTAGAGCCGCGTCACCGCGCCCTCCCCCGCGCCGCTCAACGCGATCAGGCCGTCGGTGCGGCCGTGAAGATCCGCCAACGCAACGTGGGGCTCGAGCTCCAACGGCCGCTCCAGATGCGCACGGCTCACCAGGTGGCAGAGGTTCTCCCACCCCGCCTCGTCCTGCACGTAGAGCGGCAGGTAATCGACCTGCGTTCCGTCGTCCTCGCGCGCGACGCCGAGCAGCGCGCCGACGATCGGCTGCACCCCCTGTTCGCGGCACGCGGCGGCGAACGGCACGGTGCCGTAAAGCCCGTTACGGTCGCAGATCGCGATCGCCGGAAACCCGCGCTCCTTGGCGAGACGCGCGATCGCCTTCGGGTCGATCGCCCCTTCGAGCATCGAATAGGAAGACAGCACCCGCAAGGGTACGAAAGGCACGTGCGACATCTGTTTAATGTGTTATGCTCGCCGCCTTCGATCAAGTTGGGAGATATTGGCCGCTGGGGAAAAGAGGCGGTTTTGTAACACCAAGAGGGGGAACAACATGGATAATCTCGACACGCCCGGCAGCCCGAGCTCGGGGATCGCGAACCGAGCCAAGGCGATCCTGACGGCACCGAAGGCGGAGTGGCCGGTGATCGCCAGCGAAACCGAGTCGGTCCAGGGGGTCTTCACGCGCTATGTGATGCCGCTCGCGGCGATCGGGCCCGTCTGCGGGTTCATCGGCATGCAGTTGTTCGGCTTCCATGCGCTGTGGATCAGCTACCGCCCGAGCCTGATGTTCGGGCTCTCGACCGCGATCACCACCTACGTGCTGAGCCTGGTGTCGATCTTCCTGATCTCGTGGGTCGCGAGCTTCCTCGCGAGCAAGTTCGACGGCAAGGAGGATTTCACCCGCGCGTTCAGGCTGTGCGCCTATTCGTTCACCGCAGCATGGGTGGCGGGTGTGTTCCAGTTGATCCCGATGCTGGGCATTCTGGCGATCCTCGGGCTCTATAGCCTCTACTTGTTCTATCTCGGCGCACCCGCGATGATGGGTGTACCGCCGGAGAAGTCGGTCGGGTACACCGCAGTCACCGTGATCTGCGCGATCGTGCTCTATTTCATCGCGGGCGCGATCGCGAGCAGTGCCGCAGGAATGTTCGGCGGCGGGCCAGCGGGCATGATCGCGGCGAACGACGCGGCAAGCGGCACGCTGACTGTCCCGGGCGTCGGCACGATCGATTCCGCGAAGATCAACCAGGCAAGCCAGAACATGCAGGCAGCCGCGAACGGCCAGGTGAAGCCGGTCGATTCGGCAAAGCTGCAGGCGCTGCTGCCGGGCTCGATCGGCGCCTATCAGCGGACCGCGCTCGAAAGCAACGCGGTCGGTGCGATGGGCGCCGACGTCGAAGGCACCTACGCCGCGAACGGCAAGCAGTTCAGCCTCAAGATCGTCGATTCGGCCGGGCTCGGCGCGCTCGCCGGGCTTGGCGCGGCGCTGGGGGTTCAGTCGAGCCACGAAGACGCCAACGGCTACGAACGCACCACTTCGGTGAACGGCCAGTTGCAAAGCGAGAAGTGGGACAAGTCGAACTCGAGCGGCTCGGTCACCCAGCAAGTCGCGAGCCGCTTCATGATCACCGCCGAAGGCAGCGCGGCAAGCGTCGACGAGCTGAAGGCCGCCGTCGGCTCGGTCAATCAAAGTCAGCTGGTCGGGCTCGCGAGCTAAATCCGCGCCGTCCTTCTCGATAAATTAGTCGATCCTCCCCGTGCGTAGCTCATGGGGAGGTGGCAGCCGCGTCAGCGGCTGACGGAGGGGAAATGGTGCGCCATCCCCCTCCACCACCAACCTTTCAGGTTGGCGGTTCCCCTCCCCATTGCTGCGCAACGGGAAGGCTCATTCGGCCGAAAGGCAGCGGGTAAGATTTAGCTCCACACCTACGCGAGCACGCCCTCGTGCAACCGCACCACCCGGTCCATCGCCAGCGCCAGGCGCTCGTTGTGGGTCGCGACCAGTGCGGCGTTGCCTTCGCCGCGCACCAGCTTGACGAACTCGCCGAGCACTCGATCGGCGGTGTGCTCGTCGAGATTGCCGGTCGGCTCGTCCGCCAGCACCAGCTGCGGCTTGTTGGCGAGCGCGCGCGCGACCGCGACACGCTGCTGCTCGCCGCCCGAAAGCTGGCTCGGACGATGGTCGAGCCGCGCGCCCAAGCCCAGCGAGCCGAGCAATTCGCGCGCCCGCGCCTCCGCCTCTTCGCGCGGCTTGCCGGCGATCAGCTGCGGCAGGATCACGTTCTCTTCGGCGCTGAAATCGGGCAGCAGGTGGTGGAACTGGTAGACGAAGCCGAGATAGTCGCGGCGCAGTTCGGTGCGCTTGCTGGCCGGCAGCTTGCTCGCCTCGATGCCGGCGATCTCGATCCCGCCGCCAAAACCGCCCTCGAGCAGGCCGACCGCCTGCAGCATCGTCGACTTGCCCGAGCCCGACGGCCCCAGCAGAGCGACGATCTCGCCGGGCCGGATTTCAAGGTTCACCCCGCGCAGCACCTCGATCGTCACCCCGCCTTGCTGAAAGCTGCGGGTGAGATTTGTCAGCCGGACGATAGAGTCACTCATAGCGCAGCACCTCGACCGGATCGGTGCTCGCCGCCTTGCGCGCAGGATACAGCGTCGCGAGGAAGCTGAGCACCAGCGCGAGCACGCAAATCACGGTGACTTCCTTCGGATCGGTGCGGCTCGGCAGGTCGGTGAGGAAACGCACCGACGGATCCCACAGGTTCTGGCCGGTCAGCCGCTCGATTGCGTGGACGATGCCGAGGCGGAAATAGAGAAACACGAACCCGAGGATCAGCCCGGCGACCGTTCCCAGCACCCCGATCACGAACCCGGTGGTGACGAAGATCTTGACCATGCTCGATCGCGTCGCCCCCATCGTGCGCAGGATCGCAATGTCCCTGGTCTTTGCGCGCACCAGCATGATCAGGCTGGAAAGGATGTTGAACACCGCAACCAGCACGATGATCGACAGCACGATGAACATCGCCACCCGCTCTACCGCGAGCGCTTCGAACAGGCTGGAATTGATCGTCTTCCAATCGGTGACCACGGCTTCGCCCGCGAGCTGATGGGCGATCGGCGCGAGCGTCTTCATCACCGTGTCGGGATCGCTGGTTTTCACCTCGATCTTGCCGATCGTATCGCCCGTCAGCAGCAGGGTCTGCGCATCCTGCATCGGCATCACCACGAACGCCTCGTCGTAATCGTAGATGCCGATCTCGAAGATCGCCGCGACCTGATACGCGACTTGGCGAGGCACGGTGCCGAATGGAGTGGAGCGGCCGAGAGGATTGATGATCGTGATCGTATCGCCCACCCGCGCGCCGAGATCTTCGGCCAGGCGCGCACCGATCGCGACCTCGTTCGCACCCGGCCGCAATGGGGCAAGGCTGCCCGCGGTGAGCAGCGGCTTGTAGCGGTCGATGTCTTCCTGGATGTTGCCGCGCAGCAGGATCGCCTCGGACCGGCCGTTGAAGGTGACGAACAGCGGCTGCTCGATCAACGGCGTCGCGCGGGTGACCCCGGGCGTCGCTTTCAACTCGCGCAGGATGCCCTGCCAGTTGTCCAGCCGATCGCCGTAGGACTGGACGATCGCGTGGCCGTTGAGCCCCACGATCTTATCGATCAGCTCGCCGCGAAAGCCGTTCATCACGCTCATCACCACGACCAGCGCGGCGACGCCGAGCATCACCGCGAACAGGCTGATGCCGGCGACCAGAGCTATGAACGCCTCGCTGCGGCCGGGCAGCATGTAGCGCTTGGCGATGGTCCATTCGAATGGGGAGAGGATCAAGGCGGACGCCTTATGCTGTTGAGCAGAGCGGCTGTGTAGGTTGGGCGGCGGGGCTAGGCAACATGCATTGCGACGACCCCCGCCTGCCCGTCACTGATGCAGGTAGATCGCGCGCTCGTGGCTGAACGCCTTGAACCCGAAATAGCCGTGATAGCTGCCCATCCCGCTCGCGTTCACGCCGCCGAACGGCAGCTTGTTTTCGAGGTAATGCGAGAACACGCCGTTCACCGTCACGCCGCCCGACGAGGTGCGGTCGAGGATCTTGCGCACGTTCGCCTCGTCGGGGCTGTAGATGTAGAGCGCCAGCGGCTTGTCGCGCGCCTCGATATAACCGATCACCTGATCGAGATCGTCGTAGGTCATCACCGGCAAGACCGGTGCGAAAATCTCTTCCTGCAGGATCTTCATCTGCGGGGTCACGTCGGTGAGCATCGTCGGATGGACGGTGAGGTCGCCCTCTTCCAGCTCGCCGCCGGCGACGACTTTCGCGCCTTGGGCCACCGCGTCATCGAACAGGCCCTTCACCCGGTCGAAGTTGCCGCGGTTTACGATCTGCGCGATGCCTTCTTTGTTGATCGCGCCCTCGGCATAGAGGTTCTCGGCCACTTTGTTCTTGAAGCCTTCGACCAGGCGCTCCTTCTGGTCTGCCGGCACGAACACGTAATCGGGGCAGATGCAGGCCTGACCGCCGTTGAACTGCTTCGCGCCGGCGAGGTCCGCGGCGATCTTGTCGATGTCGGCGCCCTTGTCGATGATCACCGGCGACTTGCCGCCGAGCTCCAGCGTCACGCTCGCGAGATGCTTCGCGGCGGCGGCCATCACGATTCTGCCGACGCGCGTGCTGCCGGTGAAGAAGATGTGGTTGAACGGCAGCTCGAGCAACGCCTGGGCAACGCTGACGTCGCCCTCGAACAGTGCGACTTCGTTCTCGTCGAACACCTCGCGGACGATCTCGCCGGCAATATGCGCGGTGGCCGGGCACAAGTCGGTGAGCTTGACCATGCAGCAATTGCCGGCCGCAACCGCCGCCGCGAGCGGACCAAAGGTGAGGCCGAGGGGAAAGTTCCACGGACCCAGGATCAGGCACACGCCGCGCGCCTCGTAGACGATCTGCGCCTTGTCATTGGGGTTCATCGACGGCGTGATCTCGGTCGGCTTCATCCACTCGTCGAGATTGTCGATGTTGCGCTGGATGTTGGCGGTGATGTTCAGCACTTCGGTGACGCGGATCTCGCCTTCGGGCTTGCGCGTATCCTGCCGCACTGCCGCGACGATGTCGTCCGCCCGCGCCTCGACCGCGGCCTTCAGCCTGGCGAGCTTGGCCTTGCGCTCGTCGGCGGTGGAGGCTTTGACGTCCCACTGATGCTCGCGCTGCAGGTCAAACACCCGCGAGAGGTCCTTGGCGATGTCGGGGGCGGTTTGCGCAGTGGTGGCCATAGGGTCTTTCCGTCTGTGGAGCGTTGATGTCGCGCCCCATATGGGATCGCGCGGCCGCCGCGCCAGCCCTTTTACGCCCGTATCTGAACCAACCGCCGCCTGGTCCGTTCTTGCGGCGAGCGGTCGAACGCGGCGGAGGAGACCTGGCGATGACTCTCGAGGCGATTTTCGGCACCAAGGATTCGATCACCTGGGCCCAGGAATGCGCTCGGGCCCTGGTGATATTCGTCTACGGCCTTGCCGCGGTGCGGCTTGCCGGGCGGCGCATTTTCGCGCGCTGGGCCGCGCTGGACTTCATCGTCTCGGTGATCGTCGGTTCGAACCTCAGCCGCGCGCTCACCGGCAGCGCGCCGCTGTGGGGGACGCTCGCGGCGAGCACCTTGCTGCTCGCCGTGCACTGGCTGCTCAGCCAGGCGGTGGCGCGGTTCTCGTGGGCTTCGCGGGTGCTCGAGGGCCTGCCCGTCCGCCTCGTATCGCACGGCGAGCTTGACGAGCGGCTGCGCAAGAACCGCTCGGTCAGTCAGGCCGACTTGGGCGAAGCGCTCAGAACCCGAGGTGTCGAAGACGTGCGCGACACGCGTGACGTGGTGCTCGAACCGAGCGGCAAACTCACCGTGATCAAGCGCCGATAGCGCGCGGCAGATAGCAGAAGGGCCCCGCGTTCTTTGACCGGTTTCGGCCAGGGAGGCGGCGGGGCCCTGCGCAATGAATACCCCAAGGCTGCGATGGTTCCCGTTAGCTAAAAAAATTTTTCGCTTATCCGCCCCGGAGCAGTTGCACGCCCCAATCGCGCTCGAACAGGTACAGCAGCAATCGCGCCGCGGCGCCGCGTTCGCTCGCCAAGCCCCCGTCACGCTCGATCAGCAGGCGGGCGTCGTCATGCGCGAGCGGAAGCAGGCGCTGGATCTGCTCGAGGCTGGCTACGCGAAAGGGCGTGTCGCCCGATTGCCGGGTGCCGAGCAATTCGCCGCCGCCGCGTAGCTCGAGGTCTTCCTCGGCGATCCGGAAGCCGTCCTGCGTCTCGCGGATCAGCGCGAGGCGGCGCTTGGCGGTTTCGCTGAGCTCGTTGCCGCGCAACAGCAGGCAGACCGATTTCTCCGCCCCGCGCCCTACGCGGCCGCGCAGTTGATGCAATTGCGCCAGACCGAAGCGCTCCGCCTGCTCGATCACCATCAGCGTGGCCGCGGGCACGTCGACCCCGACTTCGATCACGGTGGTCGCGATCAGCAATCTGGCGTCGCCCGACACGAAGCGCTCCATCGCCGCGTCCTTGACCTCGGGCTTGAGCTGACCGTGGACCAGCACGACCGCATCGCCGAACCGCGCCTTGAGCGAAGCGAAACGCGCTTCGGCGGCGGCGAGATCGTCCACCTCGCTGTCGCTGCCGCGCACCATTGGGCAGACCCAATAAGCCTGCTGGCCGCTCGCGACGTGCCGCTCGACGCCGGATACCACCTCCGCGAGCCGGTCGAGCGCGACCACGCGGGTGTCGATGGCCTGGCGTCCCGGCGGCATCTCGTCGAGCCGGCTGACGTCCATCTCGCCGTATTCGGCCAGCGTCAGAGTGCGCGGGATCGGGGTGGCGGTCATCGCCAATGTGTGCGGCGTGACACGGCCCTTTTGGGTCAGCAAGAGCCGCTGGCTCACCCCGAAGCGATGCTGCTCGTCGATCACGACCAGGCCGAGGTTCTTGTAGCTCACGCCCTCCTGGAAGATCGCATGGGTCCCGACGACGATCTGGATCGAGCCGTCGTGGAGCCCCATCAGGATGCTTTCGCGCGCCCTGCCTTTGTCGCGCCCGGTAAACAGCGCGACCTGGGCGCCGGTCGGCGCGGCGAGCCGGCGCAAGGTGTCGTAATGCTGCCGCGCCAGCAGCTCGGTCGGCGCGAGCAAGGCAGCCTGCGCGCCGGCTTCGACCGCAATCAGCATCGCTTCCAGCGCGACCACCGTCTTGCCCGAGCCGACGTCGCCCTGCAGCAGGCGCAGCATCGGCGCGGCCTGGGCCATGTCGCCCTCGATCTCGCCGATCGCGCGACGCTGGGCGCCGGTGAGGCCGAAAGGCAGCTGGAGCTTGCCGCGCAACGCCCCGTCACCTTGCAGCGCCTGCCCGCGCCGGGTGCGGTTGCTCTCTCGCACCAGCATCAGCGCCAGGCTGTTCGCCAGCAATTCGTCGTAGGCGAGCCGGTCGCGCGCGGCGGCGTGCTCGTCACGGTGGCCCAGCACCAGCGCGTCGCGCCAGGCCGGCCACCGCTGGCGTTCGGCAAGACCGGGCTCGATCCACTCGGGCAGCTCGGGCACTTTCGCCAACGCCTGCGCGACCAGCTTCGTCACGATCGGCTGGGTCAGCCCTTCGGCGAGGCGATAGACCGGCTCGTTAAGCTTGGCGGTCAGCCCGCCGCCGTCGTCCGCGACATGGTCCGGGTGGACGATCTGGAGCATGTCCCCATAACGGTCGAGCCGCCCCGCCACCCAGCGCTTTTCGCCCACCGGCAGCAGCTTCTTCGCGGTGTACGAGGCGCGGCCGAAATAAGTCAGCGCGCAGACGTTGCCGAGCACGTCCTGGGCGAGCACCCGGTACGGCCCGCGATTGCGCGCTTCGCGATGTTCGACGGCGGTCAGGGCGACGACGATCTGCTCGCCGACGCTCGCCTCGTCGAGGTTCGCCACCGGCGTGCGGGTAACGAACCGCTCAGGTAAATGGTAGGCCACGTCCTTGATCCGCGCCAGGCCGAGCTTTTCGAACGGCTTCAACAGCTTCGGCCCGACGCCTTCGAGCGAACCGGTCTCGACAAACAGCGGGTTGAGCATGTCTGGACGCATGGAAGCCTTTAAGCATTGACGTCATCCGGGCGAAAGCCGGGATCGCCGGTCATCAGCGACATCGCGACCGGTCCCGGATCGGGTTCGGGACGACGAATGCCGGGGAACCGCACGCCCGTTCGCCGATTGCTCCACACACAGGCGGATTATCGCCACAGAGAGGAGTTCCCACATGGCGCAAAAGGAATTTACCGACGCGATCGCGCTGCTGAAGGCCGACCATGACGAAGCCGAAGAGCTGTTCGAAAAGTTCGAAAAGGCAAGCGGCAGCGACAAGAAGTGGACGATCGCGCAGCAAGTCTGCAACGCGCTGAAAATCCACACGATGATCGAGGAAGAAATCTTCTACCCGGCGACCAAGGAAGCCGTCGAGGAAGATCTCTACAACGAAGCCTTCGTCGAGCACGACGGCGCCAAAGTGCTGATCAACGACATTCTCGCGAACGGCCCCGAAAACGAGTTCTTCGAATCCAAAGTCAAAGTGCTAAGCGAGGAAATCCTGCACCACGTGAAGGAAGAGGAAAAACCGGTCGACGGCTATTTCGCGCAAGTCCGCAAAGGGGACATCGACCTCGTCGCGCTGCGCGATCAGTTGCAAACGCGCAAGCAGGAGCTCGAACAGCAGGTCGAAAACGGCGGCCTTCCGCCGGCCAAGCTGACCGCAGTCGAAACCGAAGACACCCCGGCCTGATCATGTTGCTTCCCCATGGCACCGTGGTCGCGCTGGCCGACGGCGAAAGGCTCGAGCTTTACCGCAACATGGGCCGCGGCCTCGCGCCGGAGCTGGAGCGGATCGAGAATCCCACGCTCGACGAGCACAACAAAGGCGCGGGCACGCATCACCATTCGAACACCGGCAATCCGCAGCCGCACCTGCTCGAAGAAGACGAGCACGCGGCGGCGGTGGCCGAATGGCTGAACGGCGAGGTGGTCGATCACCGCATCGAGCACCTCGTCGTGATCGCCGCCCCCCGCACGCTGGGTGAGTTGCGCAAGCACTACCACCGGTTGACCGGCGAGGCGCTCGTCGGAGAGCTCGACAAGGATCTGGTCGGCCAGCCTCACGAGCGTATCGTCGAGGCGCTGCTGGAGAAGACCTGACAATCCTTGCGCCCAGAGGGCGGCGGCCGTAACCGCTGGCCATGCCCGACGCCGCCCGCCTCGCCCGTGCTCGCTATCGTGCCTGGCATCGTGGCACGCGGGAAGCAGACTACATGATCGGCGGGTTCTTCGATGCGCACCATTCCAGCTGGGACGATGCCGCCCTCGCCTGGTTCGAAGCGCTGCTCGACGAGCAGGACGTCGATATCATGGCCTGGGCGATGCAAGCGTGCGCGGTACCCGAAGAGCACGCCGGGCCGCAGATGCTGGCGATGCAGAAGTTGGATTACGTCAAAATCTGATCGTCTTCCGAAGTGGGGCGTCATCCCAGCGAAAGCTGGGACCGCCATCAATCTCGCGCCCGGCTTCAAGCGATGCCAGCTTGCGCTGGCATGAGGGGAGGACACCGGCTAGAGCGCCCGTCCAACCATTCGACCCGTTTGCGCACCCGAATAGCGCGAACGGGCATTAACGCTTGTGCGCATCGCGCGTTCACGACGAGAAAAATGCCGGATTTACAACGCATCCTGAAAGCCAAGCAGCCCCTCACGCTCGCCTCGGTCGCGCGCGGAGCGCAGCCGCTGGTGCTCGCCGATCTCGCCCGCGCCTCGGCCGGCCGCGCGGTGTTCATCGCGCCCGACGAGGCGGCGATGCGCGCGGTGACCGACGCGGCCGGGTTCTTCGCGCCCGAGCTCGAAGTGATCGAGTTTCCCGCGTGGGACTGCCTGCCTTACGACCGCGCGAGCCCCGCCCTTGGCGTTAGCGCCCGGCGGCTATCCGCGCTCCACCGCTTGCAGACCGGCAAGAAGGGCGCGCAGCTGCTGGTCACCACCGTCAACGCCGCGCTCCAGCGCGTGCTGACGCCGTTCCGCATCCGCGAATCGGTCCGCCTGCTCGAGCCGGGCGCCCGGATCGGTCACGAAACCCTCGCTGCGCTGCTCCAGCGCCAGGGCTATTCGCGCAGCGACACGGTGGTCGACGCCGGCGAGTTCGCGGTGCGCGGCTCGATCTTCGACATCTTCCCCTCGGGCCTCGACCAGGGCCTGCGGCTCGACTTCTTCGGTGACGAACTCGAAAGCCTGCGGCTGTTCGATCCGACCACCCAGCGCAGCACCGGCAGCATCGACCAGCATTTGCTGCTCCCGGCGAGCGAAGCGCTGCTCGACGAGGACACGATCAAGCACTTCCGCAGCCGCTATCGCGAACTGTTCGGCGCCAACGCCACCGGCGACCCGCTATATCAGGCGGTCAGCGATGGCCGCCGCCTCGCGGGAATGGAGCACTGGCTGCCGCTGTTCGAGGAACGGCTGGCGACGCTGTTCGACCATCTCGCGCCCGAGGATGTAATCGTCGCCGACAGCGCCGCGCTGGGCGCTGGCGAGGAACGCCTGACGGACATCGCCGACTATCATGAACAGCGCGTCAGCCACGGCGGCCAGGCGGCCGGCAGCTATCGCCCACTTCCGGCTGATGCGCTGTACCTCTCGCGCGAGGAGTTCGAGGACAAGCTGGGCGCGTGGCCGGTGCACCGCGCCGACATCTTTGCTCAGCCGGAGAGCGACAAAGTGCTCGACTTCGGTTTCGCCAGCGCCCGCGATTTCAGCCCCGAGCGAGCGCGCGGCGACAATGTCTACGAAGCGGCCGCGCAGCACCTCACCGGGCTCGGCAAGGCGGGCAAGAAGCCGCTGATCGCGGCTTATTCGGCCGGCTCGCGCGCGCGCATCGCCTCGATCCTCGCCGAAGCGGGCACCCCGCCGAAGCTCGTCGACACCTGGCAGCAAGCGCTCGGAGCCTCGGCCAAGGGCGCGCCGATCGCGATGGTGCTGCCGCTCGAGACCGGTTTCGCCAACCAGCAGCTCGAGCTGATCACCGAGCAGGACCTGCTTGGCGATCGCCTGGTCCGTCGCCGCAAGCGGCGCAAGGACGCCGACGCGTTCCTGGCCGAGCTGTCCGCGCTCAATCAGGGCGACCTGGTGGTCCACGTCGACCACGGGATAGGCAAGTACCTCGGGCTCGAGCCGATCCCGGTCGGCCAGAGCCAGCACGATTGCGTGATGCTGGAGTACGCGGGGGGCGACAAACTCTACATCCCGGTGGAGAACATCGAGGTGCTGAGCCGTTATGGCTCGTCGGAAGAGGCCGTCGCGCTCGATCGCCTCGGCGGCGAGGCGTGGCAGAAGCGCCGCGCGCGCCTCAAGGAGCGCATCCGCCAGATCGCCGCCGAACTGCTGCGCACCGCCGCGCGGCGGGCATTGCGCAAGGCGCCGGTGCTCGCCGCCGATCCCGCCGGCTACAACCAGTTCGCCGATCGTTTCCCGTGGGAAGAGACCGACGATCAGGACCGCGCGATCGAGGACGTGCTGGGCGACCTTGCCAGCGGCGCGCCGATGGATCGGCTCGTCTGCGGCGACGTGGGCTTCGGAAAGACGGAGGTCGCCTTGCGGGCGGCGTTCGTCGCGGCGATGGAAGGCCAGCAGGTCGCGGTCGTCGCCCCGACCACCCTGCTTGCCCGCCAGCATTACGAGGGCTTCACCGAACGCTTCCGCGGCTTTCCGATCAAGATCGGGCGCCTCTCGCGGCTGGTTCCCGCGGCCGAGGCCAGCGCGACCCGCGCGGGCCTTGCCGACGGAACGGTCGACATCGTGATCGGCACCCACGCGCTCCTCGCCAAGTCGGTCGAGTTCAAGCGGCTCGGGCTGGTGATCGTGGATGAGGAGCAGCGCTTCGGGGTCAAGCACAAGGAGCGCTTGAAGGAGATGAAGAGCGACGTCCACGTGCTGACGCTCACCGCCACCCCGATCCCGCGCACCTTGCAGATGGCGATGTCCGGCCTGCGCGAGCTCTCGACCATCCAGACGCCGCCGGTCGACCGCCTGGCGGTGCGCACGTACGTGATGGAATGGGACGAGATGGTGATGCGCGAGGCCCTGCTGCGCGAGCATCACCGCGGCGGGCAGAGCTTCATCGTCGTGCCGCGCATCGCCGACATGCCCGAGATCGAGGAATGGCTGCGCAAGACGGTGCCCGAAGTGAAGTTCGTCAGCGCCCATGGCCAGATGGGTGCGGGCGAAGTGGAGGAGCGGATGGGCGCGTTCTACGAGGGGCGTTACGACGTGCTGCTGTCGACCACGATCGTCGAAAGCGGGCTCGACATTCCGCGTGCCAACACCATCGTCATCCACCGCGCCGACCGGTTCGGCCTCGCTCAGCTCTACCAGCTCAGGGGGCGCGTCGGGCGCGCGAAGCTGCGCGCTTATGCCTATTTGACCTATCCGAAGGACACGCAGCTTTCCGAAGTGGCCGAGAAGCGCCTGAAGGTGCTCGGCGACCTCGACGGGCTCGGCGCCGGATTCCAGCTTGCCAGCCATGACCTCGACATCCGCGGCGCCGGCAACCTGCTGGGCGACGAGCAATCGGGGCACATCAAGGAAGTGGGGTTCGAGCTCTATCAATCGATGCTCGAGGATGCGATCCTCGCCGCCAAGGCAGGCGAGGCAGGGCTCGAGCGCGAGAGCGAAAGCCTGTCGCCGCAGATTACCGTCGATGCCCCGATCATGATCCCCGAGGATTACGTGCCCGATCTCGCGGTGCGGATGGCGCTCTATCGCCGCCTGAACGATGCGAAGGACAAGGCCGAGGTCGACGCCCTCGCCGCCGAGATGATCGACCGCTTCGGCCCGTTGCCCGACGCGACCGAGAACCTCGTCAAGTTGCTCGAGATCAAGCACCAGGCGATCGAAGCCAATATCGCCAAGATCGACGTCGGCGCGCGCGGCACGCTGGTGACGTTCCACAAGGACGCGTTCCCCGATCCGGCGGGCCTGCTCGCCTACATCGAGCGGCTGGGCGATACCGCCAAGCTGCGGCCCGACATGAAGCTGGTGATCAACCGCGCCTGGGGCGATCCGAAGAGCCGGCTCAACGGCCTGTTCCAGCTCACCAAGGGACTGAGTGGGATTGTGAGGCGGGCGGCCAGAGAGAAGGTAGCGGCCTAGCTCGCGCCGCTCGCCAGCGCTCCGAACGCCGCTGGCGCCATCGGCTTCGCTTTCAGAAACCCCTGGTAGTAAGCACACCCCTCTTGCTCCACGAGCGCGCGCTGCTCCTCGCTCTCGATCCCCTCGGCGATCACTTCCAGCCCGAGCGCGTGCGCCATCGCGGCGATCCCGCGCAGAACCGCGAGGTCGCGCGGGTCCTCAGCGATTCCCTCAACCATCGTCCGGTCGAGCTTCAGGTAATGCAGCGGCAGCAGCTTCAGGTAGCGGAAGTTGCAGAACCCGGCCCCGAAATCGTCCAGTGCGATGCGCATGCCGGCGTCGGACAGGCCCCGCAGCACTTCGGCCGAGTGTTCGATTTCATCGACCAGAGCCTGTTCGGTGATCTCGAGCGTCAGCTGCCCAGCCTGGAACCCCGCTGCCGCGAGCGCGGCGGAAATCGCAGCGGCAAAACCGGCATCCGCCAAGTCGTCCGCCGTCACGTTGAGCGACAGCTTGAGCGGCGCAGGCCAGGCCGCGGCGGCACCCAATGCCATGTCGCGCACGTGTGCCGAAAGCTGCCGGGCCAGGCCCGCTTGCCCGGCGATCTCGAACAACGCGTCGCCGGCGACCGTGCCGCGCGCCGGATGTCGCCAGCGCACCAGCGCCTCGGCCCCGACGAGCGCGTCGTCAGCGCAACTAAATTGCGGCTGCAGCAGAAGCTCGATTTCGCCCTGTGCGATCGCTTGCGCGAGCTCGCGCGCGATCGGCGATTCGTCCGGCTTGCGACGGTCACTGCGGGAACGGCGATCGACCATGAACGGGGTGGCTTTCATCATCGCCCGATGAAGCAAGGGGCGCGTGTCGTCATGCCCGGCGACGGCGCGCGTTGCAATTCGGGACGCCGACTCATAGGTATCGGCCGACCCGGTGCCGCGTGGCCCGCAAGGAGAGCAGTCGCAAGGTGATCGAGGGCCTGACCTTCAACACGCTGGCGATCGTCGCCTCGGAAACCGAGCGCGCCCAGGAAGCCGCGTGGGTGCTGGCCAAAGCCGTCGACTGGGTGCCGCTCGACGAAGCCGAAGGCGTGGTGGTGGTCGGCGGTGACGGATTCATGCTTCAGACGCTGCACCAGATGCTCGACGCCGGCCGCGTGATTCCGGCTTACGGCATCAACCTCGGCACCGTGGGCTTCCTGATGAACCGCTATCAGAACGGACATCGCTTGTTCGAGCGGGTGAACAGCGCGCGCGGATTCGCCTTCTCGCCGCTCAAGATGGAGGCGATCAAGCACGACGGCTCCAGCGAAACCGCGTTCGCGATCAACGAGGTCAGCCTGTTGCGCGAAACCCGGCAGACCGCAAAGATCGAAGTTACCGTCAACGACCGGGTGCGCATCCCCGAGCTCGCCTGCGACGGCGTGCTGTTGTCCACTCCCGCGGGTTCGACCGCCTACAACTTCTCCGCGAACGGGCCGATCCTGCCGATCGATTCGCAGCTGTTCGCGCTCACCCCGATCAGCCCGTTCCGTCCGCGGCGGTGGCGGGGCGCGATCCTGCCGGACCGCAGTAAGGTGATCTTCCGGGTGCTCGAGCCCGCCAAGCGCCCGGTCGCGGCGGTGGCCGACCAGCGCGAAATCCGCGAAATTTCCGAAGTGCGGCTGGAGATCGCGCGCGACAAGGAATTGACGCTGCTGTTCGATCCCGGCCACGCGCTCGACGAACGGATCGTCGGCGAGCAGTTCATGGCCTAAGAGATTGGACCGAGCTCGCAAGTTTCCGCCCCACGCCGCTTGCCAAAGCCGATGGCGCTGAATATAGGCGCCCCTGCCCGAGAGGGCCGCTCCCCGATAGCTCAGCGGTAGAGTAGGTGACTGTTAATCACTTGGTCGTTGGTTCGAATCCAACTCGGGGAGCCAGTTTCTTCAAGGCCACGGCACTCAAGCCGGCTTCCTGAACCTCAGCACGAACTTGTCGGTCTTTCCTCGAATCGAGGGATCGAACACCGGCTTGTCGTGCGCGTCGGCCGGGTCGGCCAGCAAGTCCGAGCGCCCGTCAAGCCTGAAGCCCGCCGCCTCGATTTCCGAGATCGCCGCCGCCGGCTCGATCCGGTGGAGCGTCGAGGTGACGGTTGTGCCGGCCCCGCTGGCCGCGGCATGGTCCTCGACGTAATAGATTCCGCCGGGCTTCAGCGCATTGAACACCGCCTTGTTGTCGGCCGCAATGGTCGGGCTGGGACCGTTGTGAAGGTCGTGATAGTTTTCGCTCGTCCACACGAGGTCGACCGGTTCCGGCACGGTGAAATCGTTGAGGTCGGCCAGCACCACCGTCACGTTGCCGTATTGCTTGGCGATCGCGTTGATCCCGTCGAGACCGCCCGGGCGGCTGGCGAAGAACTTCGGCACGATCGCGTAAACATGGCCCTGGGGTCCGACTGCTTTCGCCAGGATGCGGGTGTAATAGCCGCCGGCGGGAATCAGCTCGGCGATCTTGTCGCCCGGCTTCACTCCGGCGAAGGCGACGATCTGCGCCGGCTTGCGGTCCGCATCACGCGCCGTGTCCGTCGCCGGACGGCCAGGATCGGCGACTGCCGCCGCGATCGCGTCGTTCGCGCCTTGCGCCTGCCCTTGCGTGCCGCAGGCCGCCAGCGCCACCGCGGCAAGCCCGGCCCAGATTGCCTTGTTCATGCTCGTCTCCCTTGCTTCGGGTCGACGCCTGCGCCGGGGATGAATTGCTAGAGGTTCGCCGCGCGGCGGAACGTCTCGGCCGCCTTCAGCGCGTGCTCCTTCTGCTCCTCGTCGCAATCGGCTTCGACCAGGTCCTCGATTTCGTCGGAAGCGCGGTGCAGCAGGCTCTGCAATGCTTCCTTCTTCTGCTGCTCGTTGCCCAGCGCATGCTTGAGCTGGCGCGTATCGTCGTCTTTGTCGGACATGTCTGCGAACCCCTTCCCTTGCCTAGAGCGATGCTACTCCAACGGCGGGGCGATGCAAGAGCGCCGAGCTCAGGTCGCGGACCGCCGTGCCAGCGCGATCGTTTGGAGCGCGAACGGCACCACCAGCGCGATCATCACCGCGCCGGCATACCAGGGCACGTCGTGCCCGGCCTGCTCGTAGATCAATCCGAACGTCGGCGGGGCGACGATCCGCCCGAACGCATTGGAAGCCATCAGCAGGCCCATCACGCTGCCTTGGCGCTCGACCGGAGCGGTGCGGCTGGTGAGCGCGCCCGAGGTCGGGAACGCCAGGCTGTGCCCCATCATCAAGGTGCCCATCAGCGCGACCGCCACGTAAGCCTCGCGCAGGATCGGCTGAAGCAGCATCGAGGCGGCCAGCACGCATAGGCCGGCGGTAATCACCCGCCCCTCGCCGAAGCGCACCACCAGCGGATGGAGGAAGAACAGCTGGACGATCAGCCCGCCCGCGCCGATCGCGACGAATGCGAAACCCAGATCCTGCGTGGTCCAGCCGAAGTTGGCTTCGGTCCACAAGCCGTAGACCGCCTCCATCGACGCGAACGCGGCGATGCCGAAGAACGAAATGATGAACAACCGCATCAGCAGGCCATGGGTCGTCACATAGCGCACCGCTTCGCCATAACGCGGCAGCGGCGCGGCTTTGCCGAGCGGCGCGCGCACGTCGCGCAGCACGAGCAGCGACCACAGCGCAGTGATTGCCGACAAGCCCGCCGCGGTGAGGATCGGGGCGTGGAAGTCGGCCAGGTCGTTGCCCGCGCCGGCAAGCAGGCCACCGATCACCGGCCCGAACGCGAAGCCCACGCTGAAGCTCGCGCCGAACTGGCCCATCGCCTTCGCGCGCTTTTCGGGCGGCGAGGCGTCCGCCAGGAACCCTTGCGCGACGCTGAGCGTGCCGCCGAAGAACCCGTTGACCACGCGGATCGCGATCGCGACCCACAGGCTTGGGGCGTAGGCGAACGCGACATACGTCAGCGCCGCGCCGGTAGTGGTGGCGACCAGCACGTTGCGCCTCCCCCACCGGTCCGACTGGCGGCCCCAGAAGATCTCGCCGAATACGTTACCCAGGCTATAGGCGGCGAACAGCAGTGCGACGCCAAACGGGCCCGCGCCGAACAGTGGCCCGTAGAACGGCAGCAGCGGCAGGATCAGGCTGAACCCGGCGATGTTCACGAACACGGCGAACATCAGCGGCAGCATGCGCCGGTCGATCATCTAGTCAGCCTCCATAACGCGGTTCGGGCAGGCCGGTGACGCCCAGCCCCTCGATCAGGAAATTCATTCCATCGTCGGGTGCCGACGGACGGCCCATGAAGCTTGGATCGATCGTCGGCACGAACAGCCGGTCGAGGTCTGGCCCCATGAACATGCAGCTCGCGGGGATGTTCGTCGGGAACGTCACTTCCCGGATCACCGCGCCCGCGGGCGAGAGGCACAGCACCACTCCGCCCTCGCAGATCGCGGTCCAGAGATTGCCGTCGCTGTCGACCGTCGCGCCATCGGGGATCGGCCCGTAAGCCGAGCTGTCGAAGAACGCGCGGCGATTGCCCGCAGCGCCGCTTTCGATGTCGTAATCGTAGGCGTAGATCGTGTGGCGCAGGCTATCGGCGTGGTAGAGCACTTTGTCGTCGGGCGACCAGCACGGCCCGTTGCCCAAGTGGATGTCGCCGTCGAGCTGGGTGAGCTTGCCGTCGATGCCGAGCGACCACAGCCCCCCGCGCGGCTCCTGCATCTTGCGGTGGCTGGTGCCGAACACGAACCGCCCGCGCCGGTCGACTTTGCCGTCGGCGAGCTGGAGCTCGGGATCGGGCGGCTCGAGCAGCGCGAACGGGGCGACCTCACCGGTTTCGAAGTCGAGCGTGTGGATGCCGGTGACCAGTGCGACGATCGCGCCGCCCCTTTCGCGCAGCGCCATCGAGCCGATCATGTCGGGCACATCCCAACTCTTGAGATCGCCGTTCGCCGGGTCCCAACGGAACACCTTCTTGTCGAAGATGTCGATGTAATAGAGCGCCTGCTCGGCAACGTCCCACACCGGGCCCTCGCCAACCTTGCAGCGCGGCAGGTCGAGTTTCGTGATCTGCATGGTTCCCCTCGCTGAGGAGAACCATAACAGGTGTTACGGTTGCGGCAAGCCGCCGCTCACGCGACCGCTCCATGGCAGTGCTTGTACTTGCTGCCGGAGCCGCACGGGCACGGCGCGTTGCGGTTGATGTTCATTCCGGCATAAGGATTGCCTCCGCCCGGCGCCCCGCCTTCGCGCGCAACCGCGACCGGGCTGCCGGCAAGGGCCCCGAACACCGCGGCCTGCCGCTCCGAGCCGTCCCCGTCGTCGCTATCGTCGAGCCCGGTGAACGGGTCGACATGCCCGGTGAGAAATGCGGGCAGCTCGGGCAATTCCATCTGCGGCGGCGGAGCGTTCACCCTCAGCTCGCTGGTCAGCAGGATGCGGGTTACGTCCTCGCGGATCGTCTCGAGCATCTTCTCGAACAGCCCGAAGGCCTCCTGCTTGTACTCGTTGATCGGCTGCTTCTGCGCATAGGCGCGCAGGAACACCACCTGGCGCAGCGCGTCGAGCGTCGCGAGGTGCTCCTTCCAGTAGTGATCGAGCCGATCGAGCAGCACGCCCTTTTCGACCTGGCGCCAGATCGACGGATCGGAAGCGGCGATCTTCTCGTCCATTTTCGCATCCGCCAGCGCCGCCAGCCGTTCCTCGATCAGGTCCGGCTCGAGCGCTTCTTCCTGCATCCATTCGTCGAGCGGAGCCTCGAAGCCCAGCACGTCGGCCACCCGCTGCTGGAGCACCGGGATGTTCCATTGCTCGGGGTACGAGCCCGGCGGGCAGGCTTCGCCGACCAGTGCGTTCACCGTGTCGCGACGCATGTCGACCACCACGTCGTCGACCGCCTCGGCTTCCATGATCTCGGCGCGCTGCTCGTAGATCACCTTGCGCTGGTCGTTCATCACGTTGTCGTATTCGACGACTTGCTTGCGGATGTCGTAGTTGCGCGCTTCGACCTTCTTCTGCGCGGTCTCGATCGCCTTGGACAGCCACTTCGAGCCGATCGCCTCGCCGTCGGCGAGGTTCGAGTTCATCATCCGCGCGAACAGGGTGTCCGGGCCGAAGATGCGCAGCAGGTCGTCCTCGAGGCACAAGTAGAACCGGCTGAGGCCAGGGTCGCCCTGGCGGCCGGAGCGGCCGCGCAGCTGGTTGTCGATCCGGCGGCTCTCGTGCCGCTCGGTCCCGAGCACGAACAGGCCGCCGGCTTCGAGCACTTTCTGTTTCTCGGCCGCGATCTCGGCTTTGATCCGGGCGATCGCCTGGTCGCGCTCCGGGCCTTCGGGCACGTCCTTCAATTCGTCCTCGATGCGGAACTCGAGGTTGCCGCCCAGCTGGATGTCGGTGCCGCGGCCGGCCATGTTGGTCGCGATCGTCACCGCGCCGAGCCGGCCGGCCTGCGCCACGATGTGCGCTTCCATCTCGTGGAAGCGGGCATTGAGCACGTTGTGCTTCACGCCCTCCTTGCGCAGGTATTCGCTGAGCAGCTCGGACTTCTCGATCGATACCGTACCGACCAGGATCGGCTGGCCGATCCGGCTCTTCTCCGCGATCGACCTGGCGATCGCCTGGAACTTGTCGGCGGTGTTCTTGTAGAACTCGTCTTCCTCGTCGACGCGGGCGACCGGAACGTTGGTCGGAATCTCGACCACGTTCAGCTTATAGATCTCGTAGAATTCCGCCGCCTCGGTCGCGGCGGTGCCGGTCATGCCCGAAAGCTTGGGATACATGCGGAAATAGTTCTGGAAGGTGATCGAGGCGATCGTCTGGTTTTCGGGCTCGATCGGCACGCCTTCCTTCGCTTCGCACGCCTGATGCAGGCCGTTCGACCACCGCCGCCCTTCCATCATCCGGCCGGTGAACTCGTCGATGATGACGACCTTCCCGTCCTTCACGATGTAGTCGATGTCGCGCTTGAACATCACGTTCGCCTTGAGCGCCTGGTCGAGATGGTGGACCACCAGCGTGTTCTCGACGTCGTAGAGGTTGTCGGTGACCAGCAGGCCCGACTGGCGCAGCAGCTGCTCGACCTCTTCCACGCCCTCTTCGGTCATGGTGACGGTCTTCTGCTTCTCGTCCTTCTCGTACCATTCCTCGGGCATCTGCTTCACGATCTGGTCGACCGCGATGTAGAGCTCCGACTTGTCCTCGGTCGGACCCGAAATGATCAGCGGAGTGCGGGCCTCGTCGATCAGGATCGAATCCACCTCGTCGACGATCGCGAAGTTGAACGCGCGCTGGACCATCTGGCTGCGCTCGTGCTTCAGGTTGTCGCGCAGGTAATCGAAACCGAATTCGTTGTTGGTGCCGTAAGTGACGTCGGCGCCGTAAGCCTCGCGCCGCTCATGCTCATCGAGCCCGGGAACGATCACGCCCACGGTCAAGCCGAGAAACCGGTGGATCCGCCCCATCCATTCGGAGTCGCGGCGGGCGAGATAGTCGTTCACCGTCACGACGTGGACGCCCTTGCCCTCGATCGCGTTGAGATAGGTCGCCAGCGTCGCGACCAGGGTCTTGCCCTCGCCGGTCTTCATCTCGGCGATCTCGCCGCGGTGGAGCACGATGCCGCCGACCATCTGCACGTCGAAATGGCGCATGCCGAGCACGCGCTTGCCCGCCTCGCGCACGGTGGCGAAGGCTTCGGGAAGGATGTCGTCGAGCGTCTTGCCGCCCGCGAGCTGCTCGCGGAACTTGACGGTCTGGGCGGAAAGCTCCTCGTCGGAAAGGGCTTCGATCTGGGGCTCGAGCGCGGCGATCGTCTGAACGATCTTGTCGAGCGATTTCACATAGCGGTCGTTGGACGAGCCGAAAACGGCTTTGGCGATGGCGCCGATCATGGCGGGTTATCCCTGTTCGAACTTGATGGAATCGGCCGCTCGCGCCTCGTGGCGCGGCGGCTGCTGACGTCAGGCTAGTGCAAGCGCAGCCCTATTCGCGCGCGCGATCGACGCCGAGCTGGACGGTCGGGAAATAGATCCGGTAAACCGGCCGCGGACAGTAAGGCGCATGGCCCTTGTAGCCCAGCACCACCCCGGCGGGAAATTCCGCGGCGGCGGCCGGAGCCGACGGGCATTGGGCAGCGGCGACGCCCGCCAGCTCGATCCGCACGCCGTCCGCCGACGCGAGATGCGCGTCGGCCGGCGCCGCAAGAGCGGCAAGCCCGGTGAGGAAGGCGAATATGGTGAGCAGTCTGCGCAGCATCGCGGGTCCCAAGATAGGAAATCGCGCAGCCAACGTCCACCGGGAAAAGCGCGTTTACCCACCGCACGACTGGCCTTAAGGGCGGCGAATGGACATCGAGCGCTCACCCCTCGCCCGCCCCTTTCCCGAAATCCCGCCGATCGCAGGCGTGATACCGCGGATCGCGCGAGCGGGGTACAAGGATTGGGGCCGCTGCGACCTCACCTATGTCGAACTGGCCGAAGGCACCGCGGTGGCAGGCTTGTTCACGAAGAACGTGTGCTGCTCGAGCGAAGTCGAACTGGGCCGCGAGCAGGTCAAGGGGGGCAGCGCGCGCGCGCTGGTGGTGAATGCCGGTAACGCCAACGCGTTCACCGGATATCGCGGGCGCGAGGCGGTCGAGCAGATCATGGGCCAGGTGGCGGAACATCTCGGCTGCGCGCCGGGCGAGGTGTTCGTCAGCTCGACCGGCGTGATCGGGGTGCCACTCCCCCGGGACAAGGCCCGGGCCGGCGTCGAGGCGGTGCTCGATGCGGTTGAGTGTTCGTGGGAAGAAGCCGCGGCAACGATCTCCACCACCGACACTTTCCCGAAGGGTGCGGTGGCAACCGCGATCGTTGGAGGGAAGACCGTCACCCTCGCCGGGATCGTCAAGGGCAGCGGGATGATCGCGCCCGACATGGCGACGATGCTGGGTTATATTTTCACCGATGCCGCGATCGAGCCGGGCTTCCTCCAGAAGCTGCTGCTCCACGCGAACGGCGACACTTTCTCTTGCATCACCGTGGACAGCGACACGTCCACCAGCGACACGGTGCTTGCATTCGCAACCGGCAAAGCCGGCAACCAGCGCATGAAGCGGCCGAGCTGCCCCGGGGCCGATGCGTTCGCCGCGGCGCTGCACGACGTCTGCCACCAGCTCGCGCGACTGGTGGTCCGCGACGGCGAGGGAGCGCAGAAGTTCATCACTGTCGACGTCACCGGCGCGGTCTCGGACGAGAGCGCGCGGCGGATCGGCCTGGCGATCGCCAACTCGCCGCTGGTCAAGACCGCAATCGCCGGCGAGGATGCGAACTGGGGGCGCGTGGTGATGGCAGTCGGCAAAGCGGGCGAGCCGGCGGACCGCGACAGATTGTCGATCGGGTTCGGCGGAACCTGGTGCGCCAGGGAAGGCCTGCCGCTCGCCGACTATGACGAAGCGCCGGTCGCCGCGCACCTCAAGGGCCGCGAAATCGAGGTTCAGGTCGATCTCGGGCTCGGCGATGGCCGGGCGACGGTTTGGACCTGCGATCTCACCCACGGGTACATCGCGATCAACGCGGACTACCGCTCATGAGCGAGATCATGGCGTTTCACGATGCCGTCCTCAGCCTGATGCGCGATGTGTCGGCCAAGGCGATCCTGCCCTACTACCAGACCCTCGAAGCGGAGCAGATCATCGCCAAGGACGGCGGCGACTATGCGGCGATCGAGGACGTGGTCACCGTCGCCGACAAGCTGTCGGAGGAAATGCTGACCGACGGGCTCGCGAGGATCATTCCGGGTCTGCCGGTGGTCGGCGAGGAAGCGGCCTTCGCCGATCCCGCGGTGTTCGAGCGGCTAAACGGCGATTGCTGGATCGTCGATCCGATCGACGGCACCCGCAACTTCGCCAAGGGCAAGCCGCCGTTCGGCATCCTCATCGCGATGGCGAGCGGCGGCGAGGCGCACACCGGGTGGATCTACGATCCACTGAGCGACCGCTTCTGCGTCGCCCATCGTGGCAAGGGGGCATTCATCCATGGCGAGAAGATCACTGCCCGCACCACCGGCGAAGCTCAGCCGGTCGCGGCAATCTCGCTGATCTTCCTCGATCCCGAACGGCGCGAGGCGATCCGCGCCGCAATGGGAGGCCACTACCGCGAGGTCGACATCCCGTTCTGCGCCGCCGAGCAATACCCGCGCCTGGTGCTCGGCCAAAACGACGTCTCGATCTTCGAGCGCACGCTGCCTTGGGACCACGCCGCCGGCGTGCTCTTCCTGAACGAAGCCGGCGGGAAAGCCGCAAGGCCTGACGGTTCGGCATACCTGGTCAGCGAATACGCGACGCCGGGATTGCTAGGAGCCTCGTCGCCGAAACTGTGGGACGAGCTCGCGGAGCGGTTGGCGGCTATCTGAAAATCCTCCCCGGCACGGGGAGGTGGCAGCCGATGCGCCAGCATCGGATGACGGAGGGGGCCCAGCGCAACCTCAATGTCGCGCGGGCCCCCTCCACCATGCTGCGCATGGTCGCCCTCCCCGTTCCGGGGAGGATTTTTTACAGAACGCTCTCGATCCAGCCCTTGAGCTGGCTCTTGGGCGCCGCGCCCAGCTTGTGGGCGACCGGCTCGCCGTTCTTGAACAGCACCATCAGCGGGATCGACTGCACGCCGATCTTGCCCGGGACCTCCTGGTTTTCCATGATGTCCATCTTGGCGATGGTCAGCTTGTCGGAAAGCTCGTCGCTGATTTCCTCGAGCGAGGGGCCGATCATCTTGCACGGGCCGCACCAGTCGGCCCAGAAATCGACCAGCACGGGCTTGTCGGACTGGAGCACGTCGGCTTCGAAGCTGGCGTCGGTAACTGCCTTGGTGGCCATCGGGAATCTCCTGAAAACCTTTGCCGCAATCTAGGAACCGGCGAGGCGAAGGCAACGATCCCGGTGAACAGGATTATTGCGCCGCCGACAAGGTCGGCTTGTGCCGTTCCACAACTTCCGCCGGCAGCGCGATCAGCCGCGGGGCGTGGGTGTAGAGCACCGCGGCCTCGATCCGGCGGCCGGGAAAGACCGCTTCGAGCGCGGCGACGTAGGCCGCCATCTGCCGCAGCGTGGATTGCGGCACTTCGTCCAGCGCGGCCGGCGGGCGCTGCGCGGTCTTGAAATCGACCACCAGCACGCGCTCGGCGGTCACCAGCAGCCGGTCGGCGGTGCCGGCGATCACCTGCCCGCCGACCGTCGCCGCCAGCGGAACTTCGGCCAACGCCGCGGGTCCGAACAGCTCCGCCCATTCGGGTGTGTCGAGCACCGCGAGCGCTGAGGTGGCGATTTCCGCTCGTGCGTCCTCGGTCAGGGCCGCCGCCTGCCGCGCGAGCCAGCGCAGGGCCGCGTCGCGGCGCGTGCGGGGAGGCAGCTCCGGCAGCCGCTCGAGCAGCCCGTGGATCAGGGTGCCGCGCCGCGCTGCCTCGCTCGGAGCGCCGGGCGGCG
>DASVLP010000057.1:0-53887 GCA_036384795.1 Sphingomonadaceae bacterium | reverse complement strand
GCATCGATCGCCAGCCCGCCACCCTGCTCGGCCCGCACGCCATAACAGCACCGGAATGACGCCAGCCGCCCGGCCGCGATCAATGCCTGCTCGCCCACGCTGCAATCTGTCGCTGCGACCGCCGCTTCCCGCGCCTCGGCGATGCTCCGCACCCTGTCGGTCTTCGCGGTCATCGTCGGACCGCCGTCGAAGATGTCGACGTAGCCTTCGTAGGCAAACCCTTCCGCCTCGAGCATCCGCATCGCCGCGTTGCCGCCGGGGTGCGGCACGCCGATCGCGCTGCGGGCGGTGTCGCTCAGCATCGCCACGTAGACCGGGTGCTTGGGCATCAGGTCGGCGATGAACTGGTTGCCGTTGATCGCGTTGAAGTAGTCGGCTTCCTGAAAGCTCATCCCGAAGAACCGCCCGGCGACCCCGTCCCAGAACGGCGAGCCGCCGCGCTCGTCGATGATCCCGCGCAGCTCGGCGAGCAGGCGGTCGGCGAAGCGGGCGCGGTGCATCGCGATGAACAGGTAGCGGCTGCGCGCGAGCAGCATGCCGAGCCCGCCGGCGCGCTCGCTGGGATGGAGGAACAGCCCGCCGACCTCGCTCGAGCCTTCGAGATCAGTGACGAGGTTGAGCATCTCGGCGCGCACCGTGCGGTCGAGCTCGTGGGAATGCTGGGTGAGTGTGGCGAGGCGGTAGGAATAGAACGGCCAGCGCTGGCCGATGCGGGTGAACAGCTGGCAGGTGCCGCGCACTTCGCCGGTCGCGGCATTCTCGAGTGCCAGGACGAAGATTTCGTCCGCCAGCTCGCCATCCTCGCGCGCGAACGCGGCGTCCGACAGCGCGAGCTTTTCCGCCAGCGCCGCGCGGTCCGGCGGCAGGTTGGTGAACCCTCCGCCGGTCAGCTTCGCCATCTGGTAGAGCGGCTCGAGGTCGGCGGACGTCGCGGCGCGGACCCGAAAGCTCACACGGCGTCTCCCGTCGCCAGCCGGTGCAGCACCAGCGCGGACAAGGCCGCGCGCTCCGCGAGCGAGGCGATCACCAGGAACTCGCCCGGCGAATGGATCGCCCCGCCGCGCACGCCCATGGTGTCGACCACCGGCACGCCGCAGGCGGCGATGTTGTTGCCGTCGCACACCCCGCCGCTGTCGGCCACGGTGAAGGGCTGTTCCAACTGCGCGCAGCAACCGCTTACCAGGTCGAACAACTTTTCCGCCTGCGGATCGACCGGCCGCGGCGGACGGGTGATCCGGCCGTGGACCGAGATTCCGACCTCGAGCTCGTTCGAGATCTTGTCGACCAGGAGATCGAGGTCGCCCGCGAACCACCCGGCCGCCTTGCGGGTTGCCGGGCGGATGTTGAACCGCAGCACCGCATGGTCCGGCACCACGTTGTTCGCGCTGCCCCCGTCGATCTTGGCGGGGTTCACGCTGAGCTGGTCGTGCTCGAGCGCCTTCAGCGCGAGCGCGAGCTTCGCCGCCGCGACGATCGCGTTGCGCCCGTCTTTCGGATTGCGCCCGGCGTGCGCCGAGCGGCCCTCGATCACGAGGCAATAGTTGCCGCTGCCGCCGCGCGCGTAGGCGAACGTGCCCGAAGGGGTTGTTGCAGGCTCATAGGTGAGCGCGGCGAACTTGCCGCGCGCAAGCCGCTCGATCAGCGGGGCTGAGGACAGCGAGCCGGTCTCCTCGTCCGAATTGATCATCACGTCGTAGCCGATCCGCCCCGCGGCTTCGCTGCGCTCGAACGCGGTCAGCGCGTCGAGGATCACCGCGATGCCGCCCTTCATGTCGGCGGTGCCGGGGCCGCCGAGCCGGTCCGCATCGAGCCGGGCAACCGCCTGGAACGGATGATCGGCCGGATAGACGGTATCCATGTGCCCGGTCAGCAGCACCCGGCGCTCGGCCGAGGGCCGCACCCGCAGCACCAGGTGCGCGCCGTGCTCGCGCTCGATCGCTCTGCCGTCGGGCGCGATCTCGGTCACCGGCGCGGGTTCTTCCAGCGTGACCTCCCCGGGCAGCGCCGCGAACGCGTCGGCAAGCTCGCCCGCCATCGCCGCCAGCCCCGCAAGGTTGCCGGTGCTGCTATTGATGGCGCTCCAGCGCTCGGTGCGGGCGAGCATCGCGGATGGGTCGATCCCCTCGACCAACCGGGCCTCTTCTGGCAAGAGACGTTTCACCGGAAACTATTTACCTTGCATACGGCGCGGCTCCAACCCCCGGGGCGCGAAGACGTGTTGATAGGTCGGGCCCGAGACGTAGAATGACGGCACCAAGCGAAACGAGGAGCGGATGAGCGAACGGGTCGAGCGCGCTGGATTGCAGGTCGATGCGGCGCTCGCCGTGTTCGTCGAGGACGAGGTGCTGGCGCCGCTCGGGCGCGATTCCGCGGCGTTCTGGCAGGGCTTTGCTAAACTCTGCGCGCGGTTCGTGCCGCGCAACCGCGCCTTGCTCGCCGAGCGCGAGCGGCTGCAGCGGGAAATCGACGCCTGGCACATTGCGCGGCGCGGCCAGCCGCACGATCCGGCCGCCTATCGGGACTTCCTGGAACGGATCGGCTATCTCGTTGCCGAGCCGCCCGCGTTCACGATCGGCACGCAGCACGTCGATCCCGAAGTCGCCACAATGGCCGGGCCGCAGCTTGTGGTGCCGGCGCTCAACGCGCGGTTCCTGCTGAACGCCGCCAATGCGCGCTGGGGCAGCCTGTACGATGCGCTCTATGGCACCGACGCGTTCGACCTGCCGCCGGCGAGCGGCCCCGGCTACGATCCGGCGCGCGGCGCGGCGGTGATTGCCGAGGGGCGCAAGTTCCTCGATAGCGCGCTGCCGCTGTTCGATGGCAGTTGGGCGGACCTCGTCGGACCCGATCCCGCGATCCCGCTGGCGGATGTCACGCAGTTGGTCGGCGAGACCGCCGAATCGATCGTGTTCCGCCACAACGGCCTGCTGATCGAAGTGGTGTTCGACGACCGGAGCCCGATCGGAAAAAGCGATCAGGCAGGGATTTCCGACATCCGCCTCGAATCCGCGCTGACCACGATCGTCGATCTCGAGGATTCGATCGCCGCGGTCGATGCGGCGGACAAGCTCGCCGCTTACCGCAACTGGCTCGGCGTGATCCGCGGCGATCTCACCGCGACGTTCGGCAAGGGTGGCAAGACCGTCACCCGCGCGCTGCACGATGATGTCCACGTCCTGCGCAGCGGCGGCGATCGGCTCGACCTCCCCGGCCGGAGCCTGCTGTTCGTGCGCAACGTCGGGCATTTGATGACCAACCCGGCGATCCTGCTCGCCGACCCCGCCGCGGGGGCCGGGGCAGGCGGTTCGGAAATCCCCGAAGGGATCATGGACGCGGTGATCACTTCGGCGATCGGCGCGCTCGACGTTGCCGGACTCACCCGCTGGCGCAACAGCCGCGCGGGCAACATCTACATCGTCAAACCCAAGCAGCACGGGCCAGAGGAATGCGCGTTCACCAACGATGTGTTCGACGCGGTCGAGGACCTGCTCGGGCTCGAGCGCTACACGATAAAAGTCGGGGTGATGGACGAGGAACGCCGCACGTCCGCCAATCTCGCCGCGTGCATTTACGCGGTGCGCAACCGCATCGTGTTCATCAACACCGGCTTTCTCGACCGCACCGGCGACGAGATCCACACCTCGATGCAGGCCGGCCCGATGATCCGCAAGGGCGAGATGAAGCGCTCGACCTGGCTCGACGCGTACGAGAAACGCAACGTCGCCACGGGGCTTGCCTGCGGCATGTCGGGCCACGCGCAGATCGGCAAGGGCATGTGGGCCGCGCCGGACCGGATGGGTGCGATGATGGCCGAGAAGATCGGCCACTTGCGGGCCGGCGGCAGCACCGCGTGGGTTCCGTCGCCGACCGCAGCGACCTTGCATGCGCTGCATTACCACATGCTCGACGTATTCGAGGCGCAGCAGCACCTGCCGCCGGCGCCCGCGCTCGATGCGATGCTGGAAATCCCGCTCGCCGAGGGGGTGAACTGGAGCGAGGACGATATCCGCGCCGAGCTCGACAACAACGCGCAAGGGCTGCTCGGCTATGTCGTGCGCTGGATCGACCAGGGGGTCGGCTGCTCGAAAGTGCCCGATATCGGCGACGTCGGCCTGATGGAGGACCGCGCGACCTTGCGCATCTCGAGCCAGCACATCGCCAACTGGCTGCTGCATGGCGTCGCCACCCGCGAGCAGGTGATGGATTCCTTGAAGCGAATGGCCGCGAAAGTCGATGCGCAGAACGCGGGCGATCCGGCGTACCGGCCGATGGCCGGCAACTGGGACACCAGCATGGCGTTCCAGGCTGCTTGCGACCTCGTGTTCAAGGGCACCGAGCAGCCGAGCGGCTATACCGAACCGCTGCTGCACATGTGGCGCTGGCGCGCGAAAGCCGCGGCCTGCTAGCGGGAGCTACGTAGTATCCGCCAAGGCGCGGTTCATGCCCGCATAAACAGTCGCGCTTAACTCTTCTGGTTAATCCGGGGAGTTGGCATGTGAACGGCTACAAGCCGCGCAGCGAAGTCAGAACGCGCGTGCTGATCCGCTCGCAATTGCGCGGCGCGGGCCCGGCGCGCGACGCATGCGTGCTCGACGTCTCGACTCGGGGGCTGCTCGCCACTTGCGCCGATCCGCCCAGGCGAGGCGCCTTCGTCGAGCTGGTCATTCACGGCCAGTCGCTAACCGGGCAGGTCCGCTGGTCGAACGGGCGGCGCTTCGGGATGACGCTGCGCGAACGGGTAAGCGTGGTCGCGCTCGTCGCGAACGACGGCGGGCCGATCCTGCTGCCCGAGCGCCGCAAGGTGCCGCGGCAGCCGATGCCGGCGGCCGCGCTGATCTCGGTCGACCCCTCCAGCTTCGGGCGCTTCACCACGTTCCTCGCGTGGATCCTCGCCGCGTCGGTCGCCGGGATGTTGCTGATGCACTTCACCGCGAGCGCGCTGAGCTCGCTCGCCCAGGCCAGCCACGCGATGGAAGCCAGCGGCTGATCTTCACGACAGCGCGCGGGCGATCGCGACGAATTCGGCGACGCTCAGGGTTTCCGCGCGGCGGGTCGGGTCGATGTCCAGCCGCACAAGCGCCTCGAGCGCGCCGGGCAAGCCTTTGAGGCTCTGGCGCAGCATCTTGCGGCGTTGGCCGAATGCCGCTTCGGTCACGCGTTCCAGCACGCTTGCCGAAACCCCGGCCGGCATCGCCCCAGGCTCCACATGCACCAGCGCGCTCATCACTTTGGGCGGCGGGGTGAACGCGCTGCGGTGGACTTTCATCGCCAGCGTCGCGCCGCTGCGCCATTGGGCGAGCACTGCCAGGCGCCCGTAGGCGCCGCTGCCCGGCTGCGCGACGATCCGCTGGGCGACCTCGAGCTGGAACATCAGCGTCAGGCTGGTCCATCGCGGCGGCCAGCTTTCCCCCGATAGCCAGCGGACGAGCAACGCGGTGCCGACGTTGTAGGGCAAGTTGGAGACGACCGCGTAAGCCCCGTCGAACAGCGTCGCCGCATCGAGCTTCAGCGCGTCGCCTTCGATCACCCGCAGCTTGCCGGGAAAGGCTTCGGCGAGCTCGGCGAGCGCGGGGAGGCAGCGGCGGTCCATCTCGATCGCGGTGACGTTCGCCCCGGCGCGCAGCAGCGCACGGGTCAGGCCGCCGGGGCCGGGGCCGACCTCGAGCACGTCGGTGCCCTCCAGCAGCCCCGGAATCGCGGCGATCCGATCGAGCAGCTGCTCGTCGAGGAGGAAGTTCTGCCCCAGCGCCTTCGACGCGCTGAGCCCGTGCCGCGCGATCACTTCGCGCAAGGGCGGAAGGGTCATGCGCGGGCGCGCCGCGCCGCCGCCTCGCCGGCCATGCGGATCGCGGCGATCGTCGCCCCGGCACTGGCGATGCGCTGGCCGGCGATGGCGAACGCGGTGCCGTGATCGGGCGAGGTCCGCACGATCGGCAGGCCCAGCGTCATGTTGACCCCTCGGTCGAAGTCGAGCGTCTTCAGCGGGATCAGAGCCTGGTCGTGGTACATGCAGATCGCCGCATCGTAGGTTTCACGCGCGCGCTCGGCGAACAGCGCATCGGCGGGGTGGGGGCCGCTGACGTCGATTCCCTCCGCCACGAGCCGCGCGATCGCCGGGGCGATCACGTCGCGCTCCTCGTGGCCGAAGGCGCCTTTTTCGCCTGCGTGCGGGTTGAGCGCGGCGATCGCCAGGCGCGGGCGTTCAAGCCCGAAATCGCGCTTCAGCGCCGCCGCGACGATCCGGCTGCGGCTGACGATCAATGCGGCGGTCAGCAGCGCCGGAACCCGCGCCAGCGCGACGTGCACGGTCAGCGGTACGGTGTGCAAGCTGGGCCCGGCGAGCATCATCACCGCGTCCTGCTCGGCGATGCCGCAGGCATAGGCGAGGAACTCCGTCTGGCCGGGAAACGCGAATCCGACTTCGGCGAGCAGCGCCTTCGAGACCGGGCACGTGACCACGCCCGCCGCCTCGCCGGCTACCGCCAGCGCGGTCGCTTTCTGCAACGAGCCGAGCGCGAGCTGCGCACCGGTGCGTGCGGGGCTGCCGGGGGCATAGTCGGCATCGTCGCCGCCGATGACCGGCAGCGCATCGGAGAAAACGTGCGCCGCCTCGCCGGGCGCGGCGATCCGCCGTACCGGCACGTCGAGCCCGCGCATCCGGGCCGCGGCCGCCAGCAGGTTCTCGCCGCCGACCGCGAAGAACGGCGGCAGGCGCTCCTCACGCCGCCGGGCCCAGGCCTCGCACAGCAATTCCGGCCCGATCCCGGCCGGATCGCCGAGCGAGGCGGCGAGAGCGTTCATCCCGGCCTAGTTGTACTCGATGATCGCGTCGCGCCGCAGGTCGCGGAGATAGCGCTGCGCGCGCTTGTTGATCCGGTCGTCCTCAAGCTGGTTCATCACGTCCTCGAACTTCGGGGCGGCGGCCTGCTGCGGATCGTCGCGGCCGCACAGCATCAGCACGCGCACGCCGTCCGCGACCGAGCCGAACGGCGGGGTTGCCTGGCCGACCTGGAGGTTGAGCAGCACGCTCTGCAATGCATCGGGCAGCGCACGCGCCTTCACCTGGTCGTTGGTGACCACTTCGGCGCCGATCGCGCTCGCCACCGCTTCGGCGTCACCGCAACCGCGGATTTGCTTCACCCGCGTGGTGAAGTCGGCGAGGCGGGCTTTCGCCTGGTCCTCGGTGGTGCCCTGCGGGAAGCTGATCGAGATCTGCTTGAGGCTCAGCACCGCGTCGCGCGGATCGGCGGTGAGCACCTGACGCCGGTCGATCAGGTAGATGATCGAATAGCCGCCCGGCACCTGCACCGGCCCGACGAGCTGGCCCGGCTGGAGCTGGGCGACCGCGCTCGCCAGCTCGCTCGGCAGCTGCGGCAGGCGGATCCAGCCTAGGTCGCCGCCGACCGCTGCGGTCGAGGCTTCGGAGAACTGGCGGGCGTACGCGGCGAAATTGCCGCCTTGCTTCAGCTGGTCGACGATCCGCTTGGCGTTGTCGAACACCGCCTGCTGGGCTTCGGGGGTGGCGGAAAGATAGATTTCGCCAACCCGGTATTCGTCGGTGCCCTTCGACGCCTTCATCCGGTCCAGCACCTCGTTGACCTCGTCGGCCGAGACGTTGATGAACGGGGTGACGTTGCGCTGAAGCACCTTGCGCCAGGCCAGCTCGCCTTCGATCTGGCGCTGGAGCGAGGCTTTCGACGAGCCGATCTTGGTCAGATAGGCGGCAAGCTCTTCCGGCGTCTTGCCGTTCTGCTCGGCCACGCGATTGAACTGCTCCGCAACTTCGTCCGGCTTCACTTCGTTGCTATCGCTCTTGGCCGCCTGGATCTGCAGCGTCTCGTCGATCAGGTTGCGAAACACCTGCTCGCGCAGGCGCTGCTTGTCCTGGTCGGAAATCTTCGCTTCCTTGTTGGCGTCGAGCACCAGCGCCATCCGCTGGTCGATATCGGTGCCGGTGATCACGAAGCCGTTCACCACCGCAGTCGCCTTGCGCACGTTCGGGTCTTCGGGGGCGAGCAGGGTGACCGATTGCGGCAGGTTCAACGGATCGCTGACGGTGTCATCCTGCGGCGGCGCGACGTCGTCCTGCGCGCGCAGCGCGCCGAACCCGGCGAGCGCGGCGCAGGCGAGCGACGCCGCGAGCAGCAGGATCCGCCCCGATCCGATCATCTCTTTGGCGTTCTTGATCACTCGAAAAAATTCCCGTCAGCGGCGCGCGGCGCGCCTTTCCAAACCTGGCTCCCGACTGGCTGCCGCCTGCTTAACCAATGCTGAGCGCATGCGCCGATAGCGGTTTTGCGGCGTGCTGCCAACTTCCCGCTAGAAGCCGAGATTTTTCAGCGCGATGTGGATCTGGAAGGTGTTGCCCTTGCGCGCGTCGCCGGTCGCCACGTAGTCGCGCCGCCAGGTCAGGCCGAGCTCGAGGCAGTCGTCCGAATAAGCGACCCCAAGCCGGGTGCGCAGCGGCTGGAACCCGTCCGAAGTCTGGGTCGGATCCTCGTCGCGGTTCGTCAGATTGACCACCGCCGCGCCGAACACCGACCACTTCTTCTTGAACGCCGCGCGTCCGGCGACGCGCAGCTCCTCGCGATCCTGCAGATCCTCGAGTCCGGCCGACGTGATGTTGCGGTTGAGCTTGAGATAGCCGGCCTCGAAATACGTCTCGCTCGAGCCGATCGTCATGTCGAGCTCGTTCCGGCGGACTGCCAGGCTGTCCTTGTCGAGCCGGAAACGATGAGTGAGCTGGATGAAGTCCTTGTAGCGGATCTCGGTCCGGCCGACGAAGTCCGAGGTGCGGTCGGAAAGGCCGGTGCCGTCCGGCAGCAGGGTCTGCTCGTCGGTCAGGCGATAGGATTGCCCGACGGTGCTCTTGATGCTCCAGCCCGGCCGGGTGAACTGCCAGTCGAAGCCGTAGGTGAAGCGCGTCCCGTCTTCGATCCGATCGTAGCCGGGGAAGCGGTTGAGCGCGAACAGGTTCGAATCCTCGAGGTCGACCGCGCGCGAATCCTCGTCCGGGATCTCGATGTTCTTGATCGACGGCGCCGCGACGATCTGGAAGCGCGGGGTGAATACCTGGGTGCCGCCGAAGATCTCGCCCACGAACGGCCATTTCACGTCGACCGCGCCCAAAGCCACCGCGCGCGCCTGCCAGCCCGGATTGCCGCGGTAGATCTCGGTCGCGGTCAGCATGTTGTCGTCGGAATGGTAGACGTCGCCGCGCACCAGCGCGGTCAGCGTCACTTCCTGCCCCATCGAGGTGATCCGGGTGAGGTTCCACTGCCCGCTGACGAAAGCGCGCTGGGTGTCCTGCCCTTCGGTGCGGGTGATCGCCAGCGTGTTGAGCTGGAGCTGGAACTTGCCGCCGAGCACCGGGTCGTCGAAATTGTGGCGGTAATCGATCAGGGGAAGGGCGATCGGAACCTGGCCTTGCGGATCGTCGACCCGCAGCGTCTGTGTCGCCCAGCCGGAGATCGAGAGATAGGAATCGTCGTCGATCCGCTGGAGGTCGAACGTCGAGCGCAGGCGATCGTCGCGGCTGATGTCGTAGCGCCTCAGGAACGTGCGGTCGCTGGCGATCCGGACCGACGCGCTGAGGCTCCAGGTGGGCGAGAACTGGAAGGTGCCGTTGGCGAAGACGTAGCCGCGCCAGTTCTGCTCCTGCTCCGCGCCGGGATCGTTGGGGCCGATCGGGATCACGCCGCTGCGGGTGGCATAGCCGGTGATCTGGAACGCGCCCTTGCTCAGCAGCGCGCGGTACTGAGCCGAAACCATCGGCGGCGCCCCGGTGTAGGCATAGGCGTTGACGGTCAGGTCCTGGTTGTCGGCCAGCCGCCAGTAATACCCGTCGCTGATCTCGACTCCGTTGGAGGCCGAAATGCGGATGTTGGGGATCGTCAGCCCCGAGATCGCCCGGCCGTCGGTGGTGACGACAAGGCCCGGCAGCGGCAGCAGCCTGGCGCCGAACAGCTCGAGCCGCGCGCCGACGAAGCGCACGCGCTTGGCATCGGGATCGTAGACCACCCGCTCGGCGGTGACCCGCCAAGTGGGGGTCTTCGGGCAGCCGTCCTCGCCTTCCACCGCGCAAGCCGAATAAGCCGCGTGCGACAGCACGATGTTGCCGCTCGCGTCGCGCTTGCCCGAATTGGCGGCAAGGCGCCCGCCCTCGCGCAGCGCCAGCAGCATGTTGGTCATCGCGCCGAGCTTGAGATCGTCGGTGAGGTCCAGCGTGTCGGCGTAAAGCACGTTGCCGTCGGGATCGACGAACACGATGTTGCCGTTGGCGGTGATCTTGTTGCCCTTGCGGTCCCACGTCACGCTGTCGGCGCGGACCGACTGGCCTTCGCTGCGCAGCACCACGTTGCCGCTCGCGGTGACGATGTCCTTTTCATAGTCGTACTGCAGCTGGTTCGCCTCGAACCCGACCTGGCGCTGGCCGTTGTCGGCGCCGTCCTCCGCCTGCGGCAGCGGCTTGGTGGCGGCGTCCTCCGCCTGCGGCAGTGGCTTGGTGGCGGCGTCGTCGCCGTCGTCCTGCGCGGCGGCCGGGAGCGCCCAGCCGAGCGCCAACGCGACCAGGGCCGCGGCCCCGGTGCGGAATGCATGCAAGCGAAGGGAATCGGCCCGGAGCACGGGCCGCGCGGCGGGGAGCATGGGTTGCCTATCGCACTCGCCGGTCCTAACTGCAACGCCAGCCAACACATGCGGCGCAAATCCCACGCGGGTCGCCGCGAAGCCCTGAAATGCCGGAGTTTTTCCATGAAGATCTCGTTCCGCGGCGCAGCCGACGCCTCGCTTCCCCGCCTCCTCGCCCGGGTCGTCGATCAGGACGCGCTTCCGCAAGACCTCGAACCGGCGGTGCGCGAAGGGGCAAAGGCGGCGCGCTTCGCCGGCCGGACCGGGCAGGTGTTCGAGACATTCGTCGAGCGTGGCGGCAAGCTGGTGCGGCTCGCGCTGGCCGGTGCCGGCAAGCCGAGCGCCGATGATCGCAAGTCCGCGCTCGAGCGCGCCGGGGCGGCCATCGCGGCGCGGTTCCTGACTTCGGGCGAGACCGCGCTGGCGCTCGACCTTGGCCAGGCCGGCCTCTCCGCGGACGACGCGGCGGCGCTGCTCATCGGGCTGCGCCTGCGCGGCTGGCGCTACGACCGCTATCGCACGAAGCTGAAGGATGAACAGAAGGCCAGCCTCACCGAAGCGGTGGTGATCGGCGCCCCGGCCGGCACCGAGCAGGCGTGGCAGGTCGAGCAGGCGGTCGCCGAGGGCGTCGAGTTCACCCGCGAGCTGGTGACCGAGCCGGCCAACGTGATCTACCCCGAAAGCTTCGTCGAGCGCTGCCGCAAGCGCTTCGAAGGCACTGGCGTCGAGATCCGCGTGCTCGACGAGAACGAGATGGCCGGGCTCGGGATGGGCGCGCTGCTCGGCGTCGCACAAGGCTCAGCCAGGAAGCCGCGCCTGCTGACGCTGATCTGGAACGGCGGCAACGCGGGCGACAAGCCGACTGCGTTCGTCGGCAAGGGCGTGACGTTCGACACCGGCGGCATCTCGATCAAGCCCGCCGCCGGCATGGAAGACATGAAGTGGGACATGGGCGGCGCGGGGGCTGTCGCCGGCACGATGCTCGCGCTCGCGAAGCGCAAGGCCAAGGCCAACGTCGTCGGCGTGTGCGGCCTGGTCGAGAACATGCCCGACGGCAACGCCCAGCGCCCGGGTGACGTGGTGACCACGATGAGCGGCCAGACCGTCGAGGTGATCAACACCGACGCCGAAGGCCGCCTGGTGCTGTGCGACGCGCTCCACTGGGTGCAGCAGGAATACGCGCCGAAGGCGATCGTCGACCTTGCCACGCTGACCGGCGCGATGATCATCGCGCTAGGCCACGAGCACGGCGGGCTGTTCTCGAACGACGACGCGCTGGCCGATGCGTTGCTCACGGCCGGCAAGGACAGCGGCGACGCGCTGTGGCGCATGCCGCTCGGCCCGGCGTACGACAAGCTGATCGATTCCCCGATCGCCGACATCAAGAACGTCGGCCCGCGCTACGGCGGCTCGATCACCGCCGCGCAGTTCCTCCAGCGCTTCATCGAGAACGGCACCCCCTGGGCCCACCTCGACATCGCCGGCATGGCCTGGGCCGACAAGCCGGGTGCAACCTGGGACAAAGGCGCGACGGGCTTCGGGGTGCGGTTGCTGGATCGCTATGTGCGGGATGTGCTGGAGGGGTAGAGCAAGGGTTGCCGTGCCCGCCTCCGGGCGCTAGGGGCGCGCGCGAAACCAATCCCTACAGTTCGCAAGGAAATTCCAATGGCGGTCACCCGCACGTTTTCGATCATCAAGCCCGACGCCACCCGCCGCAACCTGACCGGCGCGGTCACCAAGATGCTGGAGGAAGCGGGCCTGCGCGTCGTCGCGTCGAAGCGCATCCGGATGAGCCGCGAGCAGGCCGAGGGCTTCTACGCGGTGCACCGCGAACGACCGTTCTTCGCCGACCTCGTCGCGTTCATGATCAGCGGCCCGGTGGTGGTCCAGGTGCTCGAGGGCGAGGATGCGGTGACGCGCAACCGCGAGGTGATGGGCGCGACCAATCCCGAGGCGGCCGCCGAAGGCACGATCCGCAAGACTTACGCCGAGAGCATCGAAGCCAACTCGGTCCACGGCTCGGACAGCGACGAGAACGCGAAGATCGAGATCGACTATTTCTTCAAGCCCGAAGAGATCGTGGGATAATTCCAATCCTCCCCGAGACAAGCTCGGGGACGATTTTTTTCAGAATTCCTCGGCCGCATCCAGCAGCGCGGTGAGGCGCTTCGGCGCGACACTGCGCCAGCTGCGTGCCAGCCAGCCGGCGATCGCATCCCAGTCGGTGTCGCCCAGATCGAGGCGGATCGCGATCCAGCCGTCGCCGAAGTAGGCGGGGCGGTAGTAGTGCTCGGGATCGTTCTCGATCAGCGTCGCCTGCTCGTCCGCGCCGCTGATCTTCACCAGCAGCGCGGTCTTGCCGTCGCCGTGGTGATCGACGCTGACGTAGGCGAACTTCTTGCCGCCGGTCACCCCGAAGCAGGCCATGCCGTGCGACAGCGTCTCGTCGGCCTCGGGCTGGGCGAGGGCGCGCTCGCGCACCCGGGCGACCAGCCATTCGGGATCGCGCTCGCGCGCCACGTAGTCGCCGAGCACGCGCGGATAGAGCTGGTGCTCGGCGATCAGCACGCGCTTCGCCAGCGTGTCGGCCGTGTCGCCGGGGAGGATCGCGACCTGCACCCGGCCGAGCACTTCGCCGCCATCGAGTTCGCCGGTGACGAGGTGGACCGACGCGCCGGCATGGCTGTCGCCCGCCGCGATCGCGCGCGCATGGGTGTCGAGGCCTTTGTACTTGGGCAGCAACGCCGGGTGGATGTTGAGCATCCTGCCCTGCCAGCGCGCAGTCATTTCTTCGCCGATCACGCGCATATAGCCGGCCAGCGCGACGTATTCGGCGCCGGCCGCGCGGATAGCCCGGTCCATCGCCGCGTCGTGTTCGGCGCGGGCGACGCCGTTGTGCGATAGCGCGAAAGTGGGGATGCCTTCGGCTTCGGCGAGCTTCAGCCCGGGCGCGTCGGGATCGTTGCTGGCGACCAGCACCACCTCGTAGGCAGCGTCCACCAGGCGGCTCGCATAGAGCAGCGCGGCCATATTGGTGCCGGTGCCGGAGATCAGCACCGCCACCCTGGCCTTAGCCATTGAACACCGCCTCCCAGGCCTTGTCCGCGCCCCACACGCCTTTCTTGCCGTGCACGGTGCAGCCGCGGGTGCCCTTCTCGACTTTGCCGAGCTTGAACACCCGCTCGCCGCGCTCGGTCAGCTCGGCGGTTACGTCCTTGGCGAGCTTGGGCGCGACCGCCAGCACCATGCCGATGCCGCAGTTGAACGTCCGCGCCATTTCGGCCGGAACGACGTTGCCCTGCTTCTGGAGGAACTTCATCAGCCGCGGCTGCTTCCACGCGTCGGCGTCGATCCGCGCATGGCAGCCCTTGGGCAACACCCGCGGCACGTTCTCGAGCAGCCCGCCGCCGGTGATGTGGGCGAGGGCGTCGATGCGCCCCGCGCGGATCGTCGGCAGCAGGCTCTGGACGTAAATGCGGGTCGGCTCGATCAGCGCCTCGATCAGCAGCCGCTCTTCGTCGAACGGCGCGGGCTCCTGCAATTTCCACGCCTTGTCTGCGGCAAGCCGGCGCACGAGCGAATAGCCGTTCGAGTGCACCCCGGAGCTGGCGAGCCCCAGCAGGACATGCCCCGGCGCGACCTTTTCGCCGGTCAGCTCATGCCCGCGCTCGACCGCGCCGACGCAGAACCCAGCCAGGTCGTAGTCGCCGTCCGCGTACATTCCCGGCATCTCGGCGGTCTCGCCGCCGATCAGCGCGCAGCCGGCGATCCGGCAGCCTTCGGCGATCCCCTGGATCACCTGCTCGGCAACCCCGTTGTCGAGCGCTCCGGTGGCGAAGTAGTCGAGGAAGAACAGCGGCTCGGCGCCTTGGACGATCAGGTCGTTCACGCACATCGCGACCAGGTCGATGCCGATCGAGCCGTGCCGGTCATGCTCGATCGCGAGCTTGACCTTGGTGCCCACGCCGTCGTTCGCGGCGACCAGCAGCGGATCCTGGTAGCCCGCCGCGCGCGGATCGAAGAACCCGCCGAATCCGCCGATCTCGGGGTCCGCGCCGGCGCGCGCGGTGGCCCTAACCATCGGCCCGATCGCCTTGACCAGCCGGTTGCCGGCGTCGATCGAGACCCCGGCCTGTTCGTAGGTATAGGAAGGCGTGTTCGATTTCATGCCCTGCCTTTGGCGCAATTGCGCTTGGATTTCCACGCCCCTTTGGGCAAAAGGCCCGCCAATCCCCAGATGACCAGCCTCGCCCCCGCCTTTCGCCCGCTCACCCGCCGCCCGGCCTTGCTCGCGGGCGCGCTGGCGCTGCTCGCGGTACTGGCGGTGCTTGCCGGTCAGGCGCTGATCGCTCAGGTCGAGGGTGACCGCGGGATCGCGCCGGTCGCCACCAGCAACGACATCTCGGTCGGCGGGATCGAGGTCAACGTCCAGGGCGATAATTCGAAGGATGCGCGCTACAAGGGCTGGAAGCTGGCCCAGCGGCAGGGCTGGGTGAAGCTGGGGGGCGACGCTTCGATCAGCGACGCCGATCTCGAAAACATGGTCAGCGCGATGGTGATCGAGCACGAGCAGCTCGGGCCCCGACGCTACATCGCGACGCTGGGCGTGGTGTTCGACCGCGCGAAAGCCGGGCCGCGGCTCGGCACCACCACCGCGCGAACGATGTCCTCGCCGATGCTGACGATTCCGGTGTTCGGCGAAGGCGGCACGTATACCGTCTATGAGACGCGCAACGACTGGCAGCAGGCGTGGGCCAGCTTCCAACCGGGCACCAGCCCGATCGACTATGTGCGGCCTTCGGGCGCGGGCGGCGAATCGCTGCTCTTGAATTTCGGGCAGATGAGCCGCCGCAGCCGCAGCTGGTGGCGCACGATCCTCGACGAGTTCGGCGCGTCCGACGTGCTGATCCCGATCGCCGAGCTGCACCGCGAATGGCCGGGCGGACCGGTGACGGCCAAGTTCACCGCGCGCTACGGCCCGGACCAGACTTATCTCGACAGCTTCACCCTGACCGCAGCGAACGACGATGCCGTGGCGGACATGCTCAACGCGGCGGTGCGGCGGTTCGACACGATCTACGCGAACGCGCTCGCCGCCGGCGTGCTCCATCCCGATCCGACCCTTACCCAAGGGCTCGTCTCGCTCAATCCGACCGTCGCCGCGCTGATCAATTCCGAGCAGCAGGTGCGCAACCAGCAGGAAGCGGCCGCGAACGCCGCGGCGCAAGCGGGCACCGAGCTGCCGATCCCGCCGGTGACGAGCGGCGCGCCGCCGCCGGCGGCAGCGGCGAGCAGCTATGTCGTGCAATTCGCGACCCCCGACGGAAAAGCGGTCGACGCCGCGCTCGCGTCGGTGCGCGGGGCCGCCGGCGTGCGCGGCGCGGCGACCAGCAGCATCGCGATCGGCGGCATATCGGTGATGCGGGTCAGCTATGCCGGATCGCTCGAAGCGCTCGCCGCCGCACTCAAGGCGCGCGGGTGGAACGTGAGCCAGAGCGCCACCCAGCTCAGCATCTCCCGGTAACCGATGAGCCAGATCGCCCTGCCTTTGCGCGGAGGGCCGGGGGCAGGCCCCGCTCGGATCGTCGTCGGCAACGCCAATGCGGCGGTGTTCGAGGCGCTGCGTCGGCCGGAAAGCTGGCCGTTCCGGACCGCCGTGCTCACCGGCCCGCCGCGCTCGGGCAAGTCGCTGATCGCGCGCTGGTTTGCCGAGCAAGGCGCCGAGGCGATCGACGATGCCGATGCGCTCGACGAGACCGTGCTGTTCCATCGCTGGAACCGCGCGCAGGAAAACGGCACACCGCTGCTGCTCGTGGCCGGCCGCGAGCCGTGGGAAATCGCATTGCCCGATCTCAAATCCCGTCTCGGCGCGGCCTTGCAGCTCCAGCTTGGCACCCCCGACGACGAGATGGTCGCCGCGCTGATCGAGGCCGAAGCGGCGCAGCGCGGGCTTGTGCTGGCCGAAGGCGCCACCATCTATCTGGTTCCGCGCTGCGAGCGCAGCTTCGCCGGGATCGAGCGGTTGGTCGCCGCGATCGACCGGATAAGCCTCGAACGCAAGCAGCCGGCCACGCTTTCGGTCTGGCGCGACGCGCTGGATTCAACATTGGGCTCGGAGCAACCTCGCTTGCTTTAGGGCAGGTTTTGGGGAAGAATCGAGGCTGACATGGCGAACCGGCTGACCGACTACCTGGATTCCATCCACGCGCGCGACCCCGCGCCCCACTCGCGCTGGGAGATCATGCTCTATCCGGGCGTATGGGCATTGGGCCTGCACCGCGTCGCCCACTGGCTTTATATCGGCAAGCTCTATTTCCTCGCCCGGGTGGTGAACCATTTCGCGCGCTTCCTGACCGCGATCGACATTCATCCGGGGGCGAAGATCGGGAAGAACTTCTTCATCGACCACGGCTTCACCGTGATCGGCGAGACCGCCGAGATCGGCGACAACGTGACGATCTACCAGTCGGTCACCCTGGGCGGCACCAATCCCACCAACGGCGTGGCGGGCAAGCGGCACCCGACGCTGAAGGACAATGTGATCGTCGGCTCGGGCGCGCAGATCCTCGGGCCCGTGATCGTCGGCGAGCGGGCGCGCATCGGCGCCGCGGCGGTGGTCACCGACGACGTGCCCGAAGGCGCGACGATGGTCGGCCTCAAGGCCCGCTCGACGCTGGTCCCGGCCGAGACCTGGCTGCGCGAGTTCATCCCTTACGGAACCCCATGCAAGGAGCCGTGCGAGCCGTCCGGCACCGGCGCACACCGCGTCGAAGTGCTCGAGGCCGAGCTCGCGCAGCTCAAAGCCGAGATCGAAGCGCTGAAGGAAGGCGCCGCGCCGGCCCCCGCCCCGGCACCGCAACGCAAGCGCGCCAGGCGCAGCGGGGCGAATAGCTGATGGCGAGCGTGCCGGGCTCGCCGAACATCGTTCCATTCCCCGTTCGCGCCCCCAGTCGCCAGCCTGCGCAAGTCGGTTTCGAGCGCGCCGAGCTGATGCGCATCCTCGATCTCTACGGGCGGATGGTCGCGGCGGGCCAATGGCGCGACTATGCGATGGACTTCACCCGCGAAACGGCGGTCTTCGCCGCCTTCCGCCGCGCCGCCGAGCGCCCCGAGATGCGCATCGAAAAGCGCCCGGCCTTGCGCGGCAAGCAAGGCATGTGGGCGCTGATCGGCGAACAGGGCCAGGTGCTGAAACGCGGCCATGAGCTGGCCGGCGTGCTCGCACCGGTGGAGCGCCGCCTGATGAAGGCGGTGGAGGGGTAGGAATGCGCAGGGGGCGAAGGCAAGACCCAGAAGAATACGAACCCGAAGCTTTCCTCGCATCTCCGAACTGAAGCCGAACGGCTTGCAGTATGGCGGACGAGTGTTCTTCGATGATCTAGGTGGCTTTGGCCGGAGCCCCCTGTGCCCCCCAAATACCGCTCATGCATTGCCGCGGTCGAGCCACCACTTGGTGCGTTTGCTGGAATAGATCGGTTTTGTTGGCTGGGGCGGCAGGATTCGAACCTGCGAATGCCGGTACCAAAAACCGGTGCCTTACCACTTGGCGACGCCCCAGCAGGCGCGGGTGCCCCTATAGCGAGGCGCCGCCGGAAGGGAAGGGGGAGACCGGGCGTCTTAGAAATCCGGCCGCTTGCGCACCGGATCGAACAGGCTGCGGTCTTCGATCTTGTCGAAATCCCCCGCCGAATGGCGTTCCGGCATGTTCTGGGTGTTGACCAGGCGTCCGCGGATCGCTGCCGGCCGGGCGTCGATCTCGCGTACCCAGCGGCCGACGTTCTCGTACTCGTCGAGGCTCAGGAACACGTCGCAACGGTTGTAGGCGCCGTGATAGAGATTGCCGAGCCAAGTGTAGCTCGCGATGTCGGCGATCGTGTAGTCGTCGCCGGCGAGGAAGCGGGTCTGGGCGAGCCGTTGATTTGCAACGTCGAACAGCCGCTTGGTCTCCATCGCATAGCGATCGATCGGGTACTTCCAGCGCTCCGGGGCATAGACGTAGAAGTGACCGAAGCCGCCGCCCATGAACGGCGCGCTGCCCATCTGCCACATCAGCCAGCTGAAGGTTTCGGCCCGCGCGGGGTTCTCCTTCGGCAACAGGTAATCGAACTTCTCGGCCAAGTGGACCAGGATCGAGCCGCTTTCGAACACGCGGAACGGTGTGTCGCCGGAACGGTCGAGCAGGGCGGGGATCTTGGAGTTGGGATTGAGCTCGACGAAGCCCGACCAGAACTGCTCGGCGGCGAAGATCTTGATCATCCAGGCGTCGTACTCGGCCTCGGAGAAGCCGGCTTCGAGCAATTCTTCGAACATGATCGTGGCTTTGACGCCGTTGGGCGTGCCGAGCGAATAGAGCTGGAACTTGTGCTCGCCCACCGGCAGCTCATGCTGCTCGCGCGCGCCGGCGGTCGGGTGGTTGACCCCGGCGAACTGCCCGCCGTTCGCCGGATCGAACGTCCAGACCTTCGGCGGAGTGTAAGCGTCGGCGGTAGGGGCTTCGGGGGCGTCGGACATTGGCGGATTCTCCTCAAGACGGCTGGTGGCAGGATGGCCCGCAGTCCCGCAGGCGGCAAGCGGGGTATTGTTTGACACCCGGCAAGCGTCACTTCTTTCGGCTTCGCAGCAAGGCGATCGATCGGGCCTTATCCGGCCTGGAAGGCGATTGGCGGCTCACCGCGAGCGGCGCATCTTCCGACCGCAGCCACGATGGTCAAACCCGCAGCATCCCATCGAGTGTGTCCAAGGGGGTACCGCCGGCGCTTGCTTCGGCCTCGCCCAGCAGCGCGCGATAGGCGGCGCGCGCGCGCCGGCCGGCGTCGGTGACCCGCGCCCCGGCGTGCTCGCCGCCGCCGGGGTGAGTTTCGACCAGGGGCTGCGCGAAGCAGCGGTTCATCGTGTCGACCAGCAGCCAGGCGCGCCGGTAGCTCATGCCCATCGCGCGCGCGGCGGCGGAAATCGAGCCGGTCGCTTCGATCGCGTCGAGCAGCTCGGCTTTGCCCGGGCCCATCGCGATCTCGCCGTGGTGCATCAGTTGCAACTTGAGCTTGAGGTCCGCCATGGCTGGGCAGGTCGCCCGCAATTGCCGCTCAAGTCAATGCCGAGCTTTACTCGCTATATTTCTGGGAATATTGCCGGTTCATGGTCTCACGCCTCATACTCCCGTTGCTTGCCGCATTCGCGCTGGCAAGCTGCACCTCCAAGCCGGCCGGGGAAGGCCCGGTGGTGCTCGCCGCCGCGAGCATGCAGGGCTCGCTCGATGAGGTGGCCGACGCATGGGCCAAGCAGGGCCATCCGCACCCGGTGATCTCCTACGCGGCCTCGTCTGCGCTCGCACGGCAGGTTGAGAGCGGCGCCCCGGCCGACGTGTTCCTCTCGGCCGATGAGAAGTGGATGGATACCTTGCAGGAGGACCGCAAAGTCGCAGCGGGCACGCGGGCGGACCTGCTCGGCAATGCGCTGGTGCTGATCGCGCCGGCCGCGAGCAAGGCGACGGTCGACTTCGCGAAGCCGGCAAGCCTCGCCGCGGCGCTGGGCCCCGACGGCAAGCTGTCGATGGCCGATCCGGCGTCGGTGCCGGCGGGGATCTATGGCAAGGAAGCGCTCGGCAAGCTGGGGCTGTGGGACGCGGTGAAACCGAAAGTCGCGAGCGCCGAGAACGTCCGTGCGGCGCTGAAGCTCGTCGAAAGCGGCGAGGCGCCGTTGGGCGTCGTCTATGCGACCGACGCCAAGGCGAGCAGCAAAGTGCGGATCGTCGCGACCTTTCCCGAGAGCAGCCACGAGCCGATCCGCTATCCGGTGGCGGTGATCGCGGGATCGACCAACGCGGACGCCGGCGGCTTTCGAACCTTCCTCGGCTCGCGCCAGGCACAGGCGATCTTTGCGCGCTACGGCTTCACCCAACCCCAGTGAACCAGGGCGGGTAACCCGATGCTGAGCGCTGCGGAATGGGGCGTTGTCGCGTTGTCGCTCAAGGTTAGCCTGGCAGCGATGGCGGCGACGCTGCCGGTTGCCTATGCGCTCGCGTGGCTGCTGGCGCGGCGGCGCTTTCCGGGACGGACCGTGCTCGACGCGCTGGTGCACCTGCCACTGGTGGTGCCGCCGGTGGTCACCGGATGGATCCTGTTGCTGCTGTTCGGCCGCGCCGGTCCCGTCGGCGCCTTGCTCGAGCGCTCCTTAGGCATCACCTTGATGTTCCGCTGGACCGGCGCGGCGCTGGCGGCCGCGGTGATGGCGCTGCCGCTGATGGTGCGGGCGATGCGCCTCTCGATCGAGGCGGTGGACCGGCGGCTGGTGCAGGCGGCGCGGACGCTCGGCGCGGGACGGCTGCGCGCGTTCCTGACGATTACCCTGCCGCTGTCGGTGCCGGGGATTCTCGCCGGCGCGATGCTTGGTTTCGCGCGTTCGCTCGGGGAGTTCGGCGCAACGATCACGTTCGTCTCGAACATCCCTGGCGAGACCCGCACGATCCCGCTGGCGATCTACTCCGGGCTGCAAGTGCCCGGCAGCGAATGGGCGGTGACGCGGCTGGCGCTGATCTCTGTCGCGTTGAGCTTTGCCGCGCTGCTGGCCTCCGAATGGCTGGTGCGCCGGCGCGGGGCGAAAGACCGCCATGTCCTTTGAGCTGTCCCTGCGCCACCGCATCGGCCGGAGCGAAGTGGTCGTCGAAGCGCGCTCGCAGGCGCCGCTCACCGCGCTGGTCGGCCCCTCTGGGGCGGGCAAGACCACCACGCTCAATTGCATCGCCGGGCTGATCCGGCCCGATGAAGCGCGGATCGCGGTCGGCGGCCGGGTGCTGTTCGACGGCCGAGCCGGCGTCGACCTGCCGCCCGAGGCACGGCGTGCGGGCTACGTATTCCAGCAGGGGCGGCTGTTCCCGCACATGCGGGTCGGGGCGAACCTCGCCTACGGCGAGAAGCTGGCCAGCCCCGAGGAGCGCTGGATCGGCCGCGCCGAAGTGCTCGAGTTCCTCGGGATCGGGCACCTGCTTTCCCGCTGGCCCGAGACGCTGTCGGGCGGCGAGATGCGCCGGGTGGCGATCGGCCGGGCGCTGCTCGCCGCGCCGAAGTTCCTCCTGCTCGACGAGCCGCTGACCTCGCTCGACGCCGCAAGGCGCGAGGAAATCCTGCGCGTGGTCGAACGGGTCCGCGACGAGCTGAAGCTGCCGATCCTCTATGTCAGCCACGAGATGGGCGAGGTCGAGCGGCTGACCGACAGCGTGATCCGGCTGGGCTGACCGCGGCGGCAGTGGCTTCAAAGCCACGCATGGAATTCTTTTTACCGCTGTATATTCGTATGCATAGCATACTATATCTCGTCGTATATAGCGGCTCCCCGGGCCCGTCGACACGGCCCTTCAGGGAGGAAAAATCGATGAAATCCGCATTGCGTCTCGCGACTGCCTGCACGCTTGCCCTGCTGCCGCGGGCCGCATTTGCCGAAGAGGCGGCGCCCGCCGCCGCCGACAACGCCGAGGGCAAGGCGTTCGATCTCGGCCAGATTGTCGTCCAGGCACCCGCCACGCCGGACGCGGCGATCGGCAGCTCGTCGGTCAACCACGCGGCGATCGAGGCATTCGACCGCAACACGCTCGACGATGCGGCCAACCTGATCCCGGGCGTCAGCGCGTCCAACTCGGGCGGCTCGCGCAATGAGCGGCTGCTCTACGTCCGCGGGTTCGACCGCTTCCAGGTACCGCTGTCGATCGACGGCATCCGCGTCTACCTGCCGGCCGACAACCGGCTCGACTATGGCCGTTTCCTGACCCAGGACATCGCCGAAATCCAGGTCGCCAAGGGCTATGCCTCGGTGCTCGACGGCCCCGGCGCGATGGGCGGCGCGGTGAACCTGGTGACGATGAAGCCGACCAAGGCGCTCGAAGCCGAAGCGCGCGTCTCGGTCGATCTCGACAGCGACGTCGATTATGCCGGCTACAGCGCGTTCGCGCTGCTCGGCACCAGACAGGACAAATGGTACGCGCAGGCGAGCTTCGCGCGCAACTTCACCGATCACTGGGATCTGCCCGACAGTTTCGTCCCCACCGCCAGCGAGAACGGCGGCGAGCGCGAGCTGTCGCGCAACGAGGATTGGCGCCTCAACGCCAAGCTCGGCTTCACCCCCAACGCGACCGACGAATACTCGATCAGCTACACCCGCCAGGAAGGCTCCAAGCTCGCGCCGTTGAGCACCGTCGATCCGGTCGGCACCCAGAAAGACTGGACCTGGCCGTGGTGGAACATCGACAGCATCTATTTCCTTTCGCGCACCGCGCTGGGGGATTCGCTCACCCTGAAGGCCCGTGCCTACCGCAACGGGTTCGACAACCTGCTGAGTTCGTTCGACGATGCGACCGAGACGACCCAGACCAAGGGCAAGTCGTTCAATTCCTATTACCAGGACGTCGCCTGGGGCGGTTCGGCGCAGCTCGATTACACCGTTTCGCCCGCGGACACGCTGAGCTTCGCCGCGCATTTCCGCCGCGACCAGCACGTCGAATACCAGGAGAGCTTCGCCCCGGTCCACTTCACCGAGCCACCGCAGCACAACGAGGAGGATACCTGGAGCGTCGCCGCGCAGAACGTACTCGCATTATCGTCCGAACTGACCTTCACCGCCGGCGCGAGCTACGATTGGCGCAACCTGCACAAGGCTGAGGAATACGGCACTCCGCCCGGCGCGCCGACCGGCGCGCCATCGGCGCTGTTCTCCTACCCAATCAAGGATTCCGACGCCTGGAACGGGCAGGGGCGGCTGGATTACCGGCCGAGCGGCGAAACTCATTTCTACGCGCTGATCTCGTCGCGCGCGCGCTTCCCGACGATCTTCGAGCGCTTCAGCTCGCGCTTCGGCGGGGCGGTGTCGAGCCCGGACCTCCAGGCCGAGCGTGCGACCAATTTCGAGGTCGGCGGGGACACGCAGACCGGGCCGTTCCGCCTGTCAGGCGCGGCGTTCTATTCGCGTCTCAACCACACGATCGTCGCGTTTCCGGAAATCTTCTATCCGTGCACCAACTCGACCACCCCGCCGACCGCGCCCGGCAGTTGCGCGGGGTCTCCGGTTACCCAGAGCCGCAACCTGGGATCGGGCGACTACTACGGCGTGGAGGCCGCGATCGACGGCGACCTTGGCCCGACGTTGACGGTCGGGGCGAACTACACCTGGGTCCATCGCGATCTGAAGGATCCGACGAACCCTGATTTCGAGGCGACCGGCGTACCGGATTCCAAGGGGTTCATCTACGCCGACTGGCATCCGCTGCGCGGCTTGCGGGTGCTGCCGAACCTCGAGCTGGCCTCGAACCGCTGGACCGCCAACACCGCCGGCACGCTGTACTTCCGCACCGGCTCGTACATCCAGGCGAACATGACGGTCGACTACGATCTGACCGATCAGATCAGCATCGGAGCAAGCGTGAAGAACGCGTTCGACGAGCTTTACGTGCTGACCGACGGCTTTCCCGAGCCGGGCCGCCGCTTCTTCCTGACGCTGAGCTGGAAGAACTGAACGGCCGGCATGAAATTCGCAACCCGTCCGCGCAAAACCGATAGGCTTGGCCGGCCGATCCGCTATGTCGCCGTGAGATGCGCGAGAGCGATTGTCCGGAATGAATACGTGGGCACGGCGATATGCGGGTATGAGCTGGCTCCTCGCGGCTTTGCTCGCCTCCCCGGCCCACGCGGAGCAAGCTGCGCAGGATGGTCTCGACGTCAGCGGCAGCGCGCGCATCCGGTACGAGGCGGTCGGCAACCAGTTCCGGCCCGGCCTCGAGCGGAACACCGATGCCGTGCTGCTGCAGGCGACGCTCGCCGCCGAATACCGCGCCGGGCCGGTACGGATCGGTGCCGAGCTTGACGATTCGCGGGTCTACTTCGCCGGCCCGGGCAGCTCGATCAGCACCAGCGAGGTCAATACGCTCGAGCCGGTGCAGGCCTATCTCGCGCTCGATCTCGGCCGCGCGCTCGGGAAAGGCTCGCAGGCCTCGCTCAAAGCCGGCCGCTTCACGCTCGATCTGGGCTCGCGGCGTCTGGTTGCGCGCAACAATTTCCGCAACACGACAAACGCCTTCACCGGCATCGAGGGCGATTGGCGCGGTGCCGACGGAAGCAGGTTCACCGCCTTCTACACTTTGCCCGTTCAGCGCCTGCCGGCAGACAAGCCGGCGATCCTCAACAATACCGTGGAGTGGGACCGGCAGAATTTCGATCTCGATTTTTGGGGCGGATTCTATGCGCGCCCGGTCGCGCACGGGACCACGTTCGAAGCCTACCTGTACGGGCTCGACGAGCGCGATGCGCCGGGCACCGCGACGCGCGATCGCACGCTCTATACGCCCGGGGCGCGGTTGGTGCGCAAGCCGGCGGCCGGGCAGTGGGACTACGAGTTCGAGGGCGCATACCAGTTCGGCCATGCGAGCACGACGACCGCCGCGACGGCGCCGCGCGTGGAGGTTTCGGCGTATACCTTGCACGCCGAAGTCGGCCGCACGTTCGCCGGCGGATGGAAGCCGCACCTGTCACTGGAATACGACCGCGCATCGGGCGACGGGCCCGGCACGGGATACGGCCGGTTCGATGCGCTGTACGGCGCCCGGCGCGGCGATTTCGGACCGACCAGCCTGTTCGGGCCCTACGGCCGCAGCAACATCAGCGCGCCCGGCGTGCGGCTGGAAGTCACGCCCAGCAACCGGCTCGACGCCTTCGTCCACTATTCCCCAGCGTGGCTGGCCGACAAGACCGACAGCTTCGCCAGCACCGCTGTGCGCGATCCTTCGGGTGCTTCGGGCAGCTTTGCCGGGCACGAGATCGAGGCCCGCGCGCGCTATGCGCTGGTGCCCAAGCTCCTGCGGATCGAAGCGGGCGCGGCGGTGCTGCTTGAAGGGCGTTTCCTGCGCGACGCGCCCAATGCCAACGGCTTCGGCGATCCGGTCTACGGCTATATGGAGCTATCGGCTCAATTCTGAGCGCGCTCAATCCAGCCGCATCACCCAGCCGTGCGGATCGGGCAGGGTGCCGCGCTGGATGCCGACGAGCTTGTCGCGCAGCCGCGTGGTGAGCTGCCCCGGTCCGCCCGAGCCGATGGTGAATTCGCCGGCGTGTCCGGCGACGCGGCCGATCGGGGTCACCACCGCGGCGGTGCCGCAGGCGAACGCCTCGACCAGCTTGCCGCTCGTCGCATCCTCGCGCCATTGGTCGAGCGAATAGCGGTCCTCGTTCACCGCCAGCCCTTCCTCGCGCGCGAGGGTGATCAGGCTGTCGCGGGTGATGCCGGGCAGGATCGAGCCGCCCAGGGGCGGTGTCACGATCGAGCCGTCGTCGAACACGAAGAACACGTTCATGCCGCCGAGCTCTTCGATCCACTTGCGCTCGGCCGCGTCGAGGAACACCACCTGGTCGTGGCCGTGGGCGATGGCTTCGGCCTGGGGCACCAGGCTCGCGGCATAGTTGCCGCCGCACTTGGCCGCGCCGGTGCCGCCCGGCGCCGCGCGGGTGTAATCGTCGGAGACCCAGATCGAAACCGCCGGGGCGCCCGACTTGAAGTAGTTTCCCGCGGGACTTGCGATCACCAGGAACTTGTATTCCTTTGCCGGCCGCACGCCGAGGAACGGCTCGGAGGCGAACATGAACGGACGAATGTAGAGCGATCCGCCCTCGACGCTGGGAAACCAGTCGATGTCCGCCGCGACCAGCTCGCGGATCGAGTTGATGAAGGTTTCCTCGGGCAGCGGCGGCATCGCCAGGCGCTCGGCCGATTCGTTGAACCGGCGCGCGTTCGCTTCGGGCCGGAACAGCGCGGTGCCGCCGTCCGCCCGGCGATAGGCCTTGAGCCCTTCGAAGATCTCCTGCGCATAGTGCAGCACCGCGGTGGCCGGATCGAGGCTCAGCGGTCCGCGCGGGCCGACCCGCGCGTCGTGCCAACCCAAGCCCTCGACATAGTCGATCGTCACCATATGGTCGGAAAACACTTTCCCGAACCCCGGGTTGGCGAGCACTTCGTTGCGCTCGGCGAGCGCGGTCGGCGCGGGATGGGGCGCACGGCGGAATTCGAGGGCGGTGTAATCTGCCATTTTCGAGCAACCTGATTTTCTTGTGAGGGCCGCGTAAGCCCTCGTGCGGCACGGCGCAAGGCCGAGTAAAGTTGCGATTGAGACAGTCTCAAACGCAAGGAATTCCGCCGTTTTTCAGCTATTTGAACACTTCACGAATGAGAACTTCCGATAGCCGGACGGCGCAGACTTTTCACCGGAAATGAGAAAGGCCGCCCCGGCGAACCGGGAACGGCCTTTCACATGGTCAGCGGCCGGAAGTGCCGCTCACGAAGCCTTTATCGCTTGCGATATGCGACCTAGCGATAATGCTCCGCGCGGATTTGTACCGACCTCCATGCTGAACCATGAGACATCGGATCACCTCCTTTCGCGCTGTTGAGCCAAGTGCCGCTTTCGCGGCCGGGCGGCGTTCTGGCGCCGGCCCTGCGCCATATGTGAGTCATGACGGGCGTTAACGCAAGTCTTGCAATAATGTTTTTCCGCGTCAGAATTGCGCCCTTCGGGCCCGCCGCGAGCGGGCCTTTTTCGTGCGCGACCGAAGGCTGGACGGCGGAAAGGCGGGAGGCGGAGCCTCGGCCGGGCGGGAGGGGCACGCCCGGCCGAGGAGCAGAGGCGTTATTGGCCGCGATGGTGGCCCGAAGGCGACGGGCTCGGCGTGGGCGCCGGGTCGGTCGAGGTGGGGGTGGGCGACGGCGTGGGCGCCGGCTGCGATGTTGGTTGCGAGGTCGGGGGCGGCGCATCCTGGGCTAGGGCCGCGTTCAGCGCGAACGGCGCGGCGAGCGCGAGGATGGACGTGCCAGCGACCAGCTTTTTCGTTATGGTAGACATGTTTTCTCCGAGTGGTTGGGATATCGGTTTGCTTCCGATGGGGCGATGCTCCCCAACCGGGCCGAATGTGCCAAATTCTCTTCGGTGAGCCGTTAGGCGGTCCGGGTGGGCCGAAATCGCGTCACGGTCCGTCGTCCCGAGGCCACGTCTCGCGGGGAAGGCGCGTGGCGGCCGCTCAGCGGCAGTCCTCGATCACCCGAGTCACTTCAGGCCAGCTCGGCACGTACAGCGTCGGCTCGCCCGCGACCTCGACCGCGAAGCGTCCCTTCGACAGCGCCATCGCGTCGAGGAAGCTGTCCGCCGCAGGCAGCTCGGCCCTCACGATATGGCTGTCGCCCGCTTGCATGGGCGTCGCGGTGAACAGCCGGGTGACCGTCTCGGTCAGGATGTTCATCGGCAGCGGCTGGGTCGCAGCGGTGGTGCGCCCCAGCGACACCACATGCCGCGCCTTGTCGCAGCGCATGCTGAACACCGGATGTGCCGGATCGTTGCCATAGGCGGCATAGCTCAACGCGTTGCTGTCGCTGTAGAACCAGTCTCCGGGCGTGCGCGGGGCATCCATCCAGTTGGAATAGCTCGGAGCCGGCGCTGGCGTCGGCGTCGGGACCGGGGCGGGTGCCGGTGCGGGGCGCGGCGGCTGCGGAGCTGGCGGCGGTGGTGCCACACAGGAAGCGAGCGCGCCGAGCGCAACGGTGACGGCGAGGAAGCGGAATCGCAGCATGCGCCGACTATGGCCGCAAAGCGCGCGCTGGCTCAAGCGCCGCCATATCGCTATCGCCTGAATTCGTGCCGGGAAAACAACGCATCGACCAGTTGCTCGTCGCGCGCGGCCTCGCCGAAAGCCGGGCCCGCGCCCAGGCACTGGTGATGGCCGGGCTGGTGTTCGTCGGCGAGCGCAAGATCGAAAAGCCCGGCCAGGCGGTTGCCGAGGATGCCCCGCTCGAGGTGCGCGGGCGCGATCACCCATGGGTCAGCCGCGGCGGGATCAAGCTTGCCCACGCGCTCGACCATTTCGGCCTCGACCCCACGGGCGCGGCCGCGATGGACATTGGCAGCTCGACCGGCGGCTTTACCGACGTGCTGCTCACGCGCGGCGCGGCGCACGTGTTCGCGGTGGATTCGGGCACCAACCAGCTCGCCTGGAAATTGCGGCAGGATCCGCGGGTGACGGTGCTCGAGCAGACCAGCGCAAGGCTGCTTACACGCGAGTCGATCGACCGCGCGTGCAACTGGGTCGTTTGCGATGCCAGCTTCATTTCGCTGCGCAAGGTGCTGGAGGTGCCGCTGACGCTCGCGGCGCCTCGATGCCGGCTGGTCGCGCTGATCAAGCCGCAATTCGAAGTCGGCAAGGGCGAGGTCGGCAAAGGCGGCGTGGTGCGCGATCCGGCGCTGCACGCGCGGGTGTGCGGAGAGGTGCGCGCCTGGCTCGAAGGCGGCGGCTGGCACGTGCAGGGCATCGTCGAAAGCCCGATCACCGGCCCGCAAGGCAACGTCGAATTCCTGATTTCGGCGGAACGCAGTTAGCTAACCGACTGTTCCTGCTGGGCACAACGCCGGCCGCGGCGTTGCTCCGCCAGCACGGCCCCGCCAATATCGCGGCCGAATCGATTTGGAGATCGCATGACCGTTCTCGCATCGCGCGCGCAGATCAGGGCGAGCTTTCTGCGCTGGGCGCTGTTCCTCGTGCCGCTGGTCCTGCTGCTCGGCTTTCTTTCCGGCGAAGTGGCGGGCTCGGGGCCGGGGAACCCGTGGTTTGCGTCGCTCGCCAAGCCCACCAGCTATCCGCCGCCGCAGGTGTTCGGCATCGTCTGGGCGGTGCTCTACGTGCTGATCGGCCTTGCCGCCGCGATGGTCGCCGCGGCCTGGGGCGCGAAGAGCCGCATGGCCGCGCTGACCCTGTTCGTGATCCAGTTGCTGCTCAATCTCGCCTGGTCGCCATTGTTCTTCCTGTTCCACGAGATCCGCTTCGCGCTGTACCTGCTCGCCGCGCTCGACCTTGCGGTGTTGGTCACCGTGGTGCTGTTCTGGCGGGTGCGCCGGGTGGCCGGCGCGCTGCTGGTGCCATATCTCGCGTGGATCGGGTTCGCGACGTTCCTCAACTGGCAGTTCCTGGTGCTCAACCCCCAGGTCGACGGGGTACAGGTGAGCGGCGCGGTGCAGCGGATCGAACTGGCGCCTTGATCGTCCGCGTGCGGAAGGCCACATAGCGCCGATGCAAAGCGAAAACCCCCTCGTCTCCGATTTCGTCAAGATGATGAACGCCGCCGCCGGCACATTCGCCGGCATGACCCGCGAGGCGCGCGAAAGCGCGCGGGAGCGGATCAAGGAAGCGATCGGCGGAATGGACTTCGTCTCCCGCGAGGAGTTCGACGCGGTCAAGGCGATGGCCGCCACGGCGCGCGAACAGACCGAAGCGCTCGCCGAGCGGGTGGCCGCGCTGGAAGCCGGTTCCCGAAAGTAGTCATCGGCGGTCTGGCGGTTCGCCGGAAACCGGTGCAGAGCGCTCCCACACCAAGGGAGGCATCCTCATGACGTTTGGCATCTACGACTCTTCGGCACCGGTTTTCATCGACACGCTGCGCAACATGCGCGCCTGGCTGGACAAAGCCGAGGCGGAAAAGCCCGAAGCACAGCTGATCGAAGCCCGCCTGATCGAGGACATGCGCCCGCTGCCCGCGCAATATCAAATGGCCTCGGACTCGGCGAAGAACGCGATCGCGCGACTTACGGGAAGCGAGGCGCCCTCGATGCCCGATACCGAAACCACTTTCGCGGAACTGCGCCAGCGCTGCGACAAGACCATTGCCTTCATCGAAAGCGTCGATCGCACCGCATTCGAGGGCGCGGAGGCCCGCGAAGTGGTGATGAAGTTCCCCAATGGGATGGGCTATCGCTGGCGCGGCGCGGACTACCTGCGCAGTTTCGCGCTGCCCAACTTCTATTTCCACGCCACCACCGCCTACGCGATCCTGCGCGCGGCCGGCGTGTCGCTGGGCAAGCCCGATTACCTTCAGCACCTCGGGCAGCCGGAGCAGATGTAGCGCGTCAATCGATGGAAATCCGCGCCCAGGCGATCCTCTGCTCGGCCCGCCCGCATGGCGAGACCGCGGTGATCGCCCGGCTGCTGACGGCCGAATACGGGCTGGTTGCTGGCTACGTCGCCGGCGGGCGCGGGCGGCAGATGCGCCCGGTGGTGATCCCCGGCAACCTGGTCGAAGCCGAGCTGCGGGCACGCTCCGCCAGCCAGTTGCCGTTCGCCAAGCTGGAGCTGGTGCAAAGCCGGGGGCCCTGGCTCAATGAACCTTTGCCGGCCGCGGCGATCGGCTGGATCACCGCGCTCACCGCCACCGCGCTCCCCGAGCGCCAGCCTTATCCGACGCTGTTCGAGGCGCTTTCCGGCCTGCTGGACGCGATCTGCCTCGCGCCATCGGCGCGCGGCTGGGCCGGTGCGCTGGCGACGTACGAGGCGCTCGTGCTGCGCGAGCTCGGCTATGGCGGCGGGGGCCGCCCCAAGGGCGATGCTTTGGCCGACGCGCTGGCCGCGCTCGATGCGCTTTCCGCGCCGCTCGAACGCTACCTGCTTGCCGACCGGCGCGGAGACGTTATGGCGGCGCGCGCGCTCCTGCGGGACAGACTCGGACGGATAGAGCAATGAAGATCGCGGTACTCGCGGGCGACGGCATCGGGCCCGAAATCATGGAGCAGGCGCTTGGCGTGCTCGAGGTGCTGGAACTGCCGGACGTCGAGCTGACCCACGCCGATGTCGGCGGTGCGGCCTATCACAAGCACGGCCATCCGCTGCCGCCCGATACGCTGGCGGCGGCCCAGGCCGCCGATGCGGTGCTGTTCGGTGCGGTCGGCGATCCCTCGTGCGACAAGCTCGAGCGGCATCTGCGGCCCGAGCAGGCGATCCTCGGCCTGCGCCAGGCGCTGAAATTGTTCGCCAATCTGCGCCCGGCGAAGATGTTCCAGGGCCTCGAAGACCTTTCCGCGCTGCGCCCCGAGATCGCGCGGCGGATCGACCTGCTGATCGTGCGCGAGCTCAACGGCGACGTCTATTTCGGCGAGAAAGGCACCCGCACGCTCGACGACGGGCGCCGCCAGGGGTTCGACTTCATGTCTTACGCCGAGGACGAAGTGCGCGCGATCGCGCACATCGGCTTCCAGGCTGCGCAAGGGCGGCGCAAGAAGCTCACCAGCGTCGACAAGGCGAACGTGCTCGAAACCAGCCAGCTGTGGCGCGATGTCGTCGACGAGGTGGCGGGCGAGTATCCCAACGTCGAGCTCTCGCACATGTACGTCGACAACGCCGCGATGCAGCTGGTGCGCGATCCGGGGCAATTCGACGTGGTGGTGACCGGAAACCTGTTCGGCGACATCCTGTCCGACCAGGCGAGCATGTGCGTTGGCTCGATCGGCTTGCTGGCAAGCGCCTCGCTCGGCGCGCAGCATACCCAATTCGGCACCAAGGGCCTCTACGAGCCGATCCACGGCAGCGCGCCTGACATCGCGGGCAAGGGTAAGTCGAACCCGCTGGCGATGATCCTCAGCCTGGCGATGATGCTGCGCCACAGCTTCGGCCGCGAGAGCGACGCTGCGCGGATCGAGGCGGCGGTCGCGAAGACGCTGTCCGACGGGATCAAGGGCGGCGACCTGGGCGGCAGCGCCACTTGCGCCGAAATCGGCGCGGCGGTGGTCGAGCGGCTCTGAGCGAGCGAACTCGGCGAATGAGCCTGAAACTCGCGATCGTCCTGCCGACGCTCAACGAGCGCGACAATATCGCGCCGGTGATCGCGCAGCTCGAACAGGCGCTCGGCGCCGACGGGTGGGAAGCGATCTTCGTCGACGACAACAGCGCGGACGGCACCGGCGACCTGCTGCGCGCAACCGCCCTTGCCGATCCGCGCGTGCGGGTGATCGAGCGCTTCGGGCGGCGCGGGCTCGCTTCGGCGGCGATCGAAGGCATGTGCTCGACCGCGGCGCCCTTCGTCGCGCTGATGGATGCCGACCTCCAGCACGATCCGGCGTTGCTGCCGCGGATGCTGGCGGCGGTGGAATCGGGCGAGGCCGACATCGCGGTGGCCAGTCGGTTCGTCGCCGGCGGCAGCGCGGAAGGCCTGTCGAGCAAAGGGCGGGAGGCCGGCTCGCGCATGGCCAATCGCCTGTCGCGCCTGCTCACGGGGATGGAATTGACCGATCCGATGAGCGGGTTCTTCCTGCTAAGGAGCGAGCGCCTGCGCCGCTCCGCGCCCCGCCTGTCGGGGATCGGTTTCAAGATCCTGCTCGACATCCTGATGACGCTGCGGCGCAAGGTCGTGGTCAAGGAATTCCCGCTCAAGTTCGCCCAGCGCGGCGGCGGCGAGAGCAAGCTCGACCGCGCGGTCGCGTTCGAGTTCCTGATCGGGCTCTACGACCGGCACCTGGGACGCATCCTGCCGACGCGCTTCGCGCTGTTCGGCACGATCGGCGCGCTGGGCGTGGTGGTGCACATGACCGTGCTCGCCGCCTTTCTCGATTTCACCAGCGGCGAGCATCTGCTGTTCGGCCGCTGGATCACGCGCTTCGATGTCGGGCAGACCGCGGCGGCGATCGTGGCGATGAGCTTCAATTTCGTGCTCAACAATTTCCTGACTTACGCCGACACCCGCCTGAAGGGCGCGTTCAACCTGCTGAAGGGGTGGCTGCGCTTCGCGGTGACCTGTTCGGTGGGAATGCTTGCGAATATCGGCGCGGCGGCTGCGCTGGTGCGCTCGGGCGTCCACCCCTATCCCGCCGCGCTGGTCGGCATCGTGATCGGTTCGGTGTGGAACTACGCGCTCTCGAGCAAGTTCGTGTGGGGCCGCTACAAGTAAGCACGATGGTTGCCCATCGCGGGGAATTGTTTCATCTGAAACGGCCAATGACGAGAGTTGCCCGCAGATGCGTCTGTTCCGCTTCGCCCTGCCGCTTGCCGTGCTCCTGCCGTCCGCCGCTCCGGCGCAGGACGTGAACAGCGACCCCTACATCTGGCTCGAGCAAAAGGATTCGCCCCGGGCGATGGCCTGGGTCGCGCGGCACAACCGGCACGCGATCGAAGTGCTCGAAGGCGATCCGAGGTATCAGGGCTTCCATGACGAAGCGCTGAAGATCTCGACCGCGCAGGACCGCATCCCGATGCCGGGCTTCCGCAACGGCGGAATCTTCAATTTCTGGCAGGACGAGACCCACTTGCGCGGGATCTGGCGCCGTACGACCCTGACGGACTACCAAACAGACAACCCGCACTGGCAGACCGTGCTCGACGTCGACGCGCTCGGCAAGGCCGAGGGCAAGAGCTGGGTGTGGGAAGGCGCGAACTGCCTGATGCCGGACGAGCGGCTGTGCATGATCGGGCTATCCGACGGCGGCGAGGATGCGACCGAGGCGCGCGAGTTCGACCTTTCGACCAACAGCTTCGTGAAGGGCGGGTTCTTCCTGCCGAAGAGCCAGCAATCCTATGACTGGGAAGATGCCGACCACTTGCTGGTTTCGACCAACTGGACCGGCAACGATCTGACCGAATCCGGTTATCCCTACATCGTCAAGCGGGTAACGCGCGGACAGCCGCTGAGCCAGGCGAAGGAACTGTTCCGCGGCGAAAAGGGCGACGTCGGTTCGTTCCCGCAAGTGCTGCGCGACGGCAACGGTGACGTGCTCACGTTGATTCAGCGCGGCGTCGATTTCTTCCATACGCGATACTATGTCCTGACCGGTGACGCCGTGCGGCAACTGGCGATCCCCGAGAAGGCCAACGTCGCCGCGCTGATCGCCGGCAAGGCGGTCGTCTCGCTCGACCAGGATTGGACGGTCGGCAACAAGACCTTCGGTGCAGGCTCGGTGGTCGCGCTCGACCTTGCCGCGCTAAAAGACGATCCCGAACACCTCGTGCCCGAGCTGGTGTGGCAACCGGGGCCGCGCGATGCGCTCGAAAGCATCGGCACGACCAGGAACCGCTTGCTGCTGACCACGCTCGACAACGTCCGCGGGCGGATTTTCGCGTTCGCCCCGCGTGCGGGCGGCGGCTGGGACCGGCAACAGATCGAACTGCCCGACAACATGACGCTGGAAGTCGCCGCGGCCGACGACTTCAGCGACCGCATGTTCCTCACCGCCGAGGGGTTCCTGACGCCGAGCACGTTGTATCTCGCCGATGCCGTTTCCGCCGCCGCGCCGCAGGCGGTCAAGCACCTTCCGGCGAAGTTCGACGCTTCGCGCGACGTGGTCGAGCAGCACGAGGCGACCTCGAGCGATGGAACCAAAATCCCCTACTTCGTCGTGCGGCCTAAAGACGCGCCGATGGACGGTTCGACCCCGACGCTGATGACCGCCTACGGCGGTTTCCAGGTCAGCGAAACGCCGTACTATTCGGCGACCACCGGCAAGCTGTGGCTCGAGCGCGGGGGTGCTTACGTACTCGCCAACATCCGCGGCGGCGGCGAGTTCGGGCCAAAGTGGCACGAAGCCGGGCTCGGGGTGAAGCGGCAGATCATTTACGACGACTTCGCGGCGGTGGCGAAGGACATCGAGAACAACGGGCTGACCTCGCCGCGCCGCCTCGGCATCTACGGCGGTTCGAACGGCGGCCTTCTGATGGGGGTCGAGATGGTCCAGCACCCCGAACTCTACAACGCGATCGCGATCCAGATACCGCTGCTCGACATGATCCGCATCGCCGACATCGCTCGCGGGGCCTCGTGGCAGGGCGAGTACGGCAACGTCGCGGCCGATCCGGCGGTGCGTGCGTTCTGGGAAAAGACCTCGCCGTATCAGAACCTCAAGCCCGACGGGCGCTATCCCGAGCCGTACATCTTCACCACCACCAAGGACGACCGGGTTGGCCCGCAGCACGCCCGCAAGTTCGCCGCGCGCCTGGAGCAATACCACTTCCCGTACTTCTATTTCGAGAACACCGAAGGCGGGCACGGCGCGGGGGCCGACGCGAAACAGGCGGCGGTGATGACCGGCCAGATGATGGTCTATTTCACCCGCAAGCTGATGGACTGAGGGCCGGTTGAACTTTCCTGCTCAGTGTATTATAACGGTGATACACTAAGCAGGGAAAGGGCTAAGCGATGATCAAGCTGCTGTTCGGCCTCATCATCTTTGCGCTAGACATCTGGGCAATCCTGAACGTCTGGCGCAACACCCGTTCGGATGGCGTGAAAATCGGCTGGGCGATCGGGATCCTTGTGTTTCCGATCCTGGGATTTCTCGCCTGGGCGGCGGTCGGGCCCAAGGACGTCAAGCGGCTGCCCGGCCGCTAATCGAGCCTCGCGCGCGCCGGGACGCGGAACCCAAAGCGATTTCCGCGGGTTGTTTCACCGTAAGCTTCGCCACTTGGGGCGGACGGATACAACGGTGGACATCATGGAACTCATTATTGGACTGGTCGTGTTGCTGCTCGATGCGTGGGCCGTCATCGGCACGTTGCAGAGTTCGGCTCCGGGCGGAACGAAGCTGGTGTGGGTGCTCGGCATCGTGATCTTCCCGCTGATCGGGTTCTTCGTCTGGCTGATGGCCGGGCCGAAGGGCCGCGCGGTGTTCATCTGAGCGGCTATTTCCAGCTCTTCAGCCACATCCATTTGAGATAGGCGTGCTTGTCGGGGAGCGCGCCCGCCGACAGGATCGGGTAGTAGAACGCGAACAGCGCGCACGCTGCCAGGATAACCGCTGGCGATAGCCATCGCCAGCGGCTGTCGACCCGCCACAGCCGTTCGAGCCCGAGGCCCAGCGCGCCCATCAGGAAGCAGCTGGGAAGCATGTAGTAGTAATAGAACTGCACCGGCTTGGCGGCCACGACCCACATGCCCAAGCTCAGCACGTAAAGAGTCAGCAGCGCGAGTGCGGGCCGGTTGTCGCCATCGGCGGCGGCATAGGCGCACCAGCCGAGCGCGATGAGGCCGACGATCATCGTCAGCGGGTTGCCCAGCAGCAGCACGCCGCGCTGCGCGCCGTCGACGTTCTCGTAGAGGTACCAGATCGGCCGCCAATCGACGACCCATTCCCACCACACGCTCATGTACGGATGCGGCTTCACCACCGAATCCTGCAGCTTCACCATGTGCTGGTGCCACTCGATGAAGCCGCCGATCCCCGGCTTCATCGCGCCGGTCTGGTAATAGAGGTCCGGGACGTACGTGAGGTAGTAGACGAGCACCGGAACGACGCCGAGCCACAGCGCCGCTTCGATCAACGTGATCCCCGGCACCGGCGCCGCGTGGCGCGCGGTGAGCAGGCGCCAGCCCGCCGAATGGGCGCGCATCGCCAGGAAGGTCAGCCCAGGCAGCACTGCGATCGGCACGGCGTTCCACTTGGCGCCCATCGCGATGCCCAGCGAGATCCCGGCGAGCGTGAGGCGCCAGCGCCCGGTTTCGGGTTTGCGCACGGCTCCCCCGCACATCCACAAGGCGATCGCGGTGAAGCAGACCATGAAGATGTCGAGCATCGCGATCCGCGAATGGACGAACAATTGATGGTTGGTCGCGATCAGCACTCCGGTCGCCAGCGTGGCGTAGCGCGACAGCGAGGCGAACCACATCGCGCGCATGAAGGCGAACAGCGCCACCGTTCCGGCGATTGCCGACATCATCCGCCAGCCGATCGGGTTGTCGCCGAACAGCGTGATGCTGAGCGCGATGAACTCCTTGCCCACGGGCGGATGCTCGGGGTTCAGCAGCCGGCTGAGCTCGAGCAGGGTGCGCGCCGGGGGCAGGTAATGCACTTCGTCGAAGAACGGCTTGTGGGGAATGCCCAGGCGGATCAGCACGACGCCGAAAAAGGCCAGCGCGATCAGGCCGCACCACAGAATGGGATCGCGTTGGTGCTGGGGTGCGGGGCTCATCGGGCGCGCTGGATAATCGGCCGGTTTGCGCCGCGCAAGCGGCATCCTTGCTTGCGCGCCCGGCAAGCCGGACTTATGCGGCGGAGCGATGAAAAGGACCACCGGCACCGACCGCTCGATCACCGACAAGTGGCGCCCCGCGACCCGCGCGGTGCGCGCGGGCACCTGGCGCAGCGACTACGGCGAGACCAGCGAGGCGCTGTTCCTCACTTCGGGCTACACCTATGACGAGGCCGGAACGGCCGCCGCGCGCTTCGCCGGGCAACAGGCGGGCATGACGTACTCGCGCACCCAGAATCCGACCGTCCAGATGCTCGAAGAACGCGTCGCGATGATCGAGGGCGCCGAGGCATGCCGCGCGCAGGCAAGCGGCATGGCGGCGATGACCGCCACGATGCTGTGCCAGCTTTCGGCCGGCGATCACATGGTCGTCGGGCAGGCGGCGTTCGGTCCGACCCGCTGGGTGACCGACAACCTGCTGCCGCGCTTCGGCATCGACGTGACCCCGGTCGACGGCCGCGACCTCGACGCGTGGCAAGCGGCGATCCGGCCCAACACCAAAGTGTTCTTCTTCGAAACCCCGTCGAACCCGACGATGGACATCGTCGACATCGCCGCCGTGTGCGGACTGGCGCGTGAGCACGGCATCACGAGCGTGGTCGACAATGCGTTCGCCACCGCGGCGCTCCAGCGCCCGCTCGAGCACGGCGCGGACGTTGTCGCTTATGCCGCGACCAAGCTGATGGACGGCCAGGGCCGGGTGCTGGCCGGCGCGGTCTGCGGCTCGAAGGCGTTCATCAACGAGAAGCTGCTGCCGTTTCAGCGCAACACCGGGCCGATCCTCTCGCCGTTCAATGCCTGGATCGTGCTCAAGGGTTTGGAAACGCTCGATTTGCGTGCCAATCGTCAGGCGGACAACGCGCTCGAGGTCGGTCGCTTCCTCGAAGGCCGCGTCGCCCGTATTCTCCATCCGGGGCTGCCGAGCCATCCCCAGCACGAGCTCGTCCAGCGGCAGATGAGCAAAGCCGGATCGGTGTTCTCGTTCGAGATCGACGGAGGGCGCGAGCAGGCGCACGCGATCCTCGACGCGCTTGAGCTGATCGACATTTCCAACAACATCGGCGACGCGAAGACGCTGATGACGCATCCGTCCTCGACCACGCATTCGAGCCTCACCGAAGACGTCCGCCAGGCGATGGGGGTGACCCAGGGAATGCTGCGGATCAGCGTCGGGCTGGAAGATCCGCAGGACCTGATCGACGATCTCGACCAGGCGCTGGCGAAAGCGGGCCTCTAAGCCTCACCTCCCGCGCAGCGCGCGGTTGACCATGAAGGCGACCGACAGCGGCTCGCCGACGTGTGCGTTGCGCGAAAGCAACCGCAGCGATCTGGCGGCGGCGTCGGTGTCGGTCGCCGCCAAGGCAAGTGCTTCCATCATCAGGCCTTCGTCATCGGTCATCCGCATCGCGCAGCAGGGGGCCAGGCTGATCGTGCGGTTCGAACCGCGCGCGAGCTCGACCATATAGGCGCGCAGCAGTACCAGCACCCGGCGGAACCCGATGCCGAAGGTCTCGAGCGCCAGCATCGTCGCCGCGGTATCGCGAAAGCCGTGTGCCGCCATGCGCCGCAGGATCACCAGCGCGGCACGTTCACTCCGGCCGCGGGGCAGCGGGTGCGGAAGAATCTGGTGGCTGTCGCTGTTGCCGGCATTCATTGAGGAAGCACTCCTTGATGATGCCGACCAGTAACGCTATTGAGATGCAATCGCAATAGCTTTTGTCGTAGACGTGAAATCGGCGATGGCATTGCCGATGACATATGTTATTGGCGTTCGAAACCGACCCAGCTAGTCGCCGACTGCACGTGACGGCGACTTGCCGAAGGAGCGGGGGCGCCGGGCTTTGGAAGCACACGATCACTATATCGCGCTGGTGCAGTCTTCGGACGACGCGATCGTCGCCAAGGATCTGACCGGCACTGTAGTCAGCTGGAATCCCGCCGCCGAGCGGCTGTTCGGCTTTTCTTCGGACGAAATGGTCGGGCAGTCGATCCGCAGGCTGATCCCTGCCGATCGACAGGACGAGGAAGATCGCATCCTTGCGAACATCGCAGCGGGCAAGCGCGTCGGCCAGTTCCTTACCCAGCGCCTGCACAAGGATGGCAGCCTGATCGACATCTTCGTCACGGTCTCGCCGGTGAAGAACGGCGAAGGCCGGATCGTCGGCGCCAGCAAGATTGCCCGCGACGCGAGCGAGTTCGTCACCACCCGCCGCGAACTCGAGGCGCGCGAGCTGCGCTTCCGCCTGCTGGCCGACAACATCTCGCAGCTCGCGTGGGTCTGCCGGCCCGACGGCGAGTTCACCTGGTTCAATCAGCGGTTCGAGGAATTCACCGGCAAGAAGCTCGAGGACATGCGCGCGAGCGCGCGCTACGCGGTCGTGCATCCCGAACACGTAGACCGTGTCTATGCGAAATTCCGGCTGGCGCTGGAATCCGGCGAGGATTGGGAAGATGTCTTTCCGCTGCGCAGCAAGGACGGCCAATACCGCTGGTTTCTGTCGCGCGCGCTGCCGATCCGCGACAGCGACGGTGGGATCGTCCAGTGGTTCGGCACCAACACCGACATCACCGACCAGCGCGAAGAGGCGGCCCAGGCCGATCTGCTGCTGCGCGAGGCCAGCCATCGCTCGAAGAACCTGCTCGCCACCGTTCAGGCGCTCGCGCGGCGTACCGCGCGCGGCGACACGGAGTTCTTCGCGCATTTCGAAGAGCGGATGCGCGGGCTCGCGAACGTGCAAGACCTGCTTTATCGCGGCCAATGGCGCGAAGTGCCGGTGGCCGAACTGGTGCGGCGGCAGCTCGCGTTTCTCGGCGACCTGGGCAAAGTCGAAATGCGCGGACCAGACTGCCTGCTGATCCCTCCCGCGGCGGAGGCGATCGGCATGGCGCTGCACGAATTGGCGACGAACTCGCTCAAATACGGTGCGTTGTCCTGCGTCGAGGGGCGGGTCGAGATCGAATGGACTTGCGACGATGCGCAAGGCAGCTTCGGGATCAGCTGGCGCGACAAGGACGGTCCGAAGGTCGCGCCCCCCAGCCGCAACGGCTTCGGAACGACCCTGATCCACGACTTGCCGCGTGCCAAGCTGGAGGCGGAGGTGACGCTCGAGTATCCGCCGGATGGAGTGGTCTGGACGCTGGAGGGCGAGAACCTGCTGGCAGGCGGCAAAGCGCACGAACCGGCTTAGTCACGGGCACCGAGTTGTTGGCTTTGCGCGGTGCCCCCTTTGACGCGCGCGGGAATCCGGTTACCGTCGCGACTCATGAAGGAGTTGTTCCAGCACGCCGCGATCACGCATGGCATCACCGTTCGGGTCGCGGTGAACTTCATGCCCGATCAATCGCGGATCGAGGCGGGCAAGTGGTTCTGGGTCTACCACATTCGGATCGAGAACCATTCGGACGACACCGTGCAGCTGCTCACCCGCCACTGGCGGATCACCGACGCGCGCGGGATGGTGAACCTGGTGAATGGCGAAGGCGTGGTCGGAGAAACCCCGGTGCTCGCGCCCGGCCAGAGCCATGACTATGTCTCGGGCTGCCCGCTGACGACGCCGTTCGGCAGCATGGAAGGGTTCTACACCTTCCGCCGCGCCGATGGTTCGGAGCTCGAGGTGGCAATCCCGTTCTTTCCATTGTCGGCGCCTGCGACGGCGAATTAGGAGCGGATCTTCAGGTCACCGCGCTCCGAGGCCGAGGAAGTTCAGCGAGCCGGCATCGAACTTCATCTTGAGCGACGCGAACACGCCCTTGTCGGTCGATTGGGCGTCGGAGAAGTCGCGGTCGTGGAACCCGGTTACGTTGTAACCGATGCTCAGGACCATGTTCTCCGCCGGCGAGATGCCGATCTCCGGCCCGATCGAATAGCTGATCGTGCCTTCGTCGAGGTTGGCGCGGATATTGGCCTTGCCGCCGATCTCGAAGCGATCGCCGATGCCGATCCGGGCGTCGAGCCCGCCGAACAGCGAGGTGCCTTTGAGGTCGTAGCCTTGATAGCTCTCGAAGTTGTGGCGCAGCGCGGTGAACAGGCTGAATTCGCTGCGTTGCGAGCCGTCCCGTCCGGTCGGGGTCCAGTTGGTCGAAAGGCTGGCGATCAGGCGGGTCGAGTTGCCGTCGCCGTCGATCAGCAATGCGCTGCCGCCGACCGGCCCGGCCTGGCCGGCAATCGCGCCGGTCACTTTGTCCACGCGGTATTCGAGCTTGCCGAGGAACGCGATCTCCGCGCCCGACGGGCGATGCGCGGCCGAGATCTGGGCGTCGGTGGTTTCGGTGACGGTGCCCTTCGCATCGGCGGCCCTGGTCCAGGTGAGCCCGCTGCCCACCATGCTGCCTTCTCCGAGCTGGCGGATCGCGGCGAACGAGAAGGCCTTGGTGTCCTCGAGCTCGCCATCGCGGTACTCGCCGCGGACCCGCGCGCTCCACGGCCCCGACTGCCATGAGGCGCCCAGGCTGAAGGCGGTGAAATCTTCGCCCAGCGAGCCGTCTTGCCCGAGCTGGCCGCCGCTCGTCACGGGGTAGGCGGGATCGACCACTTCCGACACCGGAATGCCGCCGCCCAGAGTCTTGTTGCCGTCGACGGTGGCGTCGATCGTCAGATGCGGGGTGAGCTGGAAAGTCTGCCCCAGCGCGACCGCGGCGAACGTGCGGTTCGCGTCCGCCGCCATTTCCTGCTTGCCGAGCGTGGTCGTCACCGTCGCGCCGCGCCACGGCGTCAGTTCCACCCCGGCCTTGAGGGTGTTGGCGTCGATCGCGTCGCCGCGCGCGATCTCGTAAGTCGCGATCGCCTTGATCGTGGGCGTGATGCTGTAGCGCAGGCCGAGCTGGTGACGCGTGGGCAGGTCGATCGCTTCGGATTTGCCGATCCCGACGCTCGACGCGCCGGTGACCTCGAGGCGGTTGCCGAGCAGGTGCTGGGTGATCCCGCCTTCGAGCACGGTGGACGTGCCGTCGGTCCCGTCCGGCGTATGATCGGACAGGTAGGACACGCCGAGATAAGCGTCGGTGGTCTGGTTGCGCCAAGCTCCGCGCACTTCGAGCGCCTGCCGCCGGCCGGCGTCGGCCAGGCTCTGGTCGATCCAGCCGCTGCCGGTGACCGACAGGTGATTGGTGATCGCGACGCGGGCGTCGGTGCCGAACTTGCGCCGCCCGCGCTCGGAGAGGTTCTGCTCGCCGACGCCGTAATCGGCATCGGTCTGGTGGGCATAGGCGAGCACGTCGACCGAGCCCGTGCGATGCTCGACTTCGACCGACCCGGCTTTGCTGACGTCGCCGTCGGTGGTGCTCGCCGCCGCCTCGACGCGGATTTCGGTGGCGGTGCCGACGCGCACGCGCAAGTCCGCCGCGCCGAGCGTGGTGCGGTCGCCTTCTCCTTTGTCGCTGATTCCGGTCGCGCCGATCCGCACTTTGCCGTCGCTGCTGGTCCAGGTGGCGCGCGCGCCGCCGTTCCATTGGGACTGGCCGCCGGTGTTCTCGACTTCGTAGTCGATGACGATGAATTGCGGGTTGAGCTCGGCGTCGCGGCTCAGCACCGGCTCGGTGAAGGTGATCGTGCCGGTCAGCTGGTCGATGTTGTAGTCGACGAACCGGACGAGGTCGCGCTGGTCTACGATCAGCTCGGAACGCAAGCGGTCGCGCACCTGGATCGAAACGTGCTCGCTGTTGGCCAGGATGCCGCGGTTCGACAGGCGATAGGGGCCGGAAAGCCCGTTGCCCTGGATTTCGTCGCGCACGTGGCTGCTGCCGGTCTTCGCGACGAAGCCTGCGAGATGAACCTTGCCGAGCTGCGCCTCGCCTTTCGCGCCGGTCAGCGTGCGCTGATAGGCGGCGAGGGTGGTCTGGTCGAAGCCGGTGTCGAAATCGCCGAACAGCGCATAGAACGCCGCGCTCTCCACCCGGACGTAGAGCTTCTCGTGGCTCGCCGCGTCGTAGAGCCGCTGGGTGTTGTCGGCGAACACCGTGTAATAGGCGTTGGGATCGATGATCCCGAGCAGTTGCTGGTCCGCCTTCTGCTTCGCGCTGTCGTAGGCGACGGTCAGCAGGTAGCGGCCGAGCACGCGGCCCTTGGCATAGAACGCGACGCGCGCGTTCTTGCCGAGATCGCTGTCGAAGTCGCCGTCGCGCTCCATGTTCTTGGCGACGCTTTCGGAGCCGATCGCGCCTTCGGCCAGGCCGATCAGGGTCCATGGCTGGTCGCCGGGCTGGACCCAGCTCTCAAGCGCTTCCTCGCGATGGGTGTCGCCGTCGCTGAACTCGAACTGCAGGTGCAGCGCGCCGCTGACCATCGTCGGGGCGAGCTCGATATGGGCAATGCCGTCGTCGCCTTCGACCAGCCAGCTGGCCGAAGCGGCGCCGAAGCCGGTCAATGCCCGGCTCTGCTGCGCCTCGACCGCGCTCGCCGACTGGTACGGGCTGTTGACGGTGAACGTGCCCGACACGCCCGCATGAACCGGATTGCCGTAGCGATCGGTCAGCCGCACCGCGAGCACCGGCCGGCTGACGCCGTCGGCGACGAGATGCGTCTGTTCCTTGACCACCGTGCCGTGCATCGGCGTGTCGGCGAATTTCACGTCGCGGCGCAGCTCCTCGGCGATCGAGCCATCGGGGTTGCGCACCGTCGCCACCAGATGGGTGAGATTGTTCTTCAGCCGGATGCCGCGCCAGATGCTGACCGCGAAACGCTTGTCCGGGCTGACGTTGGTGGCCTCGAACGACAGCGGATCGACCGCTTCGCCGTTCACCGCGAGCTTGACCGATTGCTTCGCCCCATGGCGGATCACCACGCGCACCGAAGGCGAGCGCGGGTTGTGGTCAACACCCGGGAACAGGAATGCGGGCGGCCCGTCGCCTTGCGCCAGCCAGTCGGTCTCGGCGCCGGCGGCCTCGCGGTCGCTCGCGACTTGCGGCGCCGCTTCGGCGGCCTTGGCGAGCGCTGTCGGCGGCACTAGTGCGTGGAAATCGGCACGGGCGAGGCTGCCGCCCTGTCCGGTGACGAAGAACGAATTCGCGCGGCCCGCGCTGTGGGTCGAACGCGCGCAATCGATGAAATGGCCGCCCTCAGGCAGCGTCTCGGGTGCGGCCTGCACCACGTGAGTGCCGGGGACCAGGCCCTCGAAGTGATAGCGCCCGTCGGCGTCGGTGACCACGAAGCTGCCGTCTTCCAACATCACGCGAACGCCGGGAATGCCCGGGCCGCGGCCCTTCGCGCCGCATTCGCCGGCGGTGATCTGGCCGATCAGGGTCATCCGGTCGGTCAGGCTGTCGCGTTCGATCTTCACCATCGCCTGGGCGTCGGCCTGGACGCCATCTTCGGCCTGGCCGGTCGCATGGTTCAGCGCCTGGCCCGGCGGCGCATCGGCGCGCACGCTCATCATGTAGGTAACGTCGTGCTCAGCCTGCGGCTCGAGCGGGGCCAGCGCGAGCGTGAACCCGTGGCCGTCGGACGCGAGCTGCAGCGCCGCACCCGCGTCCTTGCCGTCGACCCTAACGCTTTCGGGGCGAATCCGCAGCCATTGCGAGGCGGTGTCGGTGAGGGTGATCTTGCGCGAGGCGCGGCTGCCGTTCGGATTGCGCACCGCGACCTTGTAGACCAGCAAGTCGCCGGGCTGGGCTTCGGCTTTCGAAACCTGCTTCGTCACGGTGATGTCCGCGCCCGGCGCATCGAGCGGAATGTCCACCCGCAGCGGCGTGAGATCGGCGATCGTAAACGTGCCTCCGAACGACGCCGGAGTGATTGCGAACGGCGCGCCATCGGGTTTGTGCAGCGCCGCCAGCGCGGCCGGCGAGGCTTTCGACGGGGCGGTGTACGGCGCCGGCGGCGCGATCGACAGGCGATAGCTGCCCAGCGCCGTCAGCGGAAAGATGAATTCGCCGTCGCCGGATGGATAGCGATTGCCCGCCGCATCGACGACTTGCTGGCCGGAGGTGACGGTGGAGGGGTAAGGCGTGACCCCGTCGTAACCGAACACTTTCGCCGGCTGGCCGGTCGCGTTGTCGATCAGGGTAATCTGGGCGCCGTTGATCGGCTTGCCGTCGAAGCTGTCGAACACCATGCCATACGGATCGGCCTGCGCATCGACTTTGCCGCTGGCCAAGGCGACGTTGCCGCTCGGAGGCATCGCGGCGATGCTGATCTGCTCGTCGTCGACCAGCGACAGCGTGCAATCGCCCGGCACCGGCTGGGGCGGGATCGAGGCGGTCGCGATGCTGCCGTAGAACTCCGCGCTGTCGGGCGCGCTCTCGACGGCGGTAATCGTTTCATCGTCCCCTTCGGGCGTGGTGAAGCGGACCTGGATGGTATCGATCGCGTTCGGATCGCGGTTGCCCAGCGCGGAATCCAGCCGCACGATCAGCGTTTGGCCGATCAGGATCTTCGAGGTGTCGATCAGCGGCGTCGAAATGGTCTGGGTCGGCACGGGTTGAGGAACAGTGCCGCCGGCGCCGCCGGTGCCGCAATAATTGGCCTGCAGATCGGCGTGCACGCTGGCGCCCGGCAGGGGCGTGAATGTCATCAGCTTGGCCGTCGGCATGACGACGTCGAAGCTGACCTGGTTGGATTGAGCCGAATAATCGTTCCCGTCCGCCGTCCAGCTCACGCTGGCGACGTTCGTCACCGTTCGCGCGTGCGCATTCGCGGCGCCGAGCAAAGCCAGCGCGAGCACGAAGTACGTCGCGACGGTGCGGAAGATTCGTTCCGCGTTGTTCACGAGGTTCGCCCAAAGTTGGTTGCGGGGCCGCCGGGGCGACCCCGCAACGCCCCCCATCACTTGATGTCGGCGCGGAAGATCAGCGTCTGGGTGCTGCCAGCCGTGAGGCTGGCGATCGTCCCGCTGACGACGCCGCTGGTCTGGGTGCCCGCTCCGGCGCCCGGAGTGGTGCAGTTGGCGCCGCCCACCTTCACGCCGAATGCGCTGTCATACAGCACGGTCGCCGGAAGCGTATCGCTGATGACCACGTTGGACGCGGTCGCGCCCCCGCTCGCGTTGGCGACCGAGATGCAATATTCGACTTTCGCTCCGGGGATGGCCGCGCCGGTGCCGAAATCGCCGCTGACGATCTTGCTCGTCTTGGTGGCGGTGATCGAAGCGGCGAACACGGTGTAGTCGTCGGTCGCGGAATACGATGCGTCGCGATCGGCGTCGCTTGCGCCATGGCCGTCGGCGAAGATCGTGTCGACGCCGGCCGTGTTCGTCGTCGCCTGCACCAGGTCGGCGCCCTGGGTGGCCGCCCCGTCATTCGCCTTCGCCGTCGCGGTCAAGGTGATCGACGCGATCTGCCCGTTCGTCAGCGCGGCGGGGATCGAAGCGACCACCAGGACGTCCGCCGAAGCATCGGGCGCGAGAGCGTCGAGGTGGGTGATCTGGGTTTCACCGGCGTCGAGCTGGCCGTTATGGTTCGCGTCGAGATAGTAGGTGAGCGGGCCGGTGACGTCGGCCGAGTCGGTTCCGGTGATCCCGGCCGGCTGGCCGTTGACGACCTGGACCGCGCTCAGCGCGAAATCGAGCGTGTCGTTCGAATTGTTCGTGATCCGGAACGATACCGCCTGGTTGGTCGACCCTGGTGTGACCTGGGTGGCGGTGTTGTCGAGCCGCGCGACCATCAGATCGACTTTCCGGTCGACGACCACGTCGTTCGACGCGGTCGCGGCGGTCTGGTCGATCGAGTTGACCTTGTAGCTCACGCTCACGTTGTTGGTGATGGTCGTGCCCGCGGCTGTACCGGCAGCCATCGCCTGGCCCGAATACAGCATCGACACGGCAACGGCGGAAACCGCTGATCCTGTGAAAAATCTGTGAAGTTTCATTTTCCTATACCCCTGTCTTTATACCCGTCCCTAAGAAAACTCAGCGCACGACGGCGCTGTACACAGCTCGTCCGGACTGGCCCGCCGCCAACCGGGTGATGGTCCACCGCAAGTGCGTCACGTCGTCCGCGGTCGCTGCCCGAAGTGCCCCGTTCGCGTCGGGAACGGTGAGCGTGCTCAGCATTCCGAAGTGCTTGCCGCCATCGACCGAAACCTCGACATGGCCCGCGGACTGGGAGGAAAGCTTCACGCTTTTCGGCACCGGATTGACGATCACGAAGTCCGACACCGGCGCCTGGCCGGAGTTGGTGTAGTCGGTGATGAACACCAGCGTATCGCCGGGAACCACGCTCTTCGGATCGACCAGCGTGAACTTGCCGTCGGTGCCCTTGACGGCACCCTGCTGGTCCACGCCGCCCGCCGCGATCGCATCGTCCTCGACGACCGCGCCGCTTTGCACCACGTGCACCAGCTTGACTTCGCTGTTCAGCGAAACCGGCTTTTGCTCGGTCGGGGTGGCGCCCAACGCGGTGGTCGAAAAGGCCGCGGCTATCGGGAGCAAAATCCTGAAGAACATGATTTTTCGCCTCAATTGATGGTGACGGAAAATTTCACGGTGTGGCTCGTGCCGCCCGTGACGTTGCCCAAGTTGACCGAAATCCCCGAGGCCGAAGCCTGGCCGGCGTCATCGCTGGCTGCGTCGGTGAGCGGGTTGCCGTCGAGCTTGAGCGACGACGGCGCGTAAGTGGTGCCGGCCGGGATCGCGTCGGTGACGGTAAGGCCGTTCACCCCGCCCGAGCCGCCGACGGCCGCGACGAGCGAGAAGGTGACGGTCGCTCCCGGAACCGGGTCGGTGCCGCCGAACGGGCTGCTGATCACCGCGGTCTTGGTCAGCGTGACGTTGCCGATCTGCGCGATCAGCGTGCCGAGCGCGTTGCTCTCCGCCGTGCTGGTGCCGACCACCGCGTCGGAGCCGCCGACGCCCTGGCCGGCGAACTTGGTGCCCGCCGGGCCGTTGCCGGTAGCCGCAGTGGCGGTCAGCCGGACCTTGGCGAGCGCGCCGTTGGCCGGACTGCCCGAAAGGCCCGTGACCACGAAGATGCGCAGGCTGTCGTCGGCATTGAGCGCGGGAGTGCTGCCGCCGGCCGGGATGATCGTGTCGACGCCGGCATCGTAGACGTTGTTGTGGTTGCTGTCGTAGGCGATCTGGGTGACCGTCGGATCGAAGTCGTCGCCGGTGATCGCCGGATCGACCGCGATCTTGAACGCCTCGGGGCCGTTGCCCGAGTTGTGCACCTGGAACGAGAGCGCCGCGCCGCTGGAGCCGAGATCGACGTTGCCCCCGTCGAGCGAGGTGACGGCGACATCCAGCAGTTCGTCCACCACGATGGTCACGGTGTTCGAGTCAACCGACTCGGTCGTGGTGCCATTGGTGAAGGTCGCGGTGGCCTTGTTCTGGATCGAGGTGCCCGCAGCCACGCCGGTGGCGTGCGCGGGAACGGTGAAGCCCAGCGCGGTGGCCATCGCCAGCACGCTCGTTAAGGTCCCGATACGGGTTTTTGCGTAGTCCATGAGCGGCCAAATGGACTAAAATGGTTAACAACCGATTAGGCACATTTACCTAATCTCAACCGCGTTTCGCGGGCTCGGTTGGGCACCGCACGATTGCTCGAGGCGGCGCTTATACGCGCTCCCGGTTAACTTCCGGCGAGGGTGCGGGCGGCAGTCCGGGGGGCACGCCGGGCGATGGGAAAAATGGTGCCCAGGGGCGGAATCGAACCACCGACACCATGATTTTCAGTCATGTGCTCTACCAACTGAGCTACCTGGGCGTCGCTGCGGCGGCGGCCACCGAACCTTGGGTCCAGGGGCCGGCGAGCGGTTGGAGTGCGCGCCTATGGCGAACGGGGCGCGCGAAGGCAAGAGCCAATCATTCCTCGCGAACGATGTCTTCCGGATCGGCCGGCGGGCCCGGCACGGCATAACCGTCGTTGAGCCAGCGCGCGAGATCGCGGTCCCGGCACCGGGGTGAGCAGAACGGCGCGAATTCGTGGCTGCGCGGCTTGCGGCAGATCGGGCAGGGCTTCGCGCCGGCGGGAGGGGCTGACTTGCTCATCGGGCCACGGCCTGAGCGAACCCGGCCGGCAGCGCAAGCCCGGGATCGGCCTCGACGCGTATTTCGCGGCCCGTGCGGCGCGCGAGCTCCGCAAGCCACTCTTCACGCAGGCATGCCTTCACGGCCGGGTGGCAGGCGAGCAGGATCGCGCCCGGGTCGGCGACGCGCTCGGCCCGCCGCAGCAGCAGGCGGGCCGCTGCGCCTGCCGGATCGTGAGCGACGCGTTGCAGGATCGACGGACGCGTGAGCCGCGCCACCAGTTGCACGAAGCCGAATCCATTCATCGCGGTGCGCTCGTGCGGCCAGCCGGCGAGCGCCGCCGCCAGTGCCTGGTCGACCGCGCGGCGGTCGGCTTTGTTCGGCAGGGTGGGGAAATCGATTCCAATCGAGCCCGCGATGTCGAGCCGGCGGAGCGTCGCCGCGATCGCCGGCACCGCGGCGAGGGCGAGCAGCCGCGGCGGCAACGCACCGTCGATATCGATCAAGGTCATCGCCGGCGTGGGTGAGAGCAGCAGCATGCCGCCATCGAACGGCACGTTCCGGGCGAATGCCTCAGCTATCAAGTCATCCCAACTATCGTGTGTAAATGACTGAACTTGAAGTATCTCATGTCCTTCGGAAGCAAGGGCAGCGGCCAGCGTCCGCGGGGGCGCGGGCGCTTCGGCGGTCAGCCGTGCGTGCGCAAGCTTGCCGCGGCCCGCTTCGGCAATCGCCGCTCGGGTCACCTCGAGGCGCAGCGTCGCACCCTCGCTGGCGTCACCGGGCAAACGGTCGACGAGCGCTTGCTCGCCCGAAGCGAACCGGGCGGTGCCGCGCGCGCTGCCGCGCGCTTTCGATACCAGCACCGCGTCTTCGATCTGACCGGCCGCCAGCGACCCAGGCCATTCGACGCGCGCGCCGCGGATCTCCCCGCCGTCGACCAGGATCGCGCGCTGCTCGCCGATTCCTTCCTCGACGTACCAGGTCATTTTTCTAGATTATCCAACATGAAAGCCGACAGACTTGAGAAGCGATCGAGTTTCGAACAGTGGCAGCCCGACGACCCCGGAGTGGCTGCCCGACAGCCAGGCGACAAGTCCCTCTGCCGTGCCCTGGATCGCATATCCGCCGGCTTTGCCGTGCCACTCGTCAGTGGCGAGATAGGCCTCGATCTCGGCCCGCTCCAGGCGCTTGAAACGCACAACCGTTTCGCTCAGTCGTTCCTTGACGGTGCCTTCGGGCGTGCGGAGCGCGACCGCGGACAGCACCCGGTGCCGCCGCCCGGAGAGCAGCTCGAGACAGCGGCGGGCGGTGGCCTCGTCCTCGGCCTTGGGCAGGATCCGGCGGCCGCAGGCGACTACGGTGTCGCCCGCGAGCACGTGGGCGGACGCATCCTCGAGCACCGTCAGCGCCTTCTCGCGCGCCATGCGCTGGGCATAGGCGCGCGGCTCCTCGCCCTTGCGCGGGGACTCGTCGATGTCCGCGTGGACCACCGCCGCCGGCTCGATCCCCAGCCGCGCGAGCAATTCGCGCCTGCGCGGGCTGGCGGAGGCGAGGATCAGGGTCGGTCGGGCCGCGCCCAAGCGGGTTACTGCGGCCCGGGGCCGCCCCTGCCGGGCATGAAGCGATACGTGATCCGGCCCTTGGTCAGGTCGTAGGGGGTCAGCTCGACCAGCACTTCGTCGCCGACCAGGACCCGAATGCGGTTCTTGCGCATTTTGCCGGCGGTATGACCGAGGATCTCATGGCCATTCTCGAGTTCTACGCGGAACATGGCGTTGGGCAGCAGCTCCACCACCTTGCCGCGCATTTCGAGAAGTTCTTCTTTGGCCATAGGCGTTCAGCAGCTCGTCTGTGTGAGAGTCATGGCGGCGCGCATACAGGCGAGTGCGCGAAAAGGGAAGTGTTTGCGGCCCGCCGCCATTCGCCCGCGCTCACCCAGCGTTAATCGCATTGCGACAATTTGATACCCGACGTGACTTGAGTGCTGCGGGCGGGCTTCTAGAGGACGACGTGCCTCGTTCTACAGGACAAAGTCAACGATGAATAACCGCCGTGCCCTTTACTTGTCGGGAATCGCCAGCCTGGCTGCGCTCGCCGCTGCCCCGGCGGTTGCGGCGGACGCGGTTGCGGCCGACGATGCCGCGGGCGCGCCGGCGCAGCAGGCGCCGGGCGTGGTCGACCAGACCGACGCGAGCGACACGGCGGACGAGAACGAGATCGTGGTGGTCGCGAATGCGATCCGCGGGCAGGTCGAGGCGCCGCAGCCGCCGGTGATCGAACTCAACGAGCAGGACATCGCTTCCTACGGCGCGAGCTCGCTTGCCGACCTCGTCGACCAGCTCACCACCGAGATCAGCAGCGGCAGCGGGCGCGGCACCGGGCGGCCGGTGTTCCTGGTCAACGGCCTGCGCATCTCGAGTTTCCGCGAGATGATGTCGTATCCGCCCGAAGCCATCAAGATGATCCAGGTGCTGCCCGAGGAAGTGGCGCAGAAATACGGCTATCCGCCCACCCAGCGGGTGATCAATTTCATCCTCAAGGACCAGTTCGCCAGCAAGACGCTGGAAGGGCAATATGGCCAACCGTTCAAGGGCGGCACCTCGACCGTCGGCGGCGAAGGCACCACGCTCAACATCGCGGGCAACAACCGGCTCAACTTCGATCTCAAGGTCAACCACACCAGCCCGCTGACGGAAGCCGAGCGCGGGATCGTCCAGAGCATCGCGTCCACCGTGCCGGGCGACCCGGACGAAGCCGCCTACCGCACGCTGGTCAGCAACAGCAGCGATTACCAGTTGACCGGCAACTGGACCCACGGGCTTGGTGGGTCGGGCGCCTCGCTGACGCTCAACGGCACCGCCGAGCGTAGCGACAGCCTCGACTTCTCCGGCCTCAACACGGTGACCCTCACCGACCCGACCACGCAGGACAGCGAGCTGCGCACGTTCGGCGAAGACTTCCCGCTGGCCCGCCGCAGCCGCACCGATACGTTCTCGTTCGGCAGCACGGTGAACGCGAATGCCGGGCAATGGCAGCTCACCGGCACGCTCGACGCAAGCCACGTGAACAGCATCAGCAAGATCGACCGGCCGGCCGACACTACCGCACTGCTGGCGGCGGTCGCGGCTGGCACGGTGGGCATCGACGATCCGATCACCGGCATCAGCTATCCTGGCTACGACACCGCCAAGAGCAAGACCGACACCGCCACCAGCAAGATCACCGCGATGGGGCATCCGATCACTTTGCCGGCGGGCGATATCTCGGTGACGCTCAACGCCGGCTTCGACTGGAACCGGATCGACAGCACCGACACCCGCAACGCGGGCATGGAAACCAAGCTGACCCGCGGCGATCTCAGCGCGGGAGTCAACGTCTCGGTGCCGATCTCCAGCCGGCGCGACGACGTGCTCGCGGCGATCGGCGACGTGACCCTCAATTTCAGCGGCGGGATCGACCACTTGTCAGACTTCGGCACGCTGACCGACTGGAGCGCCGGGCTCAACTGGGGTCTCACCGACAAGCTGAACTTCCAGGCGAGCTATGTCGTCAACGACGCGGCGCCGGGGCTCAGCCAGCTGGGCGCCCCGACGGTGATCAACTACAACGTCCCGGTCTACGATTTCACCACCGGGCAAACCACGCTCGCTTCGGTGGTCACCGGCGGAAATCCCTCGCTCAAGCAGGAAACCGATCGCGACTGGCACCTGGGCCTGTCGTACGACCTGCCGCTGTTCGATCGCTCGAACATCCGGATCGAGTACTTCCGCAACAATTCGGACAACGTCAGCTCGGCATTCCCCCTGGTGACGCCCGCGATCGAAGCGGCGTTCCCCGGGCGGGTGACCCGCGACACCGCCGGCAATATCGTCTCGATCGACGAGCGCCCGGTCACGTTCTACAACGAGAGATCCTCGCGCATCCGCGTCGGGCTGAACCTGTCGGGTCGCATCGGAGGGTCGAGCCAAGGCGGCGGCGGTGGTCGCGGCGGCGGCGGCGGCTTCGGCGGTCCTCCCCCGGGCGGCCCGCCTCCGGGCGGCGGCGATGCCGGGCCACCCCCGGGCGGTCCTCCGCCGGGCGGTGGCTTCGCGGTCGGCGGCGGTGCGGGCGGCGGCAACTTCAACCCGCAGGCATTCGCCGATTTCCGTGCCAAGCTCTGCGCGGCCGATGCGACCACACCGCCCGACCTGACGGCGCTGCCCGAGCAGATGCGCGCGCGGCTCGCCGGGCCGGACGGCAAGCCCGATCCCGAGAAGATCAAGGCGATGCGCGACCGGGTGTGCAACGGCAACGCGCCGCAGTTCAATCCGCAGGCGTTCGCGCAACTGCGGCAGACGCTGTGCCCGGCGGACAAGGACATCGACCTGAACAACCTGCCCGCCGCGGTGCTCGACCGCTTCAAGGGCGCGGACGGACAGGTCGACCAGGCGCGGGTGAAGGCTTTCAGGAGCCGCGTCTGCAGCATCGATCCCGCCCGGCTCGCTGCCCGCCAGGGGCAGGCGGGCGGCACGCCCCCGACCGGCCAGCCGCCTGCGGGTGCCACTCCGCCCGCGACGCAGACGGCCCAGAGCGGCG
>DASVLP010000056.1:2500-74866 GCA_036384795.1 Sphingomonadaceae bacterium | reverse complement strand
CGGCGCCTTCGATGGCCGGCGCGAACGCGGGCGGTCCGGCGAAGTAATCGTCATCGGGGCGATCGTGTGGAGGGTGCCGCGCGGCGGCCCCTCACCGCTGTCCCTTGAATCCTTGCGCGATCACGTACCACTCGGACGAGCCCTTGCGGCTCGCCGGAGGCTTGGCATGTTTGACGCTCGCGAAATGCCGCTTGAGCAGCGCGAGCAGCGCGGGGTCGGTGCCGCCGGCGAGCACCTTGGCGACGAAGCCGCCACCCGCAGCGAGGTTGTCGATCGCGAATTGCGCTGCGGTTTCGACCAGGCCCATCGTGCGCAAGTGGTCGGTCTGCTTGTGGCCGACGGTGTTCGCCGCCATGTCCGACAGCACCAGGTCGGGCGGTCCGCCCAGCGCCGCGAGCAGCGCGTCCGGCGCTTCGTCCGCCATGAAGTCCATCTGCAGGATCGCGACGCCCTCGATCGGCTCGACCGGCAGCAGGTCGATGCCCGCGACGCCCGCGCGGGGCGCGCGCTTCCTCACCACCTGGCTCCAGCCGCCCGGCGCGATGCCCAGATCGACCACGCGCTGCGCGCCCTTCAACAGGGCGAATTTCTCGTCGAGCTCGGCCAGCTTGTAGGCCGCGCGGCTGCGGTAGCCTTCGGCCTTGGCCTGGCGGACGTAAGGATCGTTGAGCTGTCGGTTGAGCCAGCGGGTGGACGACGCGGTCCGGCCTTTGGCGCTCCTCACCCGCTTGCCCGGATCGCCGGCGCCGCGGGTCATCCGCGGTCCTGCCGCATCCGCCGCAGTTCGGCCCGGGCCAGCTCGCCGTCGGTGTCGGCCTGCATCAGGCTGCGCAGGATGCCCTCGCGGATGCCGCGGTCGGCGACCCCGAGCTGGGGCGCGGGCCAGATGTCGAGAATCGATTCGAGGATCGCGCAACCCGCCACCACCAGGTCCGCGCGCTCGGTGCCGATGCACGGGAGTTGCTGGCGCTCGGCGGGCGCGAGGGTGGAGAGGCGCGCGGCGATCGCGCGCATCGCCTCGGCCGGCACGGTGAGGCCGTCGACCGCTCGTCGGTCGTACTGGGGCAGATCGAGGTGTATGCTGGCGAGCGTGGTCACCGTGCCGCTGGTGCCGAGCAGGCGCAGCCCGCGGCCCTGGCTCGCCGCGACCCGCCGGGCAAACGGAGCGAAGCTCGCGCCCACCAGCCGGCGCATCTCGGCATAGCGCGCCGCCCGCGCTTGTGCGCTCGATTCGTCGCGCCCGCAGCTCTCGGTCAGCGAGACCACGCCCCACGGCACGCTTTCCCAGTCGACGATCTGCGGCACCGGGCCATCCTGGCGGATCAGCACCAGCTCGGTCGAGCCACCGCCGATGTCGAAGATCACCGCCGGGCCGGTGCCGGTCTCAAGCAGGATATGGCAGCCGAGCACCGCCAGCCGCGCTTCTTCTTCCGCCGGGATCACGTCGAGCACGATCCCGGTTTCGCGGCGCACGCGGTCGATGAACTCGTCGCCGTTCGCCGCGCGGCGGCAGGCCTCGGTCGCCACCGAGCGGGCGAGATGGACGTTGCGCTTCTTCAATTTCTCGGCGCAGATCCTCAGCGCCGCCAGCGCGCGGTCCATCGCCTCCTGGCTGAGCCGCCCGGTCTGCGCGAGCCCTTCGCCCAGCCGCACGACGCGGCTGAACGCGTCGATCACCACGAAATTCACGCCTTGCGGCCGCGCGATCAGCAGGCGGCAGTTGTTGGTGCCGAGATCGATCGCCGCATAGCAGTTGCGCCGGGGGTGCGCCGCCGGATTCCAGGCCTGAACCGGATCGCGGCGTCGGGGCCCCGAGGCGGCGTCTTGCCGCGCGTCCGGCCCCGGATGGTCCGCGGCCTGCCGCGGAATTTCCGGCGGAATGATGTCCGCCATAACACATGCCTTCTTATGCTTTGCCCGCCGGGAAGGCGGGTACTTGGCGTCAATTTAGCGCGCCGGCCCGGCCGGGGCAAGCGCACGGCCCTGCGAGCCTTGACCTCCCTCGGATGCCGCCCTAGAGGCACGCCCCGCACTGCCCCGTCGTCTAATGGTAAGACTACGGACTCTGACTCCGTCAATCGTGGTTCGAATCCACGCGGGGCATCCAGCCTCCTGGCCACACCGCCCATGGAGAATTCCTTCACGTGAGCCCCGAAGACGAACGCGAGCTGACCGAACGCCGGTTCTACCGCGCCGAGCAGGAAGCGGGGTTCGCCGAAAAGGAAGCGCCCAGCACCCCGCAGACCCGCCACCCGGCCTACCGTTTGGCGTTCCGCGACGCGGACTTCATCCTGCGCGACGAACTGCGCCCGGTGCGCTTCCAGCTCGAGCTGCTGAAGCCCGAAATGCTGATGGACGAGGCGCGGATCGGCTCGACGATCGTGTTCTACGGTTCGGCCCGCATTCCGCCCAGCGACGCGGCTGCGGTCGCGCTCGACGGTGCGCAGGACCTGCCGGAGCCGCAGCGCAAGGTGGTCGAGCGGCTCGCGGCCAAGGCGAAATATTGCGACGAGGCTTACAAGCTCGCCCGCATCGTCAGCGAGAAGTCGATCGTCGAAGACGGCAAGCGCCAGTTCGTGGTTTGCTCCGGCGGTGGGCCCTCGATCATGGAAGCGGCGAACAAAGGCGCGGCTGACGCGGGCGCCGAATCGATCGGCCTCAACATCGTGCTGCCGCACGAGCAATCGCCCAACCCGTACGTGACGCCGTACCTCTCGTTCCGGTTTCACTATTTCGCGCTTCGCAAGATGCACTTCCTGATCCGCGCGCGGGCGCTGGCGATCTTTCCCGGCGGCTACGGCACGTGCGACGAATTGTTCGAAACGCTGACGCTGATCCAGACCCAGAAGATGAAGCCGATCCCGATCCTGCTGTTCGGCCGCGAATACTGGGACCGGGTGATCAACTTCGAGGCGATGGCCGAGGAAGGGGTGATCAGCCCCGAGGACCTCGAATTGTTCCGCTGGTGCGAAACCGCCGAGGAAGCCTGGGAGCACATCGCGCGGTTCTACAAGATCGAAGAGCCGGCCCAGGACGGGCTCTAGCTGCGGGCGGGAAGCCCCAGCGGCCCGCTTCCGGCGCCAAAGCCGGGCGCAGCCGTCAGCGCCGCGCGGACGTACTTGCGCCCCAGCCGCACCGCGTGCTCGAGCGGCTGGCCGTGGCCCAGCAGGACGGCGATCGCGCTCGACAGGGTGCAGCCGGTGCCATGGGTGTGGCGGGTATCGATCCGCTGGTCCTCGAACGATGCCGCGCGGGCCTGCGGGTCGATCAATACGTCGGTCACCCGCGTGCCTTCGCCGTGCCCGCCCTTGGCCAGCACCGCGCAGCCGTAGCGCTGGGCGAGCGAATCGGCGGCGGCGGCGATTTCCTCGATCGTGCCGACCGCCTGTCCGGTTAGCGCCGCGAGCTCGGGCAGGTTGGGGGTGACCAGCGTCGCGAGCTCCATCAGCGGCTCGAACGCGGCGATCGTCGCCGCATCCGCCAGCACCGAACCGCTCGTCGCGACCATCACCGGGTCGAACACGATCGGGCCGGCGAGCGTCTCCAGCCGCTGCGCGACGGCGCGCGCGATCCCCGGCGAGCCGAGCATGCCGATCTTCACCGCATCGGCGCCGATGTCCGACAGGCACGCGTCGATCTGCGCCGCGACCATTTCGGGCGAAAGCGTCTCGAATGCGGTCACGCCGAGCGTGTTCTGCGCGGTGACCGCGGTGATCGCCGTCATCGCGTAGCCGCCGAGCAGCGTGATCGTCTTGATATCGGCCTGGATTCCGGCGCCGCCCGAGCTGTCCGACCCGGCGACCGCGAGAATGCGGGGCGGGGCGGTCATCCCTTGAAGCGACGATCGGTCGAGGGGGGATACTTCTCGTGCCAGTGTCTCGCGCGGGTCGGCCGATCGAGCAATTCGCCGCCGCAATTGGAGCAGATATCGTCCAATGCCTCGGCGCACGGCGCGCAGAACGTGCACTCGAAGCTGCAGATGAAAGCGCCGGATGCCTCGGCCGGAAGATCCGCGCCGCAACGCTCGCAATCGGGGCGCATCTCGAGCGCCATCACGCAGCCGCCTCGACCGCCGCGCAGATCTGCGCGACCGCGCGCTCGACTTGGCGCTCGTCGTCGCCCTCGGCCATCACCCGGATCAGCGGCTCCGTGCCCGAGGGGCGGATCACCAGCCGACCCTTGCCGTCGAGGGAGGCTTCGGCATCGGCGATCGCGGCCTTGACCTGCGCATCCTCCAGCGGGGCGCCGCCGGCAAAGCGCACGTTGCGCAGCAGTTGCGGCACCCGGTCGAACAGATGCAGCAGCTCGCTCGCGCGCTTGCCCGATCGCACCAGTGCGCCGAGCACTTGCAGCGCCGCGATGCAGCCGTCGCCGGTGGTCGCGTGGTCGAGCAGGATCATATGACCCGATTGCTCGCCGCCGACGTTGTAGCCGGCCCGGCGCATTTCCTCGAGCACGTAGCGATCGCCGACTTTGGTGCGCACGAGGCCCAGCCCTTGGCCGGCGAGATACCGCTCGAGCCCGAGGTTGCTCATCACCGTCGCGACCACGCCGCCGCCTTTGAGCGCGCCGCTCGCCGCCCATTGGCTGCCGATCAGCGCCATGATCTGGTCACCGTCGACCGTCTGGCCTTTTTCGTCGATCACGATCAGCCGGTCGGCATCGCCGTCGAGCGCGATGCCGATGTCGGCGCGTTCCTCGATCACCTTGGCCTTCAGCGCATCGAGCGAGGTCGAGCCGACCCCGTCGTTGATGTTGAGGCCGTTGGGCTCGACGCCGATCGCGGTGACTTCCGCTCCCAGTTCCCAGAAGGCCGACGGCGCGACGGTATAAGCCGCGCCGTTCGCGCAATCGACCACGATCCGCAGGCCGTCGAGCCGCACCAGGTCGGGCAGCGAGTGCTTGATCGCGTGGATGTAGCGCCCGCGGGCATCTTCGATCCGGCGGGCCCGGCCGATCTCCCCGCCTTCGGCGAGCGGAATGTCCTCGCCCATCGCCCGCTCGATCGCCGCCTCGGCCTCGTCGGACAATTTGAACCCGTCGGGCCCGAACAATTTGATCCCGTTGTCGGCGAACGGATTGTGGCTCGCCGAGATCATCACGCCAAGGTCCGCGCGCATGTCGCGGGTCAGCATCGCGATCGCCGGCGTCGGCAGCGGACCGGTCAGGATCACGTCCATGCCCACGCTGGTGAATCCGGCGACCAGCGCGTTCTCCATCATGTAGCCCGAAAGCCGCGTGTCCTTGCCGATCACCACCCGGTGCTTGTGCGATCCGCGCAGGAAGTGGCGGCCGGCGGCCTGGCCGACCTTCATAGCGGTCGCCGCGGTCAGCACCCCCGCATTCGCGCGGCCGCGGATGCCGTCGGTGCCGAAATACGTCCGTCCCATCGAAGACCCCTTGCGGTGACGCGGATTTGCGCGGCGTGTTTGCGCCGCCCGGGTCCCCGAAGGCAAGGGGGTTCGGGAGAAGTCCGGGGCAAAGCGAAATTTGCGTCCGACAAGCGCGAAACTTCTTCTCGCCCGCCGGGTTTTGGCTATTGGGGGCGGATACCCGGCAAAACCGAGGAGATGGACATGGCTTTCGAACTGATCCCGCTGCCTTATTCCGAAGACGCGCTCGAACCGGCGATTTCGGCGGAGACGCTGCGCTTCCATCACGACAAGCACCACAAGGCTTATGTCGACAAGACCAACTCGCTGATCGAAGGGACCGAGCTCGAGGGCAAGCCGCTGCGCGAGGTCGTCGCCGCGGCGCGCGGCAGCAACCAGCCGCTGTTCAACAACGCCGGCCAGGCATGGAACCATGGGTTCTACTGGCACTCGCTGTCCCCCAGCTCGAGCGAGCCTTCGGGCCCGCTGGCCGAGGCGATCACCGCTTCGTTCGGTTCGCTCGACGAGCTCAAGAAGAAGCTCGCGGCCGATGGCGCCGGGCATTTCGCGTCGGGTTGGGTGTGGCTCGCGGCCAAGGGCGGCGGCCTCTCGGTCGAGCAGACCCACGACGGCGACACGCTGGCCGACGGCGACATGAACCCCCTCTTGGTCATCGACCTGTGGGAGCATGCCTATTATCTCGACCGGCAGAACTTGCGGCCGGCCTATCTCGAGGCGGCGATCGGCGTGCTCAACTGGGATTTCGCGGCCGAGAACCTCGCCCGCGGCTCGGCCTGGCAATACCCGGCCTGACCGCGAGTGCGCGGCATCCGGCCGCGCTCGGGCGCTAAGGTGATGGATGCGGCGGGTGGCGATGGGCCGCCGCCGCATCGAATTCCATCGGGTTGTTGGTGAACAACGGTTCGCCGAACAGGAAGCCGACGAGGTTCGGCCGCCCGAGGTGGTCGATCATCGCGGTCAGCGTCAGCAGGATCGGCACCGAAAGCAAGGCGCCGGGAACGCCCCAGATCCACGAGAAATAGCTGAGCGCGAGCAGGATCATTACCGGGTTCATCGTGAACCGCGCGCCCAGGATCGACGGGGTGATCGCGTTCGATTCGACCGCGTGAAGGCACAGGAAGCTGAACGCCGGGATCAGCCCCTCGATCATCGAATCCGAGGTGCCCAGGCCGAACAGGGCCAGCACGCAGATCATCGCCAGCGGCCCGACGTAAGGCAGAAAGTTCAGCAGCGCGGCGAGCCCGCCCCACATGATCGGCGCCTGCATGCCCATCGCCCACGCGCCGAACGTCACCACTATGCCGACCCCGACATTCACCAGCGTGACCGTCAGGATATAGGCGGCGACGCGATCCTGCACGTCGCGCATCACCCGCATTGCCTTGATGCTCGTGCCCATCGGCGAGTGGTGGTGCATCAGCCGGTGGCGCATCCGCACGCGCGATTCGATCATGAAGAAGGCCATCAGGAAAGTCAGCAGCACCTCGACCACGACGCTCGGGGTGGCGAACGCCAGCTCCTCGATCACCGATGGGCTCGCGACCACCACTTTCTGCCCCTGGACCGGGCCGGTGAGCTTGGTGACCTGTTCGTTGAGCTGGTTGACCCACGACAGGCTGCTGCGCAGATGGCGGAACTGCTCGCCGATTTTCGCGATCATCGCGGGAAAGCTGTCGAACATGTCGATGGCGGGGCGCAGGATCAGCAGCAGCGCGAGCACCAGGATCGCGATCAGCACGACCAGCGACAGCAGCGAGGCGAGCACGTTCGGCAGGCCGAGGTGCGATAGCTTGTCGGCCAGCGGCGACAGCACGATCGACAGCACGATCGCCGACACCAGCGGCAGAAACACGACCGAGCCGATCGACAGGACGAACGGCAAGGCCAGCACCAGCCCGATCGCCAGCAGCAGCACCAGGGCGGAAATCAGCCGCAGTTCCTGCGCCGCGAATGCCAGGGTGCGAGTGCGCGGAACCGCGGGAGGAATCGGCACCTCCCGCGCCTGCTGCCCGGCGATCTCATGCGGTTCGGAACTCATCGACGCTCCCCCTTGCCCGGGCGGCGACGTATCATCGACCTGCAGGGCCGCGCGATCAAGCGGGGATCAACCGGTAGCGGTCCTGCCCGTCCCGGCGACCTGGTCGAGTTCTTCCAGGATCGCGCGGTGGGCGGCGGCATCGTCAGTGCTGCGCCGGGGGATGTTGCCTTCGTCGATCATCCGCGACAGGGTTGCGCGCGCGCGCCCGACGCGGCTCTTGATCGTGCCGACCGCGCAATTGCAGATTTGCGCGGCTTCCTCGTAAGAAAATCCGCCCGCGCCGACCAGCAGCAGCGCCTCGCGTCGTTCCGACGGCAGCGTCAGCAGCGCGCGGTGGAGGTCGGCGAGATGGATCGGCTCTTCCTGGTCCGCCGGTGCGGTGAGGATGCGTTCGGCCGCGGTCTCGTCATACTCGCCGCGGAACCGGCTGCGGCGCATGTCGGTGAGATAGGCATTGCGCAGGATCACGAAAGTCCAGGCACGCATGCTGGTGCCGGGCTCGAACCGGTCGCGCGCGGCCCACGCCTTCAGCAAGGTTTCCTGCACCAGGTCGTCGGCCATGTCGGCGCGGCCGCACAAGCCGCGAGCGAAGGCGCGCAAGTGCGGCACCACCGCCTCCAGCTCGCGCCGGAACTCGGCCGTGCCCTCAGCCGGCCCTCGGTTGGTTTTCGGTTCGCTCATGAGTGGTTGTCGTCGAGCCGCGACAACAAATCCTTGAACGCGTCGGGCAGAGGCTCTTCGACGACCGAATCGTAGAGCCGCTTGAGCCCTGCAGCCCATTCGGGCGGTTCGTTCGTCGTGGTCGCGCCCTGCTTGTGCACGCGCGCTCCTTTCTTCTTCTCAACTGCCGACATGGGCTTTGTCACCGCTCCCCGCGAAATCGCGCTGTGGTCCGAAATTGGAACGAAACCGGCGGATTCTTGTTCCCGCCATGAGTCCCGTTGCCTAAGGGAACCGGGGCAAGCGTGCAATCATCGGGCGCTCGCACATGGCGACCAGCCGGCGGGTGCCGGCTTGCCGCCGCGGGGGAACGTCCGAACGAGGGGCTGTCGGGCTTGGAGCGATTGTTATCCCGAACCAGTAAGGCACGGCACCGGTTCGCGCGGCATCCCCGCGCGGGGCCGCTGGCGATATTCATCCTGGTGGCAGCGGTCACGCTGCTCGGCACGTTCGCGATCGAGCGCGCCGCGGTGCGCAGCGAGATGGCCCAGCTGGACGAGCGCTCGGGCGCGATTGCCTCGGCGCTCGAGCGCAAGGCGAACACTAATGCTTCCTATTTGCGCGCGAGCGCGGTGCTGTTCGCGATCCGCTCCGGCACGCCGGAAACCCAGTTTCGTCATTTTGTCGGGCAGCTGTGGCTCGGCAGCGATTATCGCGGCGCGCGCAGCATCGGCTGGGCACCCCGGATCGAGCGTAACCAGGTCGACGCATTCAACCGCGCGATGGCGCTGCAGTATGGCAAGGGCGTACGGTTGCGTCCTCCGCTCGACCCGGGCCAACCGTATGCCATGCCGGTTGCCTACATGGTCAATGTGACCGGCGGGGGTCCGACAACGCTCGGGTTTGACATGTATTCGGAGCCCGTGCGGCGGGCGGCCATGCTCGAAGCCGAGCGCTCCGGCCGGCCCACTGCCAGCGGCAAACTGGTGCTGCTGAAGGATCGCCAGACCGATTCGCCCGGGTTCATTATCTACATGCCGGTGTTCGCCGACGCGGCCGGCATGCCGGCGGCCGCCCCGTCGCAGCGGCTGCGCGGCTTCGTCTACGGCTCTTTCAATGCGCACGATTTCCTCGCCACGGTGCTTCAACAGGAAGGGATCAGGGATCTTGCCGTGCGGCTTTACGACGGAACCCGGGAGCCGGCGCACCTGCTGGCAAGCATAGGATCCGTCGGCGCAAGCGGCGCGAGCGTCAAATCCCCGCTGACGATCGCCAATCACCGCTGGACGGTCGTGGTCACCGCGCGCGATCGCCTGCCGCTGACGCCGCTGGCGATCGCCACGCTTGCCTTCGGCCTCGCCGGAGCCACGCTGCTGATGCTGCTGGCCCGGATCATCAGCCAGCAGGCGCTGGAGGATTCGGCGCGGCTTACCTGGTTCGAGCAGCAGATCTCGATCCGCGATTCACTGTCGCGCGAGCTCAACCACCGGGTGAAGAACACGCTGGCCAACGTGCTGTCGATCGTCGCGCTGACCAAGCGCCGTTCGCAGACCCTGGATGATTTCACCGAACGGCTGGAAGGCCGCATCCGCGCACTTTCCGCCACGCACGACCTGCTGACCAACTCTCAATGGGGCAGCACCCCGATCCGCGCGGTGATCGAGGCGGAGCTTACGCCTTATTCGCGCGACATGGGCCAGATGATCGAGATCACGGGCCCTGCGGTCGAATTGGCACCCAACGATGCGCTGTCGCTGGGCCTGGCGATCCATGAGCTGGCGACCAATGCGGCGAAGTACGGCGCGCTCAGCCGGCCCGGCGGCCGGCTGTGGATCGATTGGGTGCGCCTCGGCGAGAACCTCGCGCGCATCTCGTGGCGCGAGGAAGGCGGGCCGCCGGTCCCGGAGCAGCGCAAGCGCGGCTTCGGAATGGAGTTGATCGAGCGGATCGTCGCGAACGAGCTGCAGAACCCGGTCGAGATGCACTTCGATCCCGACGGCGTGCGCTGCACCCTCACCGTGCCGGTGAGGAAGCCCAACCCGTTCGCAATTCGGGAAGTCGCGTCGGACCGGCGCTACGCCACCGGCTTGCGGGAGCCGAAGAACAGCGCCTGACTGATCGCCGCGCGCACGGTGGTTTCCTTGAACGGCTTGGTCACGAGATAAGTCGGCTCGCGGCAACTGCCGGTCAGCAGACGCTCGGGATAGGCGGTGATGAAGATCACCGGCACTTCCATCGCCGAGAGGATATCGTCCACCGCGTCGAGGCCGGAGCTGCCGTCGGCCAACTGGATGTCGGCCAGCACCAGGCCGGGCTTGCGGTCGGCGACGATGTCCTGCGCCTGGCGCCGCGTCGCGGCGATGCCGCACACCGAATGGCCGAGCGAGGTGACGAGGTTCTCGAGCTGCATCGAAATCAGCGGCTCGTCCTCGATGATCAGAACCTTGGTGGCGGTTTCGCGCTCGATCTCTTCCATCGCTTCCTGTGCGAGCCGCTCGACCTCGCTTTCGTCGATGTCGAGGATTTCTGCCGCGTCGGCCGGGCTGAACTCTTCGACCGTCATCAGCAGCAAGGCCTGGCGGCGCAGCGGAGTAACCCGCTGCAGCTGGCGCTGCGCGGCGGCCTCGTGCTCGGTGCTCGGCTCGCCGGCAAGCTGCACCTGCGGGCCCTCGGCGCACACGCGATTGAATACCCGGTAAAGCGCGACGCGCCCTTGCCCGAGCTCGGCCCGCATGGCGGGATCCTCGAGCGCCGCTTCGAGCGTTTCCCTAACGAGCGCGTCACCGACGGCCTGGGAGCCGGTCAGTGCGCGGGCATAACGACGAAGATACGGCAATTCGGCGGCGATCTGGTCACCAAGCGGCATAAAACCCCTTCCCTTTGGCACTGGCGCTCTGCCTGCAACGGCGGAGCCGGCGACTGGTTCCCGTACGTTATCCAAGCGGAAGCTGCGAACGGCGGAAACTTTTAGCTAAAACAGCCGCTTACAGAAAAATCGAAAAAAATTCGATTTTTTTAAGCGGGCGAGGGAACCCCGTTCGGGGCCGTGCATTCTACCTTTGTCACCGCCGAGACCCCCCTCCCGTCCAAGCGGCTGGTGATACGATCCCGAAAGGCCTCTACCCACGTGGTGGAGGCCTTTTTCGTTCGGGGGCCGGCTGCGTTCTAAAAAGACGGTGCCGAGTACCGCGCCTACAGCGCCTTTTCGTAGATCAGATATTCCTTATTGACCTTGCTGTCGATCGCGTCGGCGATCGCGATCATCCCCTGGTTGTCGTCGAGGATCCAGCCGATCTCGCCGCGGGTCGCGCCGTAGCTCTTCACCGAGTTGCGGCGGATGTATTCGATCATCATGAAGGCAAGCTGGCTCGCGAGCCGCGAGTTGTGGAACTTCTTCTTCACCCCCATCAGGGGCACCCGCATCGTGTTGCACTTCGGGTTTTTCAGCCACATCAGCATCTTGAGCCAGCCGAACGGCAACAGCTTTCCGCCGATCTGCTTGATCGGCTCGTTGGCGTTCGACCAGGTCAGCATGAACGCCACCGGTTCGCCGTCGAGCTCGGCAATCATGTTGAGGTCCTCGCGGATCAGCGGCGTCATCTTCTTGCCGCCGTACGCGGCCTCTTTCGCCGTGAACGGCACGAAGCCCCAGTTGTCGGACCAGGCATCGTTGAGGATGTCGATCACGATCGCCGCCTCGCGCGCGAAGTGCTTGATCTCGACCGGGCGGATCCTGATCCGCGGGTTCTTCTCGCCGGCGGCGACGATCCGCCGGACCAGCGGGGGGAATTCCTTGGTTATGTCGAGGTCGTAGGTCAGCAGCTTCTTGGCCGGCTGATAGCCCACGCGCTCGATCCAACCGCGATAGGCCGGGTTCTGGTGCCCCATCATCACCGTCGGCGGATGGTCATGGCCTTTCACCAGCAAGCCCGGCTCTTCCCAGATCGACATGCTGATCGGCGCGAGCACGCGGGTCATCCCCTGGCCGCTCAGCCAGTCTTCGGCCTGAGCGATCAGCGCGTGTGCGGTTTCCTCGTCCTCCGCCTCGAGATAGCCCCATTGTCCGCAGCCGGGGCCGAAGCCCTTGTCCGCGGGCTGCGCCAGCGCCAGTTCGTCGATGTGGGCGGAGATGCGCCCGACCACCCGGTCGCCCCGCCGGGCGAGGTAGAACTGCCAGCGCGCATGCTCGAAGAACGGGTTCTTGCCCGGGGTGACCAGCTCGACCAGCTCGCTGCGCAATTGCGGCACCCAGTTCGGGTCGCTCTCGTTCAGGCGGTAATGGACGTCGATGAAGGCGTTCAAGTCCTTCTTGCCCGCAACCGGGGCGATCACTAGCTCGGGGTTGGCCACCGTCATTCCTCTCGTGGGGGACGGCGGCTCCTGCGGGCGGCGGCGGCCAGTTGTCAAGCAAGGCTTGGTTCAGCGCGCGCTTGACATGTTCCCGCCACGATTTTCTAGCAGAGGGCCAAGCCGGAAAGACCCATGACCGCCCACCAACTCGTCGATGTCCCCGCCGCTACGCCGCGCGCCGCCGCGCGCGTGCGCTCGGCCGAGATCGCCGACGACAAGGAGATGCTGCGCGCCGCGGCCGAGCTGACCCGCGACATCGGCACCGCGCGGGCGGACATCTACTGGCCCGACATGCTGCTGTCGGCGCTGGTCGGCTACGCGGCATTGGCGGGCGCGATCCTGCTTCATAATCCGTTGCCGGCTATCGGCTCGGGCGTGATCGCGGCGCTCGCGCTCTATCGCGCGCTGCTGTTCATTCACGAGCTGACCCATATCCACCGCACCGCCTTGCCCGGCTTCCGGCTGGCATGGAACCTGCTCGTCGGCATCCCGATGCTGACCCCGTCGCTGATGTACGAGAACGTCCACACGCTGCACCACGCGCGCACCCGCTACGGCACGATCGAGGACCCGGAATACCTGCCGCTCGCGCGGATGAAGTGGTGGTCGCTGCCGGCATTTCTGCTGGTCTCCCTGCTCGCGCCGCCGGCACTGGTGATCCGCTTCGGCATTCTGACACCGCTCGGCGCGATCGTTCCGCCGCTGCGGCGGCTGGTGTGGGAGCGCTTCTCGGCTCTGTCGATCAATCCCGAGTTCCGCCGCCGCCCGGCCGAGGGCGAGTTCAAGCGCCAGGTGTTCTGGCAAGAGCTCGGCGCGTGCGTCTGGGCAATCGCGCTGATGGCCAGCGTTCCGCTGCTCGGCTGGCACCCGCTGTTGGTCGCGCTGGCGGTGTTCTCGGTCACCGCGGTGCTCAACCAGTTGCGCACGCTCGTCGCGCACTTGTGGGAGAACGACGGCGAGGCGATGACGGTGACCGCGCAGTATCTCGATTCGGTCAACGTGCCGCCGCCATCGCCGTTCGCGGAGCTGTGGGCGCCGGTGGGCTTGCGCTATCACGCATTGCATCACTTGCTGCCGAGCCTGCCCTATCATTCGCTGGGCGAGGCGCATCGGCGGCTCGCGGCGCGGTTCGGCCAAGGCCAAACCTACCACGGCGCGAACCACAAGGGCATGGCGGTATTGGTGGTCAGGATCGTCCGCAGCACGATCCGGCCGGCCTGAGACAGCCTATTCCTCGGTCCTGATCAGCACCGTCTCGCCCACCAGCAGGAACAGTAGGAACGGCGCCCAGGCGGCGAGCAGCGGCGGATAGCCGCCGAAGTTGCCCATCGCGAGCGCGGCATTGTCGATCACGAAATAGGCAAAGCCGAGCGCCATCCCGATCACCGCTCGGACGAACAGCTGGCCCGAGCGTGCAAGTCCGAACGCCGCGACCGCGCCGAGCAGCGGCATCAGCACCGCCGACAGCGGCCCGGAGAACTTGTGCCACCACTTGCTGCGCAGTTCCGCGGTCCGGCGCCCCGCGCCCGAAAGCAGGTCGATCGAGCGCTTGAGCTCGATCACGTCTTCCGAATCGGCATCGACGCTGCTGATCGCGACTTTGGCCGGAGTCAGCTCGGGCGCGACCACCAGCGGGGCGATTGCGCCGCTGGTCGCCTCGGCCACGTCGAACCGGGTCGGGCTTTCGAGCCGCCAGCCGGGGTTGGCGTACGTCGCGCGCGGGGATCGGATCTGCTCTTGAATCATGTCGTTCGCGTCGCGGCGGTAGAAGGTGACGTCCTGCATCGTCATCGCGTTGCCGGTGCCGACCACCGTGCGCGCCGCAAGGATGTTCGGCCCGTCGGCGAGATAGACGTTGGTGCGCACCCCCGATTGCCGCGGGACCGGACCGTAGTTCGCATTGCTCCAGGCAGTGAGCGCAGCGGTCGCGCGGGTCACGATCCGCTCGTTGAAGGTGAAGCTCACCCCCGAGACGACCAGGGCGGTCAGCAGCAGCGGCGCAAGCACCTGGTGCGCCGACATCCCCGCGGCCTTCATCGCGACGACCTCGCTGTTCTGGTTCAGCGTCGCGAGGGTGATGATCGTCGCCAGCAGCACCGAATAAGGCAGGAATCGCGCGACGAGCTGCGGCGCGCGGAGCGAGACATAATACCACAACTGGGCTTCGCCGTTCCCCGGATAACCCAGGATCTTGCCGCTTTCGCCGAGCAGGTCGAGCATCTGCAGCACCAGCACCAGCATCACCAGCACCGCCAGGATGCGCACGATGAACAATTTCGCGAGGTACCAGGTGACCGTCCGCGAGGGGAAGAAATCAAGCTGCATCGGCGACCATTTCCATCTGGTGCGAGCGGCGGCGGCGCCGGGTGATCCGCTTCAGCCATTTGACGAGCTTGGCAAAGGCAGTCTCGAGCGCGCCGATCGCCTGCGCGCCCGGGACGAACGCCACGCGGTAGTACATCCACACGATGATCAGCGCGAAGATCGCGAACGGCCCCCATAGCGCGATGGTCGGGTCGATCCGCCCGAGCGAGGCGACCGATTCCCCGTATTCGTTGATCTTGTGGTATGCGACCACCATCACGATCGACACGAACACCCCGAGCGCCGAGGTCGAGCGCTTGGGCGGGATCGCCAGCGCGACCGCGAGCAGCGGCAGCAGCAGCATCATCACCACCTCGACCATCCGATAGTTGAAGTTCGCCTGGCTGGTGGTGCGCGCTTCGCGACTGGCGTCGTGCGCCCAGCCGATGCGCAAGAGCTCGGGCAGGATGTACTCGCGATCCTTGCCGCCGCGCTGACGGAATTCCTCGATCTTGGGCAAGTCGATCGGCAGGTCGTGCTGCGAGAAGCTCAGCACGCGGGGGCTGGTGCCTTTGGTGTCCTGGATGATCGTGCCGTCCTCGAGGTGGAGGACGATCGTGTCGCGGTTCTCGCGGTTGGCGAGGAACCTGCCCTCGCGCGCCGAGATCGATAGCACCTGGCCGTTTTTGTCGGCCACCCGGGCGAAGATGCCGAGCAGCTTGAGGCCGTTGTCTTCGCTCTTCTCGATCCTGAGCGACATGCGGTCTTCGAGCGTGGTGAACTCGCCCACCTTGATCGAGGCCCCCAGCGCACCGGTCTGGAGCTCGTATTCCTGCTCCTCGTAATAATAGAGCGCGTACGGCTGGAGATAGCCGACGATCACGAAGTTCACCACCACCAGCACCAGCGTGATCAGGTACGGCACCCTCAGCAGGCGGGTGTAGCCCAGCCCAACCGCGCGCATCACGTCGAGCTCGCTCGACGTGGCGAGGCGCCGAAACGCGAGCAGGATGCCCAGCATCAGCCCCAGCGGAATCGCGAGACTCGCGTATTCCGGCAGCAGGTTCGCGAGCAGCTTGAACACCACGCTGACCGGTCCGCCCTCGACCGCGACGAGGTCGAACAGCTTGAGCATCTTGTCGAGCACGAGCAGCGACGCCGCGATCACGAACACAGCCAGCATCGGCACCAGCACGAGCCGGAAAATGTAACGATCGATGGCGGTGATGAATTTCAAGCGCTGGGGAGAGCCTGCTGCGGACGGTAGGCGCGCGCTATAGCGTGGGTTGCACGCGCGGTCATGCCCGTTCGGCAGCTGCGGCGAAATTCATCGGAAAAACCTGCGCTTCAAGCCTTCTCGAGCGTGCATTGCAGCGGGTGCTGGTTCTCGCGGGCGAAATCCATCACCTGGTTCACCTTGGTCTCGGCGACTTCGTAGGGGAAGATGCCGCACACGCCGACGCCGCGCTGGTGGACGTGCAGCATCACCCGGGTCGCCTGTTCGAGGTCCATGCGGAAGAAGCGCTTGAGCACGATCACCACGAATTCCATCGGGGTGTAGTCGTCGTTCAGCATCAGCACCTTGTACTGGCTGGGCTTCTTGGACTTGGCACGGGTCTTGGTGGCGATCCCGACCTGCCCGCCGGTGCCGAGGTCTTCGTCGTTGCCCGCATCGTCGCCGGCCGCACGCGGCCGATGGCGCAGCTCACTGGGGGAGATCGGCGGAAAACTCGAATTCGGATGCATGGCCAACAATTATCGTATCGCGCGCGCCGCGCCGCAAGATGGCGCGGGCAAAAAATGGCACGGGAAACCTTAACGCGGCTGCAACGCGAAACGGGCCGGCGAGCGTTCAAGCTCGCCGGCCCGCTTGTTCGCCCCGCCGGGGGAGAGGATCCGGCGGAACGATTCGGTTGAGGGCGTCAGGCGGCCTTCGAGAACTTCTCGGCCGCAAGGCTGACCCGGCTCGAGATCGGCGCCAGCGTCTCGTTGGCGATCTTCACCGCTGCCTCGCTCGACTTCGAGCCGAAGGCGACGAGCGAATCGAAGTTGCGGCGCATCAGCCTGCTCTGCAGCTGGAACAGCTCGGTGGGGGTCTTCACCGCAGCGAATTCCTTGAGGTCCGCGGTCAGCGTCTCGAACGCGGCCTTGGCATCCTCGGCATAAACCTTGCCAAGGTTCTGCAGGTTTTCGGAGTAGATCTTGCCCGCTTCGACTAGGGCCTCGACGTTGCCCTTGGCGAACTCGGTCGCTTCGCCGGCAACCGCGGCGCTCTTGTCGTAAGCGGCTTTGGCGCGGGTCTGGAATTCGGCCACCGCGTCGGTCACGGTGTTGGTGAAATCGGCTTGCTGAGCCATGGCGGGTTCCTTCGTCTGCGAGACTTGTTTCGGTTCAGGGATTGGGGTCTTGATCGGTCGGGCCGGAGCCTTGGCGGGCGCGGTCCCGGTGGGCGTTGGCTTTGGCTTGGCCGCGGCTACTTTCGCCTGCGGTGTCTTCACCTCGGCCGCGGCGCCCTTCGCCGGAGCGGACTCGGCCGCCGCGGCATAAGCCTGCTCGGCGGAACTGGCGGCTTTCGCGGAATCGTCTGCCATGTCCTGCTCATCCTGCACTGGCGTGCTGGCGCACGTACTTGTTGCAGCGCACAAATTAGTCGCTGCAGATGCGAAGTCAAGCGGTTTTTGTGCACTGCACAAAAATGGTCGGGAAGAGCCGCCGGCTCAGCGCATGCGCACGTAGCGGCCGGGTGCGTCCTCGATCACTTTGTCGCCGCGTCCACCCGGTTTGCGCTTGCCGGCCGCGGGGACGGCCGTGTCGTCCTGCGCCTTGAGCCAGGCGAGCCAATCGGGCCACCAGCTTCCCGCATGCTCGGTGGCGCTGCCGGCGAACTCCGCCAAATCGGCAAACGTGCCCTCGTTGGTCCAGTACTGATACTTGCGCATCGAAGGCGGGTTGACCACCCCGGCGATATGCCCGCTGCCCGCGAGCACGAAGCGGACCGGACCGGACAGCACGCCGGTCAGGCGAAACACGCTTTCGGCCGGGGCGATATGATCCTCGCGCCCCGCCTGGATATATGCCGGGGTCTCGATCAGACCGAGGTCGATCGGCGTGCCGTCGGCGCGCATCGCGTCGGGCACGACCAGGCGATTGTCGCGGTAGAGATCGCGCAGGTAATCGAGGTGCCATCTGGCGGGCAGGTTGGTGACGTCGCTGTTCCAGTAGAGCAGGTCGAACGCCGGATAGTCCTCGCCGAGCAGGTAGTTGTTGACCACGTAGTTCCAGATCAGCTCGGGCCCGCGCAGCAGATTGAAGGTCGCCGCCATGTAGCGGCCGTCGAGGAAGCCCTTGAGGCTCGCCTGGCGGATCATCTCGAGCTGTGCGTCGTCGACGAACAGCTTGAGCTCGCCCGATTTCTCGAAATCGACCTGTGCGGTGAAGAACGTCGCGCTCTTCACTTTGTCCGCCTCGCCCCGCCGCGCGAGGATCGCCAGCGTCGCCGCCAGCGTGGTTCCGGCCACGCAATAGCCGATCGCGTGGACGGCCGGGACTTTCAGGCGCTGACGAATATGGTCGATCGCCTCGATCTGGGCGCGCACGTAATCGTCCCAGGTGATGTCGGCCAGCGTCTCGTCGGCCGATTTCCAGCTCACCATGAACAAAGTGATGCCTTGCTCGACCGCCCATTTGACGAAGCTCTTCTTGGGGTTGAGGTCGAGGATGTAGAACCGGTTGATCCATGGCGGGAACACCACCAGCGGCGTTTCGAGCACGTCTTCGGTTGCCGGCGCATATTGGATCAGCTGGAACAGACGGGTCTCGTAAACCACCTTGCCGGGCGTCGCGGCGACGTTCTCGCCCAGCTTGAACGCGGCGTTGTCGGTGTGGGTCAGCTGGCCCCGGCCGAGGTCGGCCGAAAGCCGCTCGATGCCCTTCATCAGGTTCTCGCCGTGCTGCTCGATCGTGCGCTCGAGCACCACAGGATTGACCATCGGATAATTCGCCGGGCTCAGCGCGTCGAGCATCGTGCGGGTCGCGAAGCGCAACTGCTCGCGCTCGAAGTCCGACAGGCCTTCCATCTCGTCGACTGAGGCGAGGAGCTTTTCCGCCAGCATCAGGTAGGTCTGATGGAGCAACGCGAACACAGGCTGCTCGCGCCACTTGGGATCGGCGAAACGGCGGTCCCTGAACGGCAGCTCGACATGCCGGGGGTCCGGGTCCTCGCCTGCTTGCGGCCCGAGGTCATACTCGGCGAGCACTTTGCCCCACAAGTCGAGCGTCTGGCGCCACAGCTCGGTCTGCTTCGCCGGATCGGCGAGCGGCACGTGCTTGTAGAACGCCTCGAGATAGCCGAGCCATTGCGCCGGATCGGTCATCAGCGGCGGCAGGCGCTCCGGCAATTGCTGCTGCTGCTGGAACTCGAGCCACTTCGTCTGCAGCTCTCCCACGTCCTGCGCCCAGGCAAGCGCCTGATTGGCGGCCTCGCCTTGCGCCTTGAGCATTCCCGCGAACAGCTCGGCGGGGTTCCAGGGCGAGCCAGGGGGGTCGGTATCGGCCATCAGTGGAAGTTAGCCTCGATTCGGCAAATTGTTAGCCTGCAAACACCCCCAATACTGCAATTGCGCGACGCGGCGGATTCCTTCACATTGGCGCGACGCTGCAATTCCGCCGCGTGAATGGAACAATCGAGGTCATGGAAGACGATTTCTACCGCATCAAGCGCCTGCCGCCCTATGTCATCGCCGAAGTCAACGCGATGCGGCACGCAGCACGCCAGGCGGGGAAAGACATCATCGACCTCGGCATGGGCAATCCGGACCTGCCGCCGCCGCAGCACGTGCTCGATAAATTGTGCGAGGTCGCCCAGAAGCCCGATGCCCACGGCTACTCGCAGTCCAAGGGCATCCCCGGGCTGCGCCGCGCGCAGGCGAATTACTACGGCCGCCGCTTCGGGGTCGAGCTCGATCCGGAGCTCGAGGTGGTGGTCACGATGGGCTCGAAAGAGGGCCTCGCCAGCATGGCGACCGCGATGACCGCGCCCGGCGACGTCGTGCTTGCGCCGAACCCGAGCTACCCGATCCACACCTTCGGCTTCATCATCGCCGGCGCGACGATCCGTTCGATCCCGACCACGCCCGACGAGCGCTACTGGGCTTCGCTCGAGCGCGCGATGGCGTTCACCGTGCCGCGCCCGAGCGTGCTGATCGTCAACTATCCGTCGAACCCCACCGCCGAGACGGTCGACCTCGCGTTCTACCAGAAGCTGGTCGACTGGGCGAAAGAGAACAAGGTGTGGATCCTGTCGGACCTCGCCTATTCGGAGCTCTATTACGACGGCAATCCGACGCCTTCGATCCTCCAGGCCAAGGGCGCCAAGGATGTCGCGGTCGAGTTCACCAGCATGAGCAAGACATTCTCGATGGCCGGCTGGCGGATCGGCTTCGCGGTCGGCAACCAGAAGCTGATTTCCGCGCTCACCCGGGTGAAGTCGTACCTCGACTACGGGGCGTTCACCCCGATCCAGGCGGCCGCGTGCGCCGCGCTCAACGGCCCGCAGGACATCGTCGAGAAGAACCGCCAGCTCTACCACAAGCGCCGCGACGTGATGGTCGAGGCGTTCGGCCGTGCCGGCTGGGACGTGCCGCCGCCCAAGGCCAGCATGTTCGCCTGGGCCCCGCTGCCGCCGGCGCTGAAGGACATGGGCAGCCTGGAGTTTTCCAAGCAGCTCCTCACCCATGCCGACGTCGCGGTCGCGCCGGGCGTCGGCTACGGCGAGGACGGCGAAGGCTACGTGCGCATCGCACTGGTCGAGAACGAGCAGCGCCTGCGCCAGGCGGCGCGCAACGTGAAGCGCTATCTTGCCTCGATGGGGGTGAACTCCAGCGCCGCGTGATCCGCGGCCGTCTTCGGCGGTAACTCCACTTCGGTCGTTTTCGAGCTTGCGCCGGCGGCGCTAACCTGTTGCGATGCCCAGACGGGGGAGCGGAGGGGGGTGGCGTGGCAACGTTCGGATGGGTTGCTGCGGGCGTCGACCCGCCATGGCAGTGGGATTTGCGACGGGTCGGCTGGCGATTGGCGGAAGGCGGAGAGCCGGGTTCCGGCGCGCCCGAATACCCCCTCCTGACAGAGTTCGGCGCAGTTCGCGACTTCCGGCCGAGGCGCGAACGGATGATCGTGCTCGGCGTGGACCGCGCGGAGGAACGCGCTCGGCTGCTGGCGGAAGGCTTCGCCGATGCATTGTGCGGCACGGTCGGGCTCGCGGAGCTCGGTGCGCGGGCACAGCGGGTCTATGCACAGGCCGGCCTGATGCCGCGACGGCGCCAGGTCGGCCCGGTGACGCTCGATCTCTATCATCGCGACGCGCTGGTGGCGGGGCGCTGGATCGGCCTGTTCCCCCGCGAGTTCGAACTGTTTTGGCGCCTGTCGGAACAACGCGGCGTGCGCGTCACCCGCAGCCAGCTGCTGAAGGCGGTATGGCGCCTGGAGCACGATCCGGGGACCAACCGCGTCGAAGTCCACGTCTCTCGCCTGAGGGCAAAGCTCGCGTTCGCCGGGACCGGCGACATGATCGGCACCGATCCAGCCGGTGGTTACTTCGTCCGCACTTCGGTTTTCGAATTCGCGCCCGCTGCGCGCGACGACCTGTTGCACGATGCGTATGTGCGAACCCGCGGCCGGCTGCGGGAAAAAGGATAGAAGGCTAGCGATTTTGCCGTTAGCCTCGGTCGCGGGAAACGGATGAGAGGAACTGCCGGAATGTCCATCGAGGAGCACGTGCCTGCGGGGAACACGCTCGATGTGACGGCTTTCTTCGAACGAACCGGGATCACCCGGTTCCATGTCTGGCTGCTGGTGATCTCCTCGTGCGTGACCCTGTTCGACGGGCTCGACTTCGCGCTGATCTCGGTCGTCCTGCCATACTTGCGCGACGATCTGCAGCTTACCGACGCGATGATGGGCCTGGTCACCTCCGCGGCGTTCCTCGGGCAGATGATCGGTTCGCTGTTCGGCTCGTATCTCGCCGACCTCTACGGGCGCCGGCCGGTGATCATCTGGTGCACGATGGTCGGCGCGCTGCTGACCTTCCTCACCGGGTTCGCGCCCAATCCCGAATCGATCATCGTCCTGCGCCTGCTCGGCGGGCTGGCGATCGGCGGCCTGCTCGCGCCTGCGTGGTCGCTCAACATCGAATGCATGCCCGCCGGCAAGCGCGCGACCGCGGTCACCATCATCATGCTCGGCTTCAGCATCGGCGGCTCGGCTGCCGGCCAGGTGACCAACTTGCTCGCGCCGCACCACGGCTGGCAGGCGGTGTTCTTCACCTGTGGGATCGGCACCGGGGCGCTGGCGCTGGTCTTGTTGTTCACGCTGCCCGAATCGGCCCGCTGGATGGTCGCCAAGGGCAAGCCGGCGCCGCTCATCAGCAAGGCGCTGAGCCGGTTCGATCCTGCCGCGGCGGACATCCCCTACACCGGTTTCACCCTGCCGGACGAGCGCAAGACCGGTCGCGAGACGCCGTGGGCCAAGACCGCCGACTTGTTCAAGGGCGCGCTCGTGCTGGTCACCCCGGTCATCTGGTTCACCTATTTCTGCTCGTCGTTCGCGATCTACTTGCGCGCGAGCTACGGCATCGTGTTCCTCGAGACGTTGGGGGTGAACCGCATCGAGGGCACCAACATTGCCTCGATCGGCGGGCTGGTCGGGGCGATCGGCGGAGTCCTGCTGCTCGCCTTTACCGAGAAGCGCGGGCCGCTGTGGATCGCACTCGCGCCGCTGCTCGGGGTGCCGGCAATGCTGGCGGTCGGCTGGGGGCTCACCAGCGGGCCGTGGTTCATTCCGGTGGTGATGTTGGGCACGATCCTGGTGGGCATCGGCCATGCGGCGGTGATCTCGATCACCAGCATCTACTATCCGAGCGCGATCCGCTCGACCGGCGGGGGATGGGCGAGCTTCATGGCGAAATTCGCCGCGGTCGCCGCGCCCAACGTCGGCGCGGCGTGGTTCCTGCACGACCGCGCGGGCGTGCTCCAGGGCTACAGCTTCACCGGGCTCTGTCTGGCCGGCGTGGTTGTGGGCATCGTCGCGCTCGCGGTGTTCGCCCGCCGTCTGGCTGCCGAGCGTCTGGCCCACGTGCCTGCCTGAGGGCGTAGGTACGCGGGTTGAGGAGGTGCTGAAGCCGCTTACTGCTCGGCCCATTGACGCCATCCTGACGAAGACCTGTCCTTGGGTTGGTTTTCACTTGCGCACTGTAACTCTTCGGCGAGTCGGAAATGATTTCCGGGATCGACCGAAAGATTCGCGCGGCGCCGCGACCTGAGGTCCGTCTGGAGGAGTATTTGGCATCCAAACTATCGGTATCACGAACGCAAAATCTGGCTCGTCCCCGCCGCGTTTCGCTTCGCGCCCATTCCAAAGCTAGATCGATGCGACAGCTTGATCGCCGTGCACAGATATACGATAGTCGCCGTTCAGATGTTGGGGGGAAATCAATGAAAATCGGACACCTGCTGGTGAGTGCCGCGGCAATGGCGCTCCTATCGGCCTGCGGCGACGGGGGCGGGTCCGTGGCGAGCACGCCGACACCTACGCCTACGCCGACACCTACTCCCACCAACACCTCGCTCACGAACCTGCAATACAGCCAAAGCTTCGCTGGCCAGGCTGCAGGCTTGAAGGCATCGTGGGACAAGACGACAGGCACGGCGTTCAGCAACACGGCCGAGCCGGCGAAGATTTCAATCGCTTACGATGCGAAGACCAACGGCTATACAGTCTCGACCGACAGCTATTCCCAAGCCTTCGCGCCTGGCGACATTACCTCGCATGACGAATACGACACCATCTATTCGAAGGACGGGGCGATCCTCACGCTCATGTCGAAAGGGTATGACAGCAACATCACCACTCAATATGTCGCCATGGGGCTTCTGCAGCGCAATTCGAGCAACGGATCGACGCAGGATACGGAACTGACGAGCTTCACTTACGGCTTTCCCACCAACGCGTCCGCAACCCCGCGTACTGGCACTGCCTCCTACGCGACTCAGGCTTTCGGGGCCGTCAGCGCTCCGGGCGAGGAGCCCTTGTCCTTCCAGGGCTCCGGCCAGTTTGACATTGATTTCGCACAACGGGTCTTCAGCGGACAAAGCGACCTTTCCGAGTATGGTCTGGTCAAAGGTGACGGCGCCACTGGCGGCGGTATCGAACTGACGACGGTGGGCACGCTTTCGTCTACTGACGCCGGGCTCTCCGGCACGGCGATTTACCAGGGCCAGTACGGCGCGGTGGCGGCCACGCTGAGCGGTAGCCTCTACGGCCCTTCAGGCCAGGAACTGGGCGCATCGTTCAGCGGCGACAACACCGATGGCGTATCGGTGACCGGCTCGATCGTCGCGCAGCAGAGCGCGTCGCTGACGCCGGCCAACCTGTCGTTTCTGGACATGACCCAGCAGCAGTTGTTCTATGCGCAGTTCGGGAACAATTCGGTGGGCCAGTTGAATTGGTTGAATTCAGAAACGTTTACTTTTAGCCCACCGTTTTCCGACGAATCTGGCGGCAAGTTCACCGTTGACGACAAGATCAGCGGAGCGGATAATTTCACCACCTATCATAAGACGTTTCCGAACAGCTATTATGGTACACAGGACGTTACTCTGGAGCTGTACAAGCCGGGATCGTCCAATTCCGAACTGGCACTGACTTATGCCAGCTTCGGCCATTGGAGCGGCACAGTACCGGTGTACGACGGCACTTCTCTCTCGGACTTGTGGTTCGCCTATGGGTTTGAGTCCCCCTCGTACGCCATGGCGGCAAGGACAGGCAGCGCGAGCTATGACGGCATCGCCCACGGTACCGGGACGGCGGGCGATTTGCGCTACGACGTGTCGGGAACCTCCAGTTTGGACGTAAACTTTTCGTCCGACACTTTTACAGGCGCTCTTACTCTCGCGGGTCGCGACGCCTCCGCCAACACGCAGATCAATTTCGGCACCAGCACGTTCGCAGGCTTGCTGGACACGCGTTCGAACACGTTGCAGGGCAGCTTCGGCCCAGCCGATTCTTCCTACGGAACATTGACCTCACGGTTCTATGGCCCCGATGGCAGGGAAATAGCTGGAACCTTCGGCTTCACGGTCCCGCAAGGAGCAGCCGGGGCAGGGACCAACATTGCCGGCGCACTTGCGGCAGTTCAGAAATAACCGACGTCGCCGTGTGCGACCGTGGCCGGCACAAGACCCGACACGCTTTTCTCGGCAACCCACCTCAAGATCGCGGTGGCTTCGATTTCGTCCAGGGGGTTCCTGCCCGATCGAGGCCCTACCCAAAGCGCCTCCCCTGCGAAAGCGCCCTTCCGCAGCAAGCTCCAGATTATCCTAGTCAGAGTGCTGGTGCCGCTTACTGGACTCGAACCAGTGACCCCATCATTACGAATGATGTGCTCTACCAACTGAGCTAAAGCGGCACACGCGAAGCGCCCTTAACGGCGTTGCCGCGCGGCTGCAATGCTTTCGCGGCGCGATCCGCTGCAAGCCGGGCCGATAAGGTCGCTCAATCCCGGAACGCCCAGCGCAAGGTGTGCGCCAAGGCCAGCGTGGTGCCTCCGACGAACGGGCGTGCGAGGCCGGACCGCCGCAAGCCGTGCATGCGCCGGGCCCAACCGGGAAGCAGGTCGATCGCCGCATGGCGGACGATCTCGAGCGGCAGGGCCTCGACCGCCGACGCGCGATATTCGAGGAGCTTGCGCGCGACCTCGCGCGTGCGCCGGTCCGCGCGCAAGTGAGGGCGCATCGCGGCGATGTATTCAAGCATCGCGGAACGGCTGCGGGGCACCGACGCCGCGCCGAGGCATGGGCGACGACCGATACTTCTTCGAAATAGCGATCCTGGTCCGCCCGCCGCATCCCGGGCTCCGCGTAGCGGATCCAGGCCTTGAGGAACGAAACGGCTTCGGTTGCATGGACCCAGGCAAGCAGCTCCGGATCGTCGGCGCAGTAAGCCCGGCCGTCCGGCAACGTTCCGCGGACCCGCCGGTGAATGTCCCGCACTTGGGCGATCGTCGCTTCGGCCTCGTCGCGCGCGCCATAGGTCGTCAGCGCAATGAACCGCGCAGTCCGGCGCAATCGCCCGTGCATGTCTTCCCGGAAGCTGGAATGGTCCCATACCCCGGCGAGCACCGCCGGGTGGAGCATCTGCAGCAGCAGCGCGCTGACCCCGCCGACCATCATCGTGGTCACGTCGCCGTGGACGCGCCAGGCAACCGACGCCGGGCCGAACAACCCATCCGGCCGGCGCTCGATCGGCCGTTCTCCGCGCGCGGGATCGTTGAAGACCGCGCGAACCCAACCGGCGATCGCATGCTTGATTATCCGCCGCATTATCGGGAGATGTGGCGGGACCGGCAGAATTCAACGTCGAGAAGCGAGCGGACCGCAGCCGCCCATCGCATCGATCGCGGGGCGTGGAGCGGCCAACGGCGAGGATATCGATGAGTGGAGGCCCGAGCCGGAATCGAACCGGCGTGCAAGGATTTGCAGTCCTCTGCGTAACCACTCCGCCATCGGGCCGATGCCCGCACGGCTTGCGGGCCGCGCGCACCTAGCGGCAATTGCGCGGCGGCGCAATGGCACGTGGCGGCTGCCGCGTTCGCGACCAACCTCTTCGGCGTGACGTATCATGCGGAGTTCTCGCCGGGCGGGTTCGTGATCGAAGTGCGCCCGCGGGTGTTCGGCGTCGAAGCGGGCTACCGTTTCTAGCGCCCGGCGTGCTAGAAGGCGCGCAACCGAATTCGAGAGGAGTGCATCGATGAATCCCCACGTTCCCAGCCGCCTCCATCACACCGCCTATGTGGTGAAGAACCTCGAGGCGACGCGGCATTTCTACGAGGACATCCTCGGCTTCCCGCTGGTCGCCACCTGGTGCGAGCAGGAAGAGCTGTTCGGCAAGGAGCGCACCTATTGCCACTGCTTCTTCGGTTTGCAGGACGGCGGAGCGCTCGCCTTCTTCCAGTTCGCCGAGCCGGATGACCAGGCGCAGTTCGGCCCCGAGCTCGCCGCAAGCCCGTTCCGGCACATCGCGCTCAACGTTGATGCGCAGCAGCAGGCCGAACTCGAACGGCGGATCGAAGCGGCCGGCATCACGCCGCCGCAGACCTACATCCTCGAGCACGGCTATTGCCGCTCGGTCTATGCGGTCGATCCCGATGGGATGATCGTCGAGTTCACCCGCGATGCCGATCATGCCGACCAGATCAACGCGATGCGGCTGAAGGACGCGCATTCCGAGCTCAAGCGCTGGCTTGCCGGCGACCACACGCCGAACAACGACGTGCGTCCAGAGGAAACCGAGCTGACCGCAACGCATTGAGACGCCGCCGAAGGGAGGCGCCGACCGCCTTTCATTACTGTGATCCCCGGCGAAGGCCGGGGTCCAGGTAGCACGCTTCCCGCTTGCGGCGCCGGGTCCCTGCTTTCGCAGGGACTCACGCGAAATTTTCATGCGATAAAGCCCCATGCCCGACGACACCCCGAAAATGCACCGCGTCGAAGGCGGGACCGAGGAACGTTTCCTCGGTTCCGACGTGTTCGAATCGCGCAGCCACACCCTGCCGCCGCGCAACGGCAGCGGCACGATCCGCGAGGAAGCGCGCGAGATCGACGTCTATCACCAGTGCGACGTCGCGGTGATCGGCGGCGGCCCGGCGGGCTGCGCGGCGGCGTGGGCGGCGGCGAAGGCGGGCGCGGACGTGACCCTGATCGAGCGCTACAACTGCCTCGGCGGCCTCTCGACCGGCGGCCTCGTGATGTGGATCGACCGGATGACCGACTGGGCCGGCAACCACGTGATCCAGGGTTTTGCGCGCCACTTCATCGAGCGCATGCCGAAGGACGCGATCGCCGGGCCCGACCGCCGCGAGTGGGGCTCGACCGACCCCGAGCGCGCCGCCTACTGGCGCCAGCGCACCACCGCGTTTCACGGGGTGGTCTGCTGGGCGCCGACGCTCGATCCCGAGCGGATGAAGCTCAACAACCAGGAGATGCTGCTCGAAGCGGGGGTGCGGATCGTGTTCCACGCCTGGGCCGCGCGGCCTTTGGTGGAGAACGGCGGCGCGCGCGGCGTGGTGTTCGAAAGCAAGATGGGTCGCCACGCGCTGCTCGCCAAGGTGGTGGTCGACACCACCGGCGACGGCGACATGTTCGCCCGCGCGGGCGCGGCGTACGATACCGACATCGAGGAAGGCGACGTCCATCATTCGATGAACACCGGGTGGATCCTCGGCGGGGTCGACATGGACAAGTGGATCGACTGGAAGGTCGCCAATCCCGCCGAGCTCGCCCAGTTCATGGAGCGCGGGCGGCAGGAGCTCGGCTATTTCCAGACGCCCTATGTCAGCTGGCGGCCCGACATCGCGCTGTTCCTCGGGCCCCGCCAGTCCGGGCTCTCGGCGCTCGACGTCGACGACATGACCGAAGTCGAGATCCGCAGCCACCGGCTGATGGAAGGCCACTGCCAGTTCTTCAGGCGTCATGCGCCGGGGTTCGAGCACGTCTATTCGCTCGAAAGCGCGAGCCAGTTGGGCGTTCGGCATACCCGGCGCCTCGCCGGGGTCGCCCGGATCGAGCGCAAGGACTGGTCGGGCGGCGCACCCGTGCCGGACGAGATCGGCATAAGCCCCTCGATCAGCCCGAAGTTCCCGGTGCTCTCGGTGCCATACGGCAGCCTCGTGCCGCGCGCGCTCGACGGCCTGCTGGTCGGCGGACGGCACATCAGCTGCGACGCGAACAGCCACGGCTTCATGCGCGAGATCCCGCAATGCTGGCTGACCGGCCAGGCGGCGGGCGTCGGCGCCGCGGTGGCGGTCAACCGGGGCATCGAACCGCGCGCGGTGGACGTGCGCGAAGTCCGCGCGATCCTGCGCGCGCAGGGTGCGCATCTTTCGGATGACGCCGTGGTCGAGGCCGCGGGACAGACAGTTGCGGCTGAATAGCAGCGGTCCGCCCCGCGGAAGGAACACAATCCCGCGGCGGATTGTTTCTTTGCACGACGGGGCAGATCAGGAGCGCGTGGATGTCGATTGGCCTAATTCTCGTCATCATTCTGGTGATCGCCTTGCTGGGCGGTTTCAGCGGCAGGTTCGGTGGCTACGGCTATGGGTACGGTCACCGCGGCACAGGCCTGCTCGGAGTGATCCTGATCATCGTGCTGATCCTGTGGCTGCTGGGCAGACTTTGAGGCGGCGATGTGGCGACGCTGGCCAACGGCCGGCCCGCCGCTCGGGCAATGGAGCTCGATCAGGCCCGAAGGGCGAGCAACGATCCGTCAACCTGGCCGAAAGCCCATCAGTTCGAAAACGCGATGGCCGCGGAATGACTGCATCTCAGGGCGATGGGGAAAGGACTGCGGCGCTCCTCAGAGCTTCTGCGTGTTCGGGTCGATCGGCTTGTCGCTCTTGAGCATCGGGTCCCAGTGCTCGGCGATCTTGCCGTTTTCGATCCGGTAGAGGTCGAACCAGGTCGAGTAATACGTCCCGCCGGCCGCGTCTTTCTCAGGGCGCACGAACGCGGTCATCACATAGTCGCCCTCGGCGATCAGCTGGATCAGCGGCAGCTCGAGCTTGTCGGAGATCGGCCGCTCGGGGCGGGTCTTGCGGATGTATTCCTGCACGCCCGACAGGCCCTGGCCGGCGTTCGGGTTGTGCTGGATGTAGCCGTCGGCGATGAACTCGCCCGCCCGCTCCCAGATGCCTGCCTGCAGCACGATGCGATACATGTCATAGACCAGCCGCTTGTTCGCCGCGAGCTTCGGGTCGTCGCTCGCCAGCAGCGCGGCATGGTCGGTCGCGATTTTGGGAGCGGTCACTGGGGCCGGATCGGCCATTTCTTTCTCCTTGGTCTGGGCCGAGGCGCAGCCGGTCCACAACATCGCCGTCGCCGCCAGTGCCGAAACCATCATGATGCGCATCGCAAATTCTCCCTGCGACAATTCTCCTGCCAAAGTCCGCGTGACGCGGCAAGCGCCGCGCGCTAGAGGGCGCTTGCCAGAGATGACTTTGTCCGAAATTGAGGGAGAGACCGATGACGATCCGCTTCATGCTGCTGGCGTGCGTCGCCAGCCTGGCGCTGCCGGCAACGGCGATGGCGGAGGATGCGGATAACCCCAACGTCATCATCGTCACCGGGCGCGGGCTCGATCAAACGCCGGCGACCCCCGCCTACGATGTGGTCGACATCCCGCGCGAGCAAATCGTCGCGACCGCCTCGGGCCGGATCGAGGATGCGTTGTCGAACGTCGCGGGATTCCAGGAATTCCGCCGCTCGGACAGCCGCTCGTCCAACCCCAGCGCGCAGGGCGTCACCTTGCGCGCGCTCAACGGCAACGCCACCAGCCGCGCGCAAGTGCTGCTCGACGGGGTGCCGATGGCCGATCCGATGTTCGGCTATATCCCGCTGTCGTCGATCATGCCCGACCAGATCGCCAACATCCGCGTGACCCGCGGCGGCGGCTCGGGTCCGTTCGGCTCGGGCGCGCTTGCCGGCACGATCGAGCTCGAAAGCGCAGACGCGCAGGAACTGGGCCTGTTCAACGGGCAGGCCCTGGTCAACGATCGCGGCGAGACCCAGCTCAGCGGCAGCGTCGCGCCCGAACTCGGCAAGGGCTTCGCGGTGGTCGCCGGCGAGTGGGACCGCGGGCAGGGCTTCTGGACCACGCCCGAAAGCCAGCGGGTGCCCGCGTCGGCCCGCGCCGCCTACGACAGCTGGACCACCCAGGCGCGGCTGGTCGAGCCGCTCGGCTCGGACATCGAATTGCAGGCGCGCGGGATGGCGTTCGACGACAACCGCACCTTGCGCTTCGTGGGCGCCGACAGCGAGAGCAAGGGCGAAGACGTCAGCCTCCGGCTGGTCGGTCACGGCGATTGGCAGTTCGATGCGCTGGTCTACGGCCAGTGGCGCAACTTCTCGAACATCGTGATCTCGTCGACCAGCTTCAAGAAGACGCTCGACCAGCGCGACACGCCCTCGACCGGCTTCGGCGGCAAGTTCGAGGTGCGCCCCCCGGTGGGTCACGACAACGTGCTGCGCCTGGGCACCGATTTCCGACTGTCCGACGGCGATCTTGCCGAAGACACCTACAGCGCCGCAACCCAGCTCGTTACCGGCACGCACCTTGCCGGCGGACACAACAGCGACGTCGGGTTTTTTGCCGAGGACGATTGGACGCTCGGCCCGGTGGTGCTGACCGGCGGCTTGCGCGCCGACCGCTGGTCGATCCGCGACGGCTATTACCGGGCGCTCGATGCATCGGGCGCAGTGACCGAGGACGATGCCTTCAACGATCGCTCGGGCTGGGAAACGACCTGGCGCGCCGGCGCGCTCGCCACGGTGGCGAAAGGCGTGCGACTGCGCGCCGCGGCGTACACCGGGCTGCGGCTGCCGACGCTGAACGAGCTCTATCGCCCGTTCGTGGTGTTCCCGGTAACCACCGAGGCCAATGCCGCGCTGAAGAACGAGCGGCTCGAAGGCTACGAAGGGGGAATCGAGCTCGACCCGGCGGGCTGGGCGAGCTTCTCGCTCACCGCGTTCGACAACAAGCTGAAGAACGCGATCTCCAACGTCACCATCGGCACTAACCTGAAGCAGCGGCAGAACGTCGATGCGATCCACGCCCAGGGGATCGAATTCCAGGGCTCCCTCCGCTCGGGCGCCGTCAGCCTGACCGGGTCGCTGGCGTATACCGATTCCAAGGTCGAGGCGAGCGGCACCCAGGCGCAGCTCGACGGGTTGCGGCCGGCGCAGACGCCGAAGTGGTCGACCTCGGCGACGCTCGCGTGGCAGCCCAGGGACCGGATGCGCTTCGCCGCGACCTTGCGTCACACCGGCGCCGCCTACGAAGACGACGTCAACACCGACGTCCTGCCGGCCGCGACCACGCTCGACTTGTTTGCGCAGGTGCCGGTGTGGAAGGAGCTGAGCGTGGTGCTGCGCGGCGAGAACGTGTTCAATGCCACGATCGTCACCCGCAACCAGGGCGGCTCGATGGACTACGGCACGCCGGCCACGGTGTGGGCGGGGCTGCGCTGGGGGTATTGAGCTGAACCGATCCTCCCTGTCGCGGCGATGGGGAGGTGGCAGGCCCGTAGGGACTGACGGAGGGGCAATGCTGCGCCATTCCCCTCCACCACGACGCTTCGCGTCGCGGTCCCCCTTCCCATTCCTCCGGAACGGGGAGGATCGAAGCTAGTGAATCTGCCCCTGCCGTCCGGCGATGTCGAGGTTCACGCGCGAAGTCGGATCGGCATCGGCCCAGCGCGAAGCCGGCCGCAGCACGTCGCCGATCACTTTGTAGGCGAACAGCATCAGCATCGCGCCCGAATCGGGATCGTCGGACAGGGCCTTCACCGCGGCGAGGTCCTTCTGCCGCTGCTCCGGGTCACGCTCCTGCAGCATGCGCTTGTTCTCGGTCGCGGCCGGGCTGACCACCTCCCAGAAGATGCGCCGACGCTCGTCGGAATAGCGGTCGAGGATGCTTTCGTCCTCCTCGCCGCGCAGCACCGCACCGAGCACGTCGGCGAGCACCATGCCGGTCCACACGCCCGAGGTGAGGCCGAGCCCGCCGCACGGGTTGGTCGCATGCGCCGCGTCGCCGGCCAGCAGGACGTGGCCCTTGCGCAGCGTCTCGCCGGCGCGCTGGTGCAGCATGTAGGGGCTCGACGAGACGATCTCGTAATCCTTGCTGCCGCGCATGAACCATTCGTAGCGCTGGTGGATTCGGTCTTCGTAGCTTTCGAGCGGCAGCGCGGCGTCTTCCATGTAGGTGCAGCGCCACAGCCCGTCGCGGTCGAGCTGCGCGATCACCGCCATGTTGACGGGATCGCAAACGAAATTGGCCTGCTGGTAGCCGAGCTTGCGGAAATCGAACTTCACGTTGGTCGCGACGAAGCGCTCGGGCCAGGTGTGGCCGTCGAACTCGATTCCCGCGAGTTTGCGCACCGTGCTGCGCGCGCCGTCCGCACCGATCAGCCACTTGGCGGTGAAAGTCCTTTCTCCTGCCGGAGTGCGCGCGGTCACGACCACGCCGCCCGCGCGGCCGTCCAGCGCGATCACTTCATGCTCGAACAGCACTTCGACCCCGAGCGTCTGCGCATGCTCCATCGCCACCCGGGCGACGTCGTGCTGCCCAGCATGGAGCTGGTAATCGAACGGAATGCCTGCGATCGGCTCGGTGGTGACCACCGACGAATAGCCGAACTCCGGCACATGCGTGCCGAACGTGCGGTTCTGGAAGCCGATCTCGTTGAGTTCGTCGAGCAGGCCCAGCTCTTCGAGGACGATCAGCGTCGAGGGGAAATAGACCGCGGCGCGCGGGGAATTGATGATGTGCGGCTCCTGCTCGAGCACCGCCACTTTCGCGCCGGTCTGCGCGAGCGCCAACGCGGTGAGCATCCCGACCGGCCCGGCGCCGACGACGATGACGTCCTTCATTTCAGCCATTCGCGACCTTCTCCTCAGGCGCTCGTCCTATCTGGCGATTTGATTCGCGCAAAGGCGCAAAGCCGCGAAGGCGTCGCGCCTGCCGCGAAGCGGCAATTTGGTTCACACGAAGACACGAAGATGACGTGCCTCATCCGCCGCCGCGCGCAACATCTTCGTGTGAAATCCTGCCCGGGAAGCCGGGCCTTTGCGTCTTTGCGCGAAAAACCTTCATCCCCGCGAAATCACCGTTTCCTTCTCGGTGATGAACTCCACCAGCGCCGGCTGGCCCGCTTCGGTCGCGGCGATCGCGCGCTTCAGGGCAGGGACGATCTCGCTCGCCTGCGTCACCCGTTCGCCATGGCAGCCGAGCGAGCGCGCGAAGGCCGCGTAATCGCCCGAGATGTCGGTCGCGCGGTACTTGGCGGTCGCTTCGGGCATGATCGGCAGCTCGATCGCCATCGCCTCGTTGTTCAAGAGGATCGACAGGATCGGGATCCGATCGCGCGCGGCGGTCTCGAGGTCGGTGCCGGTGAAGCCGATCGCCGCGTCACCCCACACGTTGATGCACAGCTTGTCGGGGCACGCGAGCTTCGCGCCCATTGCCAGGCCGAGGCCATAGCCGAGCTGGGTCGACTTGCCCCAGCCGATATAGCCGTGCGAGCTCGTGCTCTTCCAGAACGGCACCAGCTGGTCGCGGGGACTGCCGGCGTCATGGGTGATGATCGTGTTCGCAACGTCGACCGTCTGCTGCAGGTCCCACAGCACGCGATAGGGGCTGAGCGGGCTGGTCTCCTGGGTGCACTTCGCCATCCACTTGGCGAGCCATTCTTGCTCGCAAGCCTTGATCCGCGCGGCGATCGGAGCGCTGTCACGCGGTTGCGGCAGGCGGCGCTTCACCGCATCGAGCATCGCGGCCAGCGTCAGCTTCGCATCGCCGATCAGTGCGATCTCGCTCGGCACCGACTTGTCGACGTCTGTCGGGTCGAGGGTCGCGTGGATCACGCGCTTGCCCTGCGGGATCGCGAGGCCGAACGACGTCGCGGTGAAGCTGCAGCCGATGCCGAACAGCAGGTCGCATTCGGCGAGCCATTTGGCGACGCAGCCGTTGATCCCGTTGCCGCCCGAGCCGAGCGCGAGCGGGTGGGTCTCGTCGAACGCGCTCTTGCCGGGCAGGCTGGTCATCACCGGACAAGCCAGGTGCTCGGCGAGCGCGCGCAGTTCATCGTAGGCTTCGGACCAGTGGATGCCCTGGCCGGCATAGATCGCCGGGTTCTCGGCGGCGACTAGCGCCTCGGCCGCGGCCTCGACATCCGCCGGCGCCGGGCCGCTCGTCACCACTTTGCCCGGCACGTAGTCCATCTCGCCGGCGAACGGCTTGTCGAGCACGTCGTACGGCAGTTCGATCACCACCGGCTGCGGCCGGCCGTTCCTCAGCATCGAGAACGCCCGGCGCAACACCGGCACCACCTGGTCGCCGCTGGTCAGCGGCTCGGCGTGCTTGGCATAGCTCGCCATCGAGCGGGTCGAGTTGAAGTTGTACGGCACGTACATCTGGGCGAGCGCATAGCCTTGCGGCATCACCAGCACCGGCACGCTGTCGGCATAGGCCTGCGCAACGCCGCCCATCGCGTTCTCCGCGCCGGGGCCCTGCTGCATCACGAACACGCCCATCCTGCCGCCTTTGGTCATCCGGCTCATCGCGTCGGCCATGTGCAGGCCGGTGCGTTCCTGGCGGACGATAACGGTGCGGATGTCGATCCGCGCGGCGGCTTCGAGGATCTGGTTGCGCGGATAGCCGAACACGATCTCCACCCCTTCGCGCTTCAGCACCGCGGCGATCGCGTCGGCGACCGTGCCGTTGGCGTGGACTGGCTGATCGACGATTCCTGAACCCGGCCGCATGCTATCTCCCTTGGATGTGGGAGGCGGCTAGATCAAAAGCGGGAGGCGCGCAATCGAAGCGGACGGGGGGCGCAGCTAAAGCCCGGCGTCGAGCCGGCCGATCAGTTTGCGCAGCACGCGGTTGACCTCTTCGATCTCGCTTTCGTCGAAACCTTCGAGCAGCCGCTCGCGCATCTCGTCCGCGATGTCGAAGATCTCTTCGAGCACCGCCTCGCCTTCCTCGGTCACCCGCAGCTGCCGGGTCCGCCGGTCGGCGGGATCGGGCACGCGCTCGACCAGCCGATCCTTCTCGAGCGCGTCGATCATCCGGGTGAGGGTGGGGCCCTCGATCCTCAGCCGGCGAGCGATGTCGACTTGCGGGCTGAGCGGCGGGGAATTGAGGATTGCCGAGAGCGTCTCCATCCGCGCGGAGGTCTGTCCGGTCGGCCGCAACCGCTCGTCGAGCAGCGAACGCCAGCGGCGGCCGGCGAGCACCAGGCCGATGGTGAGCATGATCGCCGGCGGCGCGCGCCCCTCGCGATAGAGCTCGAGGCTGGACTTGCCCGGCGCGTCGGCCTTCCTGCGAGCGCTCGAAGCGGTCTGCCTTGCCAATTGATTGCCCCCGCTCGCGATCCGCCGCCCTCCCCGGCGGCATCGACATTGTCACAGTCGAATGCGGGTTTTGCCGCCTGCTGGCAAGCGATTTGCGGTCAGGCGGGCCCCAGCGCCGCACCGATCAGTTCCGCCGCGCGCTCGCCGATCATGATGCACGTCGCGTTGGTGTTGCCTTGCGGGATCGTCGGCATCACCGACGCGTCGGCCACCCACAGCCCCTCCAGTCCGCGCAGCCGGAGGCCTGGATCGAGCACCGCCAGCGGATCGTTGGCGGTCCCGATCTTCGCGGTGCCGACCGGATGGTACATCGACATCGTCCAGGTGCGCACGTAGTCGCGCAGCGCCTCGTCGGTCGCCGCAGCATCGCCGGGGCGGGTCTCGCCCTTGACCTGGCGGGAGATCGCGGGCTGCGCCATGATCTTGCGTGCGAGCTGGAGGCCTTCGACCAGTTGCTCGACATCGTCGTCTCCGCCGAGCAGCCGATGGTCGATCTTCGGCGGGTCCATGGGATCGGCGGAACGCAGCGTGATCCGCCCGCGCGAGCTCGGCCGCATCAAGCCGACGAACGTCGCGACCGAGCTTTCCGGGCGCAGCAGCACGTTGCCTTGCGGGGTGACCTCGAACGAGAATGCGGAGAACGCGAGCTGGAGGTTGGGCGCGGGCAGGCCTTCGCGGCTGCGGACGAACGCTTGGGCATGGCCGATGCCGGTCGACAGCGCGCCGCGCCCGAACGCCATCCGCAGCAACTGCAGCGGCGCGCGCCAGCCGTTGGCGTCGTTGTTCAGCGTCAGCGCGTCGACCGTGTCGATCAGGTGGGTGCCGCAATGATCCTGAAGGTTCTCGCCGATGCCGGGAACGTCGCGCACCACCTCGACGCCGACCTCGCGCAAATGGTCGGCCGGGCCGATGCCGGAAAGCATCAGCAGCCGCGGCGTGTTGAGCGCGCCGGCGCTCAGCACCACGCCCTGCCTTGCGCGCAGCGTCCTTGTTTCGCCGCCCTGGCGATAGGTGACGCCGACCGCGCGGCCGCTTTCGATCTCGAGCTTCAGGACTTGCGCTTCGAGCAAGACCTGCGGCGTCAGCCCGCCCGCAAGGCCGTGGAGATATGTGGAGGTCGTGTTGCGCCAGCCCCGGCGTTGCGAAAGCTGGATGTGATCCACCCCTTCGGCCTTCTCGCCGTTCAGATCGGGCGAGCGCGCGATGCCGGCCTCGATCGCGGCCGCGATCCAGGCATCGGTCACCGGGTAGCGGCTGCGGCATTCGGAGACGGCGACGGGGCCGCCGGTCCCGCGCCAGTGGTCGGCGCCGCGCTCGTTGTCCTCGAGCCGCCGAAAGCTGGGCAGCACCGATTGGTAGTCCCATCCGGTCGCGCCGAGCTTCGCCCAGTTGTCGTAATCCCAACGGTGGCCGCGGATGAACATCATCCCGTTGATCGCGCTACCGCCGCCGAGGCGTTTGCCGGCGGGCCACGGACTGGGACGTCCGCCGACCGACGGATCGGGCTCACAGAAATAGCACCAGTCGAATTGCGGGTTCTGGACCAGCTTCGCCATCAGCGCGGGCACGCGCACGCGCACGTCGCGATCGCTTCCCCCGGCTTCCAGCACCACGACGCGGCGGCCCTGCTGCGCCAGCCGGCCAGCCACCGCGCAACCCGCCGAGCCGCCGCCGATCACGATGATGTCAGGTTCCATTCCATCTCCCTTTCGCTCGCGCATGCCAGTCCCACCGGGGGGCGATCAAGCCGCGAAAGCACGGTTCGCCCGAATCCTGGTGGCAACCGCCAGATCGCACTTGACCCTCACGCACCGTCAGGGACTAACAGGCAGCGCCGAAGGGGCCCGAACGCCCCACAAAACAGACGGAGCGGAAGCCGCGACACTTGACTAGAGCTTGACCTTCATCAGGTCGAGTCAACGCTTCGCCGAGAAGGCCGGGAAATCCGCAGCGCCGATTCCCATCTCGCGTTTGCCGATTTGGCGCTAGTCTTGGACGGCTCTGGAGAGGGTAGGGGAATGCGTCACATGCCAGCGAGCACGGCCGCCCGGAGAGCGATTCCGGCCCTGCTGCTCGCCGTTTCGCTGACTGCCTGCGGGCTGGGCCCGAGCGGCGGCGCGATGCCGGAACACGCGATCCCGCTGCCGCCGCAGTTTTCCGAACCGGGCTCGGGCGAAGCGGGCTACGATCTGCGTACTTACTGGCAAGCGCTCGACGATCCGGTGCTCACCGAGCTGGTCGGCGAGGCGCTGGCGAACAACCTCGATCTCGCGCAATCGGCCTCGCGGCTCGCGCAGGCGCGCGAGAACATCATCCAAGCGCGCTCCTCGCTGTTCCCGCAGCTTTCCGCCAGCGGCAACGTCACCCGCGACGTCGGCGACGGGGCGACCAGCCATCTCGGCGTGTCGCTCGGGCTCGACGCGAGCTGGGAAGCCGACCTGTTCGGCCGGATCGGCAACTCGGTCAGCGCCGCGCGGTTCGACTATCGCTCGGCCGGTTATTCGCTCGCCGATCTCCAGCGGGCGATCGTCGGCCAAGTGGCCGAACAGGTGATCAACGCACGCTCGACCCAGCAGCAGCTGCAAATCGCCCGCGACACGTTGAAGATCCAGGACGACAACCTGCAGATCGCCCAGTGGCGCCTGCAGGCAGGGCTGGTCTCCAGCCTCGATGTCGAGCAGGCGCGCACCCAGCGCGCCTCGACCGCGGCGAGCATTCCGCTGCTCGAAAGCAGCCTGGCGGCCACCTCGAACGCGATCTCGACGCTGATCGGCGAGCCGCCCGGCCGGGTGCTGACGCTGCTCTCGCAGCCGGCAGCGATCCCGCAGCCCCCGGCGCTCGGCACGCTCGAAGCGCCCGCGGAGCTGCTGCGGCGCCGGCCCGACATCCGCGCGGCGGAGAACACCTTGCGCGCCGATCTCGCGCGCATCGGCGCCGCGCGCGCGGAACAGTTTCCGCTGCTCCAGCTCACCGGCAATATCGGCACCAACAACCTCGGCCCGGCCAACCTGTTCGACATCATCGCCGGCAGCGTGATCGGATCGATCACCCAGCTGATCTTCGACGGCGGGCGCACACCTTCGCGCATCCGCCAGGCGCAGGACGTCGCCAACGGCGCACTCGCGGCGTGGCGCGAATCGATCCTCGGCGCACTGGAGGACGTGGAGACCGCGATCGCGGCGCGCCGCTCGGCCGAAGCGCGGCTCGTCGAGCTGCAGGAAGCAGCCGACGCCGCGAACAACGCCGCGATCCTGGCGCGCAGCCAGTACCAGGCCGGGCTGACCGACTTCCAGACGCTGCTGACGTCGGAGAACAGCCTGCTCGCGGCGCGCGATGCGGTGGTCGCCGCCGAAGCCGACCGGGCGAGCGCGTTCGTGCAGCTGACCCAGGCGCTGGGCGGGGGCTGGTCCATGCAAGATTTCGATGACGGGAAAACGCCATGAGCGACGATCAAGCCACCAGCCAAGACATCGACGAGTTCCTCGGCACCGATGCCACCCCGCGCTGGAAGCGCTGGGCGGTGATCTGGGTGCCGGCGGTGCTGCTGATCCTGGCGGTCGCCGCGGTGGTCTATTTCACCAAGGGCGGCAACAAGTCCGAATACATCACCGAGCCGGTGGTGGAGAAGTCGCTCGACGTCGACGTGACCGCGACCGGCAACTTGCGGCCGACCAATCAGGTCGAGGTCGGTTCCGAAGTCTCGGGCAAGATCGACGACATCTACGTCGACGTGAACGACCGCGTCGCGAAAGGCCAGGTGCTGGCGCAGATCAACACCGACGTGATCGAAGACCAGATCACCCAGGCGGCCGCGGCCCTCAAGGCCTCGCAGGCGAGCGTCGCACAGGCGCAGGCGACGCTGCAGAACGATCAGGCCCAGCTCGACCGGCTGCGCCAGGTGTCGAAGCTGTCGGGCGGCAAGGTTCCGTCGAAGTCGGAGATGGAGATCGCCGAGGCCAACGTCGCGCGCGACAAGGCCTCGGTCGCATCGGCGCAGGCGAACGTCACGTCGTCGCGCGCCTCGCTGTCGTCGGCGCAGACCCAGAAGTCGCGCGCGATCATCCGCTCGCCCGTCTCCGGCGTGGTGCTCGCGCGCCAGGTCGAGCCCGGCCAGACCGTCGCCGCCTCGTTCAGCACCCCGACGCTGTTCGTGATCGCCGAGGACCTGTCGAAGATGCAGCTCAGGGTTCAGGTCGACGAAGCGGACGTGGGCCAGGTCAAGGCAGGCCAGAAAGCGGACTTCACCGTCGATGCCTATCCGGGGCGCCAATTCCCCGCCACCGTCGAGCGGGTCGATCTCGCGTCCACCAACACCGCGGCCACCGCGGCTGCCACCACCGGCACCACGACCGCCGCCACGCAAGGCGTGGTCGAATACGAGGCGCGGCTGACGGTGGACAATCCGCAAGGCCTGCTGCGCCCGGGCATGACCGCGACCGCCAGCATCGCCACGCAGAGCACCGGCGCGCAACTGCTCGTCCCGAACGGCGCGCTGCGCTTCAAGCCCGACGAGGCGAAGAATGCGAACGCCCGCGGTGGCCTGCAGGTGCAGGTGGGGCTGCAGGATCAGGAACAGCAGGCGACGATCGGCCCGGGCAGCCGGCAGACCGTCTACGTGCTGCAGCCCGACGGCAAGACGCTGAAGCCCTATTCGGTGATCACCGGCGAGAGCAACGGCAAGCTCACCGTGGTCAAGTCGCCCCAGCTCAGGGTCGGGATGAAGGTCGTCACCGGGCTCAAGGCCGAGGGCAAAGGAAGCTGACGGGCGTGGCTGACAGACCGGTCATCCAGCTCGAAGGGATTACCAAGACCTTCGGCCAGGGCAGCGCCGCGTTCCAGGCGCTGAAGGGCGTCGACCTGTCGATCGCGCGCGGCGAGTTCGTCGCGATCATGGGCGCATCGGGCTCGGGCAAGTCGACCACGATGAACATCCTCGGCTGCCTCGATACCCCGACATCGGGCATCTACCGGTTCAACGGCGTCGAAGTTCAGGCGCTGACCAAGGACCAGCGCTCGCTGCTCCGACGGCGCTACCTCGGCTTCGTGTTCCAGGGCTTCAACCTGCTCGCGCGCACGAGCGCAGTCGAGAATGTCGAATTGCCGCTGCTTTACCGGGGCACCGAAAAAGTCGAGCGCCGCGAGCTGGCGATGAAGGCGCTCGACATGGTCGGCCTCGGCCCTTGGGCGGACCATACGCCCGGCGAGCTCTCGGGCGGCCAGCAGCAGCGCGTGGCGATCGCCCGCGCGCTGGTGAGCGATCCCGAAGTGCTGCTGGCCGACGAGCCGACCGGCAACCTCGATTCCGAACGTTCGGTCGAGATCATGGAATTGCTCTCGCAGCTCAACAGCACCGGAATCACGATCCTGCTGGTCACCCACGAGCCCGACATGGCCGAGTATGCGCATACGCGGTACCATTTCCGCGACGGGCGGATCGAGCGGGTCGACCGCGGGGCCACCCGCGGGCTCGCGCAGCAGGGGGCGCACCGCTGATGCTCGGCACTTCGTTCGTCCTCGCGCTGCGGGAGATCAGGCGCCACCTGATGCGCAGCTTCCTGACCACTCTGGGGATCATCATCGGCATCTCGGCGGTGATCGCAATGGTCACGCTGGGCAACGGAGTGACCGCGTCGATCAAGCAGCAGATCAGCGCCCTCGGCTCGAACGTGCTGATCGCGTTTCCGCAGCAGACCGACAACAACCGCCAGCCGCGCCCGTTCAAGGAAGAGGACGTGAACGCGGTGCGCGATCAGCTCGCCGGAGTGAGATCGGTCGCCGGCGAGGTCAACAAGACGGTCCAGGCGTTCCATAACGGCCAGAACTGGTCGTCGCGGGTGGAAGGGGTCAGCGACGCGTTCATGGACGCGCGCGGGATCAAGATGGACCAGGGCCGTCGGTTCACCCCCGCAGAGGAAGCGGCCGGGGCGAACGTCTGCATCATCGGCCCCAAAGTGCTCCAGGAGATCTTCGTTTCCGACGAAAGTCCGCTGGGCGAGCAGGTCCGGCTGGACGACGTTTCCTGCACCGTGATCGGGGTGTTCCATACCCGCGCCCAGGGCGGCCAGGGCCAGGACGACGACAATTCGGTGTTCATGCCGATCAAGAACGTCCAGCGGCGCTTCACCGGCGGCGACACCATCGGATACATGGTGATCTCGTACGATCCCGCCTACAAGAGCTCGGCGATCCAGCAGTCGCTGATCGACCTGTTGCGCGAGCGGCGCCGGCTCCAGCCGGGCGAAGTGAACGATTTCAACATCATCGACACTGCCCAGGTAAACGACGCGGTCTCGACCGCGGTCGGTCTGCTCACCGCGATGGTCGCCGGGATCGCGGCGATCAGCCTGGTGGTCGGCGGAGTCGGGATCATGAACATCATGCTGGTCTCGGTGACCGAGCGCACCCGCGAGATCGGCATCCGCATGGCGATCGGGGCGCTCGCGCGCGAGGTCCGTCTGCAGTTCCTCACCGAGGCGGTGGTGCTGTGCTGCTTCGGCGGCCTGATGGGCATCCTGTTCGGCTTCGTGCTCGCCTTTGGCCTGTCGAAAGTGATCAACGTGCCGTTCGTGTTCAGCCCGACGATCAACGTGATCAGCTTCGGGGTATCGGCGCTGATCGGCGTGATCTTCGGCTATTTCCCCGCCCGCCGCGCGGCCGCGCTCGACCCGATCGAGGCCCTGCGTCACGAATAATCGGGCGGGGCGATCCCTCGTTTCAGCTTTGCCAACCAACGTCTCGACCCGTCCTTCGGCCGCCCGCGCGCGCGGCTTGGGCCGGTGGCGGGAGCGCGGCCTTGAGTGCTCGGCCGCGCGCTTTCATTCGACGAAAAATCGAGGGTCCGAAATCGGCCCGAGATAAATAGAGTCACTGCGTAATTTTGCGTGGTCCGTGAGAACAGCTTGCCTATCGGCTGTTCGGACACGCGCCCGGATCGCTCACCAAAGGGTCGCTTGCGGTCTGCGCGCAGATCACGACGATGTTCTTGGAACCGGAAGCCATATCCGCACTTTAAATGGTGAAATTTTTACAAAACGTTCATTTTGGCGTGCGACCCACGTTCTGCGCCCACTGACACGCGCGCGTTACCCGAAGTGGTCATATCGATCGGGAACAAAATCCGGTGCGTCTCGCTTAGACGCGGTTGGGGCGTGCTTTGATTTGCGGGAGCCAGCAAGCACATGCTTGAAGCCAGAATCCCGGCGCCCGGCGTCCGGCAGGGAATTTTCCATTCGTTCCGCTTCCAACTCGGTCTCGTCCTGCTTTGCGGAGTGGTGCTTCCGGCGCTGATCGCCGCGAACCTGCCCCATGCGGCAAGGTTCCAAAGCGGCCCGGTGCGGAATTCCCTGGTTTTCGTCTGCCTTGCCGCGATCGGCCTGGTGTACGTGATCCGGCGGCTGGGGGTGTTTCCGGGGAACGGGGTCGCAAAATACATCCTGCCGACCCTCTCCATTCTCTATCTGCTGGTGTTTGCCACGATCGCCGCATTCCGGCTCGAATACAGCAACAGGATCCTGCTGCTGGGCTTCTTCGGCACGCTCGCCGCGCGCTATGCGATCGCGACGCTCAACATGCGCGGGCCGCAGCGGATATTCTATATCGTGCCGGGCGGGCGGGTGCAGATGCTCGAGGAACTGCCCGGGTTGGTGTGCGTGCGGCTGAGGGCGCCCGAGCTGCCGCCGTTCCCGCACGCGGTGGTGGTCGGCGACCTGCACCATGACCACTCGCCGGAATGGGAGCGGTTCCTCGCCGAAGCCGCGATCCGCGGAACGCCGGTATTCCACTACAAGCAGATCTGGGAAGCCTGCACCGGTCAGGTGCGGATGGAGCATCTGTCCGAAAACAGCTTCGGCGCGCTAATCCCCAGCCTCGCCTACCGGAAAGTGAAGCGGCTCGCAGACCTCGCCTTGTGCGCGCTGCTGCTGCCGATCGTCGCGCCGGTGATGCTGGTGGTCGCGCTCCTCATCAAGCTGGAAGGCGGCGGGCCGATCTTCTTCTGCCAGCAGCGGATGGGCTATCGCGGCAAGCGGTTCAAGGTCTGCAAGTTCCGCACGATGACGACGGTGCACGACGGAAGCGATCTCAACGCGAGCATGACCCAGGCGCAAGATGCGCGGATCACGAAGCTCGGCCACTTCCTGCGCCGCACCCGGATCGACGAGCTGCCGCAGATCTGGAACATCATCCGCGGCGAAATGAGCTGGATCGGCCCGCGGCCCGAAGCGATCAGCCTGTCGGCATGGTATGAGGGCGAGCTGCCGTTCTATCGCTACCGCCACATCGTGCGCCCGGGGATCAGCGGCTGGGCGCAAGTCAACCAGGGGCACGTGTGCTCGCTGTCCGATGTCGACCACAAGCTGCAGTTCGACTTCTATTACATCAAGAACATCTCGTACTGGATGGACATCCTGATCCTGCTCCGGACCGTGCGCGTCGTGCTCACGGGTTTCGGGGCGAAGTAGGGTGGCGCCGCTGCTTGCCGCCGGACCGCCCGAGCGCGCCGTGCCCCCCGCTCAAGGCCGGCCGCGGGCGCGGTGGTTTGCGGTGCAGACGCAGCCGCGCAAGGAGCGACTCGCGCTGCACCACCTTCGCAATCAAAGTTTCGAGACCTTTTGCCCGCTGCGGCGCACCTCGCGGCGTGTCGGCGGCCGCAACCTGACGATGCTCGAGCCGTTCTTCCCCTCGTACGCGTTCGTTCGGCTCGACATGACGCGCGACCGCTGGCGCTCGGTCAACGGCACCATCGGGGTGGCGCGGCTGATCAGCTTCGGGCCGGAGCCGGCCGCGGTGCCCGACGGGCTGGTGGAACGCTTTCGCACGCTGTGCGACGACGACGGCGAGCTCGCGTTCGACGAGGACCTGCACGCCGGCGAAAAGGTCAAGATCATCGGCGGCCCGCTCGATACGCTGTGCGGGCAGCTGATCACCGCCGAACCGCGCAAGCGGGTCACCGTGCTGCTGGAGCTGCTTTCGGGCGCGACTCGCGTGAACGTCGCGCGCGAGCGTCTCGTGCGCGCCTGACGACGCGCCCACGCTACAATCAGCGACTGCGTCGCCGCCGGCGTCGCGAGCCTTTGCCGCGGGTTCCGGGCTCACCCGGGCCGCCTTCCATTCCGTACACCGCATCGCGTTCCGGACTGGGCGCCCGCCGGCGCGGCGCCGCCATCAGCGCAAGGCAGGCGGCGAACACCGAGGACAGCGCCGCGGTGCGCAGCGGGTAATCGACCAGCGAATGGACCATCAGCGAGGCGCTGGCGATCACCGCCGCCATCGCGAACGGCGACAGCGACCCCTCGCGCCAGACGCGCCATGCGCGCCCGATCCACCAGGCGAGGAAGGCGAGCAGCAGCACCAGACCGGCGACGCCCGTCTCGAGCAGGATCTCGAGATACTCGTCGTGCGCGTGGTTGACGTAGGCCAGCTTGATCGTGAGCGGGTTCTCGAACGAGCGATAGACTTCCTGGAACGTGCCGAGCCCGGTGCCCACCGGCCAGAAGTGCTTGAGCGCGCGCCAGGTCGTGGAGAAGATCAGCCGGCGCGATTCCTGGTCCAGGTTGCTTGCCTGATTGAGCATCATCTGCCCGTCGGAAGTCGCCAGGATCAGGCCGAGGCCGGCGATTACCATCACCGGCAGCAACACCGCCGCCGCCAGCCGCATCCGCCGGGTGCTCCTGACGATCAGCGCGCTAGCGAGCGTGACCGGCAGCAGCAGACCATAGCCGGCCAGCGAGCCGACCACGAAAATTCCGCAAATGGTCACCGCGAAGCTCGCGCTGACCGCTCCGATGATTGCCACCCGCCGGGAGCCTTCGGCATTGAGGCCGTCACGCAGCAAGGCTGCCTGGAACGGCACGGTGACCAACAGCAGACTGGCCATGTGGTTGGCGTTCGCGAAGAAGCCGACCGCCGTTCCGCGGTTGGTGAAATGATAGAAATAGAGGCTCGAATCCGTTCCCGAAGCGATCTGCATCGCGCCGACGAGCACCGACAGGCACATCGCCGCGACGAGCGCGATCGCGATGTTGCGGCCGGAAAACAGCGCCCTTGCATACATCATTGCGAGCAGGACCCCGACCGCCGGGAGCAGCCAGATTGCCGACTTGAGGCTGTCGTGCGGGATGAACGACACGAAGCGCTGGCCTAAATCGATCCCGGCAGCCTGGTACGGGCGGACGGCTTCGGCGCGGCCGGGCAAGCTTCGCCAGAGCGTATCGGGCAGCGGCACGAACTGGAGGCAGATCAGCACCAGCATTGCCCCGAGCCCGATCAGCAGCACGCGTTCTGCCCGTTCCGGCGGCGGTTCCGGCCGCGCGAGCGAAGCCAGCACGAGCAGCACGATTGCCAGCAGTTGCAGCGCCGCGTTCGCGCCGTAGCCGCCCGCGCTCGCTCCGCCGAGGACGATGCACAACGCGAGATAGGCCGGCACCGACCACCGCACCGCGCCGGTCATTGGGCAGCCCGTTCGATTTGCACGCTCTCGATACTCGCCGACTGGTTCTTCGGAAGATCGGACGGGAAGCCGGCCAGTTGCAGCGTCTGCGCTGCGCAGCCGCTGGCGGGAACCGAAACCGGCACTGTGCTTGCGCCGGTGCCGATGAACAGCGGCAATGGCGCGGTCACCAACGGTTTGGCCACGCCGACGCACGAGAGGGTCCACGCCAGTCCCCGCGGGGCTTCCTCGTCCGACGAGGTGGCCTTGCTGACCAGGCGGTAATTTCCGGGGGCGAGCATCAGCATCTGCGAGGCGAACGTAGCCCTTGCGCGCCCATAGTAATAGACTTCCAGCCGCCCGTCGTGGACACCGGCAATCCCGGCCTTGCCCGTGCCGAATGACCAGCCGAACGGCGGATTGCCCAAGTGCGCGAACCCAGGATCGGCCAGCGCCGCGCCCACCCGCGCGGGATCGACGTCGTAGAGCGTCGCCCACAATGCTCGCGCCGCCTCAGGGTCCGGCCGCTGGGCGACGGTGGAAACCAGCTGGCCAACCCAATCGCGCGCGGAAGGATCGTGGGCCACGCCGCGCATCGCGGCCGCGAAGCGCTGCAGCAGCGCGCGATCCGCACCGGTCTGCGCCAGGCGAAGCATCACGTCGCCCTTGACCGGGCTCGTCGGGAGCGCGCGCTCGAGCGCCTCCGGGCCACCTGGTCGGCCGGCAAGGCCCGCGATCAGCCGCACCACTAACGCGTGCTGCTCGGGCACCAGGGCCATCAGCGCCTTTGCTTCGTCCATCGCTCGCCCGGCCTGGCCGGTCCGCCCGTACGCGTCGAGCAGCAGCAAGCGCGTCTCGACCAGGCGCGGGTTCTGCCGGCGAGAGGCTTCGAGCATGCTTATGGGCGGACTCGCATTCGGCCCCGGCGCGAGGATCCTCTGCAAGGCGTGGAACAGCAGCGGCCGCCCATCGAGCGGATCGAGCCCCGCCGCGCGGTCGACCTCGGGAAGCAGCTCGGGCAGCGCGCGGCCCCGGCTTTCGCGCAAACGATCGAGCGCGAGGTCGTTGGTGACGTCGGGATCGGGCGAGACGACCGAGAGCGGCCCGTTCGTCGTCATCCGGCCCAGGCTCCAGGCCGTCGTAAGCACCACCAGGAACGCCAGCGCGAAGGCCCACGCGGCGGTGACGACGACTTGCGCTTTCGATCCTTCCCCCAGGCTTCAGGTCCCGCTTCGCTTTATCAGCCCGACCGCCAGTTCGTGCGGCCTCAGCGCAACCCGGTTCGCGTCATAGGCCTCGTAATAGCGGTAGCCGTATTCGGTGGCGTCGAACTTGTACTTCGAAAGGACCGCGCCGATGATCAGCGCGCCCGACGCGCGTAGGCGCTCGATCGCCTCGACCGCGGGCCGCCGCCGGGTTCGGCCGCTTTCGACCACCAGCAGAACCGCGTCGCACATCGTCGACAGCAGCGGCCCGTCGGCGAACCCGTACGAGGGCGGGGCGTCGACGATCACGCAATCGAACAAGTCGCGCGCCTGACGGATCACCCGCCGCGCACGGTCGGAGTTGAGCACCTGCACCGGGTTGGGCGGCATCGGGCCGCTCGGCATCAGCCAGAGATTCTCCTCGCTTGTCTTGATGATGTGCCGCTGCAGGTCGCTGCCGTCGATCACCAGCTGCGAAAGGCCCGTATCGATGCTTTCCTCGACCACGAACGACGGCTTGCGCAAGTCCGCGTCCATCAGCAGCGTGCGCAGGCCGTTCTGCGCCATCATCCGGGCGATCACGAAGCTGGTGGTCGACTTGCCTTCCTCGGCGATCGTGCTGGTGACGAGGAGCGCGCGCGGCAACCCTTCGCTGGTGGTGAACTGCAAAGTGGTGACGAGCGAGGCGTAAGCTTCCGAGATCGGCGACTTGCGGTCGGCGATCACCTCGACGAGCTCTTCCTTGCGCTTCAATCGCGGAATCACTCCGATCGGCGGAAGGCGCAGCTTCTCGCGCACGTCGTCAGGCGTCGAAATGCGGTCGGTGATGAAGTACAGCGCGCAGGCAACCCCCGCTCCCAGCAGCAGGCCGATCAGCACTCCGAGGCCGACGTTGAGCGGGACGTTGGGCGAAAACGGGCCATTGGGCACCTCGCCCGGATCGACCAGCGAAGCCTGGGGCGTGTCGATGCCCCCGGCGACGCCGATCTCATTATAGCGAGACAGCAGCGCCTGATAGAGCGAACGGTTCGTATCGGCTTGGCGCCTGAGGATGTTGTACTGGATCGACAGCTGGCGAAGATCCAGCACCGAGCCCTTGAGCTGGTTCACCTTGGCCTGGAGCGACTGCTCGGCCGCCAGCGCGGCGAGATATTCGGTGCGCAGCGTATTGGCGCGGCTGCCCGAAACGTCGCCTGCCTCGGCCGCGATCGCCTGGTCGATCGCCTGAATTTTCGAACGCAGCCGGACCATGTCCGGATAATCGTCCTTCAGGTAGGTCGATTTCTCGTCGTAATCCGCTTGCAGCGTGGCCTTCTGCTGGCGCAGCGCGGCCGTGCGTTCGCTGACCTCCGCTGTCGAACCGACGTTGGCCATCTTGCGATAGCGCTGCTCGGCTTCGATTCGCTGCTGCTGCGCAGTCGCGAGCGCGCTGTTGAGCGCGACCAGCGAGGCGCCCTGGAGGCTGCTGGAGGTATCGGACTGCTTGCCGTCGTCGCCGCCGTCGCCGGTGGTGATGATCCCGTGCGCCTGCGCGTACTCGACCACCTTTTGCTCGGACTGGTCGAGGTCGTTGCGAACCGCGGCGAGCCTGCCTTCGAGAAACTTGCGTGCCGACGCTGCCGCCGCATACCGCCGTTCGAGCGTCGAGTTTATGAACGCATTGGCGAAGCCGTTGACGATCTTGGCGGAATCGGAAGGATTGGGCGACGTGTAGGTGAGCCGCACCAGCCTGCTCTGCGGAACCGGATCGACGGTGAGATGGGCCGACAATCCGTCGGCCATGCTCCTGACCCGCTGCGCTCCGGACCGCCCGTCAGCGCCGCCATTCGGGTTCGCGGCAAGGTTCAGGTCTTCGACCACATGGGCTGCCAGCGCCTTGCTCTGGAGCAAGCCGTACTGGGTGGCGAGAAAATCGGTGTCGGCTTGGGGAGCAACCATGTTCTGGCCGCTGCTTTCCGAGTTTCCGTTCGTCAGGATCGGAATGGTCGGCGGATTGAGCTCGAGCGTCGCGGTCGATTGGTAAAGCGGCGTCTGCAGCAGCGAAACGATCAGCGCGATCGCCAATCCCACCCCGGCCCCGGCGAGAACGAGATACTTGCGCTCCCACAGAATTCGCCAGATCGTCGCCAGGTCGAGGCCGTCGCGCTCGAGGTCGTAATCGGGCAGATAGCCGTCCGCCGGCACCAGCGGGTGTCGCCGATGCGCGGGAAGCGCCGTTTCATCGCCGGGGGACGCGAGAGGCTGAACGTTCACCTGGCTGTCCCTTTACCGTTACAAGATCGGGGTGAAGATGCTGATGAGCGGCAGCGAACGCAGGAAATCGCGGTAGTTCTTCTTCGCCGAGTTGCCGTCGACGATGATGATGTCACCCCGGTAGATCTCGGGGTCGGGCTCCTTCCCCCGCCGAATATCCTGCAAGTCGAACGCCGCCGCCATGCGCTTCCCGCCGATGCGGCGGAACACCGCCACACGCCGATCGTTGGCGGATTCTTCGGTTCCACCGGCCAGCGCGATCGCCTGGACCAGGGTGATCTTGCTCATCACCGGAAACACGCCGGCCTTGTTCACCGCGCCGTCGACGGTGATGATGCTGCCGGTCGACTTGGAGATGCCGACCGTCACATCGGGGTTTTTGAGGTAGGAAACTGCCAGCTTGTCTTCGAGGGTTTTCTGCAACTGCGCCGTAGTCAGGTCGACCGCTTTGACGCTGCCGATCAGCGGCATCGCGATATGTCCGGTAAGATCGACCTGATAGTCGCCAGAAAGATCCGGCACCTGGAAGACGTGAACCGTCAACGTGTCGAGCGGCGCGATCTGGTAGCTTTCATCGAGCACGGTGGTCGACAGCGCGTCGGGCTGGCCGAACCCCGAGACGTCGTAAGGAATGTTGCCGCCGCGCGTCGACGCGCACGCCGCGAGCGGAAGGACGGCGGCGCAGCAAAGGGCGAGGCGCAGCGGTGCCGCGAGCCGCACCGCCGGCCGCAAATTGGGCCGCGCCCGGTTCGACCGACGGTGATCCACTGCATCGCAGCGTGGATCACACACCCGATGCGCGAACTGCGATGTCATTGCCAGATGATCCAGTCGCCACCTAATCTCGAGAGGGCGTTCGCCGCAGCGATGCAACCCGGCGCTGCCGGGACGGTTTTCGCCGATATTCCCCAGCTGCGCGAAAAACTTGAGTGGCCCGAAAGCCTCAAGGGCTGACGGGAGGCGGATTGGTCTCTTCTTCGCCGGTGGTGCCCAGCACGATGGCGAGAATTGTCGCGCCGGCGATACCGACCCCGGCGATCCACAGTCCCGCATCATCATCGTCGTCAGCTGTCTGGGCGATCGCCGGCGCGCTGAGCACCGCGGTCGAGACGAGCGCAAGCCCGGCAAGCGACATTAGATACTTACGGAAACTCATAAATTGCACTCCGCATCTCGCGCTACGGTTGGCTGCCGCATTCATGGCTAAATTTCAGCAGCGATTCAAGCCATTAGCAGAAGTTTAGAAAAGTTACCAGGCAGAGGTCTCGAATTCACAACTACTGATATCGCGAAACGGCAACCATTCGGTGGACGTTTGGTTCCCTGGGAATCCTTATCCCGCCCGCTCGTTTCGATTTGAAGTCCGTTGCGACCAAGTCCATCGCAGGCGAGGCGAACAGTGGCATGCCCGGCCGGTCAATCATGCCTAACGGATTGTTTACCTTGGCCGCGTAGGAATCCTTAACCACGGTGCATCGTCAAAATCCTTGCGCCGACGAAAGGAAGCCGATGCTGGCACCGGTGCAAGCAAGTTCTGAAGGCGAAGCGTCGCAAGCGGAACGCCGCGGTGGCACGCGTCAGCGGCTGACCATGCGGATGACGAAGCTGCGCTGCCTCAGCGGCGAATATCCGTGCATCCTGCACGACGTTTCCACGACCGGCGCCCGGGTGCGGCTGTTCCACGCCCATCCGCCGGAGCGGCACATGTTTCTCGAACCGGCGGACGGCGAACTCTACGCCATAGAGCGGCGGTGGATCGCGGGCGACTTCGCCGGCTGTCGCTTTTCGAGCCCGATCGACGTGGACGAGTTCCTGAACGAGCCGGGTTCGCGCCCGCGCCGGCCGTTGCGGTTGCGCATCGCGCATCCGGCAACGTTGATGGCCGCAGGCGAGCGGGCGCCGGCCTTCCTGGCCAATCTTTCGTCGCAGGGGGCATGCATCGAGGCGGGCCGGCAGCTTCCGGTCGGTGCGCCGCTCCGGCTCGAGATTCCCGGACTGGCGCCGCGCGTCGCCGCGGTCTGCTGGCGCCGCGAGTATCGCCACGGCCTCGCGTTCCAGGAAAGCCTGACGCTGCAGCAACTCGCGCGCCTCGCGCTAGACCTCCAGCCGTTCGATCCCGCAGCCGCGCAGGCGCTGGTTGGCGAGGATTGCCGCTCGGCGGTCGGCGCGTGAGATTTGCCGTCCGGGCGCACTTGCCGGGCCCGAAGCCCCTCGTTATAGCGCGCCGCCATTGCCGCTGCGATCCGGAGACGTGGGTGAGTGGCTGAAACCAGCGGTTTGCTAAACCGCCGTACGGGTAAATCCTGTACCGAGGGTTCGAATCCCTCCGTCTCCGCCAGCGCGCTGCCGCCGCAGCAGAACACCCAGGTCCGCAGGAGAGAGATGCAGGGATAATCCCCAGTCTCCGATCCTCTTCGTCTGGTCGTCGGCTCCATTCAGGCTCGCCCCGCCGCAAATCGGACTCGCCCTGCCGCGCATTCATTGTCGCTTCAGCCGGTAAGGATTCTTGTCACGGCGGACTTATCCCTGCCAGAGGGAGTGGGGGCGTATGACCAGTTCGCGATTTTCCGCTATCGGCCGCCGTTACGGCATACCAGGCGCGGCGCTTGCCTGTGCGCTGCTGGCCGCCGGGCCGGCCGCATCGCAGCAGCTGCAGACGGTCGACCCGGACACCGTGATCGACGGCGACCTTGCGACGCCGCAGCAGCCCGCGCCGGTTCCGACGCCTCCGGCCGCTCCGGTCGCTCCAGCCCCAGCCACCGAGGGCGCCGCCCCCGGCTTCGCCGATGCCCCCGGTGGCACTGCCGAAGACCAGGCTCCGCCCCCGACGGCCACCGGCGGTCCGGTCCTTGCCGGCTCTCCCGCTCCGGCGAACCAGAGCACGACTTATGGCGAAGACGAGCTGCTGCCGGCCGCGCAAGGCGTGTTCGGCAAAGGCGCGCGCGGGCTTGCCGAGATGATCGAAGACCTGCTCAAGAAGCAGGGCCGGCCGAACGGCTACATCGTTGGGACCGAAGGGGGCGGCGCGTTCGTGGTCGGTCTGCGCTACGGCTCGGGCACGCTTTATCACAAGATCGAAGGGCAGCGCGAAGTCCACTGGACCGGGCCTTCGTTCGGCCCGGACTTCGGCGGCAGCGGCGGGCGCACGTTCATCCTGGTCTACAACCTCTACGACACCGACGACTTGTTCCACCGCTATGCGGCGGGCGAAGGGCAGGCCTATTTCCTCGGCGGGTTCAACATCAGCGAGCTGAAGCGCGGCGATGTCGTGCTGGTCCCGGTGCGGCTCGGCATCGGGATGCGCCTCGGCCTCAATGTCGGCTACATGAAGTTCTCCGAAAAGCGCGATCTGCTTCCGTTCTGAACCCCCGCGGAATCTCGCGCGGGGGACAAGATTGCCCCTTGCGATAGCGCATCGCTGTCGCCATGGAGCGCCCGCCATGCTCGAGACCATCACCGCCCAACCGCCCGACGCGCTGCTCGCGCTGATCAAGCTGCACGACCAGGACCCGCGGCCCGACAAGATCGACCTCGGCGTCGGCGTCTACCGCACCGGCCAGGGCGGCACCCCGGTGTTTGGCGCGATCAAGGCGGCCGAGCGCAAGCTGGTCGAGGAACAGGATTCGAAAGCTTATCTCGGCCCCGAGGGCGACATGGAGTTCGTCCATGCGCTGATGCCGTTCGTGTTCGGCGAAGATGCCACGATGGAGGGCCGGATTGAGGGCATGCAGACCCCCGGCGGCACCGGCGCGGTACGGCTGGCGGCGGCGCTGGCCAAGCGGGCGGGCGTCGGCAAAGTGCTGATGGGTACGCCGAGCTGGCCCAACCACGCGCAGATCCTGAAGGACCTCGGGCTCGAGGCGGGGAATTTCCAGCACGCCGCGGCCGACGGCACGGCGGATATGGAAGCGCTGCGCGCCGCGCTGCGCGATGCGGCGCCGGGCGATGCGATCCTGCTCCACGGCTGCTGCCACAATCCCACCGGCATCGACTATTCGCCGGCCGAATGGGACGAGATCGCCCAGCTCGTCGCGCAGCACGGCGTGCTGCCGCTGCTCGACCTTGCCTACCAGGGCCTCGGCCAGGGGATGGAGGGGGATGCCTACGGCGTACGCCGGGTCCTCGCCGAAGTGCCCGAGGCGATCGTCGCCTATAGCTGCGACAAGAATTTCGGCCTCTACCGCGACCGCGTCGGCGCGGTCTACGTGATGGCGCAGCAGGCGGGCCAGCTTCCGGCGATCCTCTCGAACGGCTATGCGCTGGCCCGCGCGGCCTGGTCGATGCCGCCCGATCACGGCGCGGCGGCGGTCCGGCTGGTGCTCGCCGATCCCACGCTGGTCGCGCAATGGACCGATGAGCTCGACACGATGCGCGCCCGCATGCGCCAGGTGCGCGACAAGCTCGCCGCCGCGGGGCAAGTCGGGTCGCTCGACCTGACCCCGATCGGCGGGCAGAACGGCCTGTTCTCTATGCTCGCGCTGACCCCCGAGCAGATCCTGCGCCTGCGCGAGGAGCACGGCATCTACATGGCGGGCTCGGGCCGGATCAACATCGCCGGGCTGACCGACGCGAACATCGACAAGTTCATCGCCGCATTGCGCGCGGTGACCGGCTGAGATGGACCGGCAGCCGGTCCTCGAAGGGGAGCGGCTGCTGCTGAGGCCGCTCCGGGAAGCCGATCGCGACGCGCTTTACGCGGTCGGCGGCGATCCTCAAGTCTGGGCGGGCCATCCGGTCAGCAGCCGCTGGCAGGCGCCGATGTTCGCCGCGTTCTTCGACGACCTGCTGGCGAGCGGCGGCGCATTGGCGGCGGTCGATAAGCACGCGGGCGGCGGCGAGCGCATCATCGGCTCGTCGAGTTATCGTCCGCTCGCGTCCGATCCAGCCGCGATCGAGATAGGCTGGACGTTCCTTGCGCGCTCCCACTGGGGAGGTTCGTACAACGCCGAGATGAAGCGGCTGATGCTGGTCCACGCGCACAAGTTCGTCGGTCGCGTGGTGTTCCGCGTCGGTCGGGACAACCTCCGCTCTTGCCGCGCGATGGAGAAGATCGGCGGCGTGCTGACCGACGAGACCGAGCTGATCGATACTCCCGGCGGGCCGGTGCCCTACGTCTATTTCGAGATCACCCGGGCGCAGTTCGCCGGCGGGCCACTTGCGCGGGTTTAGGCCGCGAGATCCTGCATGCGCTTCAAGTAGCGCGCCATCGTGTCGATCTCGAGATTGACCCCGCCGCCCTGTTCGAGGTCGCCCAGCGTCGTGACCTCGGCGGTGTGCGGGATGATGTTGAGGCCGAACTCGGCAGTGCCGTCGGGTCGGTCGGTGACCTCGTTAACGGTCAGCGACACGCCGTCGACCGCGATCGAGCCCTTCGGCGCGATATAAGCGGCGAGGCTTGCCGGCGCGGCGATGGTCAGGCGAGTCGAAGCGCCTTCGGGCACGACCCGAACCACCTCGCCGACCGCGTCGACGTGGCCCGAGACGATATGCCCGCCAAGCTCGTCGCCGAGCCTCAACGATTGCTCCAGATTGAGCCGCGCGCCCTCGGCCCACATTCCGGGCGCGGTTCGCGAGGTGGTTTCGGCGCTCACATCCACGGCGAACCACGCGTTACCGGCCTCGCCGCCTTTGTCGACCACGGTGAGGCAGACGCCCGAACAGGCGATCGACGCGCCGATCGCGATCGCGTCGGGATCGAACGGGCAGGCGATGCGCAAGCGCAAGTCGCCGCGCTGCTCGCTGGCGGCGATGGTGCCCACGGCGGTGACGATACCGGTAAACATCAGCGGGGCTGATAGACTTCGAGCGTGTCGCTGCCAAGCTGCCGCCGATCCGCCAGGCGCCAGCTGGGTGGAACGCCGTCGGGGCCGGGCGCGCGAAACCCCGGAATGCCTTTGCCGAAGGCGACCGGCGCGCGGTAGACCAGCAGCCGGCCGGCGAGCCCTGCATCGAGGAACGCCGCCGCCGTCTGCGCGCCGCCTTCGACCAGCAGGTACTGCACGTCTTCGAGGGTCCCGATGTCGCGTGGCTCGGCCAGCGCTTCCCATCCGGCGGGAGCTTGGCCCCGGGTCAGCACCAGGCGGCGCGGGCTACGCGGTTCGAGCCCGGGCAGGCGCACGTCGAGCCGCGGATCGTCGGCGCGCAAGGTGCCGCCGCCGACCAGGATCGCATCGCTCAGCGCGCGTTCGAGATGGGCGTGGGCGCGGGCTGCCTCGCCCGTGATCCACTTGCTGGTTCCGTCGGACCGCGCGATGTATCCGTCGGCGGTGAGCGCGAGCTTCACCGTCACCAGCGGCAGCCCGGTGAGCTTGCGCGTCAGGTAGCCGGCGAGGCTGGCGCGGCAGTCCGGATCGTCGGCCATGACGACATCGATCCCTGCCGCTCTCAGCCGCTCCGCACCGGCGCCGCGGGTGCGGGGATCGGGATCCTCGATCCCGATCACCACGCGTTCGAGCCCGGCGGCCGCCGTCAGGTCGGCGCAGGCGGGGCCGCGCGGGCTGCGGTGCGCGCACGGTTCGAGCGTCACGTAAAGCGTCGCGCCACGCGCGGCTTCGCCGGCCTCGTCGAGCGCCACCGCCTCGGCGTGCGGCCGCCCGCCGGCCGCGGTCCAGCCGCGCCCGACGACAATGCCGTCCTTTACCATCAGCGCACCCACCGCCGGATTGGGCCGGCTCAGCGGGCGCGCGCGGATCGCGAGCGCGGCCGCCGCGCTCAGCCAGCGCACATCGCTTGCGTCACTTGCCGGCAGAGCCCGCTTGCTCCTTCCAGCGCGCCATGTTCTCCGCGGCGCGCTGCTCGTCGGCCTTCTTCTGCGCGGCGGCGTCCTCGGCGGCCTTCTTCTTGATCGCATCGACGTCGATGAACGTCGCCCGGCCGATTGCCTCCCAGAATTTCTTCCTGTCCTCGGCCTGCCGCTGCTCGGCCGCGACCACTTTCTCCTCGGCTTTCTGGTGGGCGATGTTCGAGGCCATGATCTGCGCTCGCGTACGGTTCTCGTCGAGCGTCGAGATGTAGGTGATGTCGGGATGCGGCGGCGGCGCGCGCACGGTGGCGGGCAGCGCGATGTAGAGCAGCGCGCCGGTCATCGCGAGCGCGAGCGCCAGCGTGCGCCAGCGATAGCGGTTGCCTTTCCACACCTCGACGAAATCCTTGATCGCGCCGGTGGGAGAGACATCGCGCCAGAGGGTGTTGCGCCACATAGCCATTGCGCGAATGTAGGCGTTGGGGGCCGCGGCCGCCAGCCTCTTGGAGGAATTCAGTTGTATTCGATGCGGATCGGAATGCGCCCGCGGAAGTTGCCGCCGCCCGGCCGGCGCGTCTGGAGGGTCGCCCCGAAGTTGAATTCGAGGGCGCCGTGCGCATCGAGCATCGGTGCGGCGGGCAGATCGGTGCGGAAGTCGCTCAGCTCCACTTCGGCGCCGCTCGAACTGTAGAGCACCACGCTCGGCGGCATCTCGATCCGCACGTAGGCGTCGGGCTGGCCGGTGATCCGGGCGTGGCCCTGATACGCGAGGCCGCCCAGGCTCATCAGGTTGCCCCGCGCGGTGCGGGTGCCGGTCTGCGGATCGATCGCCGCCTGGCCGCCGCCGCTGCCGACTTCGGCGAAGCGGCTGAAATCGATTCCCTTGTCGACCTGGATCTGGAGCGGGGCCTTGGGCGCCTGTTCCTGCGCAGGCGCACACAACTTGCAGGTGGGATCGCCCGCCGCACGGGCGGGGGCCACGGCAAGCATGGCGAGGCAAAGGGCAAATCCGAGCCTTTCCATCCCGCCGGATGTGACAGAACAAGGTTAACGCCGGGTTAGGGGGATTTCCCGCAGGCGTCAGCCGAAGGACGCGTAGAGCGAGCGTCCTTGCTGCTTGAGCCAGCGATCGGCCGCCGCGAGATCGGCTTCGTAAATCCGAGCGAGCAACGCGTGAAACGCCGGCGAATGGTCGAAATGCACCAGGTGCGCGACTTCGTGCGCGACCACCGAGCGGCGGACGAAATCGGGTGCCTGCACCAGCCGCCAGTTGATCCGCACCGTGCCGGCGCCCGAGCAGCTCCCCCAGCGGCGCTGGGCGCGCGACAAGGCGAGCGTGGGCAGCGGGCGCCCGGCGGCGGCGCAATAGTCGGCGAGGTCGTCCGCCATCAGCCGCAGCGCTTCGGCTTCGAGCCAGCGCTGCAGCCGGGGCGCGAGGCTGTGCTCGGGGCCACCCAGCCGAACTTCGTTTTCGCCGAGCGCCGGCTTGCGCGGCAGCGCGGCCGCCCACGCGATCGCCAGGGTCTTGCCGCGATAGACGAGGGTACCCCCGGCGGCGGGCGGTTCGGCGCGCGCGCACTTCGCAAGCTGTGCCGCCAGCCATTCGCGGCGGCTTTCGGCGAACGCCAAAGCCTCCGCGGTGCGCCCCCAGCGCGGCAACGTCACGCGCACCTCGCTGCCGTCTGGCGCGAGCCGCAAGGTCATCCGCCGCGCGTGCGGGTGCCGCCGGATCGCCACCGGCAGCTCGCGGCCCTCGAGCACGAGGCGCGGGTCGCCGGGGTCGCGCCGTAGCCAGTCGATCATGGCTCGCCTTGCGGCCAGTCGACGATGTGGTGCTCGATCGGCCCGGCAACGTCCTCGCTCACGGCCCGGCCGATCACCGACACGCCCGCCCGGCGCACCGCGTCGCGGTCGCCGGTCAGCAGATAGTGCCAGCGCGGCAGCGGCCGGCCTTCGGCGCGCAGGCGATAGGCGCAGGTCTCGGGCAACCAGCGCACCTTCTTCACCAGCTTGTAGGTCAGCCGCAGGCAATCGGGCACGAACGCCTTGCGGTTCTTGTAGTCGCTGCAGCGCCCGGTCGAGGTGTCGAGCAGGCGGCAGGCGACGTTGGTGCCGTGCACTTCGCCGGTCTCGTCATCCTCGAGCTTGTGCAGGCAGCAGCGTCCGCAGCCGTCGCACAGCGCTTCCCACTCGGCGCGATTGAGCGCCTCGAGCGGCAGCTCCCAGAAGCGCTGGCGCAGCTTCGCGGGGTTCAGTGTATCCATTTCTCGAGTTCCGCGGCGACCGCCTGGCCCTGGTCGGCGACGTCCACCGGCAGCAGCGCGATCGGCTCCCCCTTGCGGCCCATCAGATAAGTCTGGGTCGAATGGTTCACCAGATAGCTGCCGTTGTCCCCGCTCTCGCCCTTTTCGTAGTAGACCTTGAACGCATCGGCCGCCTGCTTGACCTGCTTCGGCGTTCCGGTGAGGCCGATCAGGTCGTCGGAAAAGGCATGGACGAACTCACCAACCTTTGCCGGGGTATCGCGCTCGGGGTCGACGCTGATGAACATCGGCACCACTTGCGCGGCGAGTTGCGGCTCGGCCTGCTTGAACTTGGCGTAGCCGCGCATGATCCGGCCGACGTCGGTCGGGCAGACGTCCGGGCAATACGTATAGCCGAAATAGACGATCCGGTACTTGCCGTCGAAGTCAGACCAGTGAACGGTCTTGCCGGTGCTGTCGACCAGGGTGAACGGCCCGCCGATCGCCGAGCCGGCCAGCGGCGGATCGCCCGCGGGCGCCTCGCCGGAATGGCTGCCGCAAGAGGCGAGCAAGGCGGCGGCGGCGAGGAGCGCAATATGGCGCAAGCGTTTCGGTGAGGTCATGGCGCGCCGGTTCATGCTCTGCTAACCCGCCCCTCGCAAGGGGTGACTCGCACCCCCGATCGCAACAGGAGATTTACCCGTGGCAAGGGTCGGCCGCTTGGCAAGCCTCATTTTCGCGGTGCTGGCAATGGCGCTGCTCGCCCCCGCGCCGGCGTCCGCGCAGAATTATTCGGAAGGCTACAAGTTCCTCAAGGCGGTGAAGGACAAGGACGGGCAGAAAGTCCTCGACATGCTGAGCGGCGGCGGCGCGACGGTGATCGACGCGCGCGACATCACCACCGGCGAATCCGCGCTGCACATCGTGGTCGAACGGCGTGACCTCACCTGGCTGCGGTTCCTGCTGACCAAAGGCGCCAACCCCAACATCCGCGACAACAAGGGTGTGACCCCGCTGGTGCTCGCGACCCAGATCGGCTTCATCGATGGTGCCGGGCAGCTGATCGCCAAAGGCGCGAAAGTCGACATTCCCAATTCAACGGGGGAGACCCCGCTGATCGCCGCGGTCCACAACCACGACATCGAACTGCTCCGCCTGCTGCTGCACGCCGGCGCCGATCCCGACCGGGCCGATTCGTCGGGCCGCAGCGCGCGCGACTATGCCAAGCGCGAGGGGGCGAAGAGCCAGCTGGTCGAAGAGATCGAGAAGAACGAGCGGCCGAAGAACGAACGCGAAGGCGCTTCGAGCTATGGCCCCTCGATCTGACGCGGCCGATCCCGCGGACTTCACGCTCGACGAGGTGCGGGCGCTGCTCGCGCCGTTGATCGCCGACGAGGCCGCGTTCGACGGCTGGAGCGCGGCCGCGGTGGAAAACGCGGCCAACCGCGCCGGAGTGGCGCCTGCCGTGGCGCGGTTGGCGTTCAAGGACGGCGCGATGGAGATGATCGCCGCGTGGATCGGCACGATCGACGTCGCGATGGCAGAGGCGCTTCCTGCCGAAGCGCTCGCGGCGATGAAAATTCGCGAGCGCATCCGTGCGCTGGTGCAGTTCCGGCTCGACCGGATGGCGGGAAGGGAAGAGGCTCTCCGCCGCGCGCAGGCCGTGATGGCGCTGCCGCAGAACGCCGGGCGATCGCTCAAGCTCGGCTGGCACAGCGCGGACCTGATGTGGCGGCTCGCGGGCGACACCGCGACCGACTACAACTACTACACCAAGCGCACGATCCTCGCCGGGATATATCTCGCGACCCTCGCCGCGTTCATCGCCGACCAGAGCGAAGGCAAGGCGGAGACGCGCGCGTTCCTCGACCGCCGGATCGAAGGGGTGATGCGGTTCGAACAAGCCAAGGCCAAGCTGCTCGCGCCGCGCGAGGGTTTCTCGGTCACCCGCTTCCTCGGACGCCTTCGCTACCCGGCGCGGTAGAACGGCTGCGTCGGTTAATGCGAATTAGTTGCAATTGACGCCGTCTTCTGGCAGCGCGGTTGAGATGACCCTCGACCAATTGCCCCCCCGTCGCCGCGCCGAGATCGTCGCGATAGCCTGGGACCGCCTCGCGCCCGAGGAGGCCAAGCGCCTGCGCGCGCTGGGCGTGGACGAGGGCGCGCGCGTCGCGATCGCGCATCGCGGGGTGTTCGGCGGGCGCGATCCGATCGCATTGCTGATCGGGCGGATGACTTTGGCGATGCGCCGCAGCCACGCCGCGGCGATGACCGTGCGGGAACTCTGAGGTGAGCCGGCTGCGCACCGCCGCGCTGGTCGGCAACCCCAATTCGGGCAAGAGCGCGCTGTTCAACGTGCTCACGGGCGCGCGGCAGAAGATCGCGAACTACGCGGGCGTCACCGTCGAGCGCAAAGCCGGGCGGCTCACTCTGCCGAGCGGCGAGCCGGTCGAACTGATCGACTTGCCCGGCAGCTATGCGCTCGACGCCGCGAGCCCGGACGAGGAAGTCACCCGCAAGGTCGTGCTGGGGGAGTTCCCCGGCGAGGCGCGGCCCGAAGTGCTGGTGATCGTGCTCGACGCTTCCAACCTGGAGCAGCACCTGGTGTTCGCGCAGGAGCTGATCGCGCTGGGCCGACCGGTGGTGGCCGCGCTCAACATGGTCGACCTGGCCGAACGCGACGGGCTGGTGCTCGATCCCGCGGCGCTCGCTGCCGCGCTGGGCGTGCCGGTGATTCCGACCGTCGCGGTGCGCCGCCGCGGGATCGCCGAACTGATTGAGGCGATTTCGGCCGCCGAAATCACCGCCGAGCAGGATCCGCGCGATCACCGCCGGCCGCATCTGACCCTGCCCGAACGCCGCTTCGCCGCGCGCACGATCGCGCAAGGGGCGATCCTGTCGGAGACTGCGCAGCACCGGCTGCACGCCCGGCTCGACCGGGTTTTGCTCAATCCCTGGCTCGGGCCGCTGATCCTGTTCGCCTTCCTGTTCGTGATGTTCCAGGCGGTGTTCGCCTGGGCGACGCCGTTCGCCGACGGGCTGCAGGCGGTGGCCGACTGGCTTTCGCGCGAGACCGTGGCGCTGCTGCCGCCCAGCGTGCTGCGCGATCTCCTGACCGACGGCATCTTCGCCGGGGTCGGCTCGGTGATCGTGTTCCTGCCGCAGATCGTGATCCTGTTCGCATTCATCCTGGCGATGGAGCAATCGGGCTACATGGCGCGCGCGGCATTCATCATGGACCGGCTGATGGCGCGCGTCGGGCTTTCCGGCCGCAGCTTCATTCCGCTGCTCTCCAGCTTCGCCTGCGCGATTCCGGGAATCATGGCGACCCGCGCGATCGCCGATCCGAAGGACCGCCTGACCACGATCCTGATCGCGCCGCTGATGACCTGCTCGGCGCGGCTGCCGGTCTATGCGCTGATCATCGCGGCGTTCATCCCGCATCGCACGGTCGGCGGCGGCATCGGCCTGCAAGGCCTGGTGCTGTTCGCGCTCTATGTCGCCGGCGTGGTCGGGGCGATGGCGGTCGCGCTGATCCTGCGGCGCTCGGTGACGAAGGGCGACGCTTCGGGCTTCATCATGGAGTTGCCCAAATACCAGTTGCCGCCGCTGCGCGACATCTTGCTCGGACTGTGGCAGCGCGCGTGGATCTTCCTGCGCCGGGCGGGAACGATCATCTTCACCGTCACCGTGGTGTTGTGGCTGCTGCTCAATTTCCCACGCGCGGCGCCCGGCCAGAGCCAGGTCGACGCATCGATCGCGGGGCATCTCGCCAACGGCGTTGCGGTGGTGGTCGAGCCGGTCGGGTTCAACCGCGAGATCGCGCTCGCGCTGATCCCGGCGATGGCCGCGCGCGAAGTCGCGGTCTCCTCGCTGGCGACGACCTATGCGGTCGACGCGTCCGACGAGGACAAGACCGCGGTCGCGCTGGGGGCGAAGCTCGCCGGGCGCTGGAGCCTGCCGACCGCGCTCGCGTTCCTCGCCTGGTTCGTGTTCGCGCCGCAATGCCTGTCGACGATCGCGGTCGCCCGGCGCGAGACCAACGGCTGGAAATGGCCGGCGTTCATGCTCGGCTACCTGTTCGCGCTGGCCTATGTCGCGGCCGGGATCACGTTCTGGACGGCGACCGCGCTCGGCCTTTGACAAGCGCTTCGATTATGGACAGGTTTTCGCCCGAAAGGGTGGAAGCCGCCCAGCGCTTTGGATAAGCCCGGCGCTTACCAGCAAGGGAAAGCGACTCCATGGCAGGCAGCCTCAACAAAGTGATGCTCATCGGCAATCTCGGGGCGGACCCCGAGATCCGCTCGTTCCAGAACGGCGGCAAAGTCGCGAACTTGCGCATCGCGACCTCCGAGCAGTGGAAAGACCGCAACTCGGGCGAGCGGCAGGAACGCACCGAGTGGCATACCGTGGCGATCTTTTCGGAAGGCCTCGTCGGGGTGGTCGAGCGCTATCTGCGCAAGGGCAGCAAAGTCTATATCGAAGGCAGCCTGCAGACCCGCAAATGGCAGGACCAGTCAGGCAATGACCGCTATTCGACCGAAGTGGTGATCCGCGGCTTCGGCGGCACCTTGCTGATGCTCGATGGGCAGGGCGGCGGCGGAGGTGGCGGTGGCGGCCGCTCCGGCGGCGGCCAGGGCGGCGGCTGGGACAACGCAGGTTCGAGCGGCGGCTATAGCGGCGGCTCGTCGGGTGGCGGCGCGCCATCGGGCGGCTTCGGCGACGATCTCGACGACGATATTCCGTTCTGAGGTTACTCCTCCCCGGTCTTCAGCGCCTTCAACGCGGCGAACGGACCGGCGCTGTCTTCATCCAGCAGGCCCGCTTCCTTGCGCGCGGCCTCGGCGTTCGGGCCGCAGGCGTAAGGATCGATCGCCAGCGCCAGGGTCTGCGCCACCGCTTCGCCGAGGTCGAATGCGGTGCCCGTATAAGGGATTTCGTCCAACTCGTTCGCTTCGAGTTCGATTTCCTCGTCTGCGCTGACGGCCGGTGTGCCTTCGGGGACGAAGCGCAACGACAGCGGCTCGCGGATCGTGACCGGCAGGTCGTCGCCGCTCACCGCGCAGCTTTGGACGATCTCCGCGTCGAGCGCGCCGGTCGCCTCGACCGTCTCCCCTTTCCGGTCGAGTTCGATATTCGCTTCGAGGCGGCCGATCGACACGATCCCGAACCGGCTGGCGAGCGCGGCACGTTCGGCTTCGTTCGCTTCCAGCCGGTGCGGGCGTGCATCGACCTGCCGTACTTGCACCATGCGGGAAAATTCGGGCGCCGCGTCCATCTCAGACCTCGCCGGCGAGAATCGCCTCGGCCGGCTTGGCGCCCAGCGCACGGGAGAATTCGCGCAGCGCCGCCGCGGCCGGCTCGGGGCTTGCTCCATCACGCAACATCACGTTGCGCTGAACGGCTGCCGCCAGGCTCTCGTTCCCTTCGTCCGCCAGCGCCTCGCGGAATGCGCCGAGCCGGCCGCCGAGCGCGGAGACCAGCTTGCCGATGTGCTTGCCGACCACCGGATCGCCGACGCCGGCCTCGCGCAGCTGCGCATCCATGTCGTCGACGAACAGCTCGGTGAGCAGCACCGACGGCGGCACCAGCGCGGGTTCCTGTTCCATCCGCAGCAGCACCAGCGCGAGCGCCGCGGCGATCATGTCGAACCGCCCCGCGACCGTGTCGGCGACCCCGAGCTCGGCGTACCAGCGCTTCTCGCGCGAGATCGCCACCACCCGGTGCCATAGCGGGCGAAGCGATTCGCGCGGGTCCCTGCGCCGGCGAAAAATACGCGACAACGGCTTCATCGAAGCGGCAACTCCTTTCCCGTTCAGCCGGGATTAAATGCAGGCTCGCCAAGCGGCATTGCGTGGGCAGGCGATTGTCCGTAAGGCCAGCGCCGTTAAAGGTTCGGCCGCGCGAGCGCAACGTGGGCCGGCGGTTCGGGCCGGAAAAGTGCGGAGACGGGATAGCATGACGACGACGGTTCGGATCGCAGCGGTTGCCGCGCTGGCCGTGCTCGCCTCCGGCTGCAGCTCGATCCGCGAGCATCGCGGGTATATCAACGACGAAGCGTTGCTCGGCGCGATCCATCCGGGGATCGACAACCGGCAATCGGTGCAGGGAACGCTCGGCTCGCCGACCTTCACCAGCCAGTTCGGCCGCGAGACCTGGTACTACATCTCGAGCACCACCACGCAGAAGCCGTTCACCACCCCGCGCATCCGGCAGCACCTGGTGGTGGCGATCCAGTTCGATCCCGCGGGCAACGTCGCCAGCGCTACCCGCTCGGGGATGGAGAAGGTCGTTCACCTCCATCCCGACCACGACAAGACCCCGACGCTGGGCCGGAACCGCGGGTTCTTCCAGGATCTGTTCGGCAACATCGGGCAGGTCGGCAGCTTCGGGGCGAGCAATCCGCAGGGCAACGGTGGCCCGGGCAGCGGCCCGAACGGCAGCTGATCCGGCGCGGATCGGCCGCTTGAAGCGATTGGGCCGAGCGCCCATATCCGCCGCATGAACCAGTCCACCTCGAGCCACGGCGGCCCCGCCTGGCACGGCACCACCATCATCGGCGTGAAGAAGCGCGGCAAGACCGTGATTGCCGGCGACGGCCAGGTGACGATGGGCAACACGGTGATGAAGCCCAACGCGAAGAAGGTCCGCCGGATCGGCGAGAACGGCAAAGTGATCGCCGGGTTCGCCGGCGCGACCGCCGATGCCTTCACGCTGTTCGAACGGCTCGAGCGCAAGCTCGAGCAGCATCGCGGGCAACTGCTGCGCGCCGCGGTCGAGCTCGCCAAGGACTGGCGGACCGACAAGTACCTGCGCAACCTCGAGGCGCTGATGATCGTCGCCGATGCCGAAACGATGCTGGTGCTGACCGGCAACGGCGACGTGCTGGAACCGGAAGCCAAGAACGACACCGTGATCGCGGCCATCGGCTCGGGCGGGAATTACGCCCTGTCCGCCGCGCGCGCGCTTGAAGACTATGAGGACGATGCGGAAAGGATCGCCCGCCGCGCGATGGAAGTGGCCGCCGAAGTCTGTGTCTTCACCAACGATCGGGTGACGGTGGAAACGATCTAAGCCCTGTCCCCTTGAGGGGAGAGGGTTGGGAGAGGGGACCTGCGCATCCTCTCTGCCCCTCTCAACTTCGACTAGGCGCGATGCGCCAAGTCTCCGTATCTCTCCCCTGAAGGGGAGAGAGCATCGAGGACCAAATGAACGACTCTCTCACCCCCAAAGCGATCGTCGCCGCGCTCGACGAGCACATCGTCGGCCAGGCCGATGCCAAGCGCGCGGTTGCCGTCGCGCTGCGCAATCGCTGGCGCCGGCAACGGCTGAGCCCCGAGCTGCGCGACGAGGTGACCCCGAAAAACATCCTGATGATCGGCCCGACCGGGTGCGGCAAGACCGAGATCAGCCGGCGGCTGGCCAAGCTCGCCGATGCGCCGTTCGTCAAGGTCGAGGCGACCAAGTTCACCGAGGTCGGATACGTCGGCCGCGACGTGGAGCAGATCGCCCGCGATCTTGCCGAGGAAGCGATCCGGCTCGAGAAGGAGCGCCGCCGCGAAGCGGTGCGCGAAGCCGCGTCGAAAGCCGCGATGGAGCGTCTGCTGACCGCGCTGGTCGGCGACCATGCGACCGAAGCCACCCGCGAGAGCTTCCGCCGGCGGATCGTCGAGGATGCGATGAACGACGTCGAGGTCGAGATCGAATTGCGCGACGCGCCGGCCTCGCCGATGATGGACATCCCCGGCATGGGCGGCAGCGTCGGGATGATCGACCTCTCCGAAATGATGGGCAAGGCGCTCGGCCGCGCGCCGATGAAGCGCCGCAAGCTGAAGGTGCCCGAGGCGTGGGATAAGCTGGTCGACGAGGAAGCCGACAAGCGCATGGACCAGGACGACGTCGCCCGTACCGCGCTGCAGAATGCCGAGACCAACGGGATCGTGTTTCTCGACGAGATCGACAAGATTGCCGTGTCCGACGTGCGCGGGGGCTCGGTCAGCCGCGAAGGCGTGCAGCGCGATCTGCTGCCGCTGATCGAGGGCACCACCGTCGCGACGAAGTACGGGCCGATGAAGACCGACCACGTGCTGTTCATCGCCAGCGGCGCGTTCCACGTCGCCAAGCCTTCGGACATGCTGCCCGAGCTCCAGGGGCGCCTGCCGATCCGGGTCGAGCTTGCCTCGCTCACCGAGGAGGACTTCGTGCGCATCCTCAGCGAAACGCGGGCCAACCTCGTCGAACAGTACAAGGCGCTGATCGGCACCGAGCAGGTGACGCTGGAGATCACCGACGACGCGGTGCGCGAGATCGCCAGCATCGCCGCGCAAGTCAACGAGAGCGTCGAGAACATCGGCGCCCGGCGGCTGCAGACAGTGATGGAGAAGCTGATCGAGGAGCTGAGCTTCGAGGCCGAGGACCGCAAGGGCGAGACGGTGACGATCGACGCCGGCTATGTCCGCGACCGGCTGGCCGGCCTCGCCGGCGACAGCGATCTCAGCAAATATATCCTGTAAACTCTCCTCCCCCGCCGGGGGAGGAGATGAAAGCGTCTCGCGCCGCTATTTGTTGGCCGCAGCCGGCGTGCCGCTTGCGGCTGCCGCGCCTTCGTTGCGGAACTTGTTCACCAGCTCCTTCTGGCTCGGATACCAGAACTGCAGGTGGCAATCCTCGCACACGCCGTCGAGCTGGTCGATCAGCGGCCCCGCCTTGGCCGCATCGTGCGTGCCAGCCGCCTTGGCGAGTTCGTCCATGTGTGCTGCGAGCGCGCCGGCGAATTCGTGCAGCATCTCGGGATCCTTGTCGACGTTCGCCTGCACGCTGGCGGCCGAATCGCCGTAGGGGACATCCTCGTCTGCGATCTTGACCCCGGGCTTCACCACTACGACCGACTGCATGTTCTCGATCTTCTCGGCGCCCGCCTTCACTTTGTTGGCGTACTCCTGAAGCTGGGCCCATTTATCGTCGGTCATCTTGGAATCGACCAGCTCGGCCTGTTCGCCCAGCGCATCGTTGGTCAGGTCCCACAGCTTGTCGGCGTTGGCGTCGATCTCGTTCTTCATCACCTCGTGCAGCGTGAGCTGCTGCGGCTGCTCGGCCTGCTTGTGGCAGGCGGCGAGGGCGAGCGCGAGCGTGCCGAGCGCGATGGAATGGGCGATGGCGTGTTTCATGGACGATCCTCTCGATGGTCGTATTGCTGCATTCACCCCGCGCGCGGTGTTCCACTTCCCCATTTCGCGCGCAAGGCGAAAAATATCGCCGGCTATTCCGCGGCTTCCTCGAGCGCGGCGCTCTCGGCCGCCTGGCGCGTCCACATTTCGGCATAGAGCCCGTCGAAGCGGAGCAGCTCGGCGTGGGTGCCGTGCTCGGCAAGGCGGCCTTCCTGCATCACGTAGATCACGTCCGAATCGACGATCGTCGACAACCGGTGGGCGATCGAGATCGACGTGCGGTCGGCCGAGATGCGGCGCAAGGTGGCGAGGATTTCCTGCTCGGTGCGGGTGTCGAGCGCGCTGGTCGCCTCGTCGAGCAGCAGGATCGGCGGGTTCTTCACCAAAGTGCGCGCGATCGCGACGCGCTGCTTCTCGCCGCCGGAAAGCTTGAGCCCGCGCTCGCCGACCGGCGTGTCGAACCCGTGCGGCAGGCGCTCGATGAACGGCAGGATCGCCGCGCCGCGCGCGGCCGCGATCACTTCGTCCATGTCCGCCCGGTCGCGGCCGTAGGCGATGTTGTAGCCGATCGTGTCGTTGAACAGCACGCTGTCCTGCGGGACGATGCCGATCACCGCCCGCAATGATTCTTGCGTTACTTGCTTGATGTCCTGCCCGTCGATCAGGATGCGGCCCGACCACGGGTCGTAGAACCGGAACAGCAGCCGCCCGATGGTCGACTTGCCCGCGCCGGATGGGCCAACCACCGCGACATGGCTGCCCGCCGCGACCTCGAAGCTCAATCCGTGGAGGATCTGGCGCTCGCCTTCGTAGCCGAACGCGACATCGTCGAACACGATGGACGGGCGCCGCACGACCAGCGCCGGCGCGCCCGGCGCGTCGCGGACTTCGATGTCGGTGTCGATCAGCGCGAACATCTGCGCCATGTCGATCAGGCCCTGGCGGATCGTGCGATAGACCATCCCCAGGAAGTCGAGCGGCCGGAACAGCTGCATCAGCAGCCCGTTCACGAACACCAGGTCGCCGACCCGGAGCCGTCCGTGGCTCCATTCCCACACTGTCCACGCCATCGCGCCGCCCATCAGCAGGTTGGTGATCACCGCCTGCAGGATGTTGAGCAACGCGAGCGAGTTCTCGCTCTTGACCGCGGCGTTCATGTAGCTTTCGGCGGCTTGCGAATAGCGCGTGAGCTCGCGGGTTTCGGCGCCGAAATACTTCACCGTCTCATAGTTCAGCAGCGAATCGACCGCCCGGCCGAGCGCCTGCCCGTCGAGCTCGTTCATCTTGAGGCGCAGCGACGCACGCCATTCCGTGATCCGGGTGGTGATCCAGATATAGGCGACCACCGACACCATCGTCGCGACCACCAGCCCCCAGCCGAAATTGAGGTAGAAGATCACCGAAGTCGCGGTGAGCTCGATCACGGTCGGGGCGATGTTGAACAGCAGGAAATAGAGCATGTTGTTGATGCTCTTGGTCCCGCGCTCGATGATCTTGGTCACCTCGCCGGTGCGCCGCGCGAGGTGGAAGCGCAGCGAAAGCTGGTGGAGGCGCTGGAACACGTCTTCGGCGAGCATCTGCACCGCGCTTTGGCCGACACGCTCGAACACTACGTTGCGGACGTTGTCGAACAGCACCGTCGCGAAGCGCGCCACGGTGTAGGCAAGCACCAGCGCGAGCGCCGCCCACATCGGCGATTGGCCCCGCGGGCCCGCCAGATCGTTGGTCAGCCCGCGCATCGCGTAAGGCATCGAGAAGACGGTGATCTTGGAAACCAGGATCAGCAGCAGCGCGATCGCCAGCCGCAAGCGCACGCCCTTGCGGCCGCGCTGCCATAGATAAGGTAGGAAGCGCTTGACCGTGGGCCAGTCGGCGGGGGTGCGAAGGTCGGTGGATGTCGGTCCGTGCGGCGGCATTGCCGGTGACTTGGGCGTTCGCGCACGAAAGGGCAATGGGTCGCGCCGCAGCGGGGCTCATCCCCCGCGGTGTCCGTCAGAACGGCATGACCCGGAAGACGTCCTGCGGCAGGGTCGCCTGGGGCGGAAGGTCGAACAGGACCTTGCCCTGCTTGAAGTCGATCGCGACGCGGCGGAACAGCCTCAGCTCGTTCATGCCCAGGACCATCGCCGGCTGGCCTTCGAGCCCGAGTTGCTTGAACAACGGCGATTCGACGAACGCCACCGGAATGTTGCTCAGCTTGGCGTCGCCGATGCGGACTTCGCTCGCCAGGCGCACGGTGCCGGATGCCTGCACTCCGTTGATGTCGGTGATCTGCGCGGGGCCGGCGTTGCCGCCGCGCAGCCGGCGCATCAATGCATCGTTGCCGATGCTCGCCTCGGCCCCGGTGTCGACGATCACGGCCACGCGCACGTTGTCGAACCGCGCGCTGGTGATGATCAGCTGGCCCAATCGCCGCCGCGCGGTAACCACGATCTCGTAACCGCGGTTGCCGCCCAGGTCCCGCGCATCGGCGACCGCGATGCGCTGCTCGGCGAAATCGATCAGCACGCGCTGGTTCTGCAGGCTGTCGAGCCCGAGCACGCCGTCGGCGGCGCCGATGTTCGAGCGATCGACCAGCGGCGCGGTCTGGATGTTGAAGCTCCGGCTGCCGAGTTCGAGATGGGGAATGAACGCGGTTTCGATCGGCTTGCGGCTCGCCATTGCCACCAGCGTCGCCGGCGAGCGTTCGGCAAGCCCCAGCCGGTCCGCCAGATCGAGCGACACCACCGTGGCTTCGGCGCCGGTATCGATCATGAACGCATACGGGCCGCTGTCGTCGATCTTCACCGGCACCGTCATGCGGTCGAAGCGTTCGTTCTGGGCCTGGATCACGTCGATGTCGCCGGCCTCGTCGGAGGCGGTGGCGGGCACGGCAGGTGCCCCGGGCGTGCCGAGCGGCCAGGCGGTCGTCGCCAGCGCAGCAGCCAAGGCCGGTCCCAGCCAGCTCATCGGCATTCTCTCCCCACACGCGGGCGCGGGGGCCCGCGAAGCCGCAGAATACCACACGCCGGCCACTTCCGGCAAACGGCGTTTGCCAAACCGGGCAAGTCAAAATTAGCCATTCCGGGGCTATGGCGGGCACCATGGGCGGAGCCGAAATCATCGTCGCGGTGATGGCGCACAATGAGGAGCGCCGCATCGCGGCGTGCCTCGCCAGCCTGCCGCTGGGCGATCCGCACATCGCCGTGCACGTGGTGGTCAACGGCTCGCGCGACCGCACCGCCGAGGTCGCCCGCGGGTTTCTCGGGGTGCGGGTCCACGAATATGCCGAGGGCGGCAAGGCGCGCAGCTGGAACCGCTTCGTGTTCGACACGCCCGGCATTGCCGCGCGGACGTTCGTGTTCGTCGACGGCGACGCCGAAGTCCTCGCCGGCTCGATCGAGGCGCTGGCGCACGCGCTCGACGCGGATCCAGACGCGAACGCCGCTGCCGGCCTGCCGGCGAACGGGCGCCGGGCGCAAGCCTATCGCCAGGCGGTGATCCGCGAGCGCGGGTTGTTCGGCGATCTCTATGCGCTGAAGGGCTCGTTCGTCGCGCGGATGCGCGAAGCGGGGCTGCGCCTGCCCGACGACCTGGTCGGCGACGACGGCCTCATCGGCGCGCTCGCCAAGACCGACCTCGGCACGGAAGAGGAATGGCGCGACGCGCGGGTGATCGCGTGCCCGCAGGCCGGGTTCCTGTGCGAACCCACGCGGCTGTCCTCGCCCCGGTCGCTCGCGAACCAGTACCGGCGGATGGTGAACTACAGCACCCGCCATTTTCAGAACCGGATGATCAGCGCGATCATGCGCGGGCCGGGCCCGGCTGCGTTGCCGCCGCGGCTCGCGTTGCTCTATCCGCAGTGGCTCAGCCGGCTGGCGCCGCGCGCGCATCCGGTGTGGTGGTGGTTCGACCGCGAGGCGCTCAGCCGGATGGCTCGCGCCGCGCGCGAGGGCGCGCTCTAGCCGCGCCGGCGGGCGAGATCGACGAGCTCTGTCAGCCGCGCGCGCGCAAGGGTCAGCAGCCACAGCCCGTAAACGGCCCCGCCGGCCGCCACCAGCAGCGCGAGATGCGCCAGCGCCGGGATCGGCGGCAACGCGCGGTCGACGAGGCGCACCAGCACCACCATCGCCGCGCCCGCGACCAGCGGCGGTAGGAACGCCTTGAGGAACTCGCGCACGCTGAGGTGCAATGCCGGCAGCACCCAGGCGGCCGACAGCGCGACGAGCAGCGGATAGCCCGCCAGCCACGCGCTCGCGAGACCGACGAGCCCCCAGCGGACACCCGCGAGGAAGCATAGCGGCAGCAGAACTCCGCCGAACAGCGAGATGCGGGTGTAGATCCCGGGATGGCCCGCGGCGTTCACCGCCGGCCCGAACAGCGCCTGCAAGGTCATGAACGGCATCGCGAAGCCCAGCAGCGCGATCACCGGCGCGGTCTCGGCCCATTTGGGCCCCAGCACCACCGGCACTACCGCGTCCGCCGCCGCGGCGAGGCCGAGGCTGAAGGGCACGCCGAGCAGCATGATGATCCGCACCGCCTTGAGGAACCCGTAGCGGAACGCCGCCCCGTCGTCCTGCAGGCGCGCGTAGGCCGAATAGGCGACTTCGTTGATCGGCGGCACGAACTTGGTGACGAACATCTGGGTC